>CAVQJU010000007.1:0-437659 GCA_963712905.1 uncultured Acidobacteriota bacterium | reverse complement strand
GCACGGCTGAAATATCCGGCGAAACCGCCGCGGCCGTCAGGCATTGGGAGCGTGCGAGGCAATCGGCGTGCCGCCTAATGCGGATCAGTGGGCAGGAACAACCGATAGCCGACCCAGGGCTCGGTCAGGAGATGGGCCGGGCTGGATGGCTTGATCTCGATCTTCTTCCGCAGCTGGTTCACGAACACGCGCAGGTAGTCCACCTGATCGCCGTAGTCCGGGCCCCACACGGACTGCAGAAGCTCGCGGTGCGGACAGCACCTTGTTCGGCGTGCGCGACGAGGTACCGCAGCAGCTCGAACTCCTTCGGTGTCAGGCGCACCTGCCTGCCGCGCGACGGTCACCTGCCGCGTGTCGAAATCGACTTCCACGTCGCCGATCGCGAGGCGGCCCGCCGGCCCGTGCGTCGACGGCGTCCGGCGAAGCGCCGCCCGGATCCGGGCGAGCAGCTCGGGAGCGTTGAACGGCTTGGTGACGTAGTCGTCGGCGCCCGCATCGAGCGCCTCGACCTTGTCGGTCTCGGTGTCCCGAACGGTCAGCATGATGATCGCGATCTCGGACTGCCCGCGAATCAGCCGGCACGTCTCGAGTCCGCCCATGCCGGGCATGTTCATGTCGAGCAGCACGAGATCGAATCGCTCCTCGCGAAGCTTCTCGAGCGCCTCCTCGCCGCTCTTGCGCGTCGTCCACCTCGTAGCCCTGGCCGGTCAGCGTCACCCGCATCACCCGCCGGATCTGCGGGTCGTCGTCCACGACCAGAATCCGGCCGGCGCTCATGGCTTCGCCTCCTCACGCGGAAGCGACAGCGTGAACGTCGTCCCTTGCTCGGCCGAGCTCGACGACCGTCAACGTGCCCGCCGTGCGCGCGTGCAATCTGCTGCACGATGGCGAGCCCCATCCCGGTTCCCGGGATCTGGCGGGCCTGCGCGCCCCGATAGAACCGCTCGAAGATGCGTGCTCGCTCGTCGCGTCGGGAATCGCGGGCCCGGAGTTCCGGACCCGCGATGTCGACGGCGCCATTCTGGTCGCCGATGACTTCGATCGTGGAGGTCGGCGGCGAGTACTTCACGGCGTTGTCGAGCAACTGCCGAGCGCCAGACCCAGCGAGCTCGCGATCCGCGTCAACCGTGCAGGCCGTCGGGAACGCGCTCGACGATCGGGTGCCCGTCCAGTCGCTGCTCGAACTTCTGCAGCGTCGCGCTGACCACGTCGTCGACCGGGATGCGATCGCGACGGACGACGAAATCGCCGGCGTCGATGCGCAGCATGTGCACGGCGTCGGTGACGAGCGCCTGCAGCCGGTCCAGGTCCTCGTCGATGATCGCGACCAGTTCCCGATCGCGGCCTCGCCGACGGACTCGACCCGCAGAAGTCGCTCGGTCGCCGCCTTCATCGAGGTGAGCGGCGTCTTGAACTCGTGAGCGAGCGCATCGAGGACCGTGGCGCGCAGCTCGCCGCTCTGCCGGGCGGCCTCGGCCCGCGCCGTCGGCTTCCTGGCCGCGCGCCCGCTCCAGACCGATCGCCGCCAGGTTCGCGATCGACTGCAGCACCGTGTCGCTCAGGTGCGCGTCGCAGAATGGCCAGGCTGCCGATCGGGCACGCCGCCGAGCTGAATCGCGGTGACCACCATTCCCGACGGGTCGTGGACGATCGACATGCCCTGCCTCGCCACCTCGCGAAGCCTGGTCATCGATCTCCGGCAGTTCCCTGGGCCCCGCCCAGGAGATGGTGTCCCTCCGCGATCAAGAGCGCGACCGACTCCAGCTCGAATGCATCGGCGATGTGGCGCGCAATGCCGCCGGACACCGACGACGCCGCGTTCCGACAGCAGCAGCGCCCGGCTGAGGGTGTAGAGACGCTCGAGATCGCGTCTGCGGGCCGCCGCGTCGATCTCGCGCCGGCGCGCCCGGCCCGAGAGCTGGCTGGCGACGATCGCGGTCGCGAGAAACGCCAGCAACGCCACCCAGTTCTGCGGATCGGCGATCGTGAGCGTGCCGACCGGAGGAAGAAAGAAGAAGTTGAAGCACAGCACCGCCGCGACGGATGCGGTGGTGGCCTCGACGATGCCCCAGGCGGTCGCAATCAACAGGATCGCGATCAGGTAGGTCAGCGCAACCGTGGTCGGATTCACCAGCAGGAACTGCGCGTACAGGCCCGTGATCAGCGCGATCGCGCCAATCGACCCCACGACGCGACCCGCCAGCATGAAGCGATGCATGACCAGCGAGGCTACTCGACGCGAGCCAGCCGGTCAATGTGGCGCCGGATCGTCCCGCGGTCCATGCAGCTGCCAGATCGATCGTATCGAGCGACACGTCGGTCAGGGTGAGACGCCCCCCTTCGGGCGTATGTCCCTCCACCCACAGGTGAGCTCCCAGAAGGCGCTCCGCCTGCTGGCTCCAGAACGCACCCTGCGGCTTCAGGACGCGCCGCGACAACCAATCGACGCGCTCGACTTCGTCCGGATCGATGCCGACGGTCACCTCGCGTCGTTCACCGGTGGCGTGCTGCACCACGGTGAACGGGTGATCGTCTGGCGATTGAGAGGGGGGGCCCTCACCGCTGCGCCTGCGCGTCATCTGAAACCCATTGAGCGTCATGTGAACGATACCGGGCTTGCCCGCCGGGGCGGCTGGCGCCGCGGGCAGACGACTCCGCCTGGCGCTCGGACTTGACGTGAGCGGCCGCGGCCAGCGCCCCTCTGAGCGCCTCCGGGGCGACGGGCTTGCGCAGAAAGTCCGTGGCGCCGAGCTTCATCGCCTCTACGGCGAGCTCGATTGAGGCGAACGCCGTGATCATCACCACGCACACGCCGGGGTCGCGCTGCCTCAGCCGCCTCAGCGTCTCCAGGCCATCGATGCCGGGGAGCCGCTGATCCAGCAGCACGACGTCCCACCGACCGTCGCCGAACGCCTCCAGCCCCGCTTCTCCTGTCGAGGCCTCGCCTCTGGTCCTGTTCCGCGAGCGCCAGCCGCATCATGTCGGCGGAGACAATCTCATCCTCGATGATCAGAACGCGCATGCATCTCCTCTCGGTCGCCGCCCGTGACGCCTCAGGCGATCGGCAATGTGAACGTGAACGTCGCGCCGCGGCCCACTTCCGAATGCACGGTGATTTGACCGTGGTGGGCTTCGACGATCCGCTGCGAGATGGCCAGACCGAGGCCGGCGCTTCCGGTTGGCGCCCCGGGCACCTGCACAAACGGGCTGAAGATGCGGGGCAGATACTCACGCGGGATGCCGAGGCCAGTGTCGCTGACCGAGATGGCCACAAACGTTCCCACCTGCCTCGCGTTGACCGTGATCGAGCCGTTTCGCGGGGTCGCCGCGACGGCATTGGCGATGAGATTCGCCACGACCCGCTCGATCTGCGAGCGGTCGGCCATGACCAACGGCAGCGACGCGTCCTCGACGACATGCAGCGTGACGCCTCTTGGTCTCGGTCTGCAGCCTGAGGGGTTCGATCGCGTCGCGCAGCAGTGTCATCGTCGAGATGGGGGTCGGCAGCGGGATCGCCTGCCCCGACTCGATCTTCGACAGATTGAGCAGGTCGCCGACCAGCCGCTCGAGCCGCACGGCATCGTCGTGGCACATCGAGAGGACTTCGGCCTGCCGGCTGGTCAGGCCGCCAGCCTTCTCGAGAAGGAGATCGATCCCCAGCCGGATGGTCGAGAGCGGCGTGCGCAGCTCATGCGACGCGGCTGCGACGAATTCGGATTTGAGGCGGTCGATTTCCCGGAGATGCGTGACGTCTTCGAGCAGCGTGACGGCCCCGACCAGACGCCCGTCCGGGTCGCGCATCGGGGTCAATCGCAGGTGAAAGGAGCGCTCCGCACCGTCGACTTTCATCGGCAACGCCGCGCCAAGCTCCTCCCGCGCGACCGCCTGCTGCGATTCGAGCACTTCCGCAACCGCCGCGGCAATGCGGCGGTCGGTGGCCACCTGCGCGATCGGTTGGCCGAGTCCGGCAGACTCGGGACCAAACACCACAGCTCCGCGGCGTGATTCAGCCTGGTGACACGGCCTTCACTGTCGGTGACCACCACCGGGTCGTACAACGAGTCGATCGCGGCCTCGGTCGTCTGCTGGGCCACCACCAGCTTGCCGATCGGAACGTCGGAGCTTTCGCAGCCGTTCGGCCATGCTGTTGAAGCTGTCTGCCAGCGTGCCGATTTCATCTTTGGAGCCAACGTGTCCGGTGCCGTCCAGATCGCCAGGCCGCGATACGGCTGGTTGCAGACGTGAGGAGAGAGAGCGGACGCACGATCGCGTTCGCCAGCGCAAAGGCGAGCCCCAGGCCGGCGATGACGAGGGCTGCCGCCAGCACCAGTGTCATCACCAGCGCACGTCCTCCGACCCTGGCATCAGCAGGACTTGCGGAGCATCGCTTCCTGATTCAGCCGCAGCAGCCGATCACGATCGGCTCAACCTGGTCGAACTGAGGCTCCAGGCGCGAGAAGTCGTACCTATACGCCGCGGCCTCGTGCGAGGAACTCGCCAGGTCCCTCAGAAACCCGTCGAACCTTTTGTGGTCCTTCGTCACGGTTGCCTCTGATCGTGGCGATGACCTCCGCCTCGCCGACCTCGGTGATGTTGTGAGCGGCCTTTTCGAACGCCGCGTCGAAGCGCCGGCGATGTTCCTGGAGCTGACGGGCCGCCCCGGTCCGCGCGATCGAGAAGCGCGAACAAGGCCGCCGAGTCCTGCCGCTCGAGACTCTCCTTCATGTCCTGCGCGGCGACGACTGATTCGTAGTTCTCGGCCAGAATGCGGCGCGAGACTACGCCCATCCGCTCGAGCTGCCAGATGCTCCAGCCTCCGAGTGCGGCCACGGCGCACAGAAACACGACGTAGCCGGCAATCAGTTTTGTGCGGAGCGACATGTGGCGTGCGCAGCCTTTCGCGGACGCTACGGATTCTACACCGAGCCCGGCACTCACGGTTCTCCGGCGTTTCAGCGCGCCGACAATCGCTCCCACGATCCTCACGGACCGCTAAGGACTTCTTAATGGCGACGCGCCGGTTCCTTTTAGGCCAGGGAGACATCACATGCTTGACGCGTTCTACCTCTTGATTGGCGTCGCCGGATTCCTCGCACTCTGGGCGATCACCCAGGCGTGCGACCGCGCATACGAGAGGCGGTTCCATGTTCGATTACATCATTTCCGGCATCGTCTCGACCTTGCTGCTCGTGTACTTCGGATGGGCGATGTTCCAGCCCGAGAAATTCTGAAGGGACGTGTATGACTAGCAATGGCATCCTGCAGATTCTCGTGTTCTTCGTCGTGACCCTGCTGGTCACGAAGCCGCTCGGCCTCTTCATGTCGCGCCTGTTTCAGGGCGAGCGTACGTTCCTTCACCCGCGTGTTCCGCCCGCTCGAGGCGCTCGTCTATAAGCTCTGCGGCGTTCGTGAAAAGGAGGAGCAGCGATGGACGCAGTACGCGGCGTCGCTGCTGTCGTTCAGCCTGATCGGATTCCTGTTCGGCTATGGCCTCATGCGGCTCCAGGGCCTGTTGCCGCTGAACCCTCAGGGATTCGGGACCGCACAGGTCAAGCCCGACCAGGCGTTCAACACCGTCGATGAGCTTCATGACGAACACCGACTGGCAGTGGTACGCCGGTGAATCGACGATGAGCTATCTCGTGCAGATGGCCGCGCTCGCGGTTCAGAACTTCGTCTCGGCGGCGGCCGGCATTGCCGTGGCGATCGCGGTCATCCGCGGGTTTGCGCGACAGGAGACCGATCGGCTCGGAAACTTCTGGGTCGACCTGACGCGCGGAACCATCTACATCCTGCTTCCGCTCTCCGTCGTCACCGGCCTGTTCTTCTGCTCCCAGGGAGTCATCCAGAACTTCCATCCGTACACCGTCGTCAAGACGGTCGAAGGGGCGACCCAGACGATTGCGCAGGGGCCGGTTGCGTCGCAGGAAGCGATCAAGCAGATCGGCACCAACGGCGGCGGCTTCTTCAACGCGAACTCGGCTCATCCGTTCGAAAATCCATCGCCGTTCACGAACTTCTTCGCCGAAGCGTTCATGTTCGCGATCTGCGCCGCCCTGACCTACACGTTCGGCCACATGGTCAAGGACACGAGGCAGGGGTGGGCGCTCTTCTGGGCGATGTCGATCATGTTCCTCATGGGCGTATTCGTGGCCTATCCCGCCGAACAGGCGGGCAACCCGATCCTCGCGAAGCTGGGAGTCGAAACCGCCGCGACGGCGACCCAGTCGGGCGGCAACATGGAGGGCAAGGAGACGCGATTCGGGATCGCCACGTCGACGCTCTTCGCGACGGGCACGACCGACGCCACCTGCGGCGCCGTGAACGCCATGCACGACAGCTTCACGCCGCTCGCCGGCCTCGTGCCGCTGTTCAACATCCAGACCGACGAGGTGATCTTCGGCGGCGTCGGTTCGGGGCTGTTCGCGATGCTCCTCTACGCGGTCGTCGGCATCTTCATCACCGGCCTGATGGTCGGCCGGACGCCCGAGTATCTCGGCAAGAAGATTCAGCAGAAGGAAGTCAAGATGGCGCTCTTCGCCATTCTCGTGACGTCGTTCCTGATTCTGGCGGGCGCCGGAGCCAGCGTGGTCACGCCTTTCGAGAAGGGCGGCTACTGGAATCCGCAGGGGCCGGCCATCGCCAACTTCAACAACGCCGGTCCGCACGGCCTGAGCGAGGTGCTGTATGCCTACTCGAGCGCGGCGGAGAACAACGGCAGCGCCTTCGCCGGTATCACGGTGAACACGCCCTGGTACGACCTGACGCTCGGCCTGGCGATCCTGTTCGGTCGATTCCTGTTCATGATTCCCGCGCTGGCCGTGGCCGGAAGCCTGGCGACGAAGAAGCGGGTGCCCGACTCGGCCGGCACGCTGGCCACGCATGGACCGCTCTTCGTCGGCGTGCTGGTGACCGCCGTGATCGTGATCGGCGCGTTGACGTTCTTCCCGGCCCTGTCGCTGTCACCGATTGTCGAGCATTTCCTCATGCACCAGGGAAGGCTCTTCTCGACGATGTTCGTGTCGTTTCCCGTCTGGAGCTGACTCATGGCTACTACACTGACGCCGCCTTCAACGCCGATTCCGGCAGCGCCCGCACCCGTGAAGGGCACCACCCTCATTCCGAAAAAGCTCGTCCGGGCGCGCCCGTTGTTCGACCCCGACATCCTGCGGCGTGCGCTGAAGGAGTCGCTCATCAAGCTCAACCCGATCACGCTGATGAAGAATCCCGTGATCTTCGTCGTCGAGGTTGGGGCGGTTCTGACCACGCTGTTTCTGATCCGCGACACGCTGGCGGGAAAGAGCGGGCTCGGGTTCGAACTCCAGATCGCCCTCTGGCTCTGGTTCACCGTGCTGTTCGCCACGTTTGCCGAGGCAATGGCCGAGGCGCGCGGCAAGGCCCAGGCTGAATCGCTCCGGAAGACCAAGACCGACTCGTTCGCCAATCGTCTCCTGGAACGCGACCGCATCGAGCGGGTCTCGTCGGCGAAACTGCGAGCCGGCGACGTCGTCATTGTCAGCGCCGGCGAGCCGATTCCGAGCGACGGCGAGGTCATCGAGGGCGTCGCCACCGTCGATGAGTCGGTCATTACCGGCGAGAGCGCGCCGGTGATCCGAGAGTCCGGCGGCGACCGGAGCGCCGTGACCGGGGGCACGCGGGTGCTGTCCGATCGCGTCAAGATCAAGATCACGGCGAACCCCGGCGAAACGTTCCTGGACAGGATGATCGCACTCGTCGAAGGCGCCGAGCGGCAAAAGACGCCGAACGAGATCGCCCTGAACATCATGATTGCCGGGCTCACGATCATCTTCCTGTTCGCGGTCACTACCCTGGTCCCGTTCGCCATCTACAGCGTGAACTCGGCGGGCGCCGGCACCGCACCGACGATCGCTGTCTACATGGCGCTGCTGGTGTGCCTGATTCCGACGACGATCGGCGGCCTGCTGTCGGCCATCGGGATCGCCGGCATGGACCGCGTCATGCAGCACAACGTGCTGGCGATGAGCGGCAAGGCCGTCGAGGCCGCCGGCGACGTCAACACGCTGCTGCTCGACAAGACCGGCACGATCACTTTGGGCAACCGGCAGGCCGTCGCCTTCGTGCCGGCCCTCGGTGTGACCGACGCCGAGCTCGCCGACGCGGCGCAGCTCTCCAGCCTGCCGGATGAAACGCCGGAAGGCCGATCCATTGTCGTGCTCGCCAAGGACAAGTATGGCCTGCGTGGACGCGGCATCCCCGACGGCGCCCATTTCATTCCGTTCTCGGCCTACACGAAGATGAGCGGCGTGGACGTCGACGGCCGGCGTTTGCGGAAAGGGGCCACCGACGCCATTGTCGCGTTCGTGAAACAGGAGGGCGGACACATTCCCGCGGGCGTCACCGAGCTCTCGGATGAGATCTCCCGGAGCGGCGGGACGCCGCTGGCGGTCGCCGACGGCCCGCGGCTGCTCGGCATCATTCAGCTGAAAGACATCGTCAAGGTCGGGATGAAGGAGCGCATCGCCCAGCTCCGCGCGATGGGCATCCGCTCGGTCATGGTCACCGGCGACAACCCCTTGACGGCCGCGGCCATCGCGTCGGAAGCCGGGGTCGACGACTTCATCGCCCAGGCGACCCCGAAGGACAAGCTGGAATACATCAAGAAGGAGCAGGCGGGGGGCCGGATGATCGCCATGACCGGCGACGGCACCAACGACGCCCCGGCGCTCGCCCAGGCGGACGTGGGCCTGGCGATGAACACCGGCACGACGGCGGCGCGCGAAGCCGGCAACATGGTGGATCTCGACAGCAACCCGACCAAGCTGATCGAAGTCGTGGCCATCGGCAAGCAGCTGCTGATCACGCGCGGCGCGCTGACGACCTTCTCGATCATGAACGACGTGTCGAAGTACTTCGCCATCATCCCGGCGATGTTCATGACGACGTATCCGGCGCTGAACAAGCTCAACATCATGTATCTGCGCACGCCAGGGAGCGCCATCCTGGCGGCCGTGATCTTCAACGCGCTGATCATCGTCGCGCTGGTCCCGCTCGCGTTGCGCGGCGTCCAGTACACACCGCAGAGCGCCGCGCAGATGCTGCGTCGCAACTTGTGGATCTACGGCATCGGTGGCCTCGTCGCGCCGTTTCCCTGTATCTGGGCCATCGACCGCGTCCTCGGCTGGCTCCATCTCGCGTAGGAGGAAATCATGTGGAAAGAGATCAAGCCGGCGTTTCTGATGTTGGTCGTCATGACGGTCTTGACGGGGCTGATTTATCCGGCGGTCATGACGGGAGTCAGTCAGGCGCTGTTTCCGAGGCAGGCCAACGGCAGCCTGGTGACCGTCGACGGCCAGGTCGTGGGATCCAGCCTGCTCGGGCAGAGCTTCACCAGGCCCGAGTACTTCCATCCGCGGCCCTCGTCTGCCGGCGGCGGATACGACCCGACCGCCAGCGCGGGTTCGAACCTCGGGCCCACGAGCGCCAAATTGATCAACGGCACGACCAAGACCGACGACAAGAAGAACGAAGTCGTCGACTTCGACGGCATCAGCACGCGCGTCGTGCACTACTGCGTCGACAACGACCTGCCCTACGAGTCGTCGGTTCCGCTCGATCGGTTCATGACCGCGGCCGGTGATCTCGATGACGTGAAGCTGATCAAGGCGTTCAACGATGACAAGGCGCCCTTGCTGTTCAGGGCGACGACGCCGATTCCCGCAGACGCCGTCACGGCGTCGGCTTCAGGGCTGGACCCCCACATCAGCCCGCGTAATGCCGAACTCCAGGTCGCACGCGTCGCCAAAGCTCGAGGGGTGCCCGTCGAGCAGGTGCGCAATGTCGTGGCCCGCCACACCGAAGGCCGCGATCTCGGGTTTCTCGGTGAATCCCGGGTCAACGTGCTGGAGATGAACCTCGACATCGATCGGCAGTTTTCGGCGAAGAAGTAGGTTCGCGGCGGGTCCCCAAAAAGGAGGAACTATGCAGCTCATCAAGAGCATCGTTCGACCAGCGAAGGTCGATGCCGTGCAGGACGCCCTCAACCAGATTGGCGTCTCCGGCATGACGGTCACGGAAGTTCGCGGCCACGGCAGGCAGGGTGGCCGCACGGCGGTCTATCGGGGCAAAGAGTATCACCTGAATCTTCTGCCGAAGATGCTGATCGAATGTGTCGTGCCGGACCACCTGGCGCGCACGGCGGTCAAGGCCGTGATCGCGGCCGCACAGACGGGAGAGGTCGGCGACGGCCGGGTCTTCGTGACTCCGGTGTTCGAAAGCTACAAGATCCGGACGGGCGAATCCGAATAAGGCCCGCGGCGCAGATGAGCGCGGAGGGTGCGGTGTCTCAGGCGCGTTCGGCCCACATCATGGTCGTCGACAACGATCCGTCGATCCGGAACGAGCTCGACCTGCTGTTCACGTCGCGCGGCATGAGGGTCGACACCGCGACGACCGGCGACGCCGCGCTCCGGGCGTTCGAGCTCGGGGCGCCGGATCTGATTCTCCTGGAGCTCTGTCTGCCGTCCCTTGACGGCGTCGAAGTGTGTCGCCGCGTTCGCGCCCGGTCCGACGTTCCAATCATCATCCTGTCCGCCCGCAGTTCCGACTCGGACAAGATCGCCGCGCTCGATCACGGCGCCGACGACTACGTCACGAAGCCCTTCAGCCACGAAGAGCTGCTCGCGCGGGTCCGCGTCGCGTTGCGCCGCGCGTTCAAGACGACCGCCTGCACCCGTCATGTCCTCCGACGCGACCTGACGGTCGATTTCGAGCAGCGACGCGTTCTGCGCGGCGCGACGAGCATCCGTCTGACACCGAAGGAATTCGACCTTCTCGCCTACTTCGTTCAGCGGCCCAATCAGGTCCTCACTCACAGGAGTATTCTGACAGCCGTCTGGGGCCCGCACGCCGCGAATCACCCGGAACACGTGTGGGTGCTCGTCGGTCAGCTTCGCAAGAAGCTCGAGCGCGACCCCGCACATCCGGAGATTCTGATCAACGAGCGGTGGATCGGCTATCAGCTGGTGACGGATCGACACTGAAGGGCGGCCCGGGACTCCCGATAAGAACGTCGGGCGCATCCGACGGTTGTGCCCTTGGGACGAATCTTGCGATAGCCTGTGGGGAGTGCGCTGATGAAACTCATCAAGTGCGTCGTGCGGGAGGAAAGGATCGACGAAACCATCGATGCCTTGAGGGACCTGGATGTCTCCGGGTTGACGGTCAGCCGGGTCCTCGGGTACGGCACCTGCGAACGCCACGCGGAGTTTACCGCGGCGTCCAGTATCAGCCGCGCCTGCTTCCCAAAATGATGATCGACGTCGTCGCCCCCGACGGCCTGGTTGACTACGTCGTCCGGATCGTCACGGAAGCGGCGCGGACGGGCCGGCCCGGAGACGGGCGGATCTTCGTGATGACCGTGGATGAGGCGTACAGCATCCGAACCCGCCAGGGAGGCCTGGCCTGAACGCGGAGGCGCGAGGCGGCGCGCACTTCGTGTACATTGTCCGGTGCGCCGACGGCACGCTGTACACGGGGTACGCGCGCGATCCTGACGCACGCGCGCAGACGCACAACACCGGCCGGGGGGCGCGCTACACATCGGGGCGCCGCCCGGTCGTGCTGGTGTACGTGGAGGCGTGCCGGTCGAGGGGCGAGGCGCTCAGCCGCGAGCACTGGCTGAAACGCCTCCGGCGCGAGCGGAAAGAGGCGCTGATCGCGAATGCGGGCGCCGGCCGTCGCAATCCGCAGTCTAGCGGGTTCCCGGTGCAGTCGTCGCCAGCCGGTACCCGACCCAGGGCTCGCTGATCAGATAACGCGGGTTCGACGGATCGACTTCGAGTTTCCTCCGCAGCTGACCGATCAGAACCCAGAGGTGCTCGGGCTGATCGATGGCGTTCGGCCCCCACACGGTCTTCAGAATAGTGCGGTGCGTCAGCACGCGGTCCGGGTTGCGCGCCAGCAGCGAGAGCAGATCGAATTCTTTCGGCGTCAGCCGGATCTCCTCGTCGCCGCGCATCACCCGACGCCGGTCGTAGTCGATCGCCAGGTCGCCACACTGGACCCGGCCCACGTCTCCGGCTTCGGCCGAAAACACACGCCGAAGTGCGACCCGGATGCGCGCGAGGAGTTCCTCGGGGTTGAACGGCTTGGTGACGTAGTCGTCGGCGCCGAGGTCGAGAGCCGACACCTTGTCGGATTCGCCGCCGCGCGCCGACAGTACGATGATCGGCACCGCTGACTCCGCGCGGATGCGCCGGCAGACCTCGGTGCCTTCGATGTCGGGAAGACTGAGATCGAGCACGATCAGGTCGGGTCGTCGTTCGGCCACAATCTTGAGGGCGTCATGGCTGGTTCCCGCGAACTCGACGTCATAGCCGCGCGATCGCAGCAGCGGCAGGACCGCACGCTGAATCGGCACCTCGTCGTCAACGAGAAGAATCCGGGCGGCTCGGGTCATGTGACGTGCTCCACGATGGCTGCGGCCCGCGTCTGGGCGGGAATAACGATGGTAAGCCGGGCGCCGCCGTCTGGACAGTTTTCGGCCGTGATGCGTCCGCCCTCGGCCGCGAGCAGGCCACGGGCGATCGCCAGCCCCATCCCGGTCCCGCCGGCGCGCGGCGCAGCCTCCGAGCCGCGGTAGAAGCGCTCGAAGAGGTGCGGCAGATCCTGTGCGGTCACGCCAGGACCGCGATCGCGCACGGTCAGAGTGAGCCCCTCGGCCGTCACAGCGGCATCGACCCTCACCCGGCAACCCGGCGGCGTGTACTGTGCGGCGTTCTCGAGCAGGTGCGCCAGCGCGCTTGCCGTCAGACGCGGATCGACGCGCACCAGACGATCCGATTCGACGGCGGTCGAGAAGGCGTGCCGATCGAGTGCGTGGCCGATCTGATCGCGGGCCGCCTCGACGATTTCCGACGGGTCGACCCAGCGCAGGTCCGTGCCGATCGAGCCGGCGTCGATGCGGGCCATCTCGAGAATGTTGTGGAACAGGCGATTGAGGCGTTCGACTTCCGCCACGACCAGCGCGCTCTGCTCCCGCCGCTCCCCGTCGTTCGGCCACGAGGCCTGGAGGTTCGTCGCGGCCACCCGAATCGCCGTCAGGGGCGTCCGCAGATCGTGCGCGATCGACGCCAGGAGCGCCGACTTCAGTTCCTCGCTGCGTCGCGACAGCTCTGACGCCTTTCGCTCCTCCAGGAACTGCGCGCGCTCCATGGCTATCGCCACAATCCCACCGAGCGCGTCCAGCGTCCCGGCTTCGACAGGCCGCCCGGCAACGGCCAGCAGCCCGACCACCCTCGCCCCAAAACGCAGCGGGACCAGCCGGACCGGATGGCCACCGACGTCGATCGTCCGGTGCCCGTCTGGCAAGGCCATCGCCGGCCCCAAACGAGCCCGGTCGACTAACAGCGTCGACGAGCCGGCCTCCACCACGCGCCATCCATCGCCCTGTGGCAGACAGATGGCGACGTAGTCCAGTGCAAACCGCCGGGCGACGAGCTGGGCCAGCGGCGCAATCGCCTCGTCGCTGTGGGTGATCAGGAGGACATCTCGGCTGAGATCGAACAGCCGCGCGACCTCATCGCGCCTGGAAAGCGCTTCGTCGCGGCCGGCCCGAGCCACCGAGGACAGGTTGCTCGCCACCAGGCTGACGGCGATGAAGGCGAGCAGGGCGACCCAGTTCTGCGGGTCCGCGATCGTCAGCGTCCCGACCGGCGGCAGGAAGAAGAAGTTGAAGCAGATCATCGAGACGAGCGACGTCAGCCCCGCCACCCACAGGCGGGATGTCGCCGCAGCCACGAGGACGATCAGGAGGAAGCTGAGTGCGACGGTCGTCGCATTGCCGACGTGGAGCCAGCGCGCGTAGGCAATGGTCACGGCCGCCACGGCGGCCAGTGAACCGAGAGCGTGAACGACGTCGCGTGTCGTCCCGCGCCGCAAGCGAGAGGTGGTATTCACAAACGCTTCCGTGTCGCGCCGGCGGGGTTAGCTGACGGGCTCGGACTCGGAAGTGTCCGCCGGCGCTCTCACGCCGATACGCCCCAAGAACCTGGGTCCCCCGCGTCCTGCGAGTGGCGCAGAACTTAGGCCTTAGGTAGTTTACGTCTTTCTTGACCTTCTTGCGTTTGCCGCCTTTCTGGCCCGTCTAATCCTGCCGGCCTGTCCGGCGCTCTTGACGCCTCCGGCCTTCCCGCCCCCTCCTGACGTTCGCGCCGGCCGCGCCTTTCGGGGCCCGCCCCCCTTCGCGCGCCGCCGTACCTGGATGCGGATCGGCGTCCCGACGAACCCGAACTTCTCGCGCAGCTTGTTCACGAGGAACCGCTCGTACGAGAAATGGAGCGTCGTGGCGACGTTGGTGAAGAAGACAAACGACGGCGGCGCCACGCCGATCTGCGCCGCGTAGAGAATGCGGACGTGTGTTCTGCCTGGGCTCACGGGCGGATTCGCGGCGGTCACGGCTTCGACAAACTTGTTGAGCTCCGGCGTGGGCACGCGTATCCGCCTCGTGTGTGCGATCTTGTCGATCGTTTCGAGGACCTTCGGCGTCCGCTCGCCAGTCATGGCCGAGATGTGCAGGATGGGCGCGTAGTCGAGGAACCGCATCCCGTGCCGCGTGGCCTCGTCGAACACGGTCGAGTAGTCCGGGCCGCGATCCTTCACGAGGTCCCACTTGTTCGCGACGATGACGATGCCGCGTCCCGCGCGGTCCGCCTCCCCGCCGATGGCCGCATCCTGATCGCTCGCGCCTGCGGCCGCGTCAATCACCAGGACCACGACGTCCGCGTCGAAGATCGCCCGCTTTGCGCCGGCCACGCTCACCATCTCCACCGGCCCGCCGCCCGATACCTTGCCGGGCCGCCGCATCCCGGCCGTGTCGACAATCCGGAAGCGCCGCCGGTGCCAGACGAGCGGGCTGTCGATCGCGTCGCGCGTCGTGCCCGGCATGTCGCTCACCAGCACGCGCTCCTCGCGGAGCAAACGATTCACGAGCGACGACTTGCCGACGTTGGGCCGCCCGACGAAGGCGACACCGGTCTCCGGAGAGGTTGGAGGTTGGAGGTTAGGGTCTGGGGAAGAGCCTTCTGAAGCGCTGGGATCCTGAGATCCGGCCTCCGGCCTCCAGCCTCCAGCCTCCAGCCTCTCCACAATCGCATCCATCAGCTCGGCGACGCCCAGGCCGTGCTCGGCCGAGATCTCGAAGACTGGATCGATGCCGAGCCGGTAGAACTCGAGCGTGCCGTTGCGCGCGCGCTTGTCGTCGAACTTGTTCACGGCCAGCAGAACAGGCCGGCCCGTCGCGCGCAGCTCGGTGGCGATTGTCTCGTCCCCGCCGACCAGACCCTCCCGGCCATCCGCCACGAAGACCAGCAGGTCCGCTCCCTCGATGGCCCGCTTCCCCTGGACGACGACGAGTTCGTGAAGTGGATCCTCGCTCGCGCCGTACAAACCTCCTGTGTCGAACAGGTTGAAGGTCGTCGTGCGCCACGTGACGCTCCGCTCGAGCGAATCACGCGTCGTGCCGGGCAGCGGCGCGACGATCGCCTGCCTTTTGCCAGTCATCCGGTTGAACAACGTGGACTTCCCCACGTTGGGACGACCGACCAGCACAACAGACGCGGTCTTCCTCGCCATCACTTAGCCTCAGCCTTGACAGCGTAAGTGTCAGTATCTATAGTATTTAGCAACACGCAGGAGACCATAAGCATGATCAAGGTCGACATCGTCAACGAAGTGTCGAAAATCGCCGACATCACCAAGGTTAAGGCCGAGGTGGCGGTCGACGCGGTGTTCGACGCGATGCGGACCTCCATGCAACGTGGCGAAAGGATTGAACTTCGCGGATTCGGCGTGTTCCAGGTGAAGCCGCGCAAGCGCGGCATCGGCCGCAATCCCCGCACCGGCAAGGAAGTGCGCATCCCGCCGGGAAGGACAATCCGTTTCAAGCCGGGCAAAGATCTCCAGAACATCGGGTAAGTGGACCCTCTCCAGGAACCGATTCCAGCGCCAGAGTTCAGCTGGCAACCGCGGCCCAAGTTTCAGGACCGCGTCTGGCTGCACGTACTACTGTTCGTGCTGACCGTGGCGTCGACCACGTTTGTCGGCGCCCTTCACTACGCGGCGTTCCAGGCGGACTACCTGCCGGCTCGAGCCGTGGCCGGACCCCTGGTGGTGTTCTTCACGAGGGGTCTCTGGTACAGCGCCACGATCATCGGCATCCTGGGTTGCCACGAGCTGGGGCACTACTTCGCCTGCCGCTATTATGACGTCGATGCGTCGCTGCCGTTCTTCATTCCGTTCCCGTTCCTCTCCATCAGCGGGACGCTGGGAGCGGTTATTCGAATCCGCGAACCGATCCCCCGGAAGCACATGCTCTTCGACATCGGCATCGCCGGCCCGATCGCCGGTTTCCTGGTCGCGGTGCCGGCGATGTTCATCGGCGTCGCCATGTCCCACGTCGCGGCGGTCCCGCCCGATTTCGTCGGCCAGAATCTCGGGGAGCCGCTGCTCTTCAAGATGGCGGCGTACCTGATCTGGGGCGCTGTGCCGGACGGCTATTCGATCAACATGCACCCGATGGCGTTCGCCGCATGGTTTGGCCTGCTGGCGACGGTCTGGAACCTCTTCCCCGCCGGCCAGTTGGACGGCGGCCATCTGTCGTACGCCCTGCTCGGACGCCGGTCGTCGTGGGTCACGCTGGCGACGCTGGTTGCGGCGGCGGCGCTGTCGTACTACTCGATCGTCTGGATGGGCCTGACCATCATGATGACGATCATGATCTTCACCTTTGGACCACGGCACCCGCCCGTGATCGACGAGGACGCCCCGCTCGATCGCGTGCGTATCTGGCTGGCCGTGTTCGCGCTGGCGATCTTCGTGCTCTCGTTCTCGGCGTCGCCGATCTCGGACATCATTGGACGATAACAACAGGTCCAAGAGGTCCGAGGGGTCCGAAAGGTCCGAGGGGTCCGAAAGGTCCGAGAGGTCCGAGAGGTCCGAGGAGTCCAAGAGGTCCAGCGAGCCGCCGTTCAGCCGCGTCGGACCCTTTGGACCTTTCGGACCTCTGGGACCTTTCGGACCTTTCGGACCTCTCGGACCTAGAGAACGCTGATCGGATCGACGTCGACGAGGACACGCCGCTGCAGCTCGGGCCGTGCGGCGATCGCGGCCTGCAGGGCTTCGCGCATGCGCTTCCGGTGCGCGCCTTTGATCATTAACTGCGCCCGGTATTCGCCGCGCAGCCTGCCGATCGGCGCCGGCGCCGGGCCGAGCACCTTCAGGCCGTCGCGTTCGGCGTCGCCCCGCATCCGCTCCGCAATCCCGGATGCCTCGTCCATCGCGCCGGCAAACGTCCGTGAGCGGACGACGATGTTGATCATCGACACCAGCGGCGGATAGCGCATCTGGCGGCGGAACTCGATCTCCCGTTCGAAGAAGGCCGCGTAATCCTGCCGGCACGCCAGCTGCACGCTGTAGTGATCGGGATAGAGCGTCTGGACGATCGCCTCGCCGGGACGCTCACCGCGCCCCGCGCGCCCGACGACTTGCGTGAGGAGTTGAAAGGTGCGCTCCGACGCTCGAAAATCGGCGAGCCCCAGCCCGACGTCGGCCGAGACGACGCCGACGAGCGTCACGCGCGGGAAGTCGTGACCCTTGGCGATCATCTGCGTGCCGACCAGCACGTCGATCTCGCCGGCCGCAAACCTCCCGAGCAGCGCCGTCAGCGACCCTTTGCGGCGGATGGCGTCGCGATCGAGCCGGGCGACCCTGGCGCCCGGGCAGGCTTTTCGCACCTCGAGCTCCACGCGCTCGGTGCCGAAGCCCGTCTGGTCGAGAAACGGGCCGGCGCAGAGCGTGCAGACGGCCGGCACGCGCGCGGCGTAGTTGCAGTAGTGGCAGCGCGCTCGCCGCGACACGCCTTCGCCGTGCACGACCAGCGACACGCTGCAGTTGGGACAGTCCATCGTGCCCGCGCACTGGCGGCAGAAGACGGCCGTGGCAAAGCCCCGGCGGTTCAGCAGCACGAGCGCCTGCTCGCGGCGCTCCAGGCGCAGCGCCAGGGCCTGGCTGAGTGCGCGGCTCAGCACCAGGTCCGGCCCTTCGGCGGCGAACTCTTCGCGCATGTCCACGACCTTCACGGCCGCAAGCGGCCGGTCGAGCACACGACGCTCGAGGACGACGCGCTCGTAGCGGCCGGTGCTGGCGTTGTAGCCGCTCTCCATCGACGGCGTCGCCGACCCGAGGACCACCAGCGCGCCCGCGCGCTGGCCGCGCACGATGGCCACGTCGCGGCCGTGGTACCGCGGGCTCTCCTCCTGCTTGTACGACCCGTCGTGCTCCTCGTCCACGATGATCAGGCCGACGCGCTCGAGCGGCGCGAAGACGGCCGACCGCGTGCCGACGACGACGTCGATGTCGCCGCGCCGGATCCGCTGCCACTGGTCGTGGCGCTCGCCGTCGGAAAGGGCGCTGTGCTGCACGGCCACGCGCTCGCCGAACGCTCCGCGGAACTGCGCGACCATGGCCGGCGTGAGCGCGATCTCGGGCACGAGCATCAGCACGCGGCGCCCGGCGTCGCGCACGGCAGCCGACAGCCGCAGGTAGACCTCCGTCTTGCCGCTGCCCGTCACCCCGTGCACGAGCGCGACGTGAAACGCCTGCGAATCGGCCAGCGCCCGCAGGCGCTTGAGCGCCGCTTCCTGTTCGTGCGTCAGCCGCCGGCCGGGATCGAAGGCCGCGACCTCGATGGACGAGGTGTCGAACGGATCCCGATCCACGCGCTCCTGCCGGATGCTCACGAGCCCGCCACGGACGAGACGGGAGACGACGTCGGCCGCGATGCCCCTCTCGGCAAGTTCGGGTGTCCCGAGACCGCCGGGGGCGCCGGCGAGCAGCTCCATCGCCTCGAGCTGCCTGGCCTTCAGCGTGCCGGCGGCAAGGCTCTCGAGACCCGCCACCGTCGCCGTCGCCACCCGCATCGTCTTGTGCGCGTCGGCGCGGCCGCCGCGAGCCTTGGGCGGCAGGACCGCGGTGATCGTGTCGCCCGGTCCAGCCGCGTAGTACTCGGCCGTCCAGCGCGCCAGTTCGACGACCTCGATCGGCACGAATGCGTGCTCGTCGAGGACCTGCATGACCGCCTTCACGTCGCCCGCGGCGACCGTCGTCTCGGGCGCGTCATCCATGACGATGCCCGTGACGACTCGGGATCCCAGGGGCACGACGACCCTCGCGCCCACCGGAGGGCGCGGCAGGTTCTCCGGAACGCGATAGGTCAGGAGACCCAGCGATGGGACCGGAACGGCGACGTGGATTAGCACAGGTTTGAAGTTAGAACTCAGAACTTAGAAGTTAGAACTGAAGAATGACAGGATAGGTCATGGCTCTGCGTTTCAGTCCGAGTTCTAACTTCTTACTTCTAAGTTCTAAGTTTCCGAGAGGAGCCTTCGCACCAGCTTCATGTCTTCCCAGACTTCACGCTTCGAAGACGGGTTCCTCAGCAGGTACGCGGGGTGAAACGTCGGGATCAGCTTCGCGCCGCGGTACTCGAACACGCGGCCTCGGAGCCGCGAAATCGGATCGAGCGTCCGCAGCAGCGTCTGCGCGCCGAACTTGCCGAGCGCGACGATCACCTTCGGCTTGATGACGTCGATCTGCCGGAAGAGGAACGGCTCGCAGGTTTCGACTTCGTCCGGCTCGGGATTCCGGTTCTCGGGCGGGCGGCACTTGATGACGTTGGCGATGTAGACATCCTCGCGCTTGAGCGCGATGGCTTCGATAATCTTCGTCAGGAGCTGCCCCGCGCGGCCGACGAACGGAAAGCCCTGCTGATCTTCGTCGCGCCCCGGAGCCTCGCCGACGAACATCAGGTCGGCTTCGGGGTTGCCGACGCCGAACACCACCTGCGTGCGCCCCAGCGTGTGGAGCTTGCAGCGGGTGCAGTCGCCGATATCGGTGCGGATGGCGGCGAGGCTCTCGACCGGCGTCAGGGCGATCGTCACCGGCCGCACCTCGGCGGGCGGCGCCGCGATCGGAGTGGTTTCAACCGCTCGTGCCCGCCAGAGCGGATCGCGGCTGACTCCGGCGACGCCGAGCTCCTGGGCGAAGCGGAGGTGTTCCGTGGCCTGATCTTTGTTCATTGGCAGGTTTGACGATCGTAGCGTCCGGCTTCAGCCGGACGTTCGCCGTCCGCCTGAAGGCAGACGCTACGCACGGACACATTCACGAATGTGAAGTCCTGACGATCTCCCGCGACGCGACGAGACGTTCCACGCGGTCGAGGATGATCGCGGCGATGCGCGCTTTGCTCTGCAGCGGCACCGACTCGGCGCCGTCCGGCCCGACGATGGTCACGGCGTTGGCGTCGACGTCGAATCCGGCGTCCGGCCCCGACACGTCGTTCGCGACGATGAGGTCGGCGTGCTTCCGCTCGCGTTTGGCGGTGGCGCGGGCTACGAGGTTCTCGGTTTCCGCGGCGAAACCGACCAGCAGCGGGCCGTTTCCGGACGTCAGGCGCCGGTGCCCCAGGTCGCCCAGGATGTCCGGGGTCTTCGTCAGCACCAGTGTGAGCGTGTCGTCGCGTTTGACGACCTTCTGCGGGGCGCGCTGCGCGGGGGTGTAGTCGGCGACCGCCGCCGCCATGACGACGATGTGCGAGCGGTCCGCGCGGGCCATCACGGCCGCGTGCATGTCCGCGGCGCTTCGCACGCGGACGATCTCCTGTACGCTCGGCGGATCGACGGAGGTCGGGCCGGCGACGAGGGTGACTTCGGCTCCCCGGCGCGCGGCCTCGGCCGCGATGGCGAACCCCATGCGGCCCGAGGATCGGTTCCCGATGTAGCGGACCGGATCGACGTCTTCGTACGTGGGCCCCGCGGTAACCAGGATGCGCTGCCCCTTGAGCGGCCCGTCAGGCACCAGCATCGACTCGGCGGCCGCGACGATCTCGTCGGGCTCTGCGAGCCGGCCCTTGCCGATCCATCCGCACGCCAGGTAGCCTTCGCCCGGCTCGACGAACCGCACGCCGCGCGCGGCGAGCGTGTCGAGATTCCGCCGCACGGCCTCGTGCGCGAACATCTGCGTGTTCATCGCCGGCGCGAGGAGCACGGGCGCACGCGTCGCGATGTACAGCGTCGAGAGAAAATCGTCGGCGATGCCGTTGGCGAGCTTGCCGATGATGTTGGCGGTGGCCGGCGCGATGAGCAGGAGATCGATGGTGGACGCGAGGGCGATGTGCTCGATGTCCGAGTTCGCGCCGGCTTCGAACTGATCGGTGATGACCCGGCGGCGGGTAATGGCTTCGAACGTGACGGGCCCCACAAACCGCGTGGCCGACGCCGTCATCACCGCCACGACCTCGTGGCCGCGCTTCTGCAGCCCGCGTGCGACCTCGACGGCCTTGTACGCGCCGATTCCGCCGGTCACCCCTAGCGCGATCAGCATTTGGTCACTTGATCGGCTTCACGATTCCTTCGGCGGTTCCGGCTCCATCTTTTCGACCGCCCGCGTGATGACTTCCTGCTGGGCGACCGTGGTCTTCTTGTGCTCGCCGACGCTGACGCGCGGCGTGGAACCGGCGAGGAGCTGGCGCGCGCGGGCGCCGGCGGTGACGACGAACTCGAATGAATTAGACAGTTTGGAGCGATCAATCATAGGAATACCGTCATTTTACTCGACATTCTGGACCTGTTCACGCATCTTCTCGAGTTCGGCCTTCGCCGCGATGATGAGCTCGGACACCCGCAGGCCGTCGGCCTTCGAGCCCATCGTGTTCACCTCGCGATTCATCTCCTGCAGCAGGAAATCGAGCTTGCGCCCGCAGGGCTCGGCGCTGTCGGAGAGCGTCACCCAGTGGCTGACATGGCCCCGGAAGCGCGCGATTTCCTCGCTGATGTCAGATCGTGCAGCGCTGCGCACGATCTCCTGCGCGACGGCGCCCTCGTCGGCCTGTAGCTGCGCTCTCAGCTCGCGCACGCGCTCGTGCAGGCGGGTCTCCATCGCCGCGCGCCCTTCGTCGGCGGCAACGGCCACGCGCTCGACGAGGTCGGCGACGAACGTCCGGCGCTGGTCGAGATCCGCGCGGAGATGGCCGCCTTCGCGCACGCGCATCTCGTCGAGGTCGGCCAGCGCCTCGCCGACGGCGCCGCAGGCGCGCGCGGCCAGCTCGTCCCGCGCCGCCTCGTCGGCCTCAATCGGCCGATCGCGAATCGTGAGCGCCTGCGGCAGCCGGAGCAGGTCGCCGGGCGTCAGCGTCCCCGTCACCAGGCCGCGATCGCGAGCCTTGTCGATCGCCTGCTCGAGGGCCGACGCGAATGTCTCGTTGAACTCCACGTCGACGGACGGAACCTGCCGCAACTGAAACGACAGCGCCACCTCGACGCGGCCCCGCGCGACGTGCTTCCCTACCAGCGTTCGCACGTCGCTCTCGATTGCCGCCAGCGCCTGCGGCACCCGGAGTTGCAGGTCGAGGTATCGATGGTTGACCGACCGGATGGTCACCGCCACCGTCGCCCGATCGTCCTCGCGTGTGATCGACGAAAACCCGGTCATGGACTTGATCACGAGGGCACCATTCTCCGTTCGCCTTTGCGGCCCTCGAGGAGCTGCATCTGGTAGAGCGACGCGTAGGCGCCGTCGGGCCGCGCCAGCAGTTCGTCGTGCCGGCCGACCTCGACGATGCGCCCGCGCTCGAGCACGATGATGGCGTCGGCGCGCTGGATCGTGGACAGGCGATGAGCGATGACGAACGAGGTCCGGTTCATCATCAGGTTGGCCAGCGCTTCCTGGACCAGCTGCTCCGATTCCGAATCGAGCGCGGACGTGGCCTCGTCGAGCACGAGGATCGGCGCGTTCTTGAGGAGCGCGCGCGCGATGGCCAGGCGCTGGCGCTGGCCGCCCGAGAGGCGCTGGCCCCGCTCGCCGATCATCGTCTCGTAGCCGTGCGGGAGCGCACCGATGAACCCGTGCGCGTTGGCCGCCTGCGCCGCGCCCACGATGGCGTCCCTCGACGCCCCGGGCGTGCCGTGCGATCCGTACGTCCCGTACGCGATGTTGTTGGCGATGGTGTCGTCGAACAGCACCGTCTCCTGCGTCACGATGCCGATCTGCGACCGCAGCGACGCAAGGGACACCTCGCGGATATCGGTGCCGTCGATGGCAATCGATCCGGTCGTGACGTCGTAGAACCGCGGCAGGAGGTTGACGAGCGTCGTCTTGCCGGCGCCGCTCCGGCCGACAATCGCGATCAGCTGTCCGGCGGTGACCCGGAACGACACGCCCCGCAGGATCCGGCCGGGGCCATCGTCGTAGCCGAATCCCACGTCGCGGAACTCGATCGCGCTCCGGAAGGTCGGGAGCGCCTGGGCGCCGGCCTGCTCCGACACCTCGGTGTGCGTGTCGAGCATCTCGAAAATCCGTTCAGAGGCGGCGATGGCCTGCTGGATGTCGGCGTTGACGCGGCTGAGCTTCTTCGCGGGGCCGTACATCAGCATCACGGCCGCCATGAACGAGAAGAAGTCGCCCGAGGTCATGGCTTTCGAGGCCACGGCCCGGCTGCCGATGATGAGCGCGATGGCCATGCCGACGCCGCCGAGCAGTTCCATGAGCGGCGGCAGGCTCGAAAGCGCGGCGGTGACTTTCATGTTGATGCGGAACAGGTTGTAGCCGGCCTTCCGGAACTTCTCGCCCTCGTGCGCCTCGGTGCCGAACGCCTTTACGATCCGGTGCCCGGTGAACGCCTCGGCGCTGATGTGCGAGAGCTGTTCGAGGGCCTCCTGGCTCCGCCGAGTGGTGCGGCGCACGCGCTGTCCGAGCCGGACCAGCGGGTAGACGATGATCGGCGCGCCGGTCATGCAGACGATCGTCAGGCGCGCGTCGAGATAGAACAGCCAGACCGCGCAGCCGATGAGCGTGAGCGTTTCGCGCGCGAGGTCCGCGATCGTGTCCGACACGACCTGCTGCACCTGGCTGACGTCGTTGGTGACCTTCGACATCAGCTGCCCCGTCGTCCGCTGCGCGAAGAACCCCGCCGACTGGCCGAGGATGTGCTGGTAGAGGGCGTTCCGCAGGTCCATGACAACCCGCTGCCCGACGTTGGTGGTCAGGTACGACGACACATACGAGCCGACACCCTTGAGCAGGTAGATCCCGATGATCCCCCAGGCCATGAGGGAGAGGTTTTCCTTGCTCGGCAGGGTCTTGTCGATGATGGGCCGGATGATGATCGCCAGGCCGGCCGTCCCGGCCGCATAGAGGACCATCGCGAACCCGGCCACGTACAAACGCATCCGGTACGGCCGCGCGTACTTGAAGAGGCGCCTGAGAGGGTGTTCAGTCACTCGGTGAATCGGTACTTGAGCAGCGTCCAGATGGCCTCGATGCCGTCCCGCCAGGTGATCTTCTTGCCTTCACTGTACCCGCGACCGTCGTAGGTGATAGGGATTTCGTACACGCGGTAGCCGCGCTTGAAGATCTTCGCCGTCAGCTCCGGCTCGATGCCGAAGCGATTCGACTTGAGGGTCATCGACCGCAGCACCTCGGCGCGCATGACCTTGAAGCACGTCTCCATGTCGGTCAGCATGGTGTTGTACAGGATGTTCGTCAGCAGCGTCAGCAGCCGGTTGCCGGCGTAGTGCGTGAACAGGAACACGCGGTGCCGGCCGAGAAACCGCGACCCGTAGACGACGTCCGCCCGCCCCGTGCAGATGAGCTCGATGAGCGAAGGATACTCCTCCGGCGAATACTCCAGATCGGCATCCTGAATGATCACAATCTCGCCGCTGACCTTCGCAAACCCGGCCCTGAGCGCCGCACCCTTGCCGCCGTTGGCCGGCTGGAGAATCAGCGTGAAGCCCAGCTCGCGCTGCAGCGCCTGCAGTTGATCGCGAGTGCCATCGGTCGAACAGTCGTCCACGACGATCAGCTCGAGTCTGAGCGGCACGGCCAGCACGCGGCGGATGATCTCGTCGATCGTGTCGCGCTCGTTGTAAGCCGGCATCACGACAGACAGGAGCGGATCGACCAGCGGAGCCGCGGGCTGTCGCGTCATGAGCCGGAATATCCCCGCGGATGCGACCGGTGCCAGCCCCAGGCCGTGCCGACGATCGCATCGAGATCGGAAAAGCGCGGCGTCCATCCGAGCTCCACCCGCGCCTTGTCGGCCCTGGCGTACAGCGCCGCCGGATCCCCGGGCCGGCGGGGCGCCAGCGTCCACGGCACCGTGCGCCCGGTGACGCGTCCCACGGCGTCGATCACCTCGCGAACCGAGCGCGGCACGCCCGTCCCGAGGTTGTAGGCGGCTGAACGTCCGGATCCGGCGACCTGCTCGAGCGCCCGCACGTGCGCGTCCGCCAGGTCGGTCACGTGCACGTAGTCGCGCAGGCAGGTGCCGTCCGGCGTCGGGTAGTCGTCGCCGAACACCTGGAGACCGCGTCCGCCCGTGGCGGCCTCGATCGCCCGCGGGATGAGGTGGATTTCCGGCGCGTGGTCCTCCCCGATTTCGCCATCCGGATCGGCCCCGGCGGCGTTGAAGTACCGAAGCGCCACGGCATGGAGGCCGTACGCCCGCTCGAAATGCGGGAACGCACGCTCGATGGCCAGCTTCGTCTCACCATAGGCATTGATCGGCTGCTGCGGGTGCGCCTCGTCGATCGGCGTCGCCAGGGGCTCTCCGTAAGTCGCGCAGGTGGAGGAAAACACAAGGCTGGACACGGACCGGCTCGCCATGGCCTCGAGCAGACTGAGAGCGCCGATCACGTTGTTGCGGTAGTACTTGATCGGCTCACGCACGGACTCGCCCACGTCCAGATACGCTGCGAAGTGCATGACGGCGCCGACCTCGTACCGATCGAGGGCTGCACGGACCGCCCCGACGTCGGCGATGTCCCCTTCGACGAGCTCCCCGTACTTGACGGCTTCGCGATGCCCCGCCACCAGGTTGTCCAGCACGACGACCCGGTAGCCCGCGCGCGACAGGGCTTTTGCCGCGTGGCTGCCGATGTATCCGGCTCCCCCGGTCACCAGGACCGTCCGCGGATTACCGGCCAATGGAGAAATAGGTGAAGCCGAGCGTGCGCATGTTTTCGGGTGAATAAATATTGCGGCCGTCGAACACGACCGGCGATCGCATCAGCTCCCGCATCTTCGCGAACTCCGGCTCGCGGAACGTGTTCCATTCGGTGACGACAGCGAGCGCGTCGGCGCCGGCCAGGGCGTCGTAGCTTTTATCGCAGAACGTGATCCTGTCGCCGAACACGCCCCGCGCCGTCCTGGTCGCCTCCGGATCGTAGGCTCGAACCGTCGCGCCCTGAGCGAGCAGTCCTTCGATGATCACGATCGCCGGCGCTTCCCGCATGTCATCGGTTCGCGGCTTGAACGCCAGTCCCCAGACGGCGATCGTTTTTCCTTTCAGGCTGCCGAAATACGCCTGCATCTTGGCGACCAGCCGCTCTTTCTGCGCGTGGTTCGCGGCCTCGACCGCGTGCAGAATCTTGAAGTCGTATCCGTGATCGCGGGCCGACTTGATCAGGGCCTTGACGTCCTTGGGGAAGCAGCTGCCACCGTAGCCGACGCCCGGAAACAGGAACGACGATCCGATGCGGCGGTCGGCGCCAATCGCCCTGCGCACCTGATCGACGTCGGCGCCCACCAGCTCGCACATGTTCGCCACCTCGTTCATGAACGAGATGCGCGAGGCCAGGATTGAATTCGCGGCGTACTTGCAGAGCTCCGCGCTCGCCGTGTCCATCATCATGATCGGCGCGCCGGTTCGCGTGAAAGGCCCGTACAGCTCCTTCATCACCGCACCGGCCCGGTCGTCGCCCGGCTCGACGCCGATCACAACGCGGTCGGGCTTCATGAAATCCTCGACCGCGGCGCCCTGCTTGAGAAACTCGGGGTTGCTGACGACGCTGAACGGCTGCGTCGTCTCTTTGGCGATCACGGCGTGAACGCGCTTCGCGGTGCCGACAGGCACCGTGCTCTTGTCCACGACGACGGTGTACTTGTTCATCGCGCGGCCGATCGCGCCGGCGACGTCCAGGACGTGCGTGAGGTCGGCCGAGCCGTCCTCGCCCTGGGGCGTGCCGACCGCGATGAAGACAATTTCGGCGGCCTGGACGGCGGCGGGCAACTCGGTCGTGAAACTCAACCGTTCCTCGCCGTGGTTCC
This sequence comes from uncultured Acidobacteriota bacterium, assembly GCA_963712905.1. Lineage (GTDB taxonomy): Bacteria > Acidobacteriota > Vicinamibacteria > Vicinamibacterales > CAVVIG01 > CAVQJU01. The sequence continues at coordinate 410,518 of CAVQJU010000007.1, read as the reverse complement.
GGCGGACCATTTCCTCCAGGCCGGGCTCGTAGATCGGAACTCTGCCCTGCCGCAGCGTCGCGACTTTCTCGGCGTCCTTGTCCACGCACGCGACAGTGTTGCCGTTTTCGGCCAGGCAGGCCCCCAGAACCAGTCCGACGTACCCTGTTCCCACGACAGCAATTTTCATTTCACAATAAGATACTGAGGCGGAAAGACTTAAACAAGTGCGCGTCCTGATCGATTACCGGCCGTCCCTGCGCGAGCGGACCGGTGTCGGCGAATATACCCACGAGCTCGTCAGGGCGCTGGCGGACACGACGACGCTGGATCTGACCATCTTTTCGAGCTCCTGGCGCGACCGCCTCAGCCTCGACGACCCCGACCTGCGCGGCGTGACGACCATCGATCGGCGGGTGCCCGTGCGGCTGCTCAACCTCCTCTGGCACCGGCTGGGATGGCCGGGTGCCGAAACCCTGACAGGTCGCGCCTTCGACGTGACGCACTCGCCGCACCCGCTGCTGCTGCCGTCGCGAGCTGCGGCCTCGGTCGTCACGATCCACGACCTCAGCTTCCTCGATAACCCCGACGGGACACGGGCTGACGTGCGCCGCGACTACCCCGCGCTGGTCCACGCCCACGCCGGCCGCGCAGATCGCATCGTCGTCTCGTCGCGATACGCCGCGGGCGAAGTCGCACGACGGCTGGCCGTGCCGCCGGAGAAGATCGCGCTCTGTCCGCCCGGCGCGCCGGCATGGCCGCCGCGGCAGCCGCTGCCTGGGTCCGGGTATGTGCTGTTCATGGGAACGATCGAGCCGCGCAAGAACGTCGGGGCGCTGCTCGACGCGTACGAGCGTCTGTTGAGCCACAAGAGCCTGGCCGTCCCGGAGCTGCTGCTTGCGGGGAAGGCCACGCCCGCCGCGCGGGCGTGGCTTGACCGCCTGGAGCATCCGCCGCTTCGCGGCGTCGTTCGCCACCTCGGCTACGTGGACGCCGCCCGCCGGCGTTCGCTCTATGAAGGCGCGCGGCTGCTGGTGCTGCCTTCGCTCGACGAGGGGTTCGGCCTGCCGGTCCTCGAAGCGATGGCGACGGGCGTGCCCGTCGTCGCAGCCAATCGCGGCGCGCTCCCGGAGGTGGTCGGCGGCGCCGGACCGCTGATCGATCCCGGAAGCCCCGGCGATCTCGCCGCCGCCATCGAGAAGATCCTCACCGACGATGAATATGCCGGGGCGTGCGCGGCGAAGGGGTTGGCGAGAGCTCGCGAGTTCCAGTGGGCGGCGACTGCCCGGCTGATGTGCGGCGTGTACCAGGCGGCGATCGAGCACAAACGATGCGCATCGGCATAGACGCGCGGCAGTTGTGCGGCCGGCAGACCGGTGTGGGCCAATATCTGGCCGGACTGATCCGCGAATGGGCCACGAGCCGCGAGTCACGAGCCACGAAGCACGAGTTCGTCTTGTATTTGCCCGAACCGGCGGATGCGACGGCGGGCCTCGACGCCCGGCGATTCATGACGCGGCTCGTGCCCGGCTCCGGCGGAACGTTCTGGGAACAGGTGCAGCTGCCGCGTGCGGCGGCCGCGGATCACCTCGACGTCTTCTTCGCGCCGCAGTATTCCGCCCCTCTCGCCTTGAGAACGCCCACCGTCGTCGCCATCCACGATGTGTCCTTCGCCGCCCACCCCGAGTGGTATCGCATGCGCGAGGGCGCCCGCCTGCGATGGCTGTCGCGTCAATCGGCCGCGAACGCACGGACGGTGATCACCATCTCGGAGTTTTCCCGCCGCGAAATCGTCGAGTTCCTCGGGGTGCCCGACGGGCGCATACGCGTGATACCGCCCGGCATCCCCGATCGCGGCGTGCCGGGCGCCCCGGAAGCGACGTCCGCCGGACGCGAGCCGCGCGTCCTCTTCGTCGGATCGATCTTCAACCGACGCCATGTCGTGGATCTCATCCACGCGTTTGCCTCGATCGCGCGGCAGCATCCGGCTACGTCTCTCGATCTCGCCGGCGACAATCGCAGCTTCCCCCGCGAAGACGTGGGCGCCGCGATAGCCGACGCGGAGGCCGGGGGCCGGGTCCGCTGGCACCGGTATGTGTCGGACGCGCAGCTGGCCGACCTGTACCGGCGGGCTCGTGCCTTCGCGTTCCTGTCGGAATACGAGGGCCTCGGCCTGACGCCGCTCGAGGCGCTCGCGGCCGGCGTGCCTCCGGTCCTGTTCGACACGCCGGTCGCGCACGAAAGCTGCGGCGCCGCCGCCCTGTACGTCGAACGGGGACGGTCGAAGGCGATCGTGCGCGCCATCGAACAGCTGTTGTTCGACGAGCCGACTCGCGCGCGGCTGCTGTCGGCCGCGCCCGATGCGCTGGCCAGGTACAGCTGGCCGGTGGCCGGGCGTGAGACGCTCGCCGCGATTGAACAGTCGGCCCGGTCATGAACATGACTGTCCCTGGTTCCTGGTCCTTGGTGCGTGGTCCGTCCGAGGTCCATGGTCCGTCCAGCGTCCAGCGTCCCTGGTGCGCGCGTAGAGACATCCGCCGAACGCACCTCATTCCGGATGTCGGACTTCGGGACCAAGGACAAGGGACGGACCAGGAACTAAGTACCAAGGACTCGGGACCGAGCACAACTGCGGGCAACCGGGTGCGTTGATGGCCATGGATCTGTCCATCGTCATCGTCTCGTTCAACGCCCGCGCCGATCTCGAACGCTGCCTGCAGGCGCTGCACGACGCACCGCCCACGCGCAGCCACGAGGTGATCGTCGTCGACAACGCGTCGTCGGACGGCAGCGCCGATGTTGCGCGGCGGCGCTCGAACGTCACTGTCATCGAGACGGGCGCCAACCTCGGGTTCGCGCGCGGGACCAACATCGGCATCCGGGCCGGCAGCGGCGGGAACCTCCTGCTCCTCAACAGCGACACGATCGTGCCGGCCGGCGCAATCGATCGTCTTCTCGACGTGCTCGATCTCCACCCTGACGTCGCGGTGGCCGGGCCGCGCCTCGTGGACGCCGGCGGGCGCGCGGAGTTGTCGTTCGGCCGCATGGTAGGTCCGCTCAACGAACTGCGGCAGAAGCACGCGACCGGCATCGACGCGGCAACGCGGCAGGAGCAGTTCCCGGATTGGGTCAGCGGGGCGTGCCTCCTGGTGCGGCGATCGGACGCCGAGGCGGCGGGGCTGCTCGACGAGCGCTATTTCATGTACCTGGAAGACGTAGACTTCTGCGCCGCGATACGCGCGCGCGGGCGGCGCGTGATGTTCGTGCCGGGCGTCGAAGTGGTCCACCTGCGCGGGCAGTCGGTGAAAGCGGCGGCGGGCAGCACGGCGCGCGCGTATCGCCGCAGCCAGCTCGCCTTTTACGCGAAACACCACCCCGGCTGGGTGCCCCTGCTCCGGCTGTATCTCCTCCTTCGGGGAGCCGATACATAGAAGGCAACTTCCATGAACACATCGACTGGAGCCAGCTGGACATGCCCCGCCTGCACCCGACGTGTGCCGGGCCATGTCAACCAGTGCAGATGTGGCCGGGTCAGGCGCGACGCCGACGCCGCCACGCCCGGTGCGCCGACGCAAAGCCACGGCGTATTCATGGCGAAGATGACGGCGGCGGTCGTGGTTGCCGCTGCGGCGATGGCCGGGGCGGTCTTTTACGCCCGATCGACGCCGGCGCCACCCCCGGCGGCGGTTCCGGTGCGAAAGCCAAGCGCAGAGCTGCCCCCGGCAATCGTCGCGCGCGCCGTCGCCGAGGCGAATGGTTCGGCCCCGGACGCCGCTTCGCTGTCAGGGGCCTCTACGCCCGTCGTGCCGGCGACTTCGACCGCTGAATCTGCGGGCGCAAGGCCGATTGTCCCGGCCGCCCCGACACCGGCTGCGTCCACGCCCGGCGCGGGCGTGCCGCTCGAAGATCTGGTCGCCCGGGTGAGTCCCACGGTGGTCGTCATCGAGACGTCGACCGGGAGCGGCAGCGGCGTGTTCGTCCGGCCGGACACGATCGTCACCAACGCGCACGTCGCCGGCTCGGACCTCACGTTTCGGGTCCGGCGAGCCTCCGGGGACACCCTCAGGGCGCGCGTGGACACGGTGGCGCGCGACCTCGACCTCGCGCTGCTCAAGCTCTCGGCGCCGCTGGCCGAACAGCCCATTGCGTCGCTGGGGTCGGCGGCGAGCGTGCGTTCGGGCCAGGAGGTGGTGGCCATCGGATCGGCCCTGGGCGTTCTGCAGAACACGGTGACGCGCGGAATCGTGAGCGGCGTCAGGCAGGCCGGCAACGTGACCCTGATCCAGACCGACGCGGCCATCAACCCCGGCAACAGCGGGGGGCCGCTCGTGGATCGCGCCGGCAATGTGATCGGGATCAACACGATGGGCGTCGCGGAAGCGCAGGGGATCTCCTTTGCCGTCTCGGTCGACCACGTGCGGGAGCTTCTGAGCGGCCAGCACACGACATCGACTTCGGCGACGCCGGCGTCGAGCCTGAACCAGACGCTCAACGCCCGCACGGCGGCGGACTCGGAGATGTCGAGGGAGCGCGCAACCACCGCCTACGATCAGATCGTCGGTCAGCTGGCCCGCCGGGCCGATGCGATGGACGACTACTGGCGGCGTTTCAGGTCGTCCTGCTACCGCGGCCCGGTCGGGGGCGGCTACGACCGCGAGTGGTTCGCGCTGTTCGATCCGCGGGCCATGCGCGGCGCCCTGCTCGAGGGCTGCTCGAACGCGTTCTCCGACGCGCAGCAACAGGCGAACGAGATTCGCGCAGGCGTGGTCGCGGCCGACGAAGCCGCGCGGAGGGCCGACGTCTACCCCGGCGTCCGCCGCGATGTCCTGAAGAAGTACCGGCTCGACTACGCCGGCTGGCACCCCTGACCAGATATCATTAGATTCGTGCGCATCGGCATCGACGCCCGAAAACTCCACGACTTCGGGATCGGCACCTACATTCGCAACCTGCTGCACCAGCTCGCGCGGATCGATCACGACACGGAGTACGTGGTCTTCGGCCGGCCCGACGATCGGGAGGCCCTCGGATCGCTCGGCGGGAACTTCAGGACCGTCGCCGAGACAGCGGGCAAGTATTCGCTGGGCGAACAGATCAAGATTCCGATGGCGATCCGGCGCGAGGGCGTGACGCTGTTTCACGAGCCGCACTACACGCTGCCGCCGCTCGTCAGGTGCAAGTCGGTCGTCACCATTCACGACTGCATCCACCTGATGTTTCCGCAGTACCTGCCGAACCGGCTGTCGCTCGCGTACGCACGCGCGTCGATCACCCTCGCCGCGCGGAGCGCGACGCGGATCCTCACGGTGTCGGAGAGCTCCAAGCGAGACATCCTGCGGTTTGTCGACGTCCCGCCGTCCAAGATCGACGTGATCTACAACTCCTACGACGAGCGGTTCGGCGTCGAGCCCAGGGAAGAAGAGGTCGTACGCGTTCGCGAACGGTACCAGCTCCACGATCCGTTCGTGCTGTACGCGGGCAACGTGAAACCGCACAAGAACCTCGAGCGGCTGATCGAGGCGTTTCACCTCGTGCGCGACCGCGGCCTCGATCGCCTGAAGCTCGTGCTCATCGGCGACGACATCTCCAGGTACACGGCGCTCCGCCGCGCCGTCCACCGGCATCAGCTCCACCAGTACGTGCGTTTTCTCGGATATCTGCCGGGGGAAACCCTGGCGGTCCTGTACCGGCTGGCCGGCGTGTTCGTGTTCCCGTCGCTGTACGAAGGGTTCGGCCTGCCCCCGCTCGAAGCCATGGCGAGCGGGACGCCGGTCGTGACGTCAAACGTGTCGTCGCTGCCGGAGGTCGCCGGCGATGCCGCCGTTCTGGTCGATCCCTACGACTCGCGCGCCATCGCCGATGGCATCTATCGCGTGCTGACGGACCAGCGGCTCCGCGCAGACCTCAAACGACTCGGCATCGCGCGCGCCAGCCAGTTCTCGTGGGAGTCCTCGGTGCGGCGCGTGCGTGAGATTTACGGAGAGGTCGGGCAGGTCGCATGACGAGGCGGATTGCCTTCGTCCACGACTGGCTGACCGGCATGCGGGGCGGCGAGAAGGTGCTCGACGCGCTCTGCGAACGGTTCCCGCAGGCGGAGGTCTTCACGCTCGTTCACGTGAAAGGATCGGTGTCGCCCACAATCGAGCGGACGCGACCGCACACCTCGTTCGTGCAGCGTCTGCCCTTCGTGAAGCAGCTCTACCGGATGTACCTGCCGCTCTTTCCGGCGGCCGTCGAGCAGTTCGACTTCGACGGCTTCGACCTCATCGTCAGCACGAGCCATTGCTGCGTGAAGTCCGTTATCCGGCCGGGCCGGGCCCGGCATCTCTGCTATTGCCTGACGCCGATGCGGTACGCGTGGGATCAGTTCGACGCGTACTTCGGGCCGGATCGCATCGGAACGCCGGCGAGCTTCGTGATGCGCCGCGCCATGGCCGGGCTGGCCCGCTGGGACCGCGACACCGCCGGCCGCGCCGACCGCTATGTCGCTATTTCTCACTATGTTGCGGGCAGGATCCGCCGATACTATAATCGCGAGGCGACTGTGGTGTATCCCCCCGTCGATACCGGCTATTTCACCCCCGCGACGATGACGCCGAAGGACGAAGCCCCGACCGCCGGCAACCGCTACGCCCTCGTCGTGTCTGCGCTGGTCCCTTACAAGCGTGTGGCCGTGGCCATCGAAGCCTGCCGCCTCGCGCGCGTGCCCCTCAAGATTGTCGGCGACGGTCCCGACCGTGCACGGCTCGAACGCGCCGCAACCGGCGACGTGCTCTTTCTCGGGCGGCGCTCGGACGCGGACGTGCGGGACCTCTACCGAGGCGCGAGCGTGACGCTGTTGCCCGGCGAGGAAGACTTCGGCATCGTGCCGGTCGAAGCCCAGGCCTGCGGCTCCCCCGTCGTTGCGCTCGGCCGCGGCGGCGCGCTCGAAACCGTCGTCGCCGACGAAACGGGCGTCCTCGTGGACGATCCCTCGGCGCCGGCATTCGCCGACGGCATCAGCCGCGCGATGGCCCGGCGATTCGATCCCGCGCTCATCCGCCGCCATGCCGAACGATTCAGTCGCGAGCGGTTCAGCGACGAAATGGCCGCGCTCATCACGGCGGACGCGTAAGCATGGTCAAGCGGTACAACCGGCTCCTCGTCACCTTCTACGTTGTATCCGACGCGCTGCTCGGGCTTTCAGCCTTCGTGCTGGCCTATACGATCCGGTTTCAGACGAACCTCATCCCGATTACCAAGGGCGTTCCGCCGCTGCGGCAGTACATCAACCTGCTGCCGTTCATCGCCGTCGTCGTCCCGCTCGGGTTCCACCTGCAGAGCCTCTACCGGCTGCGCCGCGGCCGATCGCGAGTGGACGATTTCTTCGCGGTGTTCGTCGGCACGATCCTCGCGGTCGTGTTCGGCATCTTCGCAACGTTGTACGTGCAGGCGTACATCGCCCCCAACGATCGCGGCGCATTCCAGGTGTCGAATGCCGTGTGGGGGCTCTTCCTGTTTCTGAACGTCAGTTTCACGTACGCATTGCGCGAACTGGTCCGCGAGGCGCTCGAGCGCCGGTGGCGCGCCGGCCTGGGCCTCAAGCGCGTCCTGATCGCGGGATCGGGCGAACTGGGCCGCCTGGTGGCTGACAAGATCATCGAGCACCGGGAGCTCGGCTACCAGATCGTGGGCTTCGTGGACAACCGGGCCGCCGGGGATCACCTCGGCTACCGCGGCCTGCCGCTGCTCGGCACGATCGACGAAGCGGCGCAGATCGCGCTGCGCGAAACGATCGATCACCTGTACGTCGCGCTTCCCCCGGATCAGCATCTCCAGATGATCGAGCTCATCGAGGCGACCAGCCGCGAGTGCATCGACGTCAAGGTCGTACCAGACCTGCTGCAGGTCATCGCGCTGCGGGCCCGGATCGAGGATCTCGACGGCGTGCCCGTCATCAACGTCAACGACGTGCCGCTGCAAGGCTTCAACAGCCTCGTCAAGCGCGGCATCGACGTCGCGATTTCAACCGCCGCGCTCCTGCTGCTCACGATTCCCCTCGCCCTCGTGGCGGCGCTCGTCCGGCTGACCTCCAGGGGCCCGATCTTCTACCGCCAGGAACGGATGGGCCTCGACGGCAAGTCGTTCACGATCGTGAAGTTCCGCTCCATGACGGACAATGCCGAACGCGAGACGGGACCGGTGTGGACCCAACGGAACGACCCGCGCGTGACCGCGTTCGGGCGCTTCCTCCGCCGGTCGAACATCGACGAACTGCCCCAGTTGTGGAACGTCCTGCGCGGCGACATGTCGATCGTCGGTCCGCGCCCCGAGCGGCCGCACTTCGTCGAGCAGTTCAAGCACCGCATTCCGCAGTACATGCTTCGCCACAAGGTGAAGGCCGGGTTGACGGGATGGGCGCAGGTGAACGGCTGGCGCGGCAATACGGCGCTCGAGAAGCGCATCGAGTACGACCTGTACTACATCGAAAACTGGTCCGTCAGCCTCGACCTCAAGATCATGTGGCTGACCCTCACGAAGAGCTTCTTCCACAAGCATGCCTACTAAGCCTCGAGTGGTGATCACCGGGGCGGCCGGTTTTATCGGGTCGCACCTCGCCGAAACCCTCCTCGACCGCGGCTACACGGTCATCGGCATCGACAATCTCCTGACCGGCGCTACGGCGAACATCTCGCACCTGGCGAACCGCGACTTCACGTTCATCAAGCACGACGTCACCAACTACATCTACGTCGACGGGCCGGTCGACTACGTCCTGCACTGGGCGAGCCCGGCGAGCCCGATCGACTACCTGGAACTCCCGATCCCGACGCTCAAGGTCGGCGCGCTCGGCACGCACAAGGCGCTCGGGCTGGCCAAGGCCAAGGGCGCGCGGTTCGTGCTCGCGTCGACCTCGGAGGTGTACGGCGATCCGCTGGAGCACCCGCAGAAGGAGACGTACTGGGGCAACGTCAACCCCATCGGCCCGCGCGGCGTGTACGACGAGGCCAAGCGGTTCGCCGAGGCGATGACGGTCGCCTACCACCGCTACCACGGCGTTAACACGAAGATCGTCCGCATCTTCAACACGTACGGCCCGAGGATGCGCGTCAACGACGGCCGGGCCGCACCGGCGTTCATCTCGCAGGCGCTGCGAAACGAAGACGTCACCGTGTTCGGCGACGGCACGCAGACGCGCAGCTTCACCTACATCACGGATCTGGTCGAAGGCATCATCGCGCTCATGCTCTCCGACCAACACGGTCCGATCAACATCGGCAACCCGCGCGAGATGACCATCGAGGAGATCGCGCGCACGATCATCACGATGACGGGCTCGAAAAGCCGCATCATCTACAAGCCGCTGCCCACCGACGACCCCAAGCAGCGCCGCCCCGACATCACCCTCGCGCGGACGCTGCTCAAGTGGGAGCCGAAGGTGGCGCTCGAGCAGGGCCTCGTCGAGACCATCGCCTACTTCCGAACGAAAGTAACGTAGCGCGGGCCTTTCAGGCCCGCGAACTGAGCGCCCGCCGTAGCGTCCGGCTTGAGCTGGACGTCGTGCGCCCGCGCTCCGGGCCGTCGGCGTCGCCAACACGAAGATCGGCGTGGTAAAACGCACCGCCGGCGATATCAGTTACTACTGTGGCGCTCGGGCCGGGCTCGGCCTCTCGCGGAGGTGGCCGGCGGCGCGTTTTAATGCGACCGTGCACGCCGTCTTCTATCGTTGGCGACACCGACGGCCCGGAGCGCGGGCGGATATGTCGGCGTGCGATACTGAACGAAGCCGATGGTCTCCGTTGTTGCGCACCTTCGACTCCTGCTCGACATCTTCTCTATCAAGGTATTCGTCTGGATGTTCGGCAGGAACGGCGAGCTGCTCGACTCGCATTTGTTCCTCTTTGATAAGTATTCCGATCTCGCGGACTACCACAGATCGCGCGGCCGGATCGTTAGAGCTGACAAATTGGCCGCGATCGCCGAGTTGCATTTCCGATTGGCGCCTGACGACGACCCGCCGGAGGCTGCTGCGATGGCGATGCCGAGCGCCCGCCGCCCGTGATACGAACGGAAGCCGTTGGGTACTCGCGTCGTTCGTGGTCGGTGGGCGCGTCGCAGCGGTTCGGCCCGACGGGCAGAACCGCTGAGCCTGTCGCTCCGTCTACTCTGTGGCAATGGAGCTCTTTCAGATAGACGACGACGGGCGGCTGTTCATGTCGGCCGCCATCCATCAGTGGAACATCCTGGCCGCGCGCGGGGTGGACGTGGTGATCGACCTTGAAGGCGGGCTGGATCTCTGCATCCCCACGCAGGCGAACCAATGCCTGTACGTCTACTTCCCGTTCGACGACGACGACCGCGTGCTGCCGAGCCTGGCGAAGCTGCGGGCGATCGCGCAGCTCGCGGCGACGCTCGTGCGCGAAGGCCACACCGTGCTGAGCCACTGCAGCGGGGGCTTCAACCGGTCCGGCCTGCTGGCAGGGTTGATCCTGACGGAGCTGGGGATGTCGGGCGCCGAGGCCCTCGCGCGCATTCGCGCGAAGCGCCCCGGCGCGCTCTACAACGGTACGTTTGCGGACTACCTGGCGTCGATCGGCGCGAACGCGAAGCCGGACGCTACTTGACGGTCGCTGCCAGCGCGCCGAAGTGCTGGCGGTAGCGTTCCTCGAACTCGTCCCACGTGTACGAGTGGTAGGTTCCACCGAGGTGTTCGAGGCAGTACGTTGCCGCGACGCTGCCGATGCGCGCGGCAGCACCAGCCGGCAGGCCCATCGCAAACCCTTTCAGCAACCCGCCGCGGAACGCGTCGCCGACGCCGGTCGGGTCCGCGACCTTGCGCGGCGCGACGGCGGCCACGTCGACCTGGCCGGACTGGGTGATCACCGAGCAGCCTTTCTCGCCCTTGGTGACGATCAGCATGTCGGCCTGCTGCAGCACTTCCTGCTCGCCCATCTCGGTCTTCTGCCGGATCAGCTCGAACTCGTAGTCGTTGCAGATGAGGATGTGCGCCCCCTTGATGCCGTCCTTCAGTTCGTCGCCGGACATGCGCGAGCACTGCTGGCCGGGATCGAAGATGAAGGGAATCTTGAGCGTCCGGCATTCCTCCGCATACGAGACCATGGCGCCCGGATCGTTCGGTGAGATGATGGCGAGCTTCGCATCCTTGACCCCGCGGAACGACAGCTGGCCCGCGTCGGCCATCGCGCCCGTGTAGAACGACGCGATCTGGTTGTTCTCCGTATCGGTGCTGCAGAAGAACGACGCCGTGAACTTGCCGCCAATCTGCTTGCAGAGGGACGTGTCGACGCCGGCCGCCTCGAGCCACTGCCGATAATCGTTGAAGTCCTCGCCCGCCGTGGCCATCAGGTAGGGCTTCTCGCCGAGCAGCGCCAGCGTATAGGCGATGTTCGGCGCGCACCCGCCGCGGCGCTTGTCCATGGAATCGACCAGGAAGCTCACGCTCAGCCGGTGCAGGTGCTCGGGCAGGATCTGCTCGGTGAACTTGCCGGGGAACGACATCAGGTAATCGTACGCAATCGAACCGGTCACAATAATCTTCATGAGTTCAGAGTCTCCAAGGTGCTCAATTGGTCACGGTCTCCAACGTGCTCGGCGGCCACAGTCTCCAACGTACTTTGGCGGTCACGGTTTTTGACGTGCCGGGCGGCGTCCAGCACTTTGTTTTGATCGCATCGGAAGCACGTTATGCAATCGCACTCAAAGCACCTTGCTCAATCGCACCACCAGCACGTTGCACGTTGCTCGTCATTTGATGTATTTCCCGACAATCGGTCCAAGCTCCCGTTTGACCTGTTCGGGGATGTGTTCGGGCCTGGTAATGATAGCTGTTGCGAGCGCGTCCTTGCACGCGCAGGCGCGCGGGCCGGCGATCCGGCCCACCGCCTCCGCGATCGCCTGCTGGGCGGTCTTCGCGTTCTGCGTCAGGTTCGCGACGATGAGATCCACGGTGACCGAATCGTGGTCCGGGTGCCAGGAGTCGTAGTCGGTGACCAGGGCCAGCGTCGTGTAGCAGATCTCGGCCTCGCGCGCGAGCTTGGCCTCCTGCAGGTTCGTCATCCCGATGACGTCCATGCCCCACGAGCGATACAGCCGCGACTCGGCGAGCGTCGAGAACTGCGGCCCCTCCATGTTCACGTAGGTTCCGCCCCGGTGAACGGTGGCGCCGACGTGCGCCGCGGCATCGGCCGCGATGGCCGAGAGCGTCCCGCAAAACGGGTGCGCGAAGCCGACGTGCGCGACGAGCCCCCGGCCGAAGAACGTGCTGATGCGCCCTTTGGTGCGATCGAAGAACTGGTCGGGCACGAGAATGTCGAGCGGCCGGTACTCCTCCTTGAGGCTGCCGACGGCGCTCGCCGATAAGAGGCGCTCGACGCCGAGCACCTTGAAGCCGAAGATGTTCGCCCGGAAATTGAGCTCCGACGGCATGAGCCGATGCCCGAGGCCGTGGCGCGCCAGGAACGCGACCCGCTGGCCGCGCAGCGTGCCGATCACGTACGGCCCGGACGGCTCGCCGAAGGGCGTCGCGACCGTTCGCTCCTCGCGGCCCGTGAGCTCAGCCATGTCGTAGAGACCGCTTCCACCAATGATGCCGATGCCGATGTCACCCTGGGTCATGGTCGAGACTGCGCCGGCACGACACGGCGCTTTCCCTGCTCCTCTCTGATATGCCCGGCCGCCACGGCAGGGTCGTGTTCGAAGAACACCAGCATGTCCTTCTCGAGTGCTTCCTTGTAGAACGCCTTCTTCGAGGCCAGCGTATCCATCGGGTACAGGTCGAAGCCCATGATCCACGGCTCGGCCAGGTGCGCCGTCGTCGGAACGAGGTCCGCCACGAACGCCGCCGTCTTTCCGCCGGACTCGATGATGGCCATCTGATGGTGCATCGTGTGCCCGCCCGTCCGCCGCACTTTCACGCCGGGCATGATGGTCTGGTCGTCGTCGACGAGCTGCAGCACGCCGGCCTCGGCGAGGGGCAGAAAGCTGTCGGCGAGATAGCTCGCGCGGTTTCGCTCGTTCGCGTGCTGCGCATCCTCCCACTCGCCGCGCCGCACGACGTACTGCGCTCTGGGAAAGACCGGCCGCACGCGGCCGGCCGCGTCGCGCTCCGTGAACCCGCCCGCGTGATCGAAGTGCAGGTGCGTGGCCAGCACGATGTCGATGTCCTCGCGCGTCAATCCCGCTTCGGCCAGCGTGTGGTCCAGGTTGCGCGACCGATCGACGCCGTAGATCTCGTGAAACTTGCGATCTTCCTTGCCGCCGAGGCCGGCGTCGATGAGCATCGTCCGCGCGCCGCGTACGACGAGCGGCCGCATGCCCAGCAGGATACGGTTCTTCTCGTCTGCCGTCGTCTGCTTCGCCCACAGGGACTTCGGGACCACGCCAAACATCGCGCCGCCGTCGAGCCGGAGGAAGCCATCGAAGAGCGAGATGAGCTCCAGATCCCCGAGCGTGTAGCGGCTGATCGTGCTTGATGGTGGCCGCTGGTCCGCGGCGAGTGGCCGATCGACAACCTGCTTCAACTCTACCAGCACGCCGTGCGCGCTCGAGGGGTGGATGAACGCGACGAGCCCGTGTTCGGCGCCCGCGCGCGGCGCCTCGTCGACCAGCTTCGCCCCGCGCTGCTTCAACTGCGCCAGCGCCGCATAGATGTCGTCCACCCGCAGCGTGATGTGGTGCAGCCCAGGGCCGCGCTTCTCGACGTACTTCGCGATCGCCGAGTCCGCGGCTGTTGCCTCGAGGAGTTCGAGCTTGGCCCCTCCGACCGGAATGAAGTGCGCGCGCACGCGCTGCGCCGCAACCTCCTCGGGCGCTTCGATCTCGAGGCCCAGGGCATCGCGATAGAACGCCAGCGCCGCCCCCAGATCTTTCACGGCGATCCCGACGTGATCCAGGACGGCTTTCACGTCAGCAACGATCCATCACGAAGGCACGAAAGAAACGACAGGAAGACACACGAAGTATTTTAGTATGCAGGACCGTCTAACCAGCAAAGGCCCGTCTCACAAGTTGGTCCGCGGCGGTGTAGGGATCGAGCTCGCGCTCCGCAATGCGGCCCACCGTCGCCTCGAGCTCACCCGGCGCGAGCACGCGTTGTTCGAGGTGGGCCATCAGCCGCCCGGACACGATCTCGCGCAGCCGGCTCTCCGCGCGCGCGCGGCGCCGCGGCCGCTCGGTGTCCTTCGCGTGATCGCGAAAACGCGCGATAGCCGCCATCAGGTCCGGTACGCCGTCGCCGGTGGTCGCCACGGTCTTGACGATCGGCGGGCGCCAGTCGCCCGCGCCGTACGTGTGCAGTGAGAGGTTCGATTCGACGGAAGACACGAGCCGGTCGGCGCCGTCGCGGTCCGCCTTGTTGACCACGAACACGTCGGCAATCTCCATGATGCCGGCTTTGAGCGCCTGCACGTCGTCTCCGGTGCCCGGCACCAGCGTCACGACCGACACGTCGGCCGTGCGGACGATGTCCACTTCGTCCTGGCCGACGCCCACCGTCTCGATGACGACGATGTCGCGGCCGGAGGCGTCGAGGACGAGGGCGGCGTCGGCCGTGGCGCGGGCGAGCCCGCCCAGGTGGCCGCGGGTCGCCATGCTGCGGATGAACACGCCCTCGTCTCCCGCATGCGACTGCATCCGGAGCCGATCGCCCAGGACCGCGCCTCCCGTGAACGGGCTGCTCGGGTCGACCGCGATGACGCCGACCGACGATCCGGCACGACGAAGTTCGCCGCACAGCCGGTCGACGAGCGTGCTCTTGCCGGCGCCCGGCGGACCGGTGACGCCGATCAGGAAAGCGCGCCCCGTGTGCGCGAACAGCGCCCGGATCAGATCGGCGGCGCCGGGATCGTCGTCTTCGATGAGGGAGATGGCCCGCGCGACCGCCCGCGCCTCACCGGCGAGCACACGCGCGGCGAGCGTGGGCGTCACGAGAGCAGCTGCCGGGCGATGACCAGCCGCTGGATCTCGCTTGTGCCTTCCCCGATGGTCGTGAGCTTCACGTCGCGGAAGAATTTTTCAGCCGGGTAGTCCTTGACGAAACCGTAGCCGCCGTGAATCTGGACGCAGTCGTCGGCGGCTTTCACGGCGATCTCGCTCGCGTAGAGCTTGGCCATCGATGATTCGAGCGTCATCCGCTTGCCCGAGTCCTTCAGGAACGCGGCGCGGTATGTAAGCAGCCGGGCCGCCTCGATCCGCGTCACGCTGTCCGCCAGCTTCCACTGGATGGCCTGGAAGCGGTTGATAGTCTGACCGAACGCCGTGCGCTCGCGTGCGTACCGCAGCGCGGCGTCGTACGCGCCCTGCGCGAGGCCGACCGACAGCGCCGCGATGCCGATGCGCCCGGCGTCGAGCACCTGCAGCGCGTTGACGAAGCCCTGCCCTTCCTGGCCCAGGAGGTGATCGGACGGCACCCGGCAGCCCGCAAACAGCACTTCGCTGGTCTCGCTGGCGCGCATGCCCAGCTTGTCTTCCTTCTTGCCGGCCGTCATGCCCGGCGTGCCGCGCTCGATGATGAACGCGGAGATGCCCTTCGGCCCCGCGGTACGGTCGGTGACGGCCATCGCCACGCAGACGTGGCCCGATGCGCCATGCGTGGTGAACGCCTTTGAACCGTTCAGCACCCACCCGCCGCCGTCGCGCGCGGCCGCCGTGCGCAGGCCGCTGGCATCGCTCCCGGAATTGGATTCCGTCAGCGCCCAGGCGCCGACCTTCTCGCCCCGGGCCAGCGGCACGAGGTAGGTCTGCTTCTGGGCTTCCGTTCCGAACATGGCGATATGAGCCGAGCACAGGCCGTTGTGCGCGGCAACCGACAGCGCGACGCCCGGGTCCACGCGTGCGAGCTCTTCGATGCAGATGCAGTAGTCCACGGCCGACATGCCGGCGCCGCCGTACTGCTCGGGCCACTGGATGCCGAGCAGGCCGAGCCCGGCGAGCTTCGGGATCAGCTCGGCCGGAAAATGCTGCGCCTCGTCCCACTTCCTGACGTGCGGCCCAATCTCAGCCTCGGCGAACTCGCGGACCGTGCGCCTGAGCAGCTGCTGCTCTTCAGTCAGCCGGAAATCCACATCCCGTATGATGGCAGAAAGGCTGCGAAAAACAGATGATGAAAACGCTTCTGCTCGTATCGTTTCTCACGCTGGTGATGCCAGGACGCGCGTTCGCCGACATCACCGGCTTCATCGGCGTCAACACGACGCCGACGAACCGTCAGACCAGCGGCTTCGCGGTCGGGGCGGGCCTCCTCATCGTCGGATTCGAGTTCGAGTACTCCGGCACGCGCGAAGACGTCAGCGCCGGCTCGCCATCGCTGAAGTTCGGTATGGGCAGCCTCCTGCTGCAGACACCCGTTGCCATCGGCGGCTTCCAGCCGTATTTCGAAACGGGCGCCGGCTTCTACAGCGAAGCGCTCGGTGCCCGCACTGACAGTGGGTTTGCGTTCGGAACGGGCGGCGGCGTCAAAATCTCGCTCGCCGGCCCGCTGCGCCTGCGCGTGGACTATCGGGGCATCAAACTGGGGAGCGGCGCGCTGGCTTCGCCAGCGCACCGCATATACGCGGGCGTGAATCTGAAGTTCTAGCCGTTGCCGCGCTACTTCCCGAGATCCGACACGAGCGACAGGTTGACGATGTTCTGTCCCGTCGCGTACGCGCCGGCGTAGGCCTTGTAAATCTCGTTGACCTGCTCGGGTGGGAATGATTCGGCCAGGATGTTCGCCACGCTGTAGTCCGCGCCCTTGACGGACGGGTCCACGATGAACACGTACAGGACGCTGCCGCCGGCGCCGGGTTCAGCCGCCTTGAAGATCTTCCAGCTGGTGGCCTGCTGCTTGCGCTCGGGCTTGGTGCTCTTGCCCAGCGCTTCCTTCAACTTGGCCACCACCATCTCGAAATCGGCGACCTTGTCGGCCTTGATGAAGTTGAGCACCATCCCGGCATCGCCGGAAAACACACGCGTCGTCGGAGCGGCCTGGGCGGCCTGGGCGGGCGCCGCGGGCTGCTGCGCCTGCAGCGAGCTTGCCGACAACACGCCGGCTACCAGTCCGAGGGCAAAGCACACGTGCCGGCCAGCGGCAGTCGGCAACCCGGGGGTTCGAAACATCACGGCCTCCTTCGCAAAAGGCGGTTACTGTAACGTACTTCCTGTTTACACGAAAACAGACATTACCTCGTGGGCCAGGAGCATGCCCTGGCGAGTCAGGAGAAGGCGGTCGCCCTCGCGCCGCACCAGGCCGGCGTCCACATGATCGGCCAGGTCCGCGCCGTATCGCTGCCAGACGTCGACGCCGTAGCGGTCGCGAATCGCCTCCAGGTTCACTCCCTCTGCAAGACGCAGGCCCGTGAAGAGGGCGTCGCCGAGGCGCTCGTCGCCGGACATCCGGCGGATTTCGAGCGCCGGCGTCCGTCCGCCGTCGATGCAGGCGATGTACTCGTCGGTGCCGGAGACATTTTTCGTCCTGACGCCGTCCCTCGTCGTGTGGGCCCCGCAGCCGAACCCGAGCCACTCGCCGTCGGTCCAGTACTTGAGATTGTGGCGCGATCGCCGGCCGGGCTTCGCGACGTTCGAGATCTCGTACTGCTCGAAACCGGCCGACTCGAGCCGCTCCATCGCCCCCATGTACATTGACGCCGCGTCGTCGTCGGGAGCCTGTGACCAGCGGGCGCGAGCCATGTCTTCCCGGAGGGGGGCGTTCGGATACACCTCGAGCAGGTAAAGCGACACGTGCTCGGGGCCCAGGGCGATGGCCGCGTCGATCGACCGCAGCCACTGGTCGACGCGCTGCTCGGGCAGCCACATCATCAGGTCGAGGCTGAGATTGTCGAAGCCTGCCCGGCGGGCCTCGCCGACGGCCAGGGTGGCACGTTCAACCGTGTGCAGCCGCGACAGGCGCCGGAGTTCTTCCTCGCGGAACGACTGCACGCCGAAACTCAGCCGGTTGACGCCCGCGAGCCTGAACGCCGCGAGCCGCGCCTCGTCCACGCTTTCCGGATTCGCCTCGAGCGTCACCTCGGCGTCCGGTGCGACGGCAAACGCCTCGCGGCAGGCGGCGATGATGCTTGCGACCTCGACGGGTTCGAGCAAAGACGGCGTGCCGCCGCCGAAATAGATCGTGTCAGCGCCCGCGTCGCCCGCCCTGCCTGCGTCGCCTGCCCTGCCAGCCTCGCCCGCCCGCTTGATCTCCGTAAGAAGGGCCTGCACGTACCGCGTTTTCTGTGGGCCGTCGAAGAGGCCGCGATTGAAGTTGCAGTAGTTGCAAATCGCGGAGCAGAACGGAATGTGGATGTAAAGGCCCAGTTGGCAGTCGGTAGTCGGCAGTCCGCAGTCGGCAGTCGGCAGTCGGCGGTCAGAGGCCATCGAACGATGCTAACTCCCGGCGCGGCCTCCGGACCACTTCAGATCGCCTTTGCCGTCGCGCAGCTGAGCGCGCACCGGACGGCTGCCGCGGGGCGACGGGAGCGTCTTCTTGCGGGTTTTCCAGAGTGCCACCAGGTCGTCCTCACCGCCGTTGGCAGGAAGCTCGCGATAGTCGGCGCCGTCGAGAATGACGAACTCGGCCATCTCGTGGAGCCGCGACCGCATCCGATGTCCGATGCGAAACAACAGCGAGTTCGGGTCGGTCTCGTCCGGGATGTCCTGGTAATTTGTGGTGAAGAGCGTCAGACGCTGTTCGTTGTACCGGGTGTTGACGATCAGGTTCATCGTCTCCTCCACCCACTCGGACGTCTTCTCGGCGCCGAGGTCGTCAAGGACGAGCAGATCGGCGCGCATGACGGGACGCAGGACCTCGAGCTCCGTGGTACGAATCGCCGGGTCGTAGGTGCTGCGAATGACCCTCAGCAGATCGCGGATGTCGTAAAACAGGCCAATCGCGCCCGTGGTCTGAATCGCCTGCTTCAGCACCGCGACTGCGAGGTGCGTCTTGCCGACGCCCGGCTGGCCCTCGAGCAGGAGTCCCTTCGACACGACCGGGAACGCATCGGCGACGCGCCGGGCCTGAGCGACGGCTTTCTGCAGCGATTCGTTGTACGCGGTGAAATTGCCGAGCGTGCAGTGCTCGTAACGCCGCGGGATGTTCGCGTCGCGCAGGCGCCGGCGGCCGATGTCTTCCCGCCAGCAGTCGCACCGGACGACGCGCCTGGTGCCCGGCGTCGCGTCCTCCGCCAGCTTCCAACCGGTGTCATCGCAAAGTGGGCAGGACATGTGAGCTGATTGAGCGACGAAGGACCGCGCAGTCACTATACCGCGTGAGGACGCGCGTCACAACTCATCTTCGCTTGACACACGATACGCGGCGCAGCAATGTTCTCGGTCAAGTGAACGAAGAGGAGCGCACATGTCGTCACAACGCCGCCCACTCGTACTGTCACTCGTCGCCGCCGCCCTCATAAGCCTGCTTGCCGCTACTCCCGCGCGCGCGCAGTCACTGTTCATCACCACCACGACCGAGGATACCGGCGCGAATCAGCTCGCCCTCAAGGGCGGGACGTTCGCGCTCGGCGCGCGCGTCTTTCTCGCGCTCACCGAGCTGACGGTCGTCTCTACGACGCCCACCGAGATCGTCGCGAGCCTCGGTACCGCATCAACCGGCAGCCACTGGCTGATCGTCTATCAGCCTTCGACCGGGCAGATCGCCCAGTTCTGGGCAACGATCGGCGTTGCGCCTCCCGCGCCGACTCAGGGGCTCGGCGCGAGAGTGCACTACACGGGCAACGGCTGGCTGCTCGAGTCCGTCAGCCCGAACCTCTTTCTACTTCGGTCCACGACAAACGGCGCCCCGCGGGCGCTCGGCCTGGTCTTTCCTCAGAACTGCGGCGGGACGACGGTCGGTTTCGGGGACATGACGACGAACTTCATGTTGTCGACCACGGCAGGCGACGGCGTCTTCGGCGGCGTGTGCAACCCCGGCGCTAATCTCCTGGCAACGGTCTGGGACACCGAGACGTCGACGCTGACGCAGATCCGGTGCGTCCGCACCAGCATCAACGCCAACATGTGCCAGCGATTCGACTGACCGGGAGATTCAAACGGCAGGCCCGAGGGCCAGCACTACAACTGGGCCTACTTGCGGGTGCGCGCGGCGGGCTCCACGGACGCGGGAGGCGTCGTGCGGACGAGATCGGTGGGCGACGACTTCACGAGGGCGGTCGACAGGCGCTGCTCCCAGTCGTCCAGGCCTCGGGCGAGCTCGCGCTTGACGTACTCCATGAACTCGTTGACTTCCTTCTGCATGAGCTCGGACTTGCGACGCATGTTCAGGATGATTTCAACGCCGGCGAGGTTCACGCCGAGGTCGCGCGTCAACGAGAGGATGGTTTCCAGCTGCTCGAGGTCTTCGTCGGAATACAGGCGCGTGTTGCCCTCCGTCCGCGAAGGCTTGAGAAGTCCCTCGCGTTCGTACAGGCGGAGCGTCTGCGGGTGGATGTTGTACTTCTGCGCCACCGCGCTGATCATGTAGTAGGCCTTGCCGGGTCCCTTCATCGGCGCTCCGCCAGTTCCTTCCGGACGTCCCCGGCGTTGATCCGGCCGAACTCCCGCAACAGCTCTTTCGAGCGCTCGTCGAGCAGCTTCGGCAGCACGAGCCGGACTTCGATGATCAGGTCGCCCCGGCGTCCCTGCGCCGACGGCGCTCCGCGTTCACGCATGCGGAAGCGCTGGCCCGACTGAGTTCCTGGCGGCACGCGCAGTTTCGCGTCGCCCTCGAGTGTCGGCACGTCGATGCGCGCACCGAGCGCCGCCTCGTGCACGGCCAACGGAACGGTGGCATGCAGATCGTCGCCGTCGCGCCGGAACACGGGATGGGGCTGGACGCGGACGGTGACGTACAGATCACCGTTCTCCCCGCCGTCCCGGCCGACGTGTCCCTTGGCCGGCACGCGGATCCGGGTGCCGTCAGCCAGGCCGCCCGGCAGATCCAGCATCAGCGATTCGGCACGCACCTCGACCTGCCGTCCGTCGCAGGCCCCGCACACGGTCGCGCGTTCCCGGCCCGCGCCGCCGCAGTGCGCGCACGGCCTCGAGAACACCATGTGCCCGCGCGCGGACTTCACGACGCCCGAACCATGGCAGACCCTGCACCGGCTCTCGGACACGTTCACGTGCCCGAGCCCCTGACACGCGCGGCAGCGCTCCTGTCGCGTCACCGTCAGCTCACGCCGGCCGCCGCGCATCGCATCCTCGAAGCCGACCTCGATGGTCTGGTGCAGGTCCGCCCCGCGGGCGGCCGCGGCCTCCTGCCGCGCGTCGCGCTGCCGGATCACGTCGGCGAACAGATCGCCGAAGGTCGGCGCCGCGTCGCCGCTGACGCTCGCGGAGAAGTCGAAGCCCTCGAAGCCGTACGTCGGCGCTTCGGACGCAACGGCATGACCGCGCGCGTCGTACTGCCGCCGCCGATCGGGATCGATGAGGGTCTCGTAGGCCTCGGCGATCTGGCGGAACTGGGCCTCCGCCATGCGGTCGCCCGGGTTGATGTCCGGGTGGAATCGCCGCGCCAGCCGCCTGTACGCGCGCTTGATGTCGTTGACATCAGCCGCCCGTTCAACGCCGAGGATGATGTAGAAATCCATTCCCAGTACCCGGCCAACCCGTCGCCGGATTCACCGACTCAGGACTTGCCCTCGTCGACGACTTCCGCGTCAATCACGTCGCCCTCGGGCTGCCGCGACCCCGACGCCGCGCCGCCCTGGCCCGGCCCTGCGCCCTCGGACGAATCGGGCCCCGGCGCGCCGCCGCCCGGCGCCTGCTGCTTGTAGAGTGTCTCGGCCGCCTTGTGCTGCGCCGCGGTCAACTGCTCGAGGGCGCGCTGTACCGCCGCGGCGTCGGTGCCTTCGTTGGCTTTCTTCACGGCCTCCATCGCCGTCTCGATCGCCTGCCGGTCGGCCGCGCTCAGCTTGTCGCCGGTGTCCTTGATCATCCGCTCCGCGCCGTAGACCGCCTGGTCGGCGCGATTGCGCGTCTCGATTTCCTCGCGGCGCCGCTTGTCGTCCTCGGCGTGCGACTCGGCGTCTTTCATCATGCGATCGACTTCGTCCTTGTTGAGGCCGCTCGACGCCGTGATCGTGATCTTCTGCTCCTTGCCGGTGCCGAGATCCTTCGCCTGGACGTTGACAATGCCGTTGGCGTCGATGTCGAAGGTGACTTCGACCTGCGGCACGCCGCGCGGCGCCGGCGGAAGGCCGATGAGATGGAACCGGCCGAGCGTGCGGTTGTCGCGCGCCAGCGGCCGCTCGCCCTGCAGCACGTGCACTTCGACGCTCGTCTGGCTGTCGGCGGCCGTGGAGAAGATCTCGCTCTTGCGCGTCGGGATCGTCGTGTTGCGGGGGATGAGCGCCGTCATCACGCCGCCGAGGGTCTCGATGCCGAGCGACAGGGGCGTGACGTCGAGCAGCAGCAGGTCCTTGACGTCGCCGGCGAGCACGCCGGCCTGCACCGCCGCCCCGATCGCGACGACTTCGTCCGGGTTCACGCCCTTGTGCGGCTCCTTGCCGAACAGCTCCTTGACGATCTGCTGCACGCGCGGGATGCGCGTCGATCCGCCGACGAGCACGACCTCGTCGATCTTCGACGGGTCCACGCCCGCATCCGTCATCGCCTGCTTGGTCGGCCCGACGGTCTTCTGCAGGAGGTCGTCCACGAGCTGCTCGAACCTGGCCCGCGTCAGCTTCATCTGCAGGTGCTTCGGCCCGGCCTGGTCCGCGGTGATGAACGGCAGGTTGATGTCCGTCTCCATCACCGTGGAGAGCTCCATCTTCGCCTTCTCCGCCGACTCCCTCAGACGCTGCAGCGCCATCCGGTCCTTCCCGAGGTCGATGCCGTCGGACTTCTTGAACTCAGAGATGATCCAGTCCATGACACGCTGGTCGATGTTGTCGCCCCCGAGGTGCGTGTCGCCGTTGGTGGCTTTCACCTCGACAACACCCTCACCCACCTCGAGGATCGAGATGTCGAAGGTGCCGCCGCCGAAGTCGTAGACGGCGATGGTTTCGTCTTTCTTCTTGTCGAGTCCGTAGGCGAGCGCCGCGGCGGTCGGCTCGTTGACGATGCGCATGACCTCGAGGCCGGCAATCTGGCCCGCGTCCTTGGTGGCCTGGCGCTGCGCGTCGTTGAAGTACGCCGGCACGGTGATGACGGCTTTCGCGACCGGCTGCCCCAGGTACTCCTCAGCCGCCTGCCGCAGCTTCTGGAGAATCATCGCGGAGATTTCCGGCGGCGGGTACTCCTTGCCGCTGGCGTTGACGCGCGCATCGCTGTTGCTGGCGCGCACCACCTGGTAGGGCACCATCTTCATTTCTTCGTTCACTTCGTCGTACTTGCGGCCCATGAACCGCTTGATCGAAAAGACGGTGTTCTCGGGGTTGGTCACGGCCTGGCGCTTGGCCACCTGCCCGACCAGACGCTCGCCCGACTTCGTGAACGCCACCACGGAGGGCGTCAGTCTCCCGCCCTCCGGATTGGTAATGACCACGGGTTCTCCACCTTCCATGACCGCGACGACGGAGTTGGTGGTACCCAGGTCGATTCCGATGATTTTGCTCATTGATGCCTCGATAGCCTCGTGAAGAGTGCCTGAAGATGATCTCCATCAAAGTATAAAAGTTGAGTGTCTTACTGTCAATTCTTCGCGTAATCTGCCTCGCGGCCAAACCCACCCGACCCACCTACCTGCCCGACCTACCCGACCTACCCGACCTCTTTTGGTACACTTGTCCCCCGTGACGCACTACGTCATCCGCTTCGCACGCAACGCCACCATCGCGGCGTTGTTCGTGGTGGCGGCATTGCTCGGCATTCTGAGCGGCGTTCTCTTCGCGTACGCGGGCGACCTCCCGCAGGTGTCCGCGCTCGACGACTACTCGCCGAGCACCATTACGCGCCTCTATTCGGCGCAGGGCAAAGTCATCGGCGAGTTCGCCACCCAGCGCCGCGTCATCGTCGGCTACGACGACATCAACCCGGCGCTGAAGCAGGCCATCATCGCGACGGAAGACGCGGAGTTCGAACGCCACATCGGCGTGAACGTCTGGCGCATTTTCGTCGCCGCCTTCATCGACATCGTCGAACGGCGCCGCGATCAGGGCGCGAGCACGCTGACGCAGCAGGTCGCGCGCAACCTCGATCAGTTCGGCCTGACCAAGCAGAAACTCTTCGAGCGCAAGATTCGCGAGATCGTCCTGGCGATCCAGATCGAGAAGCGCTACTCGAAGAAAGACATCTTCACGATCTACTGCAACCAGATGTACATGGGGCACGGGGCCTACGGCATCGAGGCTGCGTCCCGCCTGTACTTCGACAAGCCGAACAAGCAGCTCAGCCTCGAGGAAGCGGCGCTCATCGCCGGCATTTTCCAGTCGCCCGAGCGGCAGAGTCCGTTCGTGGACATGAAGCGGGCGGTGTCCCGCCGCAACATCGTGCTCCAGCGGATGGCGGACGAGCACTACATCACGCAGGCGCGGGCCGACGAAGCCAAGCAGAAGCCAATCGTCACGCGCGGGCAGCCCAATCAGCCGCCCGGCATCGCCCCGTTCTTCGTGGAGGAAGTGCGCAAGCACCTCGAGCGTCAGTACGGGGCGAAGGCGCTCTACGAAAACGGCCTGGCCGTGACGACGACGCTCGATGCGGGGCTGCAGGACCTGGCCAACAAGACGATCGAGCACGGGCTCCGCGCGTACGACAAGCGCCATGGCTGGCGGAGGCCGACCCGGAATATCTTCGACGCCGGCAAGACGCTCGAGACCTATCGCGAGGATCGCTGGAACCGGCCGATCGCCGTCGGGGATGTCGTGCCCGCGATCGCGGTCACGGTCCCGAAGGCGGGCGCCGCACATCTGCAGTTCGGGCGGTACCACGCTGAGCTCGCCCGCGAAGGCTACTCGTGGACGCGCAGGACGTCCGCGGCGGATCTCTTCAAGCCGGGCGATCTCATCGAGGTTGCAGTCACGAAGATCGATACGGCGACGGGTGCGGCCACCGTGACCCTCGACCAGACACCGCTCGCCGAGGCGGCGCTCCTGGCCATCGACAACCACACCGGCCAGGTCAAGGCCATGGTCGGGCGGCTGGAGCTTCAGCCGCAGCAAGTTCAACCGCGCGGTGCAGGCGTATCGTCAGCTCGGGTCCACGTTCAAGCCGATCGTCTACACCGCGGCGATCGATCGCGGCTACACGCCGAGTTCCATCATCGTCGACGCGCCCGTGAGCTATGCCTCGGGCAATGGGCAGACATGGAACCCGCAGAACTACGACCACAAGTTCCTGGGGCCCGTCACGCTGCGTTACGCGATCGAGGAATCGCGCAACATCCCCGCGATCAAGATGATGGACGCGCTGGGACCGAAGCACGTGCTCGACTTCGCGAAGCGCTTCGGGTTCGAGGAGGACTTCCCGCCCTACCTGCCGATCGCGCTCGGCGCGGGCGACGCCACGCTCCTCGATATCACGAGCGTGTACACGGCGTTTCCGAATCAGGGCGTGCGGATGAAACCGTTCTCGGTCCTGAACGTGAAGGACCGCGACGGCAACCTGCTCGAGGAGAACCGTTCCGAACCGAGCGACGTCATCCGCGCGGACACGGCGTACGTGATGACGAACATGCTGCGCGGGGTCCTCAGCCTGCGTGGAACCGGCGCGAGGGCGGCGAACATGGCGGCCCAGTGGCCGCTGGCCGGCAAGACCGGGACCGTCGACGAGAACACCGACGCGTGGTTCATCGGCTTCGATCCTGACATCACCGTCGGCGTCTGGCTCGGCTTCGACGACAAGCGGAAGTCGCTCGGGACCGCGGAACAAGGCGCGTTCGCGGCGCTGCCGATGTGGATGGAGTTCATGCGGGGCTACATCGACGGCAGGCCGGACAAAGACGATCCGCCCGACTTCGACGTGCCGGGCAACATCGTGTTCCTGCCGGTGGACAAATCAAACGGCGCGCTGGTGGCCGGTGGATCGACAGGCGCCATCGACGAAGCGTTCATCTCTGGAACGCAGCCCGGCGGCCTCAACCACGCGCCGTAGGTTCCGTCGTACTCGTAGCGTCCGGCTTCAGCCGGACGTCCGCCTGACCTTCGACGAGCTCACGTCACCCCGAGCGGCGTCGAGGGGTGAAGGCGGACGCTACTGCCAGAACGCTTCGGGCACGTCCAAGCGCGGTCGTCATCCGAAGTACACCAGCCCGAACGGACCGAGCACGAAGATCGCCGCCACGACTGGATGCAGCGACGGCAGCGCGAGCTTGATGCCCCAGGCGGCCGCCGCGCCGGCGATCGCGGACATCCAGAGCTTCGCAGCATAGGACGCCGGCAGGCCCGTGCGCCCGATGCGCGCGTTCATCGTGCGGCGCAGCATCAGCATCTCCACCCAGCCAGCCACTCCGGCCGACGCCGTGAGCCCCGCCGCGCCCCACCGCGGCGCGATGCCCAGCGGACCCGGCAACCAGAACGCAGCCGCGTAGCCGAGCACCGTCGTCAGCGCCACGCGAATGACGGCATAGCGGAGAGGCGTGCGCGTGTCGCGAAGCGCGTAGTAGGTGGACGAGTACAGGCGTCCGAGCGTCTGCGCCAGCAGGCCAACCGCCGACCCGGCCAGGATCGCCCACACGTACTGCGCGTCCGCGCGGACGAAGCGTCCGGTCTGCAGGATCGCGCCCGCGACGACGTCGCCGAGCGCCAGAAATGCCATCGCCGAGGGCACCACGAAGAACGCGATTCGCCGGAGCCCGGCATCGAGTCGCAGCCGGACGTTCTCGCCACCGTCCGGGCCGGCGATGGCTGCGCCAGACATCGCCGGCAGCTCGGCCGCCGACACCGCCATTCCGAACAGGCTCACCGGCAACAGCGTCAGCGTCGTCGCGTTCGACAACGCGGCAACGGCGCCCCCCGGCAGCCAGGTGGCCAGCAGCGTGTCGATGTACCCGCTGAGCTGGACGACGCCTCGACTGACGAACGCCGGCGCAAAGTTCCGCACGACGGAGCGCACGTCGGCGGAAGCGGTATCGAACGCGATGCGCAGGTCCGGCGCCAGCCGCAGCACGAACGGGAGTTGCACGGCGAACTGGAGCGCGCTTCCTGCGACCGATCCCCAGCCGAGGTACACGGCCAGCGTGGGCAGCGATGTGCGGCCCCCGAAAATCAGGAGCGTGGCGATCATCGCGACGTTCCACATCACGCCGGACGCGTACGACAGCAGGAACCGGCGATGGCTGTTGAGGACGCCCAGGCACCAGGCGGACAACACGAGCAGGCCCGTCCCGGGAAACAGCACCCGGACGATGTCGATGGTCAGGGTGCGCGTGTCGCCGCGAAAGCCGGGCGCGATGAGGTCGATGAACAGCGGCGTCGCCAGCATCCCCACGACGACCAGGACGGACACGACCAGCGCCAGCAGCGCCGCGACGGCGCCTGCCACGCGGTCGGCCGCGCGCCGCTCGCCGCGCGCGAGCAGCCCGGCGTAGACCGGGATGAACGACGCCGACAGCGCGCCTTCGCCGAACAGGTTCTGCAGGAAATTGGGGATGCGGAGCGCCGCGTAGAACGCGTCCGCCTCGGGCCCGAGGCCGAAGTAGTGGGCGAAGACGCGCTGCCGGACGAGCCCGGCGATGCGGCTGCAGAAGATGCCGAGCGCGACCAGCGCCGCGGACCGCCCTGACCTCGCCTCCCGGCTAGTCAAGGTCGTCGTCTGGCGCAGCCTGGCCGAGCGTGCCGCTCGATTTCTTCATCAGATACGTCTTGATGAACACGTCGAGGTCGCCGTCCAGCACGCGGTTCACGTCGCCGACCTGTTCCTTGGTACGGTGGTCCTTGACCATCTGGTACGGGTGCAGCACGTAGCTGCGGATCTGGCTGCCGAACGCGATTGCGCTTTTGGCCCCGCCGATCTGGTCCAGCCTGGCCTGGTTCTCCTTCATCTTGAGATCGTAGAGGCGGGCCTTGAGCACCCGCATGGCGGAATCCTTGTTGCGATGCTGCGAGCGCTCGTTCTGGCACGACACGACGATGCCGGTCGGCAGGTGCGTGATGCGGATGGCGGAGTCGGTCACGTTGACGTGCTGGCCGCCGGCGCCGCTCGACCGGAACGTGTCGATGCGGATGTCCTTGTCGTCGATCTCGACCTCGACGTCTTCGGGCAGCTCGGGCCAGACGTAGAGCGACGCAAAGGACGTATGGCGGCGCGCGGCCGAGTCGAACGGCGAAATGCGCACGAGCCGGTGGACGCCGGCCTCGGCCGAGAGCAGGCCGTAGGCGTACTCGCCGAGCACGGTGAAGGTGGCGCTCTTGAGGCCGGCCTCGTCGCCGGGCTGATAGTCGATGAGCTCGCGCTTGAAGCCGCGGCGCTCCGTCCACCGCATGTACATGCGGAGCAGCATCTCCGCCCAGTCCTGCGATTCGGTTCCCCCGGCGCCCGGATGAATCGTCACGATGGCGTTCTTGCGGTCGTGCTCGCCGCCGAGCATCTTCTTGATCTCGCCCGCCTGCACTTCCTGGTCGAACACGTCGACGGCCTGCGCGAACTCGGCGTCGACCTGTTCGCCGGCGGCCGCCCACTCGACGAGGACGCCGAGGTCGTCGCTCTTCTTCTTGAGCGACGCCACGAGCTCGCGGTCCTGTTCGAGGCGGCGGCGGCGCTGCAGGACGCGTTGGGCTTCGGCCTGGTCTTTCCAGAAGTCGGGCGCGGCGGCGCGCGCCTCGAGGCGGGTCAGTTCGTCAGCGGGGTGAGCGCCTTCAAAGATAGCTCCGCAGATCGGCAGCACGTCGGCTGAGATCCTGGTAGCGGCGCATCAAGTCGTCGACGGTCGGCATGCGCACTATTGTACACGCCGCCTCGGGCCCCGGAACACCAGGAGCACGAGCGTGGCGACGATCGACGCGTACGCGATCACGTCGCCGACCTGCGCGTACAGCGTCGCGACCGTGAGCAGGCGCACGTCCCCGACCACCACGGCCGGCTGGTAGATGCCGGTCCGCTCGAGCACGTGGCCGTAGGGATCGACAATCCCGCTGACGCCGGTGTTGGCGGCGCGAACGAGGTAACGGCCTTCTTCGATCGCGCGCATCGACGCCTGTTCGAAATGCTGGTAGGGCGCGGACGTCGGACCGAACCAGGCGTCGTTGGTGATGGTCGTCAGGAGCTCGCTGCCTTCGCGCACGAACCGGCGCACGAGGTCCGGGTAGATCACTTCGTAGCAAATCGCGACGCTGACGCGGTGGGCGCCCACGGGAAGCAGCGTCGGCTCGGTGCCGGCCACGAACCCCGTGCCGATGGCCTGGACGAGCGGGCCCACGAAGAACAGCAGATCCTTGAGCGGCACGTACTCGCCCCACGGCACGAGGTGCATCTTGTGGTACACGCCGCCGGTCGTCCCGTCGGCCCGGACGATAAACGCCGAGTTGAACTCCTTGTCCACGCGGCGCGTCGCCCCGGTCCCGATCCACTCGACGTGATCGCTGCCGAAGAGAATCGGCACGCCGCTCTCCTTCGCCAGCGTCCGGAGCTGGGCGGCGCCCATCAGGTCTTCCTCGAACCGGAACGGCGTGGACGACTCGGGCCACAGGACGAGCGCCGCGCCGCGGCCGATGGCTTCACGCGTCTTGTTCAGGTACTCGCCGAAGATGGCCACGCTGCGCGACACATCCCACTTCTGCGCCTGATCGACGTTGCCCTGGATAAGCCCCACGCGGAGCGGCTGGCCGGCCCGCGTGAGCGCCGCGTCGCGCGCGCGGCTTCCACCCACTAACGCGATGGCGCCGACCAGCGCGGCCACGATCGCGGCCGGGACGTACGCACGTCTCAGCGCCACGCCGGCGACTGCGGCGCTCGCTGATGCGACGAGCGCCGAGACACCGAACACGCCGAGGACGCTCGCGAACTGCGCGATCGGCAGCACCGTCGCCTGGCTGTAGCCCAGCAGGACCCACGGGAAGCCCGTGAAGAGGTGCGCGCGGCCGAATTCCGTCGCCGTCCAGACCAGCGGGGCGACCGCAAGCGCGCGCGGCCCGTGCGCGACCAGGAACCGCCGCATGAGGATCGCGAAGACCGACACGTACAGCGCGAGGTACACGACAAACGCGCCGTTCAGCACGCCCGCGACGGCCTGCGGCAGGCCGCCGTACACGCTCATCACTCCGGTCATCCAGTACAGCGTGCCGCCGAAGTAGATGACGCCGCACGTGAGCCCGAGCGCCCACGCGCGCAGCAGCGTGACGGGCTGCGCCAGCGCGAGGAACAGCGGCGCCAGCGCGATCCAGGCCAGCGCCGGGTGCCCGAATTTTGGAAAGCTGAGCGCGAGCAGCACGCCGGAAACGGCGGCCAGCGAGAAGGGGTAGGCGCGTGTGGCCAAATCGCCTCAGTCTACCAGTGAGCCAATTTCTTGGCTTCCGCGCGTATACCAGTGAACCGAGACGCAAACCCGGCAAGCCCATTAGAGGCACAGTTCAACATCCCGGCATCCTGCGTCTCACTGAGGAGGGTAGTCACATGTTCGGCAACCTGAAAGTCGCGGCGATCGGCGCTCTGTTCCTCGGCCTCGTGGCAGCTGCGGGCTCCAGCATCGCAGCCGGCAACGTGGACACGCACACCAACTACATCACGTTCAGCCGCAGCGTCGCGCTGCCGGGCGTGGAGTTGGCCGCGGGCACCTACATCTTCGAGACCCCGACCAACGCCATGTCGAACTCGGTCGTTCGCGTGTCGAGCCGGGACCGCCGGAAGGTGTACCTGACGGCGTTCACCCGCCAGGTCGAGCGCCCGAGGGACGACCGGGGCAAGCTGCTCATCACGCTCGGTGAAGCGAAGTCCGGGTCGGTGCCGCCGGTGTCGGCCTGGTTCCCTATCGGCGACTCCATCGGGCACCAGTTCATCTACAGCGAGTAATCGACCGCGCCAGGGGCCGTTTTCCGGGGCCGTGCTCCGGGAAACGGCCTCCGCCTGTACCGCCGCTTCTCCTGCTTCTCTTCCTTCACCGAGCCCTTCACGCCAGCGTAGAATAGCCCTGCGATGCCGTCGATCTTACTTAGGGCTGCCTCCTCCATCGGGGGCGTCGGGATCAGCGTGGCCGTCCTGGCGGGCGCGCAGGCCCAGCCGGCCAGTTTCCGTGCGCGCCTGACGCCCGTGCCCGTCGAAACATCCACAGCCGCAAGCATTACAGGGTCGGGAACGGTGACAGCCACGGTTGACGGCCCCCGGATGACCCTGACCGGCACCTTTGCGGGGATGAAGAGCGCCGCGACGATCGCGCAGATGCATTTCGGCGCGCGCGGCGTCCGCGGTCCGGTCGAGTTCGATCTCACGGTCGAGAACGCGCCGAGCGGCACGATCCGCGGCAGCGCGACCCTGACGAAGGCCCAGCTCGATTCGCTCCGCAAGGGCTGGTTCTACGTGCAAATTCACGCCGAGAAGGCACCCGACGGAAACCTCTGGGGATGGCTGCTGCCGGTATGACGCGAACCTTCGTTGCAGGGTTGTCCGGCTGGGCCGCCGCGTCGGGCATCGGCATCAGCATTGTCCTTGGCGTCGCGTCGCCCCGCCCGCAGGCGGCGCCGTCTCCGATCGCGCAAACGGCTCCGGCGGCGTCCCCGACCGTGCCCGCCCGCGCGCTCGTGGACAAGTACTGCCTGACCTGTCACAGCGCGCGCGCGAAGTCCGGCGGTCTCGTCCTCGAAGGCATCGATCTCACGTCGCCCGCGGCGAGCGCCGAGACGTGGGAGAAGGTCATCCGGAAAGTTCGAGGCGGGATGATGCCGCCGGTCGGCATGCCGCACCCTGACAAAGCGGCGATGGACGCGTTTGCCGGCTATCTCGAAGCGTCGATCGACGCCGCCGCCGCGGCGCGGCCCAACCCGGGACGCACCGTCCTGCACCGGCTCAACCGCGCGGAGTACGGAAACGCGGTGCGCGATCTGCTGGCCCTCGACGTCGACGTGGCGTCGCTGCTCCCCGCCGACGACAGCGCGTACGGCTTCGACAACATCGGCGACGTGCTCGGCGTTTCGCCGGCGTTGATGGAGCGCTACCTGTCCGCCGCGTGGAAAGTCAGCGGCCTGGCCATCGGCAACCCGAAGGCGACGCCGACGGTCGAAACGTTCCGCGTGCGGTCCGACCTCTCCCAGGACGATCACATCGAAGGGCTGCCCATCGGCACGCGCGGCGGAATCCTCGTCCGCTACACGTTCCCGGTCGACGGCGAATACGTGATCCAGCCACGGCTGTACCGCGAGACGGTGAACATCATCCGCGGCCTCGAGGTCCCCCACGATCTCGAGGTGACCTTCGACGGCGATCGCGTGCACCTCGCGCGGTTCGGCGGCGCCGAGGACGAGAAAGCCAACTACCTGAATCCGACCGCGGCGGGCGACGCGCTCGAGACGCGGTTCAAGGTGCGGCTGCCGGTGAAGGCCGGCCCGCATCTTCTCGGCGTCGCGTTCCTGAAGAAGAGCTCCGCGCCGTCGGTCGACCTGCTGCAGCCCTTCCTGCGCGAGCGCATCGATCCCATTACGCCTGTCGGGATTCCCGAGGTCGACAAGGTCACGATCGAAGGACCGTTCAACGTCACGGGCACGGGCAACTCGCCCAGCCGCCGCCTGATCTTCTCCTGCAGGCCTGCCGCGGGCACGCCTGGGGCACCTGGGGCAGACGAAGCGCCCTGCGCCAGGACCGTGCTGACGACGCTGGCGCGGCGGGCGTACCGGCGGCCGCCGTCGGCCGCCGAAGTCGATCGCCTGATGGGGTTCTTCAACACCGGACGCAAGACCGGCGGGTCGTTCGATTCGGGCGTCGAGAACGCGCTGGCGTTCATGCTCGTCTCGCCGCAGTTTCTCTACCGCTTCGAACGCGACCCGGACCAGGTCCCGGCCGACGGCGTTTACCGGCTGAGCGATCTGGAGCTCGCCTCGCGCCTGTCGTTCTTCATCTGGAGTAGCATCCCGGACGATCAGCTGCTGAATCTGGCTGTGGCCGGCAAGCTGCGCACGCCCGCGGTGCTCGAACAGCAGGTGAAGCGGATGCTCGCCGACGAACGCGCCCGCGCGCTCGGGGCGAACTTCGCCGGGCAATGGCTGTACCTGCGCAACCTGAAGAGCCTGCGCCCTGACGAGGATGTCTTCCCGGATTTCGACGACAACCTGCGGCAGGCGCTGCAGCGCGAAACGGAGATGCTCTTCGAGAGCGTCGTGATCGAAGACCGGAGCGTCCTGGATCTGCTCGACGCGGACTACACGTTCCTGAACGAGCGGCTGGCGCGGCACTACGGCGTGCCCAACGTCTACGGCGATCAGTATCGCCGCGTGCGCGTCAAGGACGATTACCGGCGCGGGCTCCTCGGGCAGGGCAGCGTGCTCACGCTGAACTCGTACGGGAACCGCACGTCCCCGGTCACGCGCGGCAAGTACGTGCTGTCGAACATCCTCGGCACGCCGCCTCCCGAGCCGCCGGCCAACGTGCCGCCGCTCGACGAGAAGCCCGGCCGGGCCTTGTCCATGCGCGAGCGCATGGAGGAGCACCGCGCCAACCCCGCGTGCGCCGGGTGCCACAAGCTCATGGACCCGATTGGCCTCGCCCTGGAGAACTTCGACGGGATCGGCCGCTGGCGCGCGAGCGACGGCGGCGTCCGCATCGACGCCTCGAGCACGCTCTGGGACGGCACGGCGGTGGACGGACCGGCCGGGCTGCGGCGTGCCATCCTCGGCCGTCCCGAGCAATTTGCGCGCACGGCGACCGAAATGCTGCTCACCTACGCGCTCGGCCGGGGCCTCGAATACACCGACATGCCCGTGGTACGATCGGTCGTCAGGGAATCCGCCGGGCAGCGCTACCAGTTTTCGTCGCTCGTGGCCGGTATCGTGAAGAGCGGACCGTTCCAGATGAGAGTGAAGCAGGGAGACCGCTGACATGTTCATCACCCGGAAACACATCTCGCGCCGGACGTTCCTTCGGGGCAGCGTCGGCGTCACGCTCGCGCTGCCGTTTCTCGACGCGATGGTCCCGGCGCAGACGCCGCTCGTGAAGACCGCCGCGCGGCCGCTGCAGCGATTCGGCTTCATCTACGTCCCTCACGGGTCGATCATGAAGGACTGGACCCCCGCCCAGGCGGGCGCGGGCTTCGAGTTCTCGCCAATCCTGAAGCCGATGGAACGGTTCCGCAGCCAGCTGAACGTGTTCACCGGCCTGACCAACAACGGCGAGAACGGGCACTCCCCCAGCACGGCGATGTGGCTGAGCGGCACGTTCCCGTCCAAGGGCAGCGTCATCCATCTCGGCACGACAGTCGACCAGATCATCGCGGCCAAAATCGGGCAAGAGACGACGTTCCCGTCGATGGAGTTCGCGACCGAGGATCACTCGAGCCACCTCGGCAGCTGCGCGGGCGACTTCCTCTGCTCGTACATGAGCACCATCGCCTGGCGGACGCCGACGCAGCCGCTCCCGATGGAGATCAACCCGCGCGTCGTCTTCGAGCGGATGTTCGGCGGCGACGGCGCCACGCCCGCCGCCCGCCAGGCGCGCCTGGCGCAGAACACGAGCATCCTCGACGCGGTGAGAGAGAGCGTGACCGATCTGCAGCGCGGCCTCGGGGCGAAGGATCGCGCCAAGCTCGGCGAGTACGCGGAGAACGTGCGGGAAATCGAGCGGCGCATCCAGCAGGCCGAACGCCAGCGCACCGATCACCTGCTCGATACGCCGCCGGTGCCGATCGGCGTGCCGGAGAACTGGGAAGAACACGTCAAGCTGATGTTCGAGCTCATGGCGCTCGCCTACCAGGGCGACATGACGCGCGTCACCACGTTCATGATGGCGCGCGAACTGAGCACGCTGACGTATCCGCAGATTGGCGTGGCGGACGGGCACCACCCGGTGTCGCACAACAACGGCGTCGCCGAGCAGGTGGCCAAGAAGGCCAAGATCGACGCCTACCACCTGGGGCTGTTCGCGGGCTTCCTCGATCGGCTGAAAGCCACGCCGGACGGCGACGGCAGCCTGCTCGATCACTCGCTGTTCCTCTACGGCAGCGGCATGAGCAACGGCAACCAGCACACGCACGACAACCTGCCGATCCTGACTGTCGGAACCGCCGGCGGCAAACTGGCCGGCGGCCGCCACATCCGGCTCGACAACTACACGCCGCTGTCGAACCTCATGCTCACGATTCTCGACAAGGCCGGCGTGCCGATGGAGCAGTTCGGCGAGAGCTGGGGGTCGGTTGATCTCTGAAATGTAGAATGTAGAACGTCGAATGTAGAAGAAGACCAAGAGCCGACATGCCACACGAAAACAGAACCGCTCGTTTCCGCGTGCTCTCCAACGTTCTCCGTTCTACGTTCTACGTTTCCATGGCCATCGCCGTCGCCGCGCAGGCGGCGGCCGCCACGGGCAACGCTCCCCTCGTCGACGCCGTCAAGCGCCAGGACAAGACCGTCACGCGCACGCTGCTGAAGCAGAAGGCCGACGTGAACGCCGCCGACGCCGAAGGCATGACGGCGCTGCACTGGGCCGCGCACTGGGACGACCTCGACACGGTCAAACTGCTCGTCAAAGCGGGAGCGAAGGCGAGAGTCGCGAACCGGTACGGCGTGACGCCGCTGCACGAAGCCTGCACGGTCGGCAACGTGCCGATGATCGAAGCGCTGCTCGACGCCGGCGCCGATCCGAACGCCGTGCTCGGAGAAGGCGAAACACCGCTGATGACCGCCGCGCGGACGGGCAACACGGCCGCCGTGCGGCTGCTCGCGGTTCGCGGCGCCAACGTGAACGCCACCGAGGCGTTCCGCGGCCAGACGGCGCTGATGTGGGCCGCGGCCGAGAACCACGAAGCCGTGGCGCGGCTGCTCGTCGAGCTCGGCGCGGACGTCAACGTGCGCTCCACGCACTACGAGTTCCCGGCGCTGACCGGCGGCAACGGCGGCATCATCCACGATCGGTCCGAGGGCGGCCTCACAGCGTTGATGTTCGCCGCGCGGCAGGGTTCCATCGAGACGAGCGACCGCCTGCTCGCGGCCGGCGCGGATATCAACGCCGCCGAGCCCCAATACGGTTTCACGCCGCTTCAGACCGCAATCTTCAACGGGCACTACGAGCTCGCGTCGCGCCTGGCCGAAAAGGGCGCCAACGTCAACGACGGCGCGCTCTACACCGCCATCGAAACGCGCAACCTCGCGACGTACAGCAACCGCCCGAACCCGCCCGACACCGACAACGGCGTCACGAGTCTCGACCTGATCAAGACTCTGCTGGCGCACGGCGCGGACCCGAACCTGCCGTACACGAAGAGGATTCCGCCGCGCCAGGCGCAGGGCGATATCAACGTCCCGCCGGGGGCCACCCCGCTCTATCGCGCCACGAGAGCCACCGACATTGCGGCCATTCGCGCGCTCCTCGACAAGGGCGCCGACCCGAACCGGGCGGCGAAAGACGGCTCGACGCCGCTGATGGTCGCCGCCGGTTTCGGCGCACGCCGCGGGGGCGACGAGGAAGTCACCGAGAAGGCCGGCCGCGCCGATCCGGTGGAGGCCATGAAACTCTTCGTGGCCGCCGGCGCGAAAGTGAACGCGACGAACGACCCCGGCAACACCGCGCTGCACTACGCGGCGCTCAACGGCTCCGTGCGCGGCGTCGAGTTCCTCGCCGCCAACGGCGCCGCGCTTGACGTGAAAAACAAGCAGGGCAAGACGCCGCTCGAGCTCGCCAATGCGAAAGGCCCGGCGGCAGCGGCCCTTCGCCGTCTCAGTACTCCTGCGACAAACTGAGCGCGACGGCGGCGCTCTCTCACGCCGCCGCCGCGCCTGTCCCTCTGGCACCTCCCGCTAGGTCTTCTGTCGTACCTCGATGGTCGTCGCGATGTTATTCGTGCCGTCGACCCTGTAAGTCACCGTTACCGGGGAGCCGCTCATCGTGGCGAGCCCGGCCACGCTCTTCTCGCCGCCGGTGACGACGGTCTGGTCGTTGTAGGTGAAGAGCATCTCGGCCCCGCCAGCCATCTTGATGGACAACGTCTTCGCAACCGGATCGACCTTGACCAACTCGCCGCTCGCGGGAGCCGGTTTCTGAGCCGTGCGATCTGCCTGCTGAGCCGGGGAGGCCTTCAAGGTGGGTGCGTAGGCGGGAGCGATCAGAGCAGCAAACGCCGTCATCAGTACGGCTCGTTTGAGTGTGACATTCATCTTTCGATCTCCTTGTTCATGAGTTCCACAGAATGGATGTCTTTCGATTGGCAACAACCTCCTTTCATTTGCGGACGCACGGCCGTCTGCAAGGTTGGTGCTAATGGCATCGCGCATTTCGACGCGGGTTTCACTCGCGGAACTGTCTCGATTCCTGACAGACGGCCTACGTAGAATTTTCCGGTTGGCTGATCGAAGGAGGCGCCGGCGTGCTACACTCTGAGCCGTCCCCTCGTGAATTTGAATTTCGTTCGGCTCAGCTTTCAAGCTTCGACTGCGTCTGCGTGCGCTATTCGGTTCAGGTCGGCGTGGCTGTGTCTGGCGGCTCTGGCGTTCCTCTCACAGAGCCGGCTCCATGCAGAAGAGCTCGCTCCCGAGCGCGACCGCGTTCAGCATGTCGTGGACGACTCGCGTGCCCGGCTCGGCATCCCGCAGGAAGTCAGGGTGTCAATCGTCGCGGCCAATACGCTCGTGGTCTCAGTGCAGCCGCACGCCGTGCAGCCCGGGGTTTTCGTCCTGTCGTTCGAGCAGGAATTCCTTCAGCAGCTGAGCGATGACGAGATGAGCGCGATCGTGGCCCACGAGCTCGGCCACGTCTGGATCTTCACGCACCATCCCTACTTGCAGACCGAACAACTCGCCAATCAGATCGCCATGCGCCTGGTGGCGCGCGAAACGCTCGAGCCGATCTACGAGAAGCTCTGGAAGCGACTGGGCGTGAGCGGCGACCTGAACACTTACCTGGGCAACAGGCCCACCGCTCTCCACTAACGACGCCTTCTTATCGCTGGCGGCCGCGTGGGAGGGGGGATTCGTCCTCGCTCCGCGCGGCCTGACGGCCCTTCCGCTTCTCCATCGCCTGACGCAGCAGGTATTCGATCTGACCGTTGACGCTGCGCAGATCGGCCTGCGCCCAGGCTTCAATCCCCGCCCAGAGATCCGCGTCGATGCGAAGCAGAAACGACTTGCGCCCGGCCATGCGTCCGTCAGGTGTAGAGCGTGCCCGTGTTCACGACGGGGTGGACTTCCGACTCGCCGCAGAGGACGACCATCAGGTTGCTGACCATGGCCGCGCGCCGCTCGTCATCCAGCTGCACCACCTGTTTCTCCGCCAGTTCGGTCAGCGCCATGTGCACCATGCTCACCGCGCCGTGCACGATCTTCTGCCGCGCCGCGATGACGGCTTCCGCCTGCTGGCGCCGCAGCATCGCCTGCGCGATCTCGGGCGCATAGGCGAGGTGCGTCAACCGTGCTTCGTCGACCGCGATGCCGGCCTTGATCAGCCGCTCCTGCAGCTCGGCCCGCAGCGCTTTCGACACGTCGTCGACGTGCCCCCGCAGCGTGGCTTCGCCCTCCTCCCCGTCGTCGTAGAAGTACTGGCTGGCCAGGTGGCGGACTGCCGACTCGCTTTGCGTCCGCATGTACGTCTCGTAGTTGTCCACGTCGAACATGGCCTGCGCCGTGTCGGCGACGCGCCACACCACGACGACGGCGATTTCGATCGGGTTGCCGCGCTTGTCGTTGACCTTGAGCGTGTCCCCGTTCAGCGTGCGGGCGCGCAGGGAAATCTTGTTGCGCCCGAGGGCGCGCCGCTCGCCCGGGGCCGGCTCGCTCTTGCTGCCGGCGCGCTTGCCCTGCATCGCGGCGGCCGCCGCGGCTACGCGGAAGTTCTGCGGTCCGGACGTGTAGAACGGGTTGGCCCAGTGGAAACCGCTGTCGCGGACCGTGCCCTTGTAATCGCCGAACAGGAGGAGGACTCGGGCTTCATTGGGCTGCAGCGTGAAAAACCCGGACATCAGCAGGCCGAGCAGCGGAAGCGCGAGCGCGCAGACCAGCACCAGCCCCGGGCCGTTCTCGGCCGCGCGCTGGACGGCAGTTATCAGCAGGACGACGTCGGCGAGCAGTGCGCCAGCCAGCAGCACCAACATGAGCCAGCCGTTCGGCACCGTCACCGTGCGCTCGCGGTTGGGAGCGCCCTGATTCGAGATCATGCAGTCCTCCAGTCATGCTATCTTAATGATATCATACTGATATTCGCAACGGAAAGTTCCGCGCGGGAGGGCGGGACTGCACGGCGGCCGGCCGCGCGATCAGGCCTGCTTGAACGCGAGGCGGGTCTGCTCCGCCCGAAGCTCGTGCAGGAGGCGCATTACGTTGTAGGCCGAGAGCTCCACGAGAACGGTCGTGACCCGCGCGTGCAGTGCGTCGCTCAGGTCGGGCTCGAGCGCCTTCATCGCCGCCAGGAGCCGCTGCTCCTGTCCACCGAGCTCCTGCTTCGACACGTGCCCGTCCGCCAGGGCGCTCGTGAACGACTCCAGTCTCTCGATCTGTTCGTGAATCAGGGGATGCTCCGCCTTGTCGTCGAACCAGCTTGTCCGTGCCATCACATGCCTCCAGTCTCAGAGATCCTTCACAATCTGCTTGAGCGCCGTGAGCCGCGCCTGTAACTGGCCGCGCCCGCCCTCGGCCGCCACCTTCTCGAGAATCGCCGGTGGCAGGAACTGACTGTCCGTGCATTCGAGCGTCGCCGCGGTTTCCTGCAGCTCGCGTTCGAGTCCCTGCGTCGACGGCATGAACGTGGCGACGACGCCGGCCAGCGCCTCGCGCGTCACGTGATCGGTGCCGCGCAGCAACGACGCGCGCCAGGCGCGGCCAACCATGCCTTCGATGTCCGCTCCCGACAGCTGTCCGCGCTGGGGAATCGGCGGCACGTCCTCGACCGCCAGCCGCGATCCGAGCTTCTTCGCCAGGATGACGAACATCTGACGAATTTCGTTCTCGTCGGTCGGATAGAACAGCGGAATGTGCACCTCGGCCCGCCCCTGACGCTTGAGATCGATCGGCAGCAGGTCGGGACGCGCGGTGAGCAGCATCCAGATGATGCGCCCGCGGTATTGCGTGTCGCCCATCTGCGCCGCGATCATCCCGAAGACACGGCTCGACGTGCCGGAATCGCCGTCCTGCTCGCGGCTGCCGAGCGCCGCGTCGGCCTCGTCGACCACGACGACAACCGGGCCCATGGCGCGCAGCACGGATAGGACTCGCTCGAGATTGCCTTCGGTCTCGCCGACATACTTGGACCTGAAGTTCTTGAGGATCACGCACGGCACGCCGATCTCGCCGCTGACGCACTGAGCGAGAAACGACTTCCCCGTCCCGACCGGCCCGCACAGGAGATACCCCATCGGCAGGCAGTCGAGCGCGCCGCGCTTGAGCAGCGCCGCGTCTTCCCGAAGCCGGACCTTCGCCGCTTCGTGACCCACCACGGTGTCCAGCGCCCACTTCGGCTCGATGAACTCGAGCAGGCCGCGGCACTGCCGCTCGAGCAGGCGCTTCTTGAGCGCTCTGAATACGGCGGCATCCAGCCGTTTCCCGCTTTCCCGCGCCGACTGAATCAGGACGTTGAGGTCCGCGAGCGAAATGCCGGCGGTCAGCTTGGCGAGCTCCGCCGCGGTGAAATCCGAGTACTCGTCGATCGCCGCGTCGCCGCTCGAAGCCAGGATGTACTGTTCGCGCTCGCTGGCATCGGGCAGCGGAACCTCGATCGTCGCGACGTGCGGGTTGCCGGCAAGGCGGTCGCTCACGTCGGACAGCCTCTCGTCCACGAGCACGAACGCCATGTTCATCTTCTTGACCTGCGGGCTCATCGCCCAGTTCAGCATGGTCACGAGCTCGGACGAGGCCTGCAGGTTGAGGCGGCCTGGCTCGCCGGACGGAAAGATGTACGACGCGTGGTCCATGATCACGGCCAGGCTGAGGCGATCCCCGTCCGCCGCCATGATGTTGTTGCGCACGAACCGATCGAGCACGGCAAACGCCGCCGCAGGATCTTTCGGCAGCGCGCTCAGATCACCGATCTTTCGATTGGCCAGCGCCACCATGTCCTTGAGCCGCTGTTGTTCGTCGCGTCCGACGTAGGCGCGCAGCCCCTGCCCGAGGTCGTAGTGCAGCACGATCGACCAGCGCCCGAAGACCTGCTGGGCCAGAAACTCTGCGAGGACGCCGTAGCGCGAACCTTCGCCGGCGCCGATGCGGAAGACATCGTTGGTGTTGCCGTGGAGCACGAACGCGGCGGTCGTGCCGGAAAAATAGAGATCCGCCAGCTGTGACGCCCATGGGGGAAACCAGTCGGGCACCTTTTCCTGACGACGACGCGGTTCCTGTTCGGGCGTCATGCTTTCAACACGGTCCGGAGATCGGCGTCGAGTATCGCCGGTGGCTCTTCAAACTGGTCCGCGAGACCGGTCAGGTGCTGCAGTTCGCTGACGGCCTTCTCCGTCTGGCGCATGCTGTCGGCGGCCGAATCGACCTGGCTCGTGAGGAAGTCGGGATCCTGCCGGTTGACGGCCATCTCGGCGAGCGCCTGGATCTTGCCTTCGATGCGGTCGAGCTCGATGGTGACGAACTCGGCGTTCTTCTTCGCGCGACCGTAATTGTCGAGCCGCAGTTCGCACATCGCCACGCTGTCCTGCAGCGACTTCACGACTCGATCGTCGCCAGTGCTCACGGCCTCGCCCGACTTCCCTTCCCGGCCTTCCCGGGCCGCCTGGGCGGCCTGGGCCGCCACGAGGCTCGCGCGGACGTCGGCAAGCTTCGCCGTGAGCTCCGGCTCGCTCATCGACTGCAGGAAGCGATCGAGCGCGGTCTTCGAGACGAGCAGGCGCAGGAACAGCCACAGGAGCCGGTCGAGGCCAGGAGTGCGGATGTCCTCCGCGCTGCCGTGC
This sequence comes from uncultured Acidobacteriota bacterium, assembly GCA_963712905.1. Lineage (GTDB taxonomy): Bacteria > Acidobacteriota > Vicinamibacteria > Vicinamibacterales > CAVVIG01 > CAVQJU01. The sequence continues at coordinate 368,688 of CAVQJU010000007.1, read as the reverse complement.
TCACCGGAGGCGCCGCGCACGCCGGCGGCGATCCCCCGCATCTCCACGCAACGCGCGTGGAGTTTCTCGAAGCGCGTGCGCGCGCCTGCCGGCAGCCCCTCGAGCATGGCGACAAGTGAAGGCGTTGGCGGCTGCGCCGATGCACCGTCTGACGCGGCGGCTTTCCCGGCCGCGTGCACCTTCGCATCGATGGCGGCGCGGAAGCGAGGTACCGACACGAGGCCCGCGAGGTAGCTCACCTCGCCTGCCGCCACGAGCGGCAGCAGCACGGGGGCGAGCGGCGTGAGCGCGGCCGCGGCCGCGCCGCCGAGGAAGAACAGCAGGTTCCAGCGGAACAGGAACGCTTCCCTCAGGTAATCGGTCATCCCCGCGGCCTGAGGCGGCGCCTTGGGCCGGGGGGGCGATGGCGGTTGAGGCGGACGTCGTCCCTGGGACCCCTGTGCCCCCTGGGGAGCGTTGTTCGCCGGATTGTCGCGCGTGGCCATCAACGCCTCAGTCGCCGGCGCGGGTGGACGTGGCCAGCGCGTCCATGATGTCTCGAATCTCGCAGACGCGCTCGACGAAGGCTTTCTCCCGCAGCATCTCCTTCGGCGGATGGGTCGGAGGCGGCACGGCCATTTCCCGGATGATCGTACCCGGCGCGGACGAGAACACGTAGACGCGGTCGCCGAGATAGACCGCTTCATCGATCGAATGGGTCACGAAGAAGACGGTCGCCTCCGCCTCTTTCCAGAGCTCCACGAGCAGTTCCTGCATGTGGAGCCGCGTGGTCGGGTCAAGGGCCCCGAACGGCTCGTCCATCAGGATGATACGCGGCGAGAGGATCAATGTGCGCGCGATGGCAACGCGCTGCCGCATGCCGCCCGAGAGCTCGCTCGGAAACTTCGCCGCGTCGCGCTTCACGTCGAGGCCGACTTTGCCGATCCACTCGCGCGCCCGCTCGCGCCGCTCACGAGCCGGCACGCCCCGGCACTCCAGGCCGAACGCGACGTTGTCTTCGACGCTGCGGTTGTCGAACGACGTGTAGTCCTGAAAGACCATGCTGCGGTCGGGCCCCGGGCTCTCGACCGGCTTGCCGCCGACCAGCACGGTGCCTTCGGTGGCCGGGAACTGCGGGCGCAGGCCCGCGATGAGCCGCAGCACCGTGGACTTTCCACAGCCCGACGGCCCCAGAATCGAGATGAATTCGCCTTTGGCGGGCAGATCGGGAACCGAGAACGTGACGTCGCGAATGACGGTGAGCGATCCGAAGCGCTTCGTCACGTTGCGAAAATCAACGAGGTTCACCGATTCCGCCGGCATCACTCCTCGACGCTCCGATACGGGAACAGGCCGCGCTGGAACCAGAACAACAGGCGGTCGATTCCGAACGCGAGCAGGCCGATGATGATGAGGATCAGGATGATGTGTTCGGACAAGCCACGCCGCTGGCTCGTCATCAGGAGATACCCGAGGCCGTACTGCGCGTTGATCAATTCCGCGAGCATGATGTAGCCGAACGCCAGGCCGAACAGGTGCCGGAGGCTCTTGTAGATGTCCGGCAGCGCGATCGCCACGAGCACTTTCGTCACGATCTGCAACGACGAGGCGCCCAGCGTCTGCGCGGTTTCGACGTAGCGGTCGGGCACGCCCGCAATCGCCGCAGCCGCGTCGGAATACACGAACGGCACGGTCGCGATGAAGATGAACATGACCTTCTGCGTCTCGTCGATCCCGAACCACAGGATGGTCAACGGAATCAGGGCCGCCACGGGCAGGTTGCGGCCGAAGAGCGCGAGGGGCGCCCCCGCGGCTTCGACGAGGCGCCAGGACCCGGCCACGATACCAAGCGGCACCCCGATGACAATGGCCAGCCCGAACCCGATCAGGACGCGCCGCAGGGTCGCGACGACGCTCTGGACCAGCGCACGCTCGTTCAGCAGGCTCGGAAAACTGCGGACCACTTCGGCCGGGCTCGGCAGGATCACCGGCGAGATCAGGCGGCTCTCGGCGCTCGCGCCGAGCGTCGCGAGCCACCAGAGCAGCACGATCACGGCGATGGCCCCGACGCCGACGAGCCGGCGCATCACCGGCGGCGGCGCAAGTCGAAGCGCCAGGGGCGACGGGCTCGATTCGGGCGGCATCTACTTCGGCGCCGACGCCTCCGCCGGGTAGACCTTGACCTCCACTCGCCGGTTTTTCGCGTGGTTCTCCGGATCGGATGGATCGGCCGGCCGGTCCCAGCCGACGCCCGCCGTGGAGAACTGGTTGGGCTGAAGCGACGCGAACTTCCGGACGATGGCCTCCTTCACCGCGTTGGCTCGGTTGAACGACAGTTCCTGGACCAGGCTCTTCGGGACCTGGCCTTTCATCGACCCGTCGCTGTGGCCTTCGATCACGATGCGCGCGGCTCCGTACTGTCCCGCGAGCTTCCCGACTTCCTCGACGATGAACCCGACGTTCGGATCGTAGACCTCTTCCACTTCCTTTCCGTCCACGTTGCGTGTGATCTTCTTCGCCAGATCCCACGAGTTCGGAAAGAAATGAATCACGACCGTCTTCGTGAGGATCTCGTCCTTTTCGCCTGCAACCGTCCCGGCGCTGGCCGGGGCGAAGTGAACGTCGTACTCGTTCTTCTGGCTCGAATATTTGGCTTCGGCCCCGAGCTTCTGGATGATGGAGAAGTCCATCACCTGGTCGAACGGCGTCTGGTCGGTGACGGCGCCGATCTTCTTGTAAAGGAAGTAGGCAGTGCTCCAGGTACGCTCGAAGTTGGTCGGGTTGTTCTGGTTGAGGAAGAAGTCGCGGTTCTCGGCGTAGTTGGTCGAGTGCGCGTCGCCGAGCATGCCGAGCGCGTCGCTCTCCGGGATCGAATAGCCGGCGGCCATCAGTTTGGCCACCCGCTGCTTGGCGTCCTGCGCCTTGAGGTCGACCATCGCGTCGAAAATACCGCGCGTCAATCCTTCCATGATGTCCGGATTGTCGTTGGCAAAGTCCGCCCGCGCGAACCACACGTCGGCGATCAGCTTGTTCGCGGTACCCGTCGTCACGAGGATCTTGTTGCCCTTCACCTTTTCGAGGTTGTAGATGTCCGGCGCCCAACTCACCACGCCCGCCAGCCGCTTGTCCGCGTTGAACGCCGCGGCGGCCTGGAACGCATCCTGGGTGAACTTGAAATCGACTTCGCCCGGCTGCACGCCGGCGTTGATCAGCGCGTTCAGCACGAAGAACTGCGACGGCGAGTTCTGCGCGAGCACGACCGTCTTGCCTCGCAGGTCCGCCATCGTCTTGACGGCCTCTCGAACGACGATGCCGTCGCCGCCGTTGGACCAGTCGACCTGTTGGTACACCCGCGGCATCACGCGGGTGTCCTTGCGCAGCCCCTCGAGAAACAGCGGAATCATGTCGAGCGTGGCCCATCCGACGTGCAGAGTGCCGGCGGCGTACGCGTCGCGCATGGCGACCGGATCGTCCACCAGCACGAGCTCCAGCTTGAACTCCTTGCCGGCGGGCGACTTCCACACCTTCCCGGGCTTGAAGCCGTTGTTGGCGTAGATGATCGGGCCCCAGCCCGCCCAGACGTTGATGGCGAATCGCACCGTGCGGTTCACCATCGGCGTGTAGCTGGAGATACCCTTGACGGCCGGCAGCTTCGCGCCAGCCACGTACTTGTATTCCTTGACGGTGGTGATCCCCGAGCTGTCCGGCGCCTCGGCGCCGCCCTTCATCTGCTGCAGCTCCTCGTTCGTGATCTGGGCCGTCCTGCCGCCGCCGCCGATCGCGCCGTACCGCCACATCGCGAGGCCGACCAGGCCGATGACCACGAGCAGAACCGCAACGTAGAAGGCTGGTCTGGGTTGTCCGTTTGCCATATGTGAGTCCTTGCGAGAACGCTGAACCGTCCGCTGCCCGAGTTACGTGGTCTGCTTCTCCGTGGCCGGCCCGAGGTCCTTGGCCGCCTGGGAGAGCGGCGTCGTCTCCGGCGATTTGAGGCCCAGCTCCGCCTCGAAGCCGCGCAGCGCCTCTTCGGCGAGCTGTCCCTGCATACGCTCTTCAGCCTTGATCTCGGCGATCCCCTTCTCCGACAGATCGGCCGCCACGCGGACCTTTCCGCGATTCTGGTCGATCTTCTGCTGGATGACGGATTCGATCTCGCCGAAATCCGTCGTCAGGTTCATGTCGAACGTCTCCGACAACTTCGCGATCTCGGCCTCGGCCGCGCTCATCTTCAGCTCGGCGTCGTACTTCTGGATCTTCTCGCGCAGCTCGATCAGCTTTTCGTTCGCGTGCTGAATCTTCTTCAGGTTGTTGCCGTAGGCCGTTTCGTGCATTTGCAGCTGCTGCTCATTGGCCGCCAGCTGCTCTTTGGCCTTCTGCAGCTCGAGCGCGAACTTCGCGGCGGTTTCGCGATCGCCGGCCTTGAGGTACGCCTTGGTCTCTGCTTCGAGCTTCTGGACGTGGGACCGGTTGGCCTGGGCCTGCCGGGTCACGCGCTCGACAAGGCCGCGGTACTGCTCCAACCCGCCGCGCCCCTCCTTCAGCTGATCGACGGCCCGGTCGTACTCGTAGCGCATCTGCGCCACCGGATCGGCCTCCCAAAAGAGGTTCGCGACTTTGTTGATTTGTGCAACGAACGCGGACCAGAACTTCTGCAGAATCATATGAACCGGGCCTCTCCCTGATGTTACGTGGCTACTTTCTGGCGGGTTCCCTTTCGCCGGCGTCAGGCGCCTCGGCAAGGATCTTGCCCTGATAAATCCCGTCCAGGGCCTTGTGAAGCTCCTCGCCGGTTCCGGCGCCGATTACATCCCCGCCGACCTCCTTCAGAAACCCGAACTTCTGAGGGGTTGTGTCGAACGCGACGAAGTACACCTGCACCGATCCCTGGCTTTTGCGAAAGATCTCGCGCGCGACATCCTCCGGATTGCGGCCGTTGGTGTTGTTGCCGTCGGTCACGACCAGGAGATACTTCCGAAAGACGCCCGCGCGGTACAGATCCGGCCGGGCTTCACGCAGCGCTTCGCCGATCGCCGTCCCACCGCCCGGCCGCGGCAGACGCGCCAGCGACTGCTGAATCGCGGCGCGATCGTACGGCTGGATTGGGCGCAGCCGCGTCACGCTGCTCGAGAAGCTGTAAATGCCTATCTTGATGGGGAAATCAGGGCGCTTCGCGACGAACGCATCCGTCGCCGCGAGCATCGCCTCGATGGCTTCGAGCGCCACGTCATACTTGGGACGGCTGTCGCCCGGCGCGCGCTCCTTCATCGAGCCCGAAGTGTCCACCAGGATCGCCACGGCCGCGCCGAGCCCTTCCTCGACCTCGGCCTGATAGGGCGCCGCGTCGTCCTCGCGTCTCGCGTCGCCGTCAAAGGACGATGGAGGCCGGCGCCTGTCGCAGGCGGCGGTCAGCAGGAGCAGCGCCGCCCCCGCCGCCATGACCGTCCGGGCAGCCCGCGTCGTCAGTCGAGCGCGCCTTGGCATCGTCTGCAGCCTATTCTCGTTCACCTGGACGACCCGGCGCTCTAACGTGGCGGTGCGACGCAGCTGAAGCTGGATGCTTCGTCCACGCTGCCCTGCCCCTTGTATCGGGCGACCTGCGGGTAAGGACAGAGCGGGCGCGTGCGGACGACCTGGCCGCCGGTCACCTTGCTGGCGAGGAGCGAATCGGGGGCCTTGCCCTTCTCCACCCAGTCGATGACGGCGGTCACGGCGTCATTGCTGTCGGGCCCGACGCCGCCCCCGCAATGAGCCATCCCGGGCACCATGAAGAGGCGGAAGAACTCGGTCGTTTTCGGCCCGTTCTTCGCCAGCGCCTGCTCGTAGTACTTCACGCCCATCAGCGGCTGCAGGATGGCGTCGGCCCACCCGTAAGTTATCAGGAGCTTGCCCCCGCGCTTGTTGAACGCGGAGAGGTCCGGATTGTTGGCGTTGGCGAGCTTGCCCCAGCGATCGAGCTGGCTGATGTCGCGATCGAAGTCGAACGTGCGGAAGTCGTAGTCCGGCTTCGGCTGCGGGAATACCAGGTACTTCATCGTCGACTCCGCGAGCGAGAAGTCGGCCGGCTTCGCGTCACCCTGGCGCGAGACGATCAGGTTGACCCAGCCGCTTGCCGCCGTTCCATTTGGACCAGGGCCCATGGCTTCGCTGCCGTACATGAATCCGGGGAAGTAGGGCCGGCCGCCGCTCGAGGGGCCATCGTAGATTTTCTTGAACGTGGCGGCCTGCGCCGCCGTCAGACACTGCGGCGAATCGGCGCCGGCCGCGCAGGCGGGCACATCGCGCGCGGGGTCGAATTCGCAGCGCCGCGGGTCGTCGATGAGGCCGTCGGCCAGACCGTCGACCTTGTCGCATTTCACCATCACCCGCTCGGCGACCAGCGCAAGCTTCTCGAGCGGAATCGGCGCGTCGGCCAGCGCCCGCTGGTTCCACATCGCGCCGATCGTGAAGCCGGTCTGGTCGACCCATGGTGCGTTGGCGACGATGCCGTCGAAGTCGTCGGGGTAGCGTTGGGCTTCGATGAGGCCCTGCCGGCCGCCGTTCGAGCACGAGTTCCAGTAGGCGCGCGCGACGGGCCTGGCGTAGTACTGCGCCGCGATCTTCTTTGCCGTCACCGCCGTCACGTGGACCGCGCGGTACGCGTAGTCGATCGCCTTCTGCGGGTTGCTCAGGACGAACGACGCCTGCGGCTCCTTGCGTGCGTCGTGGCCGGTGTTCGTCATTGCCATGACGAAGCCCAGGCGGACGGCATCGGCCCGCTGGCCGGCGCGCCGCGGTTCGTCGAAACCCTCCCCCGCGTGGCCGCCGTTGCCGATCATGTAGAAGCGGCCGTTCCACCTGGCCGGCAGGTTCACCTCGAAGGCAATCTCCGGAGACAGCATGCCGCTCACGCGGCAGTGCTCAGGCAGGTCCGCGGCCGCCGGCACCACGCGGGCCTCGATCTGCACCAGGTCCTTGTCCCGGAAAGCCGCGAGGCCGGCGCAGGCAAGCCGCGGTTCGAACTCGCTCCTGGAATAGTTCGAAAGCGAGCGCCCGGCATCCGCAAGGGCCTGGGCACGAGCCGCGGGGGGCGCGAGGAGCGTCGCCACGGAGACTGTCACTGCCGCAAGGGCCCACGTCCTGTTCCTCATGTGCGGTCCTCTCTTCTATTGACCAACGACCCGCAAGCCGCTACGGTATTCCCAATCGGTTCCATCGGCCTGGAGGTCGCTATGGCACGGTCCACGTTCGCCCTGCTCGTCGTCGCTGGAACGGCCGCGGTGATGGCGGGGCCGGCCGGCCCGCTGCGCACGGTTCCGGTGCGCGCCGCTGACGCGCCCGTGACGTTCGCGAAGGACATTCTGCCGATCCTTCAGAAGAATTGCCAGTCGTGTCATCGGCCCGGGCAAATCGCGCCGATGTCGCTGCTCACCTACCAGGAGACGCGTCCCTGGGCGCGGTCCATCAAAGCCAAGGTCGAGAGCCGGCAGATGCCGCCGTGGTTCGCGGACCCGCAGCACGGCCGGTTCGCCAACGACCGATCGCTCGCCCAGGCGGACATCGACGCCCTGGTGAAGTGGGTGGACTCCGGCACACCGCAGGGCGACCCGCAGGATGCGCCGCCCGCGATTGAATGGCCCGCCGACGGCTGGCAGATCAAACCCGACATTGTCGTCCGTGGTCCGGAGTTCCGTGTACCAGCGCACGCCCCGCAGGACGTCGTCGAGTGGACGACGATCCTGATTCCGAGCGGCTTCACGAAGGACACGTGGATCACGTCGCTCGAGATCAAGCCGAGCGTACTGCCGGTCACGCACCACATCTGCTTCACGTTCCAGCCCCATAAGCCGGATGCCAGGTATTACGAGATGACCTGGAACGAGTCGCCGCGCGACGGCGAAGGCGCTGCGATCAAGGCGGATGCGCCGGCGCGCCCCGCATCCGCGGGCCCCGGCCCGACGCCGCCGCCCTCGCGCCCCGGCTCGGACGGCGCGGGCGGATTCAACTGCTACGTGCCGGGCCGTTCGGCAGACGATTACCGCCCCTTCAAGGCGGGCAAGCTCATCCCGGCGAACAGCGACATCTCGTTCCAGGTCCACTACACCCCGATCGGCAAAGAAGTCGTGGATCGTCCGCTGATCGGCTTCACCGTTGCCGAGTCCGCGCCCGAGAAGCGCTGGATGTCGTACGGCATCGTCGGCGGCGGACCGAACTTCGCGATTCCTCCGAACGATTCGAACTACAAGAGCCCGCCGTTCGACCTGGAGTTCCTGGCCGACGTGGATCTCGTCGAGATGATGCCGCACATGCACGTGCGCGGGAAGGACATGACCTACCACCTCGTCTACCCCGACGGCCGAGACGAGGTCGTGCTCAGCGTGCCGAAGTACGATTTCAACTGGCAGATTCTGTATCAGCCGGCCAGACCGATTCGCGTGCCGAAGGGCACGAAGATGTACGTCGACGCGCACTACGACAACTCGCCCGCCAACCGGAACAACCCGAATCCGAACCGGGCCGTCTACCTGGGCCGGATGACGTGGGAAGAGATGATGGCGCCGTTTTTCGGCGTCCTCGTCGATGCGAACACCGATCCCACCAAGGTCCTCAAGCTGGGCACGTTCGCCGTCCAGGGAGGCGGCGCCTAGGTGCGGGCGCGGATCCGGTCGGGCTGCGTGCTGGCGCTTGCGGCCGCGCTGACGGTCGGCGCGTCTGCGCAGGGCGGCGGCAAGCCGGTGAAGGGCAACCCCACTCCGGGCACGGCGCAGCCCGATCCACCGAGCGTTGCCGACCGAATCACGCTGACCGGCTGCGTTCAGGCGGCGCCTGGCCGGAGCGCGTCCGCCGTCGAGGAAAACACGCCGAGCGATACTCGCTTCATCCTCACCGGCGCCGAGCGCAGGAACGTCACCCCGCCAGGAACCGGCGGCTCCCCCGCGGCCACGAGCGCGTCGGGCCGGGCCTACCGCCTCGAAGCGATCGAAAGCCTGCTTTCCGCGTTCGTCGGCACGAGGGTCGAGATTTCGGGCGAGGTCAAGCCGCGGCCCGCGGAACTACGCGGCCAGGGAAGCGGCACGAGCATCCCGACCATCCAGGTCGAGTTCGTCCAGAAGATCGCCGGGGCTTGTTCGTAGCGGCCTCATTCGGTCAGCTGCATCCGCCTCCACACCATCTCCGGCGGCATGGTGACACCCCGAACCAGGTAAATCGGCATGTCCGGGTAACCGCAGTACTCACATCGCGTGTGGCCCTTCAGCGTGACTTCCTTGAAAAACTGGCGCAACGATTCTTCCGAATACCCGACCGCGAGGAGAGGCTGGTCCCAGGACCCGCGGAATCCCCAGAACCAGTAGTTGTTGTGCCCGCTCGAGGCAGGCGGAAGGCCGCGTGACGGGCCCAGCAGGTCAATGGCCGCCGCGAGCTGGTAGAACGACGCGAGAATGGTCGTGTTCGATCGATCGGCGGGCGGCAGTTGCTGGTAGACCTCGTTGAGACTGTCCAGGTTTTCGTCCCATCCTGCCATCATCCCGAGAAAGTCCGGGAGCTTTCCGAGCGGGCGCTTCTGTTCCACCCGGCGTCCCGCGCCCGTACGGAGTGAGTACTCCGCAATCGTCCTCTGGGGAAGGATCGGCAGCACGATGGGTACGGCTGCGCGGGTGCCGAGAACGATGAGGACGGTGTAGGCGACGATCAGGACTCGCCCCGGCCACGTATTCGTCCGCAGCCAGCGCTCGATCGCGACGCCGCCGGCGGCGAGAAGCCACGGAAATGCTGCCGCGGCGTAGTACGCCTTGCCGGCGCCGCTGAACGCGAGCACGGCCATGACCGCCAGCCAGGCCCAGCCCATGGCGCGGCGGCCTCGTCCGGCAGGCAGAATCACGAAGAACGCCAGCCCGGCAATCCAGACAGGCGCCGCGATCACCGACATGCCGTCGATTACAGCGCCGAGGAACGAGAGCGGACCGACCGCCACTCGGTTTTCGGCGGCGTCCTTCATGAAGTGGAGCGTCGCAAAATTGTGGCTGAACTGCCAGACAGCATACGGCGCCGCCAGCGCGAGCGAGATGAGCCCCGCCAGCCACGGTCCCCTCGTCCACAGAAGCCGCCGCTCGGGAGTCAGCAGCAGTCCGATCGCAAGACCGCCCTCGAGCCAGAGCACCGAGATCTTGTTCTCCAGTCCGATGCCCAGGACGACGCCCAGCAGAATCCACAAGCGCGGCGACCCGCCGGACAGAATCCGCAGAACGATCCAGGCGGCGATCGCCCAGCAGAGCACGTCCAGGGAATTCATCGAGTAGTACGCGCCCATGAACAAGTAGAACGGCGACACGATGGCGGCGACCATCGCGAGGGCCATCGCGAACGGCCCGCCTTCCAGGTCACGCGCCATGGCGCCCACGATGAAGACCGTGAGCGCGCCCGCGAGCGCCGGAACTAATCGGATCGCCATCACGGATTGGCCGACCATCAGCCGGGTGACCGCGAGCACGAAGATTGAGACGGGCGGGTGATCGACGTAGGCCCAGTCGAGATGATCGGCGCAGACGAGGTAATACAGTTCGTCGCCGTGATAGCCGTAGCCGGGCCCGACAGCGAGGTGGAGCGCCAGTTTGAGCAGCGGAAGGACAACCAGCACCACGAGCGCGGGCTTCGAGAGGGCTCTCAACGGCGACTCTGGCATGGGCCGGTAGACTACTATGGAACATCGGCGGGACTGCACATCCCCAGAGCAGGCATTTGTCCCTGCGATTTGGGGCGCGTGCCGCCCGGACCACTGGAATCCCCGTAAAATATGCGCATGATGATGCGCATTTCGCTCTGCTGTTCAGGCGCCTTACTGGCTGCAAGCGTTGCCTGTACACCCGCGTCGGCGCCCGGGACGGCAGTGACTCCCGCCGAGGCGAAGACGTTTCTCGACCAGGCGAACCAGACGCAGCTCAAGTTCGGCATCCTGGGCAACCGCGCGGGCTGGGTCGCGCAGAACTTCATCACCGACGACACCGCGGCGGTCAACGCCCGCATCAGCCAGGAATCCATCGAAGCCACCGTCAAGCTCGCGAAGGAGGCGACGAAGTACGACGCGGTCGACGCTGGCGGACGGCGAACGGCGTCAGATGAACGTGCTGAAGACGTCGCTCGTCATGGTCACGCCTGCCGATCCGAAAGAGGCCGAGGAGCTCACGGGGATCATGTCGAGGCTCGAGGCGGCCTACGGCACGGGCAAGTGGTGCGCGGACGCCGGGAAGCCGGACGCATGCCTGAACATCGATCAGATCACCGAGATCATGGCCGGCTCACGCGACGAAAAACGGCTGCGCGAGGTCTGGGAGGGCTGGCACACGATTGCGCCGCCGATGAAGAAGGACTACGCGCGCTTCGTCGAGCTCTCCAACAAGGGCTCGAAGGAACTGGGATTTGCCGATACCGGCGCGATGTGGCGTGTGAAATACGACATGCCGCCCGACGCGTTCGCGAAGGAGCTCGACCGCCTGTGGACGCAGGTGCAGCCGCTCTACCTGAAGCTGCACGCGTACGTGCGGATGAAGCTACGCGAAAAGTACGGCGATGTCGTGCCGGAGAAGGGGCCGATCCCGGCCCATCTGCTCGGCAACATCTGGGCGCAGGAGTGGCAGAACGTGTACCCGCTCGTCGCGCCGAAAGCAGGTGACGCGGGCTACTCGCTCGACGACATCCTGAAGCAGCGCAAGATGAGCGCGCTCGACATGGTCCGCGCCGGCGAGCGCTTCTACACGTCGCTCGGCTTCGACCCGCTGCCGCCGACGTTCTGGGAGCGGTCGCTGTTTGTCCGGCCCAGGGATCGCGACGTCGTCTGCCACGCCAGCGCCTGGGATCTCGACCTCGAAGCCGACGTGCGCATCAAGATGTGCATCAACCCGACGGCCGAGGACTTCACGACCATCCACCACGAGCTGGGCCACAACTTCTATCAGCGCGCCTACATGAAGCAGCCGGTCATCCTGCGCGACAGCGCGAACGACGGCTTCCACGAGGCCGTCGGCGACACGATCTCGTTGTCGGTCACGCCGGAGTATCTGGTGAAGATTGGCCTTCTGGCCTCGGCGCCCGACGCGTCGCGCGACAACGCACTGCTCCTGCGCATGGCGCTCGAACGCTTCGCGTTCCTGCCGTTCGCGCTTGTCGTCGATCAGTGGCGCTGGAAGGTGTTTTCGGGCGAGGTGACGCCGGCCGGCTACAACAAGGCGTGGTGGGATCTGCGGCTCAAGTATCAGGGCGTCGCGCCGCCTGAGGCCCGGGGCGAGGAGTTCTTCGACCCGGGCGCGAAGTACCACGTGCCGGACAACACGCCGTACATGCGCTACTTCCTCGCGCGCATCCTCCAGTTCCAGTTCCACCGCGCGCTGTCGAAGGCCGCCGGCTGCACGGCGCCGCTCCACCGCTGCTCGATTTTCGAGAGCAAGGAAGCCGGTCAGCGCCTGAACGCGATGCTGGCCATGGGCATGTCCAAGCCGTGGCCCGATGCGCTCGAGGCCCTCACAGGCTCCCGACAGATGGACGCCACGGCCATCCTGGACTACTTCGCGCCGCTCTCGACCTGGCTCGACCAGCAGCTCGCCGGGAAACCTGCCGGCTGGTAGCCGAACAGAAGTAGTGCGGACCTTCAGGTCCGCCGTCAGCCGGCAGGCCTAAAGGCCTGCACTACTTCAGCAACGTGATGCTGCCGTTGACGGTCGAGAGGGCCAGCTGCCGGCCACCCGATCCCAGCGTGCCCTGAAGGCGGCGGCCTTCGGTCTGACCGGTCACCGCAATCGGCAGCTCGCTCTTGATGCTGCCGTTCATGGTGGTGGCGCGGAGCTCCGCGTTGACAACCGCCGGCAGCTTCAGCGTGATTTCGCCGTTGACCGTCTTGAAATCGGCCCCATCCGGCCAGTCCGCGCGGCCCACCGTCGCGTTGATGGATCCGTTGACGGTCGTGGCGTTCGCCAGCCCGGTCGTGACCAGCCGGATCGAACCGTTGACGGTATGCGCTTCGGTGTTCCCCTGCAGGGCCTCACCGTCCACGGCGCCGTTCACCGTTCGGCCGATGAACCCCACACCGGCGGGCACGCGCACCGTGAAGTTCACGTTTGTATCGTTGTCGCGTGAGGACGACCGGCCGCCGGATCCGGGTTTGCACTCGTTCGGCGGCTGGCCCGGGGCAGCCGGGTAGACCGCGCACACCGTGACCCCGCCGGCATGGGGGACCACTTCGAACCGCACATCCGCAGGGTTGCTGCGGCGGGCCGTCCTGGTGGCCGTCACCTCCACCTCGTTGCCGCGGGCAGCCACGGCCCTGATGCTGCCGTTGATGCCCTTGATCTCGATGCCCTGGCCCGCGGCCATCTGGCCGCGCCACTCGAAGTCGTTCTGGGCGGCGGCTGGCGCCGCGCAGGCAAGCCCGACGATCCCAGCCAGGGCCGCATGTCTCAGTGCGTTCATAAAGGTCCCTCCCCCTGGAACCGTTAGACGAGAACAGGTTCCCATTCGTTTACCGGCCAGGTCGGCGGTACGGGAGTGACCTCTACAAGCGTCCGAACCATCCGAGCAGCCCGGTCGTCAGCCACGGCACGTACGTGATGACCAGGACGCCAAGGCCGAGGATGACCATGAACGGAAGGGTGGCGCGACAGACTTCGAGCACTGGACGCTTGAAGCGATACGACGCCAGGAAGATGTTGATCCCGACCAGCGGCGTCAGGAACCCCAGCTCAAGGTTCGAGACGAAGATGATTCCCAGGTGGACGGGGTTGATGCCGAACGCGGCTCCGAGCGGCACGATCAGCGGCACGACCACGACGATGGCGGCGAAGATCTCCATGAACCAGCCGACGATGAGAAGGAAGACGTTGAGCACGAGAAGAAAGGCGATTCGCGACTCGATGTGCGCCCGTACCCAGTCGACCAGCTTCGCCGGCAGCTGCACGCCCACCAGGTAGTTGGTCAGGCCGACGGCGACACCAAGAATCACCAGCACCCCGCCGATCACCACGGCACACTCGACGAACACGCGCAGCAGATCGCGACGGACGTGCAGGTCGCGGTGAACGACGGCCTGGATGACAAACGCGTAGCAGGCCGTCAGCGCCGCGGCCTCGACGGCCGTCGCAATTCCGCTGAACATGGACACGATCACGACGGCGGGCATCGCGAGCTCCCACTTCGCCGCCCACAACGAGGCCCCCGCCTCGGCCGCCTGGAATTTCTGGCGCGCGGTGCCGGCGACAACGCCCTCACGAACGCCCCACGCCGCGATCATCGCTGTCAGCAGGACGCCGGGCAGGAGCCCGCCGATGAACAGATCCTCGATCGGGATCTGCGCGACGACCGCGTACAGGATCAGCGGAAGGGACGGTGGCAGCAGCAGGCCGAGCGAACCGGACACAGTGAGCAAACCGAGCGAAAACTGATCGCGATAGCCCTCTTTGAGCAGCGCGGGGAACAGGACGCCGCCAACCGCAAGGATCGTCACGCCCGACCCGCCCGTAAACGCAGTAAAGAACGTGCAGAGCACCGCGCAGACCACCGCGGTGCCGCCGGGCACCCATCCGAACCACGCGCGGAACACGCGCAACAGGCGCGCCGACGCGTGTCCCTCCGCGAGAATGAACCCCGCGAGGGTGAACAGCGGAATCGCCGGCAGCGTCGGCGAGACGCTCAGTGAATAGGTCTCGATCAGCACGGTCGCCGGTGTGACGCCGTCGCTCATGAACAGCAGCACCGCCGCGCCGCCGAGGATCGCGAAGATCGGCGCGCCGACGACCGCCGCGATGATGACCGCCACCAGGCCCGGCCAGTACCGGTCGGTGCTCGAGCAGGCCGGGGAACCGGACCAGCGCGAGCCCGATCAGGATCCCGGCGCCGCCGATTGCCCTTCCCCACCACGACGCGTCAGCGCGCCAGGCCAGGCGCAACGCGATGAGGGCAAACCCCACGGGCAGCGCGAGTTGTCCGACCCACGCCGGTACGTTGGCGGCGATGATCGTGCCCGTCTCGCGTTCGGTGATGACGAGCTGGACGGCGCCATAGGCGAGGATCGTCGCCATGCAGGCCGCGACCGACGCGGCGAACACCGCGGCGGGACGGCGCGCGCGCCGAGGGACGGCCGTGCCGGTCGCGAGCGCGAGGAGCTTGCCTTCGCGCGCGGCGATCGCCGCGCCGAGAAAGCCGACCCACAGGGTGAGGTGCTGAACGAAAGGACCGGAGCCGGGGACGCCCACGCCGAACAGGCGGCGCACGACGATTTCGAGCAGCGGCAGCGCGACCATCGCGGCGAGCGCCAGGGAGGCGACCCCGTCCTCGACCGTCGCGAGCACACGGATCACTTCGCCGTGCCGGTCCGATGCTGCTTGCGGTAGTTATCCCGCGCCTTGACGGCGAGGTCGAACATGTCGGGCGGCACCATTTCGCCGCGCATCGTTTTCGCGAGCGCGTCGATCTCACGCCGCCACTCGGGCGCCGATGCCTTCGTCACGACCAGGCCCCGCTTGGTCATCTCGGCGACCGCTGCCGCATCCTGTTTCGGGACGTCGTCCTGCAGGCGTTTCTGCACTCCCAGCGCCGCCGCGCGCAGCTTCGGGCGGTCGGCCTCAGGCACAGCGTTCCAGGCCTTCCGTGTCATGACGGTTGCGCCGACCACGGGCGCCAGGCCGATATCGAGCATGTTCGGCGTCTGCCGGTACCACTGGAACAACAGCGCCGCGAGCGGTGTGGTCGGCACGGCCTCGACCATCCCCGTCGTCAGGCCGGTCATGATGTCGGTCATGGCCATCGCGCGGGGTTCGAAGCCGTTGGCTTTGAACCACTGCACCATGCGATCGTTGCCGGCCGAGGTGTACAGCTTGGCCTTCTTCAAATCGGCGACTGTCACGATGGGCTTCTTGGTGAACAGCTGCGTCCACCCGCCGTGGCCCCAGTTGAGGAGGACGAAGCCCTTCGCCTCGACGCGCTTGCTGATCTCGGGCGTGAGTTTCTCGGTGACCTCGTTCAACTCGTCGTAGGACTCGAAGAAGAACGGCACGTCGAAGACGTTGAACGACGCATCGATGGTCCCAAGCCCGACGCCGGTGAGCGACGCCGCCTGCAGCGCATCGAGCCGCATTTTCCGCAGGACCGTCGGCTCGTCGCCCTGCGATCCGCCGCCGAACACCGTCAGCGACACGCGTCCGCCGGTGGCGTCGTTCCACTCGGCGGCCATCTGCTTGAGGTTCCGGTCCCAGATCGAGTTCTCTGGAACGACGGTGGCCAGCTTGATTGCGGTTGACTGCGCGGAGGGCGTACGGACGAACGCGACCAGCAGGAAGACGGCTGCCGCCAGCGTGAAGGCGATCGAACGCGTCAGCGAGTGATCCAGGGCTTGAACTGCTCTTCTTGTTGCAGCTTCGCCGCGGTCGGTTCGGCGTCCCGGCGCGTCTTGAACGAGCCCACCCGCACGCGATACACGTTCGGCGTGCCACCGGGCGGCGTGAGCACGTACGCGTCGTAGCCTTTCGACACCAGCCGCTTGGCGATCGTGTCGGCCTCGCCCGGTTCGCGAAGCGCCGCGACCTGGATGGCGTAGCCGTCGCCGTGGGTTGCCGCCGCGGCTGCCGGCGCTGGAGCCGGCGCCGGCGCCGGCGCCTTGGGTTCGGGCTTCGGTTCCGGCTTCGTTTCCCGTGGCGCCACCGCAGCGACCGGCGCCGGAGGCTTCGCGACCGGTACCGGGGCGGGCGGCGGCGTGGACGCCGGGGGTTTCAGCGTTTCCTTGCGAGGCGGATCCTCGAGCCGATCGGGATAGCTGAACTTGTTGTCTTCCTGAACCGCCGGCGGCGCCGTAGCGGCAGGTTCGACATTGGCGGCCGCCGTTTGCGCGGGCGCCGGTGGCGGCAGCGGTGCCGTGTCCGGAAGGACCCCCGTCGTGCCGGCGTCGGACGTCAGAGTGGTACGCTCCGCTTTGACGCCGCGGCCAACGAGCACGCCGCACAGGAAGATGACCACGGACACGACCGTGGCGGCCATGAACAGAAACACCAACTGCTTACCGTTCAGTTGGATTTCGTGGAACCCGTCGTCCTGAACTTGTGTGGTGTTCACTTTTCGGCATCTTAGCACCGTTCAACCGCGAGTACAAGCCCCACAGGGAGGCCGGGAGCGGATGCCGAACGCGCTGCTGCTTATCCTCCGGCTGGTCCGCCGGCGGCGCGGTTGTCGGAGGGAGCAAACGTCATGAGACAGGCCGTCTGTCCCATGCCGCGGCACGACGAGACTTCGACGCGCGCCGTGAGATCGAACAGCGCGTGGAGCCGCGTGAACGCCGCGACGTAGAACCCGCACAGCGGCCGCGGCACCGCGTCGCGGACCGTGCAGAAGACCGACCCGCGGACGTCCACGGTGGCCTGTCCCCGCCGGAGCCGCGACACGACGCGGCTGCCGGTGTAGCTCTCGTTGACGAGCCGGCCCAGCCGCCGCAGCAGCAGCCGGCTGCGCAGCCACGCGGGCGCCGCTTTCGTGAGCGTCCGCTCGATGGGCGCCATCGACTGCACCGTCCACTCGGCCGCGTATTCGCCCGCGCACGTCGTAATCCGCTCGTACGGGTCCTCGCCTTCCTGCCGCAGAAAGCTCAGGACGGCGTACAGCGGCGCAAGGCCGATGGTGCCGTCCCGCAAACCCTCGGCGTGCAGCCAGCTCTCGTAAAACGCAAGGCGCGTCGGCAGGATGTCCGAGATTCCCTGATGAAGGCTCGCGACGAGCACGCGTCCGACGACAGCGTCACGCATAAAGACTGTAATATCCTTGAACCTTGAACCCTGATCCCCCGGCCTCCGCCGCGATCCTCGCCGGCGGCCGGGCCCTACGCTTCGGCGGCGTCGACAAAAGCGGGCTCGTCGTCGCCGGCCGGACGATTCTCGAACATCAGATTGCCGAGTTGTCGCAGATCGCCGACGACCTGCTCGTGGTTGGTGGCCACGCGCCGTCCGGGACACTCACCGGCGTGCGACACATCCCCGACCTGGTGCCTGGCTGCGGCCCACTCAGCGGACTTCATGCGGCGCTTTCCGCCGCGCGGGCGCCAGTCGTCGTCGTCGTGGCGTGCGACATGCCTTTTGTCACGGCACCCCTGCTCCGCTATTTTCTGACGCTCGTCAACGGCCCCGACGGGCCCGATCTCGTCGTCCCGCGCACCGAAGGCGGCTATCATCCGCTGTGTGCCGCCTACACGCGCGCGTGTCTGGAGCCGATTACCCGCCGGCTGGCCGACGGACGGCTCAGGGTTGACGGCCTTTTCGAGGATGTACGCGTGCGCATCGTCACGCGCGACGCGATGGCTGCATTCGGCGATCCGGACCGCCTCCTCGCCAACCTCAACACACCGCTCGAGTATCGGGCGATCGAGGCAAAGGGAATTCAATCCTAGCACGACCGTATTGACTGGTCCCGGTGGACAACGTGGCCGGCGCCCTCACAACGACATCCATTCATGATTCTCAACGTCCTCAGACAGGTTCACGATCGCGTCGCCCTGGCGGTGTCCGCGCAGTACGGCCTCGCCGAAGTCCCGCCGTTCGCGATCGAGGTGCCGCCCAATCGCGCGATGGGCGACCTCGCCGTCACGGTCGCATTCCAGCTCGCCAAACCGCTGCGCAAGGCGCCGCGCGCGATCGCGCAGGAGCTGATCGGCGCGATCGGCCGCGTCCCCGGCGTGTCGAAAATCGAGGCGGCGCCGAACGGATACCTGAACATCTCCCTGGACCGCCGCGCCTTCCTGCTGGCCCGGCTGCGCGGCGAGGTTCCGGCCGCCGAAGCAGGCTCGCGGGAGAAGACCGTCGTCGAGCACACGGCGATCAACCCCAACAAGGCGGCGCACATCGGCCACCTGCGAAACGCCACGCTCGGCGACACGCTGGTTCGCGTGCTCAGGTTCAACGGCACGCCGGTCGAAGTGCAGAACTACATCGACGATCTCGGCGTCCAGGTTGCGGACATCATCGTCGGCTTCCGCGACATCGAACACAAGACCCTGAGCGACATTCGCACGATCGCCGACACGACCCGGTTCGACTACTACTGCTGGGATTTGTATGCGCGGGTGACGGAGTGGTACTCGGAGCAGGCCGATCGGCCCGCCGCGCGCGCGCGAACGCTGCACGATCTGGAAGCCGGCGGCAACGAGACGGCCGACATCGGCGCCTTCATCGCCGATCGCATCGTCCGCTGCCATCTGAAAACGATGGCGCGCCTGAACATCGGCTACGACCTGCTGACGCACGAAGGCGACATCCTCCGGCTGCAGTTCTGGGCGCACGCGTTCGACATCCTGAAAGCACAGGGCGCCGTGTTCCTGCAGACCGAAGGCAAGCTGGCGGGATGCTGGGTGATGCGCATCGATGAAGGCCAGGCGAAAGACGAAACCGAGGCGCGAGTCCGAAGGCGAGGACCCTGAAAAACGTGAGAAGGTAATCGTCCGTTCGAACGGCGTCGTCACCTACGTCGGCAAAGACATCGCCAACCAGTTCTGGAAATTCGGCCTCCTCGGACGGGACTTCCGGTACCGGCTCTTTGCCACGCAGGCGGACGGCCGGCCGCTGTGGGCCACGACATCGGGCGACACCGATCCGGCGGCCCCCTCCTTCGGCCGGGCCAGACGCATCTACAACGTCATCGACTCGCGGCAGATGTACCTGCAGGCGCTGCTGAGCCAGGCGCTGCGAACCCTGGGGCACCCCGACGAAGCCGAGCGGTCGGTTCACTTCTCCTACGAGATGGTGGCGCTCTCGCACGCCACGGCACGGGAGCTCGGCTACGAGGCGGCCGAAGGCGCCGGAAGCCCTGGAAGTGACGCCGCACGCAAGCCGTTCGTCGAGGTCTCTGGCAGGAAGGGACAGGGCGTCAAGATCGACGACTTGCTCGACCTGCTGATCGGGAAGGCCGCCGCCGAAGTCGCCAAGCGCAACCCGGAGATCCACCCCGACGAGCGGGCCCGCACGGCCGGACAGATTGCGGTGGCCGCGATCCGCTACTTCATGCTGAAGTTCTCGCGCGGCAAGCTGATTGTGTTCGACATCGAGGAGGCGCTCAGCTTCGAGGGCGAAACGGGACCATATCTGCAGTATGCTGTCGTACGCGCGAACAATATCTTTCTGAAGCTGCAGGAACGTGAGGGGCACACGGTCGCCGACATCGTCGCGCTGATCGATGAGACGCCGGCTGATGAGCTCGAATCGCTCGACTGCTGGGCGATGGTGCTCGAAGCGTCCCGGCTGGACGATGTCGTCGATCAGGTGGTGCGATCGCTCGAGTTCTCGGGACTGGCCAAATACGCGTTCGGCCTCGCCCAGATGTTCAACGCCTTCTACCACCGCTACCCGATTCTCGGCGAGGAGCGCCCGGAGCTGAAGCGCTGGCGCGCCGCCGCGGTGTCTTACGTCCGGGACGAGCTCACGCGCGCGCTCACGTTGATGGGCATTGACGTCCCGGCTCGGATGTAGCGCGGCCGAACACTATGGCGCTCATCGGTGTCACGAACTGCCGCAAGATCGAGGACTACAAGCAGTCGGTCCTGCATGTCGGCGGCGAGGTCCGCTTGCTGGACCCCTCCACCGACATCCCCGGTGCTCTTGAAGGCCTCGACGGCCTGATGCTGACCGGCGGCGGCGACGTGTCTCCGGAGAAATACGGCGAAGCGCCTCATCCGAGCATCGAAGCGGCCGAGCCAGGCCGCGACGATTTCGAGCTGGGGCTCGTCAGGCTGGCGCGGACACGCGGGCTGCCGATCCTCGCGATCTGCCGCGGCGTGCAGGTGCTGAACGTCGCATGCGGCGGCACGCTCGTGCAGGACATTCCGTCGCAGGTGCCCGGCGCGCTCGTGCACAAGCTCGAGGTCCCGCCGCACCAGGCCTTCGAGCTCGCGCACGAAATCTGGATCGACAAGGACACCGTGCTGTCGAGGCTGATGCGCGAGCGACTGAGCGACGCCGATTCCTGCGACGTCAACAGCCGTCATCACCAGGCCGTCCGGCAGCTCGCGCCCGGCTTCATCGCGTCGGCCACCGCACCCGACGGTGTCATCGAAGCGATCGAAGACCCCGCCGCCGTGTTCTGCCTGGGCGTCCAGTGGCATCCGGAAAACTTCTTTCGCACTGGCGAATTCCGGCCGCTGTTCGAAGGTCTGCTGGAAGCCACGGCGAAGAAGTAGCGGCCGAACGCGTCCGCACACGGCCGGAGGAATGGCATGAGGAAGACCGCAACGATCGCGTTGGCGCTCCTGGTGGGTCTTGCCGTTGGCATTCCGCTGGGCGGCCGGCTGATGCCGTCGTCCGCGGAATCCGCAGTCGGCGCGCCGTTCTCCGCCGTGACGAATGCGATCGGCGCGGAAGACGTGTCAGGGCCGTACGAAGTTGTCCCGGGTTGGCCCAAAGACCTGAGCACGCTTCCCGGGCATGACAAGTGGACGTTTGGAGGAGCCCGAGGGATCTTCGCGGAGAGCCCGAATCGGGTCTACCTGCTCAGCGGCGGCGAATTGCCGAACGTCCCCCGCCCGGCCACGAAGCTCTTCCCCGAGATCGGACCGAACGTGCAATTCCCTCTCGCGGGACTCCCGTGGCGGAACGCGAACACGGCTGCTCCGCCGGCGGCCGGCGGATCCGGCCAGGACCCCGCGAAGGGAATGGAGCTCTGGAGCGGTGCCCCGCCGTCGCGCGAGCTCGGCAAGGACGCGCGCTGGGAGCACTGTCTCGTCGTCGTGGACGCGCAAGGCAACATCATCGAGGAGTGGACGCAGTGGGATAAGCTCTTCAAGCGCCCGCACGCCGTCTACATCAGCCCCTACGATTCACAGAAGCACGTGTGGGTGGTGGACGACCACATGCATGTCATCTACAAGTTCACGAACGACGGCAAGCAGCTCGTCCAGACGATCGGCACGCCGAACGTTCCCGGCGCGGATGCGACTCACTTCAACCGACCGACCTTCATGGCGTGGCTGCCCGACGGCAGCTTCTACGTCTCCGACGGCTACAACGGCACGCGCGTCGCGAAGTTCGACGCGCAGGGCAAGTTCCTGCTCGATTTCGGCATGCGGGGCGAAGCCGGCAAGGAGACTCGCCCGGGATACATGAACAACGTGCATGGCGTCGCCGTTGATCTCGAGACGAGGCGCGTGTTCGTCA
Source organism: uncultured Acidobacteriota bacterium (assembly GCA_963712905.1). Classification (GTDB taxonomy): domain Bacteria; phylum Acidobacteriota; class Vicinamibacteria; order Vicinamibacterales; family CAVVIG01; genus CAVQJU01. Next base: position 346,573 of record CAVQJU010000007.1, on the reverse strand, counting down.
ACGATCGCGACAACCACCGGATCCAGATCTTCGACGAGAACGGCAAATACCTCTCCGAGTGGAAGATCGCCGTCAGCCCGTCGAGCCTCCACTTCGTGCAGATCGGCGCGGATCGAACCGCCGTCACCTTCGATCGCAACACGCACAAGATGTTGAAATACGACCTCGACGGCCGCCTGCTGTACGCGTGGGGCACCGTGGCGGATTTCCCGGGCACGCTGTGGGGCGTCCACGGCATGAGCACCGACCAGGAAGGCAACCTCTACGTCGCGGAAGTGGACGCCGGCCGTTTCCAGAAGTTCCGGCCCCGCCCCGGCGCCAACCCGGCGTACCTGATCGGCAAGCCCGTCTACTCGGCCTGGCGCTAGCCAGGCTCACGCGCACCGGTCTCGCTCGAATACCACCACCGTTTCGACGTGCGGCGTGTTTGGAAACAGATCGAAGCGCATCGGCCCGCTCGATCGTATAACCGGCATCGACCAACCGGCGCGCGTCGCGCGCCAACGTCGCCGGATCGCAGCTGACGTAGATTACCCGGCCGGCGTGCAGACGCAGAACGCCGTCGATCGCGGCGCGCGACAACCCCGTGCGCGGCGGATCGACCACAACCACATCGGGCGTCGCCCGCCTCGCCTCGAGAAACTCCTCGACAGCCTGATGGTGCACCGCGACGCCGGCGTGCGCCGACGCGTTCACCTTCAAATCGCCTGCCGCAAACCGGTCGCCCTCCACAGCTGTGACCTGCGCCTGCCGTTACAGCCGCCGCCGTGAGCGAAAACAGCCCGGACCCGGCGTACAGATCCAGCAGCGTTGGTGTCTGGCGGCACGAACCCCGCGACGTGACCGGCGAGGTCGCTCAGCAGATACCGGTTGCCCTGAAAGAAGGACCGCACGTTGCGCCGGAACACGATCGGCGGCGCGCCGCCGATGGCGATCCGGTCGGTGACCGACGCGTCAGGTCCGACCCCGGTCACGCCGTCGATCGCCGCCAGGCGCTCCCGAATCCGGGCGTCAACGCCCTCGCGCAGATCCGCGGACAACGCGCGCTCCGACGCGTCGACATTCTCCGACAGCTCGATTTCGCTCACCCCGTCCAGGCCGAGCGACGCCAGCTCGTTGACGAACGACTCGACGGCATCGCACGTCGCCGGCAGGAGCTGCCGCGTCTGGCGCACGTCACACATTTCGTGCGTGCCCTCGCGATAGAACCCGGCGCGGCGCCCACGCACGTGCAGCCGGGCGCGCATCCGGTAACCGTCCTCGGGTGACGGCGCGACGCGGACGGCCGCAGGCAGCGTCAGGCGGCCGATGCGTCCGAACGCATCGGCGATGACCTGGGCCTTGATCTCGAGCTGCCGGGCGTAGCCGATGTGGGCGTAGAGGCATCCTCCGCACAATGGATCGGCGGCGAGGGCGCGACGATCCGCCGACGGGGTGTCGACGCCGATCGTGTCGGCATAGACGACGCCCTTGCCCACGCGCTCGACGCGGGCCGTCACCCGCTCGCCGGGGATGGCGCCGCCGACCAGCACGATCTGACCGTTCAGGCGCGCGATCATCCGGCCGCCCGCGGCGGGCTTCTCGACGGTCAGCACGACGGACTCGCCCGGCGCCGGCATCACGTAAACGCGATTGTGGGAAGAGCGAGCCGCTGCCTGACCAGACGGTCGACGGCCGCGGCCATCACGCGTTCGTAGGCGTCGGGTGCCATGCGCGCGCGAAACGATGACAGCTGGTCGCCGGCCTCGCGCTCCAGCTCTGCGATGGCAGCCGACCCGAGCGACCGCCGCGCTTCGGCGACGAGCTCGGCGTCGAGCGACGTCAACCGCTCCAGCAGCGCCTGGCGGGCGGGCCCGCGAACGCCCCGCGCTTCCGCCCGAGCGGCGTCCAGCTCGCGCGCAGCCCGGTCGATCAGGGCGTCGAATTCCTCACCGAGGCCGCCGATGGCTCGCGCGGAGGTCAGTCGAAGCACGACGCGCTGCAGGTGGGCCGGCAGCGATCCGCTGGTTGTCGACTCCCTGCCTTCGCCCTCCGGGCTGTCGCTCGGCCCGCCTTCGCCCTTCGGGCTTCCGCCTTCGCCCTCCAGGCTTCGGCGAGACAAGTCTCGCGGCAGGCCGAGGGCGCGGCGCCACTCGTCGAACACGTCGAGGACATCGGCGTCGCAGAAGTCGATGCGAACCGGCCGCCGCCGCGGTCCCTTCCGGTAGTAGCGTTCGAAATAGCGATCGATGCCCTGCAGGGCAATCTTCAGCGGAATGCCCTGCGCGGCCCAGCCCGAGACCAGATCGAAGGACGGTCCCGTCACCCGCACGAGGTGGCCGTCGTTTTTCTGGCAGAGGTAGGACTCGATCTCGCGGCAGAAATCTACTGGTTCCGTTCCCACACGATTCTCAAGCCGTGCAGCGTCAGGTCGGGCTCCACGTGGTGAATGAGCGGCGTCTCCGGGGCGATGACGCTGGCCAGCCCGCCTGTCGCGACGCAGAGGCTGGCGCCACGAGGACCCGCCAGTTCGGCGCTCATGCGTCGAACCAGCCCCTCGACCATGCCCACGTAGCCCCAGAACAGCCCTGACTCCATCGCGCCGACCGTCGTCCGTCCGACGACGGTCGTGGGTTTGCGGACGTCGATCCGCGGCAGCCTGGCGGCGCGCTGGAACAGCGCATCCGCCGAGATCGTCACGCCCGGGCAGATTGCGCCGCCGAGGTACTCGCCCTTGGCGGTGATCGCGTCGAGCGTCGTCGCCGTGCCGAAGTCCACGACGACCAGCGGGCACTGAGCCGCCCGTCCGTACTGTTCGTACGCCGCGATACCGTTCACGATCCGGTCGGCGCCGACATCCGACGGAGGGTCGTACAGAATCGGCATCCCCGTCTCGAGGCCGGGCTCGACCACCATGGCCTTCACGCCCAGGTAGCGCTCGACCATCGCGCGCGCGGGGCTCGTGAGCGGCGGCACGACCGAGGCCATGATCACGGCGCGCACGGCCTTCCGGTCGACGCCCGACACGTCAAACAGTCCGTGCATCAGCAACCCGAGCTCGTCCGCCGTCCGATCGCGCAGCGTCGTCAGGCGCCAGCTGTGCGCCAGCGTCTTGCCATCGAAGACGCCGAGGACGATGTTCGTGTTGCCGATGTCGAGGGCTAGGAGCATAGGTTCAACGGGTCCACGGGGTCCAAGAGGTCCGAAAGGTCCGAAAGGTCCGAAAGGTCCAACAGGTCCAACAGGTCCACTAGGTCCAACAGGTCCGCACGATCAAAGCCACGTCACTTCCCCGGCGACGATGCGCTCGAGGGGGCCGCCGATGTCCACCAGGAGCGCGCCGCGATCGTCGATGCCGGCCGTTACGCCGTTTTGCGTACCGGACGGCGTCGTCCACGACACGCGGGCGCCGCGGCTTCCGGGGGCGCGGCCGCGCCACTCGTCGAGAATAACATCGAACCGACCGTCGAGCAGGTCGTCGTACCGGCCCGCAAGCGATGCGAGCGTCTCGGCAAGCACGTGCGCGCGTTCGACCGGGCGACCCAGTTCGCTCTCGAGCGACGTGGCCCGGCCGGCGAGATCGGGCGGAAACGCCGTCGCACCGACGTTGATGCCGTAGCCGACCACGACGGCATCTGCCACGCCTTCGGCCAGGATGCCCCCGAGCTTCCGGCGCGCGACGTAGAGATTGTTGGGCCACTTGAGATCGACACGAAGACCCGTGGCCGCTTCGATCCCCTGGGCGAGCGCCACGCCGGCAGCCAGCGTCACGAGCGTCGTGGCCGTGTCGCCTCCGGCACGCGCACGTGCAGGTGTCAGCACCACGGACACGTACAAGCCGCTTCCCGGCGGCGACAGCCACGAATGGCCCCGCCGTCCGCGGCCGGCGGTCTGGGCGTCGGCAATCACGACGGCGCCCTCGCAGTTCACGGACGCCGCGAGGGCCGACGCCACGTCGTTGGTCGATCCGGTGCTGGCCAGGAACACGACCTGCCCGGCCAGGCGGCTCAGCCGATCGCCGGCGCGCGCGATGGCGTCCGCGAGCTCGCGCGGGAGCGCGTCACCCGGCGGGTTCGATTTCAAAACTGATGTCAACGGCTTGTGCCGAGTGCGTGAGCGCGCCGGCCGACACGAAATCCGCGCCGGTCGCGGCAAGCTCCGGCACGCGATCGAGCGTCACACCACCCGAGATCTCGATCTTCGCCCGCCCCGCGGAGCGTTTCACGGCCTCGCGAATGCCTGCCACGGCCATGTTGTCCACGAGGATGGTTTGCACGCCCGCGGCGAGCGCCTCGTCCACCTGTTCGAGCGTCTCGGCCTCGATCTCGATCGGCATGTCGGGCTGACGTGTCCGGGCGGTGCAGACTGCGGCGGTGACGCCACCGGCGATTCGAATGTGGTTGTCCTTGATGAGAATCGCATCGAACAGGCCGACGCGGTGATTCGTGGCGCCGCCGGCGCGAACGGCGTATTTTTCGAGCACCCGCAGCCCGGGGGTGGTCTTGCGCGTGTCTAACACGATGATCTTTCCTGCGGCCGCTTCGACAAAACGGCGGGCGATCGTCGCGATGCCCGACAGCCGCTGGAGGAAGTTCAGCGCGGTGCGCTCGGCGACGAGCAGCGTGCGCGCCGATCCGACAACCTCGGCGACGATATCGCCAGGCACACAGCGCTCGCCGTCCGGCTTTCGAACGCTGATCTGCACCGCGGGCTCGAGGATCCGGAAGGTTTCGAACGCGACGTCCAGGCCGGCCAGCACGCAGTCCGCCTTGATCAGGAACTGACCACGGGCGCGCGTGTCCGGCGGAACGGTCGCAGCGGTCGTGATGTCGCCGGCCGCGCCCAGGTCTTCCGCCAGCGCCCGGCGGACCGTCTCGCGGTACGACTCGACGTCAAGGGGCTGGAGCGTCATAACCCGCGACGACAATTGCGCGCGGCTCGCCGCCCGCGATCTCGAAGGCCTGCACGCGGAGCGCCGACCGCAGATCGGCTTCCACCTGCGGCATCAGGGCGACGGCGCCGGCTTCGGCCGTGATTGTCACCTTGGTGATGGGCACCTTGAGCGGCTGTTTGGCTTCGGAGCGTTGTTTTCGCACCTCGAACAGAACCGCCGTCGCCCACTCGTACGCCGCCTGATCGTCCTGATGCACGGGCGACGTGATCTCCTCGGGCCGCGGCCAGGCCGCCTTGTGCACCGATCCGGGCTGCCACCACGACCACACTTCTTCGGTCACAAACGGCAGGAACGGGGCGAAGAGGCGCAGCAGCACGGAAAGGGCCGTCGACAGCGCGGCGTTGGCGGATCCGGCCGCTTCCGGCCCCTGTTCGCCGTACCGGCGGCCCTTCACCAGTTCGAGGTAGTCGTCGCAGAAACGCCAGAAGAAGGTCTCGGTCCGCTGGAGCGCACGCGCGTAGTCGTAACCTTCGAACGCCTCGGTGGCTTCAACAACGAGCGCCGCCAGATTGCGAAGCATCGCACGGTCGACGGGCCACTCAATCGGTCCCTTCGGTTCGGCCGCGCTCAGCGCGAACTTCGACGCGTTGAGCAGCTTCATCGCAAGCCGCCGGCCCACCTTCATCTGGTTCGTGTCGAACGCCGTGTCGGTGCCCGGACGCCCGCTGGCGGCCCAGTAGCGCACACCGTCCGACCCGTGCTCTTCGAGGAGGCCCAGGGGCGTCACCACGTTGCCCTTCGACTTGGACATCTTCTTGCGGTCGGGATCCAGGACCCACCCCGACAGGGCCGCATGCTTCCACGGCAGCGAGTCGTGCTCGCAGTGCGCCCGCAGCACGGTGTCAAAGAGCCACGTGCGGATGATGTCGTGCGCCTGCGGCCTCAGGTCCATCGGGAACGTGCGCGCGAACAGATCCGGGTCCTCTTCCCACCGGCACACGATCTGCGGTGTCAGCGACGAGGTCGCCCACGTGTCCATGATGTCCGGGTCGCCGGCGAAACCGCCCGGCTTGCCGCGTTGCGCCTCGCTGAAGCCGTCGGGCACGTCGGTTGATGGGTCAACGGGCAGACGATCCTCTGGCGCGGCGATCGGCCGGGCATGATCGATCTGCCCGTTCGCGTCCGTCGGATACCACACGGGAAACGGCACACCGAAGAACCGCTGGCGGCTCACGCACCAGTCGCCGTTCAGGCCGTTGGTCCAGTTCTCGTACCGATTCTGCATGTACGGCGGATGCCACTCGAGTTCGCGGCCGCGTTGGAGCAGCGCCTCGCGGAACTCCATGGTCTTGATAAACCACTGCCGGCTCGTGACGATCTCGAGCGGCCGGTCGCCCTTCTCGTAGTACTTCACCGCGTGCGTGATCGGCCGCGGCTCGCCGATCAACTCGCCGGACGTCTTGAGAAGTTCGACGATGGCGGTCCGGGCCTTGGCGGCCGAGAGTCCCGCGATACGCCCATAGGCGTCGTTCGCGCTGCCAGGCTGCTCCGACGCCCAGAGCCCGTGCGCATCGAAAACGATGCTCCGGCTCAGCGTGCCGTCGGGCTGGATGACGGCACGAACGGGGAGTGCCAGCTCGCGCCACCACGTCACGTCGGTCAGGTCGCCGAACGTGCAGATCATCGCGATGCCGCTGCCCTTTTCCGGGTCGGCCAGGTGGTGCGCGCGCACAGGAACGCGCACGTTGAACAGCGGCGTCGTCACCTCGGTGCCGAAGAGCGGCTTGTAGCGCTCGTCGTCTGGGTGCGCGACCAGGGCCACGCACGCGGGGATGAGCTCGGGCCGTGTCGTTTCGATGTCGATCGTCCGCGGGCCGCTGCCGCCGAAGCGTACGCGGTGGTACGCGCCGGCGAGCTCGCGGTCTTCGAGTTCCGCTTGCGCCACGGCTGTCCTGAAGTCCACATCCCACAGCGTCGGGGCCTCGACCTGATACGCCAGGCCGCGTTTCAGGAGGCGCAGGAACGCCAGCTGGCTGACGCGCTGCGACCGACGGTCGATCGTCGCGTACGTCATCGACCAGTCGACCGACAGCCCGAGGGTCTTCCAGAGGCGCTCGAACGCCTTCTCGTCCTCCGCCGTCAGCCGTGCGCAGAGCTCGACGAAGTTCGGCCGCGACACCGACACCGGCGGCTTGGGCGGTGTATCCGGCGGCGTAAACGACGGGTCGTACGGCAGCGACGGATCGCACCGGACGCCGTAGTAGTTCTGCACGCGGCGCTCGGTGGGCAGGCCGTTGTCGTCCCACCCCATCGGGTAGAACACCGCCCGGCCGCGCATCCGGTGAAAGCGGGCGACCACGTCCGTGTGGGTATAGGAAAACACGTGTCCGACGTGCAGCGATCCGCTGACGGTCGGCGGCGGCGTGTCGATCGAAAACACCTGGTCGCGCGGACGCGTCCGGTCGAACCGGTACACGCCCGATTCTTCCCACCGCGCGGTCCATCGGGCCTCGAGGCCTTCCAGCGCGGGCTTCTCAGGAACGGGCATCAGACGATGGTATTACAGATAGGGATGGGGATCAGGGATCGGTGATCAGTGGCCGCGAGCCACTCGTCACTGAATGGACGCTTTGATCCGCTCGATCTCTTCGCGGATCAGGCGTTCGGCGATTTCGGCGACGGTTTCGCGGACCACGCGGTCAGACAGCTGCAGCAAGACGCGTGCGGACACCTGTGCCACGAGGTCGTCGGTCACGGCCACGGGGGCGGCGATGGGCGTGGATACCGGTGCGGGGGCAGGTGGCGGAATCGCCGCCGCGGGCGCGGGTACGGAGACCGCAACCGCAGGCGCCGGGCTGGACTCGGGCGCGGCTGACGGCGGCTTGGCCTGCTCCGCGTCGAGCAGCGCCGCGAACTCGTCGGCGAGCGGAGCCGGGCTCTCGGGCATCGGCGGAACCGCTCTGGCCCATACGGGCTCGGCCTGATGCTTTGCAGGTTCGGGCGCTGCCGATTCGGGCACCGCCTGCTGCATCGCCAGTTCGGGCTCGGCCATCGACGCATAGCTGCCGTGCTTCAGCCCGAACCAGTCTATTTCGGGCGAAGCCACGGGTCCGGCCGCCCGCGCCGGCTTCCCCGCCAGGTTCGAGAACGCCGCGTCGAGCTGGTCGAAGTAGTCGTCTATCGACACGGCTTCGTCCTCGGACGGCGCCTCCACGGCAGCCGGCGACACGCCAAACGTGCCTGTGTCGGAGCCGATCTGCGCCCTCGAACTGGCGCCGAGAAGCTCCTTGACCCGGCCGATCACCATCTGAGGCTCGAACGGCTTCGCCAGCACGCCGTCGCACCCGGACCCGGCGGCCCTGGCCTCGTCGACAGGTTCGAACGCCCCGGTCAGGAGCACCACCGGGATGTGCGACAGCCGCGGCGACTGCTTCACGTACGCGGCCACTTCGTAACCGCTCTTCCCGGGCATCCCGACGTCCACCAGAACGATATCGGGCGGGATGGCGTCGAGGCGCGCGATCGCCTCGTCGCCATCGCTGACGGCCACGACGTCGATGTCCTGATCGGCAAACGTCAGCTCGATGACGCGCTGAATGGTCACGCTGTCGTCGGCGAGGAGTAGAGTCTGCGGCACCTTGGGTGTATCGGCGTGGGCCAACAGGCCCGATAGGCCCGGGCTACGCCCGGGACCGGACATTCGCCGTGATAAACGTGATGATATCCTGCATCGGCGTTCCCGGGAGGAAGACGCCCTTGACGCCCATCGCGTGCAGCCGGGGCACGTCCACATCCGGAATAATCCCGCCAATCACGACCAGCACATCGTCCAGGCCGTTCGCTTTGAGCAGGTCCATCAGCCGGGGGGCGATGTGGTTGTGGGCGCCCGAGAGTATGGACAAACCGATGACGTCGGCGTCCTCCTGAAGCGCGGCCGTGACGATCTGTTCGGGCGTCTGCCGAAGGCCGGTGTAGATGACCTCCATGCCGGCATCACGCAGGGCCCGCGCGATGACCTTGGCCCCCCGGTCGTGGCCGTCGAGCCCCGGCTTCGCGATCACGACTCTGACTTTGCTCATGTTTCAGATGACCGCCGTTTCCTCGTACTCGCCCCACACCTCGCGGAGCGCATCGCACATCTCGCCGACCGTGGCGTAGGCGCGCACGGCATCGAGGATCGGCGGCATCAGGTTGACCCTCGTCTGCGCCGCATCGCGCAGCGCGTCGAGCGCCGTCCGGACACGGTCGCCGTCGCGCGACCGCTTCAGGCGAGCCAGTTTCTCCAACTGCTTGTCACCGGTCGTCTCGTCGATGTAGAGCGTCTCGAGCGGGCCGCCGTCCTGGACGAAGTCGTTGACGCCGACGATGGTTTTTTCCCGAGCCTCGACCGCCTGTTGAAACCGGTACGCGCTCTCGGCGATCTCCCGCTGAGGGAAGCCCGCTTCGATCGCCGGGACCATGCCGCCCATGCGATCGATTTCGTCGAAATAGCCGCGCGCGCCATCTTCCATGTCGCGGGTCAATTTTTCGACGAAGTAGGAACCGCCGAGCGGATCCACGACGTCGGCGAGGCTGGTCTCATGCGCGATGATCTGCTGCGTCCGAAGCGCCAGGGTGGCCGCCGCCGCGGTCGGCAGCGCCAGGGCTTCGTCGAGCGAGTTGGTGTGCAGCGAGTTGGTGCCGCCGGCGACGGCCGCAAGTGCCTGCAGGGCCGTCCGGACAACGTTGTTATACGGCTGCTGGGCGGTGAGCGACACGCCGGCGGTCTGGCTGTGAAAGCGCAGCTTCCACGATCGCTCGTCCTTTGCGCCGAACCGTTCGCGCATCGCGTACGCCCACAGCGACCGCGCCGCGCGGTATTTCGCGATTTCTTCGAAGAAGTCGCTGTGCGCGTTGAAAAAGAACGACATGCGCGGGACGAAGTCGTCCACCGCGAGCCCGGCGTCAACCCCCCACTGGACGTACTCGAGGCCGTCGCGCAGCGTGAACGCCAGTTCCTGCAGCGCCGTCGATCCCGCCTCGCGGATGTGGTACCCGCTGACCGAGATCGTGTTCCAGCGCGGCACCTCCCCCGCGCAGAACGCGAAGATGTCGGCGATGATCCGCATCGACGGACGGGGCGGGAAGATATATTCCTTCTGGGCGATGTATTCCTTCAGGATGTCGTTCTGGAGCGTGCCCGAGAGTGTCCGCCAGTCCGCGCCCTGCTGCTCGGCCACGACCAGATACATCGCGAAGATCATCGCGGCCGGCGAGTTGATCGTCATCGACGTCGTGACGTCAGCGACGGAGATCCCGTCAAACAGCGTCTCCATGTCGGCCAGGGACGCCACGCTTACGCCGCACTTCCCCACCTCGCCGAGCGCCAGCGGATGGTCCGGATCGCGCCCCATGAGCGTGGGCAGATCGAAGGCCACGCTCAGCCCTGTCCCGCCGGCGGCAAGCAGCCCCTTGTAGCGGGTGTTCGTCTCTTCAGGCGTGCCGAACCCCGCAAACTGCCGCATCGTCCAGCGCTTGCCGGCGTAGCCGCTGGCGTGAATCCCGCGCGTGTACGGAAACACCCCCGGATCGTTCAGGTCGCGCGCGTAGTCCACGGCCGCGATGCTCTCGGCCGTGTACAGCCGGTCGATCGATCTTCCCGAGATCGTCGTGAACTTCCGTGCAGGCTCCGCCGTGGTTTTCATGCCTTCGAAATTATAGTCACGAAGACACGAAGAACACGAAGGCCACCACGGATCTGCCACAGAGTCACAGCGGCACCGAGGATTCGACGCGGCGCCGCGTCGAATCGTCTCCCCACCAGCGTGTTCTCGGTGCGTTCTCCGTGCCTCTGTGCCTCTGTGGCCAACGTGATCTCGCTCGCGCCTTGACTTCCCTCAGATCGCAGCGTTAGCGTACGAAGCATCCACATGACGACACCTCCCGCCAAAACCGGCAGCCTGTTCGACGCGATGCTGCAGGAGTTCGAGGAAGCGGCACGGATCCTGAACCTCGACCGCGGCATCTGGCGCATCCTGACGAACCCGAAACGGCAAATCATCGTGTCGTGTCCGGTGCAGATGGACAACGGCGAGATCGTCGTGTTCACCGGCTATCGCGTGCAGTACAACGTCACGCTCGGACCGGCCAAAGGCGGCATCCGGTATCACCCGGGCGTCAACCTCGACGAGGTCACGGCGCTCGCGGCCTGGATGACGTGGAAGTGCGCCGTCGCCCAGATCCCCTTCGGCGGCGGCAAGGGCGGCATCGTCTGCGATCCGTCGGTGATGTCGAAGCGCGAGCTCGAGGCGCTCACCCGACGCTACGTGGCCGAAATCATCGACGCCATCGGACCCGAAAAAGACGTCCCCGCGCCAGACGTGAACACCAACGAGCAGACCATGGCGTGGATCATGGACACCTACAGCATGCACGTCGGGCACACCGAGACGGCCGTCGTCACGGGCAAGCCCGTCGAGATGGGCGGATCGGCCGGCCGGCGCGAAGCGACCGGCCGCGGCGTCATGATCGTCGCCCGCGAATCGGCGAAGCACGTCGGCTTCGACATCAAGGGCGCCAGGATCGGCGTGCAGGGCTTCGGCAACGTGGGCTCCGTGTCGGCCGACCTCCTCGCCGGCGCCGGCGCGAAGATCGTCGCCGTCAGCGACTGGAAAGGCGGCGTCTACAACGCGGCCGGGCTCGACGTCCCGGCGCTGATCGAGCACACGCGCCGGAACAAGACGGTCGCCGGGTTCAGCGCCGCCGAGCCGCTGACCAACGACCAGTTGTTCGCCCTCGAACTCGACATCCTGATCCCGGCCGCGCTCGAAAACCAGATCACGATGGCCAACGCGCCCGGCATTCGCGCCAAAGTCATCGTCGAGGGCGCGAACGGCCCGACCACGCCCGACGCCCATCAACACCTGCACGACCGCGGCGTCTTCATCGTGCCCGACATCCTCGCGAACAGCTCCGGTGTCACGACGTCGTACTTCGAGTGGGTGCAGGACCGCTACGGCTATTTCTGGACCGAAAAGGAAGTCAACGACCGCCTCGAGGCCAAGATGAGCGAGGCGTTCGCGGCCGTCGCGCGCACCGCCACCTCGTTCAAGGTGGACATGCGTACCGCCGCGTATATCCTCGCCATCGACCGCGTCGCCACGGTCACGCGCATGCGCGGGATGTATGCGTAGGGGTTAGAGGTTAGGGGTTAGGGGCTCGGGGCTGCGGGTTCAGTTCGTCACGCGGAAACGCAGCGTGTCCTTGGCCTGCCCGGCGGGGCTGGCTGCCACGATTTCCACGGCGTAGTCGCCCGGCGCGAGGCCTGCCAGCGGGAGTTCGATCTGCGCGCGGCCGTCGGCAGTGGCGGCAGGCTCGATGGTCAGCGGCCGCATCGACTGCCCGGAAGGGCTGAGCAGCCGCGCTGTAATTTCCGGCGCGCCGCCGGGCGCATAGACGGGCACGCGAATCACGAGTTGCTCGCTCCGGCTGAACTGGCGCGACGCGACGGGCACCGCATCGGGATTGGCCTCGAGTGCGCGCATGTCCTTCGCGGTCCTCGCGCGCAGCACCTCTGGCGTACCGATCGCCACCGGCGCCCGCAGGTCGCCGACGAGGAGATCGCGCACATCGCTGTCGATCGCCGACGTCGACGCATCCTCGATCGACATCTCCAGGCGGATCCGGCCTGGTGGAACCTCGAAGACGGCACGGGCGAGAGCCGCATCCAGGCCGTCGAAGACGACGGCGCCCGTGGGGCGCACCGTCCCCTCGAACAGCGTCGTCTCATTGGCGCCCGTAGCCTTGAACACGACGCGCGACGGGGTTCGGACGCGACGGTCGCCCGGCACCGCGCCGGCCGGCTCCCAGACGAACGTCACGCGCGTGTTCCCGCCGGTCCCCTTCGCCATGCCGAACCACGGCCGGATCAGCGGGCTCGTACGCCGCGCGGGCGGGAGCACGACCGGCGGCCTGGGCTCGTTCGCCCGTGCCAGCAGGTTCGCGCGCTGAATTTCATCGGGCGTCGGCGCCCAGAATCCCTTCCGCGCGCGCAGCTGCACGCCCTTGGTCTTCACCGACACGTCGACGGCATGAAACATCCCGTCGATATTTCGCGCGGAGCGATACGTCAACAGGTAATACGCCGACGCATCGGCGACCATCCGGCGCAACCCCGCCTCGAGCCCCTCGCCGGAGGCGCCGGAAGGCGCAAACCGGGCGCCGTCGGTGTCGTCGGCGAGGACGCTGAGCAGGTTCGGCCCCTCATCTGGAGCCGCCGCCCGGGCGGCCGCATCGAGCGGATCGAGAACGTAGATCGCCACGTTCGCGCGGTTCGCCGTCCGCATCACCGACGATGACGTCGGCAGCGCTTCGAGACCGCGCCGGCGCAGCATCGGGTCCGCCTGCTCGCTGACGAGGAGCATCGTCTTGCGGCCGGTGCCGAGGTTCGCCAGGTGCAGCGCGAGCGCGTTGAGCGTCGACCAGGTCGATTGCGTGCGCTGGACCTCGGCGTGCTCCTGGTCGTTGACCATGTAGTTGCGCTCGAACGCCGTCCGGGGCGCGTAGTCGCCGCGGCGCCCTTCGAACGCGTCGATGGCGCGATGGAGCGCGTCACGGTCGCCCGTCAGGCGAATCGACAGCAGCGAATCGAGCGGCCGGAGAATCGTGACGAGGTCGCCCGGACGGAGATCCTGGTCGACGAAGCGGTGCAGGGCGTCGCGCACCTCCTGGGTGCGGGCCGCGCTGACGTAGTAGTCGTCCAGGTAGATGGCGAAGAGGCGTGCGTTCCCGTCAACCTTGACGAAGCGGACGTCCTGAATCGCCTGGACGTCGCCGTCCTCGCGCAGCACGAAGTCGGAGGCTTTCAGCGTTTCGACGGCCTGACCACGTGCGTTCGTGGCGATGACGTCGATGACGACCACATCGGGCGGGCGCCTCGCATCAGGCGCCGGCGACGGGGCCTGAATCGCCGCCGCGGCCGCAAGCGCGAGAAACAGGGCCCGCATGCGCCCGCCTCAGTTGGAGACGCGGAACCCGACCAGTTCCTTCGCCTCGCCGCCCTCGCCGGTCGCTTTGACCTCGACGATGTACTCGCCCGGAGCCAGACCGGCGAGCGGGATGTCGACGATTGCCTCGCCTCCAGGCGTGGCTGGCGGCGTCACCGGCAGCTCGGACATCGTCTGCCCGGCGCGGCTGAGCATATGGACCGACAGCGCCGGCGCGCCGGCGCCATACGCGGCCACGCGCATGAACAGCCGATCGGTCCGGCTGAACTCGCGTCCGGTCGCCGGCACGGCCTGGGCATCTGCCTTCAGCTGCTGGATGTCCCGGGGGTACGCCCGCGGTACAGCACGGGCGTTCCGAGCGACGTCTGCGTGCTCGTGAGATCCGGGACGACGATTTCGCGGACTTCCGAATCGAGCACGCCGGAACCGCCCTCGACTGACAGCCGCAACTCCATCTTGCCGGGCGCCGCGTCGAAGACCACGCGCGAGGCCCGCCCGGCGACACCGTCTGCACTGGATGAGGCCGAAGACGAAGCCCCGGGAGACAGCGACGCCACGGCCATGTCCGGCACGCGCCCCCGGAAGACTGGCGACCCGCTCGAGCCGACGGCCATCAGCGACACACGCGACGGCTGCTCCCCCGGCCCGAGCGGCCGATCGGCGGCCGTTCGCGGCGTCGGCTCCCAGACGAACGTGACGCGCGTCTTGCCGTTCTCGCCTCGCGACGTGCCGACCCAGGTTCTGATGATCCGGGCACGCGTCGTGGACGAGGCGACGTTGTTCAGCGCCGCCGTGACGGCCGGCGGCGGGGCCGGCTTGGGCGGCGCCAGCGCCCGGGAGGTCTGCTCGGCGTTGAGCGCCCAGTAGCCCTTGCGAGCGCGGACCTGCAGGCCGGGGCGCTTCACGCGGACCTTGATCTCGTGGAACTTGCCGTCGGACGGCGCGACGGAGGAACTGTAGCCGAGCAGGTAATAGGCGCTGCTGTCGCGCATGATCTGCCGCATGCCCGCCTCGAGGTCGTTGCGGTTGACGATGGCGCGGCCGTCGGTGTTTTCCGCCAGCGTCCTCAGCGAGTCCATCGTCGCGTTCAGGTACTGCCGGTCTGTTTCGCTGCCGACCGACGGCTCGCTCAGGTCGAACTCGAACACGGCCAGCCCGCGCGGATCGACCGGGTACAACGAGACGTTCTGGCGGTTGGCCTCGTCGTAGATATCCCGCAGATCCTGCTGCATGTCGATCGTCGCCGAGAAATTCATGCGCGACTCGGTGATCGAATCGGCGCCGGCGCCGGTGACGCCGCCAATGGCCGGCATCTGCGCGTTGGGACTGCGCAGCTGCGGCGGCACCATGTATGTGAAGCCTTCGCTCACGACGATCAGCGATTTCCGTCCCTGCTTCAGCGTGCCCATGTGGATGATCAGGCCCTTGAGCGCCGAGAGGGACACCTTGTTCCGAATCCGCTCGACCGTCTCGACCGGGTAGTTGGCGTACTGCTGCTCGATGTCGTTCATCGGCGTGTAGTCGTACTTCCGGCCGCTGAACTTCTGGATCCCCTGGATAATGGCCCCGTGGTTGCGCGTCATCCGCAGGTTGAGGACTGACTGCAGCGGGTACATCAGGCCGATCATGTCGGACGGCCCGAGCTGCCGTTCAACGAACCTCGACAACGGATCGCGGACGCTCATGCTCTGGATCTTCCGGACGTGGTAGTCGTCGAGGAAGATCGCGAACAGGCGGACGTCGTCTCTGGCCGCCTCCGATTCCTCGTCTTCGTCGGTCCGGATGGCGCGGGGAGGACCGTCCGGGCCCGGCATCGTGCCGCCATCGAGCTTGATGAACTTGAAGCTTTCGACCGTCTGCGGCTTGCCGTCCTCAGTGACTTCGAAGTCGCTCTGTTTCAGATCGGCGACGTTCGCGCCGCTCTTGTCGGAGATGATCACGTCCACGCTGACGAAGTTGATCCCGGCGCGAAAGGCCGGTTGCGCGGGCTGGGCGTCGGCCGCGGGCTGCTGCTCCTGCTGCTGGGCCCGGCCTCCGGCGGTACACAACGCGACGCCGACGAGTCCAGTGACGAGAAGGGTCCGGATCGCACTCCTCATACTCCATATCTTAGACGCTTCCGGCCGGCCCGGCGGTCGTTTCCGGTGCTAACATCCGTCGCGTGCCCCAGCCGCCGCTGACCGCGCTTTCGGAGGACGAACGCCTCTTCCGCCAGAGCGTTTACGAATTCGCCGACCGCGAAATCCGGCCGGCCGTCCGCGACATGGACGAGCAGGCCGCCATGCCCCGGAAGCTGATTGACGGTCTGTTTACGCTCGGCGTCATGGGCATCGAGACCCCGGAAGAGCTTGGGGGGAGCGGAGCGAGCTTCTTCCACGCCGTGCTCGCGGTGGAGGCGCTTTCCCGCGTGGACCCCGCCGTGGCGGTGCTCGTGGACGTCCAGAACACACTCGTGGTGAACGCGCTGCTGCGCTGGGGCACTGAGGATCTCCGGCGGCGGTATCTCCCGCGGCTCGCCGCAGACACGGTCGGCGCGTACGCGCTGTCGGAGTCGGGTTCCGGAAGCGACGCGTTCGCCCTGGCGGCGCGCGCGACGTCGCAGGGCGCCGGCTGGTCGCTGACGGGCAGGAAGCTCTGGATTACCAACGCGCACGAAGCCGGCGTGTTCATCGTGTTCGCGAACGCAAACCCCGACGCCGGACACCGCGGCATCACGGCGTTCATCGTCGAGCGGGACGCGGCCGGTCTGACGATCGGGAAAAAGGAAAACAAGCTGGGCATCCGCGCCAGCAGCACGTGCGAGCTGGTCCTGGACAACTGCCACGTGCCGGCCGCGAACGTGCTCGGCGAGGTCGGCCAGGGCTACAAGGTCGCCATCGAGACGCTCAACGAGGGCCGCATCGGGATCGGCGCCCAGATGATCGGCCTCGCCCAGGGGGCGCTCGACCACGCCGTGGCCTACATCAAGGAGCGGAAGCAGTTCGGCAAGGCGATTGCCGAGTTCCAGGCCGTCCAGCACCAGGTCGCGCGGGCGGCGACGGACCTCGAAGCGGCCCGTCTGCTCGTTTACAATGCGGCGCGGCTGCGGGATGCCGGGGTTCCGTTCCTGGCCGAGGCGGCGATGTGCAAGCTGTTCTCGTCGGAGGTTGCCGAACGCACCGCGTCGCTCGCCGTCAACCTGTACGGCGGCAACGGGTTCGTCAAGGATTACCCCGTGGAAAAGCTGTTCCGTGATGCGAAGATCGGTCAGATCTACGAGGGCACATCGAACCTGCAGTTGCAGACCATCGCAAAACACGTGATCGGCTGACGGAGAGCACATGGAAAGACGAATGTCGAGCGTCGGCGTCCTGGTCGTGGTCCTGCTCCTCTCGGCGTTTCCCTCGGCGCACCACTCTTTCGGTGCAGAGTACGACGCCAACAATCCGATCACGCTGACCGGCGTCGTCACCAACATCGAGTGGACGAACCCGCACAGCCATTTCTACCTCGACGTGAAGGATGCCGCCGGCAAGGTGACCAACTGGAAGTTCGAAGGCTACCCTCCCGCCGTGTTGTATCGGACCGGCTGGAAGCGGGATGCGACCATGAAGCCCGGCGACACGATCACCGTGTTCGGCTGGCGTGCCCGCGATGGCGGCAACTGGGCGCACTCGCGCGAGATCACGGTCCCCGACGGCCGGAAGTTGTTCTTCGGCCCGCCGGCGGGCACCGGCGACGGCGGCAACACGCCCGCAGTGGAGGTGAAATGATGCGCGCCCTGATCGCGGCCACGACCGTCGGCGCAGGCCTCGTTGTCGCCGTCATCTCCGGCCAGGGCGCCGTCCCCCGCGCGGCCGACGGGAAACCGGATCTCACGGGCGTTTGGCAGGGCGGCAGCACGCAGCGCGGCAACTGGGAAGAGGCCAACGGCGGCACGGGCGTTGGCGGCACGGGACGCAACCCCACTGCGCCGGTCGCTCTCTCGTCAAACGATCGGCCGGCAGGTCGCGAGGGGGCGCCGTACCAGGACTGGGCCGCGAAGAAGGTGCTCGAGGCCTACAACCGCCGCGGGATCGACGATCCGACGGGCCATTGTCTCCCCGGCGGCGTTCCTCGTTCGGTGATCCTGGGGCTGTTCCCGCAGCAGTTCGTCCAGACGCCGAAACAGATCGTCATCCTCTACGAGTACATGCACACGTTCCGGGTCATCCCGATCGACGCGAAGCACCCCGACGATCTCATCCCGTCGTACATGGGCAACTCGGTCGCGCACTGGGAACGCGACACCCTCGTCGTGGACGTCATCGGCTTCAACGACAAGACGTGGCTCTCGGGCACGGGCACTTTCCACTCCGAGGATCTGCACATCACCGAGCGGTATACCCGCGTCGACAAGGACCGGATCGACTACGAGGTGACGATGGAGGATCCGAAGGTGCTGACGAAGCCGTGGAAGCTCACATCGAGCCTCATGCTCCGTGAGGGCACGCGGCTCGAAGAGTACATCTGCGCCGAGAACAACCTCGATCCGGCGAGGTACGAGCAACTGCTCAAGGCCGGGGTCAAGATTACGCGCTAGCTAGTTGGACGTGGTTGTCGCCGCGGCGCCCTGGAGCTCGAACAACTGCGTCCACCCCACCCAGTCCCGGTACTTGCCGTGCGGGATGAGTTCCGGCCGGTTCAGCACGTCCAGCATCAGCGTGGTGTAGGTCTTCGACGGGTAGAACGCCTCGTGCACGAGGATGTACTTCACGCCCAGCAGCCGCAGCCTCGCGATCGCCTCGTCGTCGGGAAAGGTGGTCATCAGCGTCGCTGTCTTCTGGTAGTCGGGCGGCATGAAGCCGCTGAACCCGTTGACCAGCGGGTGCCAATGCCTCGTCGACCAATAGACGTACCAGGGACTGAGCGGCTCCGGGAGCTCGATCAAGACGGAGGGGCCGAGCGTCTTCACGAATTTGTACACGTCCGGCACCGGCGCGGGTACGTTGCGCAAGTACATAGGCAGCGATCCGAACTCGACGCCGACGGCCACGAGCACCGCCACGAACAACGCGCTCCTGGCGCGCGCCACGCTCAGGGTTCGCTGCTGAAGATACGAGAAGCCTAACCCCGCCAGAACGGCCAGACCACAGCAAGCGAGGATCGAAAAGCGCGCGGGCGCCCGGAACGCCCCGAATGCCCACACGTGTTCGTACAGCCACCGGTAGACGGGCGTGTTCATCCCCAGCGACAACACCGCGGCAGCGGCCGTCAGCGCCAGATAAATCCACGTGATCCGCCGCGACCTGGCTGCGAACGCAAAGGCCGCCAGGACGACGGCTGCCACGCCGGGAAATAGGTGCAGTTCGTCGCCCTCGAACACGACGCGGTTCGACGTCCAGCCCCAGAGCCAATTTTGCGGCGGCGCCGTCACGTAGCTGACCAGCCGGGCGCTGAACCTGGTGACATCGTAGAGATCGCGAACGCCGAGCGTTCTGGCGTTGTCCATGTACGGCTGCGCGTAAAGGAACATCACGACAGCCGCGAGGCCGGCGGCGATGCCGAGCGGTACGGCGGCCCGGACCGCGCGTCGCGGTTCCGAGACCGCCAGCGCCAGCGCGAGCAGGGCGACCATGATCGCGAGAAAAGCGCCGTAGTACATCGACGAGAGGATCTGCAGGCACAAGAACGCGCCCGCGAGCATGCCGAAGCGGACCGAACCTGTCTCGAACACACGATGCACGGCCCACAGCGTCAGCGGCATCCAGACCGTCCACTGCAGTTCCAGGTGCATGAAGTGTTCGACCCGATACGGCACCAGCGTGAAGATGGCCGCCGAGACGAGCGCCGCATCGTTGCTCCCGGTCAGATGCCTGACGAGGATGAACATGCCCAGTCCGGACGACGCGATGCCGGCGAGGAGCAGGATGTTGTAGACGAGTACCGGGTTCGCCCGGGCCAGCAGCCACGGCATCGCGAGAACGCCCTGGAGGAGGGTGGCGTCGGAGTACGCGAGCGTTCGCACGTGCGGATAGAAGATGTTGCCGTCGAACAGGTGCGCGGCGCCGCCCGAAAGGCCGTGGGCCAGCCACTCGAGCCGCCACATGCTGAGAAACGGGTCGCCGTGCAGTGCGACCTTCGACCCGAGATACAGCCCCTGCGGCCAGGTCAGGATCACCGTCAGGGCGCATAGGAACAAGACCGCCCCGAGCAGCGGGCTCTTCAGAGCCGCAACGATTCGCGAACGCAACATCGTGAGAATACGAACCTTGCGATCAAGGTTAGCCCAGATAGCGGCGGCAATCTCCTCGAATCACCTCCTGATCACTCAGCAATAACCTCTGCTTCTTACAAGCTGTACGGTGTCGCTCTAGAAGAGCGCCTTGATCGCGAACTGCACCTGCCGCGCCGATCCCGAGTCGCCCGTCGGGAAGCGCGTGTTCGTAATCACCCCGAATGACGTGCTCCCGACCGTGGCGATGCGGCCGGGCAGTCCGAGGTTCGCCTGGTTGAAGAGGTTGAACACTTCGATGCGGAACTGGAGCCGGGCGGTCCCGACAGGTCGCAGGTTCTTGATCACCGAGAAGTCGGTGTTGCTGAATCCGGGGCCGAAGACCGCGTTCCGTGCCAAGATTGCCGAAATGGAAGGCGCCGCTCGCCGAGACCGGCAGCGCGAACACCGACGCTCGACGTGCACGCCCCGGCCCCGGTGGCGATGCGCGGATCGCACACGGTGTTGTTGAACCACTGCGTCGACCGATCCGATGATCGACGGGTCGCCGACGAGATCCGGCCGCAGCGTGTTGTTCACGCCGTTGAACGTGTTGATGCCGGTGACGATGTTGACCGGGCTGCCGGTCTGCGCCTGCGTGACGACGCGACAGCTGCCAGCCGTCGACTTGAGCGATTGCCCGTGAACGGCAGCTCGTAGATGGCGTTGATCGACGAACCGGTGGCGGACGTCGAAATCCGAGGGCCCTTCGCTGTCAGCGATGTTGTTGCTGTCCTGCACGACGATCACCGCCGTGCTCAGCGAGTTGGTGTCGGTCGACTTCGCCAGCGTGTACGAGGCGTTGAACTGCAGCCCCTTGCTCGGCCGCTGGTTGGCCGTCAGCCACAGGCCCTTGTAGTGAGACCAGCCGAGGCTGTCGGTCTCGGTGATGTTGCCGAGCGGCGCGCCGGGCAGAATCGGGCTCGTCGGCGACAGCGTCGGATACGGACGGACGCCGTTGACGGGCTGGTTGATGTTGCGCGTGATGCGCAGCCGATCGCCCTTCGATCCGAAGTAGCCGACCATCACGCCCGAGCGACGGGCCGATCTGCCGCTCGACGTTCACGTTCCACGTCTGCATCCGCCCGCTCTCGAAGTCCGGATTCGACCGAGTTCGGTGCCAGCCCGGACGCCAGCGCCGTGGTGGCCGCGCTGTCGAGCCGGATGTTGCCGGCAAAGGTCAGCGGCGTCGCCAGCGGCGGATTGGAGGAGGTCGGCGACACGACGTTGGTCACCGGCATGTCGACCATGACGGCGTAGGCGCCGCGGACCACCGTCCGCCCGTCGTCGGTCGGCGTCCAGATCGCGCCGACGCGCGGCTGGAAGTTGTGCCCGGTCTGGTACGGGCTCGACGTCTGCACCAGCGAGTTGGTGGCCGCGTCGAACACCACGAAACGGCCTTCCGTCTCGGTCGGGCGCCATGATGCCGTCGTAGCGCAGCCCGAGATCGAACGTCAGCCGCGACCGACGCCCGGAAGCTGTCCTGCAGCGAACAGGCCGAGCGCCTTCTGCCGGACGTTCGACGGCCGGTCGCCGAGCGTGATCGTGAAATTGTTGCCGTGGCCGGCCTGGAACGCCGCGAGGCTGCCGAACTGGAACGTGCCGGTGTCGGACGTGAAGTTGTCGTTCATGATCGCGGCGGAACTCGCCGCCGAACTTGATCGAGTGGCTCCCGCGCAGATAGCTCGCGCGTGTCGGAGAACACGAAGCTCGTGTCGGTGCGGCCCTGCGGGAAATTCGACGGCCCGCCGAAGTTCAGGCCGAGGCCGACGATGGTGATCTGCGGGATGCCGATCGGCGTGGTCACGCCGTTGTTGATGCCGTAGTCGACCGGGTTCAGCTTCGCGTTCGGGTCGAACGTGATGTTGATGCGGTTGAAGCCGAAGCGCGCCTCGTTCGACGAGATTGGACCCGAAGATGTGCGTCTCGTTGAGCGTCATGATCTGCCGGTGCGAATGACGCGTGTCGCCGAACCCGGGAATGGTGTTGAGCTGCAGCGTCGGCTCGCCGCGCAGGTCGCGCTGGAACGCGTAGTACCAGTGCAGCGCGTCGTTGTTGCTCGACGTTGTGGCGGACGTCGCCCGTCCACTGATCGATGTCCACCGGGGCGGTGGCGGACCCGAGGTAGCGGCCTTCGCCGCTGGCGCCGGTGGCGTTGGCCGTCGGGATGAGCGGCAGCAGGTTCCGCGACACCGGATCGATGACGGCGGCGCGCTGATCGTCGCGCAGCACGCCGCTGTTGATGTCGATGCCCTGCCGCTGCCGGAGGCCTTCGTAGGTGCCGAAGAAGAACGTCCGGTTCTTGATGATCGGCCCGCCGAAGTTGGCGCCGAACTGGTTGCGCTTGAACGGCGACTGCGGCGCCGGCTGGCGATTGAAGATAGTTCCGCGAATCGAGTGCGTCGTCGCGAAAGAACTCGAACACCTCGCCGTGAAAGTCGTTGGCGCCCGAACGCGTCGCGATGTTGACGATGGCGCCGGAGTTGCGGCCGTACTCGGCGCTGAACGTCGAGTTGTCCACCTTGAACTCCGACACGGTGTTGATCGACGGCTGGAAGGTGATCTGGTTCTGCGCCGGATCGTTCAGGTTGACGCCGTTGATCATGAAGTTCACGGTGTCTTCGCGGTTGCCGGCGGTGTTGAACGCGAACGATCCCTGGCCGCGCAGCGGCGCGGTCAGGAAACCGTTCTGCGGCGGCGTCACCGAGCCGGGAATCAGCAGTCCGAGATCGACGAAGTGCCGGCCGTTCAGCGGAATCTCCTGCACGGTGCGCTGCGAAATCACCTGGCCGACCGACGTCGTCGCGGTCTCGATGACCGGCGACGCTCCCACGACACTGACCGATTCGGCCACCGGGCCGACGGTGAGGCGGATATTGACGACCGAGGTGCGCGCCACTTCGACCTCGATGTCCCGCGACTGGTCGCCGAAGCCGGTCAGACGTGTTTCGATCCGGTAGAGACCGGGCGCGAGCGACGGCGTGAGGTAGTCGCCGCCCGCATCGCTGACCGTGGTCCGTTCGACCCCGGTCGCGACGTTCTTGACGGTCACAGTGACGCCGGGCACGACGGCGCCCTGCGCATCGACAATGTTTCCCTGGATAGCTCCGGTGGATTGAGCCCGGGCCGGCGTGGCCATCAGAATGCCGGCAACCAGCACGATGCACAGGGCGCATGACACTCGCGTCATCAACCTACACCTCCTGTTAGTACACCGGAGAATTCTGCTGGCAGATGCGGCCGGATTGGAATATCAGATTCGCGAAAAACGTGCAGGCGGCCGGCGCGTCGTCCTGTTTCTTGGATCGCAGTGACGAAGCTCTGCCGTGTGATTCTGTCCGCTTCGTCCCGGTGAAAGACCGGTTCGTCCCTGCTTATCGGTGGTCAGACCGGCCTGCAGCCACAGCCGGGTTCAGCGGGGCACGTGGGGAATGCAGGTCGCGATGAAGCCCGCGTCTTTCAGTTCGCAATCGCCGGGTCGATAGAACGTCAACAGCCGGCCACAGATGATCACGGCGATCCAGACACTCAGCGACACGATCGCGACCGTCTTGGCGCCGCGCGGCGTGGCCTCATCCGCCCGGGCGTGCTTCAGGCGGCCGAAAAGCACTCCGTAGAAGACCAGGATGTTGAGGCCCGCGATTGCCATGAACGTGAGCTTGAACTGGAAGGCGGGGTTGTAGATGTACTGGTTGGGCTCGGTGACGAGAAACATCGCGCCGGTGATGACGTTCAGCGCGTAGCCGAACACCCCCCAGGGCACGAGCTTGTGAAGCGCCGCGATAGACACGCCCTTCGCGAGCCCGAGCAGCCGCAGGTCGAACGTCGCGATCATGCCGACGAGCAGCGACAGGCCGACGAAGTGCACGCTCTCGCAAATCGGCCATCCCCACGCCGAGTGCATGAACGTCGAGACGATCTTCACGCTGAAGAGCGTCTTCACGAGCCAGATCTGAAAGAGGGCCATGCGCTACGTCGTCGTCAACTTCACGTACGTGTACGCCAGAAACCGCCCGGAAAAGATCACCGCCGTCCAGACGGCGAGTGATGCGCACGCGAACATCTTTCCCCAGAACGGCACGACACTCTGCTCGTCTTCCAGGAGCCGGCGGCGGATGACGGTCTGCACGACCAATCCGAGCGCCACGCACAGGAGCTTGAAGTAGAACACCGGGTTGGTCAGGGCTTTCGTCGGATAGCCGACGAGCAGCACGACCCCTGAGACGGCGTTGAGCCAGAACCCGGCCCAGAGCACGGGAAACACACGCCTGGCCGCCGCCAGCGGGACACCCGGCGCAAACCCGAGGATCCGGAGGGCAATGGCGGCGTTCATCCCCGCGAGGAAGCCCATCCCGATCGTGTGACACGCGAGGATGATCGGGAAGGCGAACACCGACGGCGACTCACGCACCCAGACGCTGAGCGCGCTCGTCTCGAGCCAGATGAAAAATGGATCCACGGGGAGAGTCCGCGCGCATGCTAGCACGAAGCATTCGGACCTCGTGCAAGGATGCCGTCAGGAGCTCAGGTGCTTGGCGATGATCATGCGCTGGGCTTCGGAGGTCCCCTGGTAAATCTCGGTGGCCCGCACATCCCGGAACAGGCGCTCGACGACGGATCCGCGCCGGTAGCCGGCCGATGCCAGCACCTGCATCGCCTTGTCGGCGGCGCCGTGCGCCGCCTCGGACGCGGCCAGCTTCGCCATGGACGATTCCACCGGACTGACTTCCCCCCGATCCTTCACCGAGGCCGCCTTCCACATGAGCATCCGGGCCGCGTCGAGCCCGGTCGCGGCGTCGGCGATCATCCACTGGATCGCCTCGAACTGCGCGATCGGACGGCCGAACTGCTCGCGCTTCTTCGCGTGCGCGATCGCCTCGTCCAGCGCCGCCTGCCCGATGCCGAGCGCCTGCGCGGCGATCGCCACGCGCCCGCCCTGCAGCGCCCACATCGCCAGGCCGAAGCCCTCGTCCACGCGGCCCAGCACTTGGTCCGGCGCCACGGTCACGTCGAGGTCGAGGTCCATGCAGCCCAGACCACGCACACCCAGCGAGTCGTCGACCGCCGTGCGGGTGATGCCGGGAGCATCTGCCGGCACGAGAAACGCCGTCACGCCTTGTCCCCGCCGTCCCGGCTGCGTCGCCGCAAACACGATGATCACGCCGGCCGAGGCGGCGTTGGCCACCCAGACCTTCCGGCCAACGATCCGGTACGCCTCGCCGGCCCGCGTGGCGGTTGCCTGCTGATTCGCGGCGTCGGTGCCCGCCGCCGGTTCGGACAACGCGAACGCGCCGATCATCCCGTCGCCGGCCAGCCGCCGCAGCCACCGATCGCGTTGGGCGTCCGTGCCCGCATGCTCGATGAGCTCGGCCACGAGCGAGTTGGTGACCACGAGCGACGTGGCCACCGTCGCGCTCGCCCGCCCGATGGCCTCGATGGCCAGCGCATAGCTGAAGTAGTCGCGCCCGGCGCCTCCCCACGCGGTGGACACCGTCACGCCGTGCAGACCAAGGCCGGCGGCCGCACGGATGACATCCGACGGGAACTCGCCGCTCGCGTCGATCGCGGCGGCGCGGGGCGCCACCACTTCGCGCGCGAAGCGCTCGATGTCGGCCTTGAACGCGGCCTGTTCCGGCGTGAGGTCGAGAAACATGCTTTACGTACATTGCCACGGAGGCACAGAGATCACAGAGAAAAAGTTTGGCTCTGTGCCCTCCGTGCCTCTGTGGCTAGGTGTCGTTCTTTGTGATGCGTTCGAAGATTGGCCGCAGGCGCGCCGCGCTGTGCGGCAGGTCTTCCGGCAGCACGCGGGTTTCGGCGATGGCGCCCATGAAGTTGGTGTCGCCGTTCCACCGGGGGACCAGATGAATGTGCAGGTGCTCGAGCACGCCGGCGCCTGCCGTGCGGCCCAGGTTGATCCCGACGTTGATGCCGTGGGGCCGATACGCCTCGGTCAGGGCCACCTCGGCCTGGCAGACCAGCGTCATCAGCTCGACCCGCTCTTCCGCCGACGTTTCGGCCAGATCGGCGAGGTGCCGGTTCGGCACGACCATCACGTGGCCGTTGTTGTAGGGATAGAGGTTCAGGATGACGAAGGCGAGCCGGCCGCGGTGGAGGACCAGGTCTTCGTTGCGGCCCTTCAGCTCGCAGAAGATGCAGCCGCCGTCTTCAGTCGCAGTGCCGGCCGCGCCCGTCACGTAGGACAGTCTCCACGGAGACCAGAGGCGTTCCACTACACCGCGAGCGCGTCGGGCGGAGAGGATGGTCCCGGTGCGGGCTCCTTGTTGATCAGCTCTTTGAGCTCTTTGCCCGGCTTGAAGTACGGAACCTTCTTCGGCGGCACGTCGACCTTGTCGCCCGTCTTGGGATTGCGGCCCTTGCGGGGCTCGCGCTTGCGGAGGCGGAAGCTGCCGAACCCGCGCAGCTCGATCTTCTCGCCGCGGTGCAGCGCGTCGATGATGCTCTTGAACACCGTGTCGACGATGACCTCGGAATGCTTTTTCGTCAGGTCCGAAACCCGCGAGACTTCCTCGACGAGCTCCGCCTTGGTCATGCTGCCGCTGGTCATGGTGCCTCTCTGTAGGGGCTGGAGGTTGGAGGTCAGGGGCCGGGGAAATGCTTTGCGATCCCCAGCCTCTAGTCTCTCGCCTCTAATCCCCTAGCGGTTGCGAAAGTGATCCCCGAGCGTCGCGGCGCCCGTTCCTTCGTTCTCCTGGTACGCCGCCCAGTCGGCGCGGAACTCGTCGGACTTGAGAGCACGGATCGACAGGCCGATCTTCCGCTCGCCCGGCGCCAGCTTGATGATCTTCATCGGGTAGGTCTCACCCACCACGAGCTCGATCTTCCCGTCCTTGCCGGCCTGCTGCGAGTCGTCGAACTCCGACACGTGAATCAGGCCTTCGATGCCTTCGTCCAGCTCGACGAACGCGCCGAAGTTCGTCATGCGCACCACCTTGCCCTCGATGGTGTCGCCGACGTGGCGGCGCGTGAAGAAGTCGTCCCAGATGTCGGTGGCCAGCTGCTTGAGGCCGAGCGACAGGCGCTGGTTCTCCGCATCGATGTTGAGCACCATCGCCTCGACGACGTCGCCCTTCTTGAGCACTTCGGACGGGTGCTTGATCCGCTTGCTCCACGACATGTCGGAGATGTGGATCAGGCCGTCGATCTCCTCCTCGACCTCGACGAACGCGCCGAACTCGGTGAGGTTGCGCACCTTGCCGGTGATCTTCGCGCCGACCGGGTACTTGTCGGCCAGGTCGTGCCACGGGTTGGTCTCGACCTGCTTGATGCCGAGCGAGATGCGCCGCGCGGTCGGATCGACGCCGAGCACCATCGCGTCGACGGTGTCTCCGACGTTCAGGATCTTCGAGGGGTGCTTGACGCGCTTGCTCCACGACATCTCGCTGACGTGGATCAGGCCCTCGACGCCGGCCTCGAGCTCGATGAACGCCCCGTAATCGGTGAGGCTCACCACCTTGCCGCCGACGCGGTGGCCGACCGGGTAGCGATCCATCACGTTCGCCCACGGATCCGTGATGAGCTGCTTGTGGCCGAGCGACACGCGCTCGGTCGCCGGGTCGTACTTCAGCACGACGACGTCGATTTCGTCGTTGACCTTGAAGAGCTCGGCCGGGTGTCCGACGCGGCCCCAGGACATGTCGGTGATGTGGAGCAGCCCGTCGATGCCGCCCAGGTCGATGAACGCGCCGTAGTCGGTGAGGTTCTTCACGACGCCCTTGAGCACGCGGCCTTCCGCGAGCGTTTCGAGCGTGTGCTTCTTCTTCTCGGCGTTCTCTTCCTCGAGCAGGGCCTTGCGCGAGAGCACGATGTTGCCGCGCTTCTTGTTGACCTTGATGACCCGCATGCGCAGCTCCTGGCCGCGCAGCGCGTCGAGATTGCGGACCGGGCGCACGTCGATCTGGCTGCCGGGCAGGAACGCGCGGACGCCGATGTCCACCGCGAGACCGCCCTTGATGCGCTCGATGACGCGGCCGATGACGACCTTACGCTCCGCGTAGGCCTTCTCGACCTCGTCCCAGATCTTCATCTTCTCGGCTTTTTCGCGCGACAGCACGACGTAGCCTTCGCGGTCTTCCGTGCGCTCGAGCAGCACGTCCACGATGTCGCCGGCCTGCACCGTGATCTCGCCGTTCTCGTCCACGAACTCCGACAAGGCGATGATGCCTTCGGACTTGTAGCCGACGTCGACGACGACTTCCGAGGCCGTGACTTTCAGCACCGTGCCCTTGACGACCTCGCCTTCCGCGATATTCCGGAAGCTGCTATCGTAGGTGTCGAGCAATCGGGCGTATTCCTCGGGGTCCATCGGGGCCTGGTCTTCGCGAAGCAGGGCTTTGAGACTGCCACGATCATTTCGTTCCGATCGTTCGATCGTGCCGGTGCCGCTGCCCCTGGCCGGGCCCGGGGTATTCTCGTCGTCTACGTTCGCCATGCCTTGCGTGTCCTCCCTGCGTGACTTTCGGAATTACCGATAAGCAACAGAGAGTACGACACTTATCGCGAAACTGTCAAGGCTGGGAAAGGGTTCCGCTGATGGCAAAACGTGCAAAACGCCGGCGCCCGAAGCGCGCAGCGAGCGTCCGACGAAGCACACGAAAGCGCACGAAGGCCCGGAAGCCACAGAAACCGCGCCGGGCGACCCGGCGGCCGGTGGCCAAGGCTAAGGCCAAACGCCCGCAGAAACCACGGAAACGGGCCGCGAAACGGGCGGCACCCGAGCGGGGCAAGTCCCCCCGTCTCGACCGGGCGCGGCGCGTACTGGCCGACCCGGTTCCAGCCTCGTCCCTCGACGTGGACCGGTTCAAGGGCGCCGCGCGCAGCGGCCGCCAGGCGCTCGACCGGAGCCTGCACGAACACAGCGGCATGACGCCGGCCATCACCGGCGGCGACCTCGACGCGGACTGGGAGAATGCCTACTTCAGCGGCGACGAGGCCCCCGGCGGCGACAACCTGACCCCCGACCAGGACAGCGTCGAGGAGATCGGCGAAGCGCTCGGCCTGTCGTACGAAGACAATGAAGAGCTGAAAGGCAGCGACAAGGTCATCGAGCGGGACAAGCACCGCTGGGAACTCGACCCCGCGTCGGCGGACGACTACAAGAAAGACAGGGAGTAGAGGTTGGAGGCTAGAGGTTGGAGGTCAGGGACGGCTCTTCCCAACCTCTAACCTCTAACCTCTAACCCCTTCGACTTCACCACCGCCAGCACCTCCGCCACCACCTGCGTCACAGCCTTCCCCGTCGTGTCGATGACGCTGGCGTCCGGGGCGGCGTAGAGCGGCGAGGCGGAGCGCGTGCGATCGAGCTCATCGCGCGCGGTCAGCGCCGTCGCCACTTCGGCAACGGCCGTCGGGCCGCCGGAATGCGCGGGATCGAGCGCGCGGCGCCGGGCGCGTTCTTCCGGCGAGGCATCGAGATAGATCTTCACGTCGGCGCCGGGAAACACCACCGTGCCGATATCGCGGCCTTCCATCACGATCCCGCCGTCGGCCCCCATCGCGCGCTGCCGGCCGACCAGCTCGGCGCGGACGCGCGGCAGACGAGCCACGGCCGCGGCGGCGCGATCGATCTCCGGCGTGCGAATCGCCCGCGTGACGTCCGCGCCGTCCACGAACACGCCGTTCGACGAGATCTCGATCTGCATCCGCTCGGCGATGCGCGCCACGGCCTGTTCATCCTCGAGCGCGACGCGCGCCTGGACCGCCTGCCAGCCGACCGCGCGGTACATCGCGCCGCTGTCGATGTGACGGTACCCGAGCGCCGCGGCCACCGCGCGCGCGACGGTGCCCTTGCCCGCACCGGACGGCCCGTCGATGGCGATTGTGAGGGCGCGCATGAATTCGTGAGAATACCACGCACATCCGGCCGCAATTGCCGCGTCTGGCCTATAGTGTTCTTCGTGTGCCTTCGTGACTTCGTGATGAATCCCGGGCCGCGGTAGCCATGGAACGCCTCCAGAAGATCCTGTCGCAGGCTGGCGTGGCGTCGCGCCGCGCCAGCGAGAAGTTGATGACCGAGGGCCGCGTCACGGTCAACGGCGCGACGATTCTCGAGCTGGGCACCAAGGCCGACGCGTCACAGGACGATATCCGGGTGGACGGCCGCCGGATCAAGATTCCGGACCGTCACATCTACCTGCTCGTCAACAAGCCGAGCGGGTACGTGACGACGCGATCGGATCCGCAGAAACGGCGCACGGTGATCGACTTGCTGAAGGGCGTGCGCGAGTACGTCTATCCGGTCGGCCGGCTCGACTACGACTCGGAGGGTCTGCTGATCCTCACCAACGACGGCGACCTGGCAGCCAGGCTCACGCACCCGCGTCACGGCGTGCCCCGCGTGTACGAGGCGACAGTGCTGGGCGAGCCGGACGAGCACGATGTCCAGCGCCTCGCGAAAGGCGTGACGATCGACGGCCAGCGGACCGGCCCCGCCCAGGTGACGTCGATCGGGCCGAGCCGGCTGCGGATCACCGTTCGCGAGGGGCGAAACCGGCAGGTGCGGAAAATGTGTGATGCGATCGGCCACCCGGTGACGCAACTGCGGCGGGTCGCGATCGGTCCGGTGCGCGACGCGAAGCTCAAGCTGGGCGCGTGGCGGCCGCTCACCGCTCACGAGGTCGAGCGCCTCCGCGCCGCTGCCACGCAGGTATCGGTGCGGGCCGTGAGGCCTGCCTAGTGGATCGCGCCGCCTGGCGAACCGGACGGCGGCGTCTGGCCGTCCTCATCGCTGTCGTCCTGCCCGTCGGGCTCTTCGAGCGGCAGTAAGTCCTCCGGTGTCGCGCGCTCCACCAGAATCGGCGCCTCGAGGCCGAGCGCCTCGGCCATGTCTTCGACCTTCGGCAGATCGGCCAGGTCGTTGAGGCCGAAGCGAATCAGGAACTCCTTGGTCGTCGCGTAGAGGAACGGCCGTCCGACCACTTGCTTGCGGCCAACGATCTTGACGAGGTGGCGCTCGAGCAGCGTGTTCAGCACGCCGGACGTGTTCACGCCGCGGACTTCGTTGATTTCGAGGGCCGTGATCGGCTGACGATAGGCAATCACCGCCAGCGTCTCGAGCCCCTGCACCGTCAGCCGCTGCGTCGTCCGCTCGTGAAAGAGCCGGCGCACCCAGTCGTGGAGATCCGGCCGCGTCGCGATCTGGTAGCCGCCGGCGACCTCGACCAGTTGCAGCCCCCCCGGCCGGGTGTAGTCGTCCTTGAGCGAGGCCAGCGCCGCCAGCACATCGTCCTTCGGCTCGTTGTCGAGCAACTTGAAGATGGCCTTGGGCGTGAGCGGCTCGGGCGACGCGAAAATCAGCGCCTCGAGGATCGCCTTGAGCTCGGCAGACGGGGACTTCCCACCTTCGTCTTCATCCACGGCTTCCCTCCGGATCTCCAATGGGGTGCGGCGCGTCGGCAGGGCGCGCGCGCTTGTAGATGCGAATCGGGCCGAACGAACCCGATTGAAACACGCGGACGAGCTTCAGCCGGATCATCTCGAGCAGCGCCAGGAACGTCACGATCAGCCCGCTGCGATCGTTGACGTCGGCAAACAGCTCCTCGAAGCCGCATGCGTCGGTCTCCGACAGGCGCTCGAGCAGTTGCTCGATGCGGAGTTCGACGGGCATCTGCTCGGGAGGCAGCAGCACTTTCGGCCGGAGCTTCGCGCGCGCGACGACCGACTGAAACGCCGAGAGCAGGCTGAACAGATCGACCTCGAGTTCCGGCTCGTAGTCGTCGCCGGCCAGCTCGGCCACGCGCTCGTCCGGTCGCAGCCACTGCGCCGACCGGAGCTGCTCGCGCTCGTGGAGAAGCTCGGCTGC
Source organism: uncultured Acidobacteriota bacterium (assembly GCA_963712905.1). Classification (GTDB taxonomy): domain Bacteria; phylum Acidobacteriota; class Vicinamibacteria; order Vicinamibacterales; family CAVVIG01; genus CAVQJU01. The sequence continues at coordinate 314,663 of CAVQJU010000007.1, read as the reverse complement.
TGCCTTGAACTTCTGGTGCTCGAGCAGGCGGCGGACCAGGGCGTCGCGCGGGTCTTCTTCCTCGCCCTCGACGGTTGCCGCCGTCTCGGGCCGTGGAAGAAGCATTTTCGACTTGATGTGGATCAGCGTCGCCGCCATCACCAGGAACTCGCCCGCCACATCCAGGTTCATTTCCTGCATCAGGTGGATGGCGTCGAGATACTGCTGCGTGATGAGCGCAATCGGAATGTCCTGGATGCTGACTTCGTTCTTCTTGATGAGATGGAGCAACAGGTCGAGCGGGCCCTCGAAATTCGAGAGCTTGACCGGAAAGGCGTCGGGGGCCGACTCGAAATCGCCCGGCTGGTCCATCATGAGTACGACAGCCTCACGGCGTCGCGTACGCGCGCCATTGTGTCCTGCGCGACGGCTCTGGCACGGCGGGATCCTTCGAACAGAATCTCGCGCAGGTGCTCGGGCTTCGCGAGCACCGCGGCCCGCCGCTCGCGGATCGGATCCAGGTACGCGTTCAGCGCGCGGGCCAGCTTGGTCTTGACCTCGACGTCGCCGACCTTGCCGTTGCGATACCGATCCTTCAAATCGTCCACCTCGGCTTTGTCCGGGTTGAACGCGTCATGGTAGATGAAAACGGGATTCCCTTCGACTGTGCCGGGGATGTCGGCTCGCACGCGTTTCGGGTCCGTGTACATCTGGCGGACCTTCTTCGTCACGTCCTCCGGGGTGTCCGCCAGGTGGATGGTATTCCCGAGGCTCTTGCTCATCTTCTTGTCGCCGTCGAGGCCGGGGAGGCGGCCGAAGGGCGTCAACAGTGGCTGCGGCTCGACCAGGACGCCGTCCTCCCCGCGGCCAAACACCTTGTTGAAGCGCCGGACCACCTCGCGCGCGAGCTCGAGATGAGCCACCTGATCCTCACCGACCGGCACGAACCGCGCGTCGTACATCGCGACGTCAGCCGTCTGGAGCAGCGGGTAACCCAGGAACCCGATCGAGGACAGGTCCTTGTCCTTCAGGTTCTCCTGCTGTTCCTTGTACGTCGGCACCCGCTCGAGCCAGGGCACCGGCACGACCATCGACAACAACAGGAACAGCTCGGCGTGTTCGGGCACGAGCGACTGGATGAAGAACGTGCTCTTCTCAGGGTCCAGGCCTGCACCGATCCAGTCGGCCACATTCTCGAACGCGTAGGTCGTGAGCTGGCTCGTATCCGCGAAATCGCTCGTCAGCGCGTGCCAGTCGGCGACGAAGTAGAAACAGTCGTACTGCGCCTGCAACGGCACCCAGTTGCCGAGCGCGCCGACCAGGTGGCCCAGGTGAAGACGGCCGGTGGGCCGCATGCCCGAGACCACGCGCGGCCGCCCGGATTGCTGACGCGGCGCGTCGCTCATCGCAGCCACGACAGAATCAGCGACGTCGGCGCCCAGACCAGGTAGTCGAACGCCGGCGTGAGCACGATCGCATACAGGAGGATGAACCCGTACGGCCGGACGATGGAGTCGAAACGTAAGCCGGCCTTATGAGGCAGCAACCCGCTCAGCACGTTGCCGCCGTCGAGCGGCGGAATAGGGATCATGTTGAACACGGCAAGCAGGACGTTGAGCTGCAGCGCGCGCGCGAGCAGCGTGGCGACGGGAACGGAGATGTTCGGCTCGCCCAGCGTGACCGGCGACACGGGCAGCAGGAAAAGCGCCGTTGCGGCCCCGAGCGCCAGCACGACGTTGCTGGCCGGGCCAGCCGCCGCGACCAGCACGTAGTCGCGCCGCTGGCGCCGGAGGCGCTTGACGTTGACGGGCACGGGCTTGGCCCAGCCAATCAGCGGCGCATTGGCCACCATCGCGACGAGCGGAAACAGCACCGTGCCGATCAGATCGGCGTGAACAGTCGGGTTGAGCGACACGCGGCCGAGCAGCCGCGCCGTCGGATCGCCCAGCCGATCCGCCGTCCACGCGTGCGCGCACTCGTGCACGGTCAGAGAAAACAGCAGGACGATGAACTCGATGAAGATTCGAGCGAAGAAGTCAGTATCGAGCAAGGGAGTGCTCAGGTTACGGCCGACTCGCGAAAAACGCAAGAACGGCATCGGCGAGTTTGGCGCCGACCTCTGAGGCCAGCTCCTCTCGCGTGGCGCGCCGCACGCCGGCGACGCTGCCGAACTTCGTGAGCAGCGCCTTCCGGCGCCGCGGCCCGACACCGGGCACCTCGTCGAGCTCCGACCGCAGATCGCGCATCGTCCGCGCCTGCCGGTGAAACGTCACCGCGAAGCGGTGGGCCTCGTCGCGCATGCGCTGGACCAGCAGCAGCGCCGGCGCGTCGCGCGCGAGCGCGATGGGATCGGCGTGCTCGCGCGTATAGATCAACTCTTCCTTCTTGGCGATGCCCACCGCCACGAGGTTGGCCAGGCCGAGCTCGCCGAGCGCGTCGTACGCGGCTGACAGCTGTCCCTTGCCGCCGTCGATGACGATGAGATCGGGAAACGGCCCGCCCTGCTCGAGCAGCGCGCGGTAGCGCCGCTGCACGACTTCGTGCATGGCTGCAAAGTCGTTCGGCGCAGGGTCTGGGGACTGGAGGCTGGAGGCTGGGGGATCCGGAATTCCCGAGCCCCCAGCCCCCAGCCCCAAGCCCCTGATCCTGAACTTCCGATACTCGCTGCGCCGCATGCGGCCGTCCTCGCACACCACCATCGACGCAACCGTCTCGCTGCCCTGAATCGTCGAGATATCGAAGCACTCGATCCGGCGCGGCAGCGACGGCAGTCCAAGGACGGCCTGCAGCGTCTCGAGCGCGTCGTACTGCGCCGCCGTGGCCTGGTTGAACCGTGTGGTATACGCCAGGGCGGCGTTGCGCGTCGCCAGTTCCACGAGCCCGCGCTTCTCGCCGCGCTGCGGCACGACGATGCGCACGCGGCGGCCGGCACGGTCGGACAGCCAGGTCTCGAGCGCCTCGCGCTCGTCGGGCTCCGAGGGCACGTGGATGTCGGGCGGCGCCGGCCTGAGCTCGTAGAACTGCTGTATCGCCGCCTCCAGCACTTCGCCTTCGGTGGATCCGACGATCGCTTCGTCGGTGCCGAGCTCGATGCGTTCGACCACGCGGCCGCTGCGGACCTGAAAGACCTGAATCGCCACGCCCTTCGGGCCCAGCTTGAGCCCGAACACGTCGCGGTGCCCGAACTCCACCGTGGCCATCTTCTGCTGGCGGTCGCGAAGCGTTTCCACCGTCCGCATCGCGTCCCGGTGGTGGGCGGCCTCCTCGAACCGCTCGGCAGACGCAGCGTCCGTCATTCGCGTCTCGAGCGTCTTGATCAGCTCGTCGTTGCGGCCCTCGAGGAACAGGTGCGTCAGCTTCACGGCGCGGCCGTACTCCTCGGGCGAGCACACCGTCTCGACGCAGGGGGCGATGCACCGCTTGATGTCGTATTCGAGGCAGGGCCGGTCGCGCTTGCCGGTGATGACCTCGTTGCAGGACCGCATCCCGAAAAGACGGTGCGTCAGCGACATGGTCTTCCGGGCGAACTGCGCCGGCATGAACGGGCCGGCGTAAAAGCTGCCGTCACGCGCCACCCGCCGAGCCACCAGCACGCGCGGAAACGCCTCGTTCGTCGTCAACTGCAGGTAGGGGTACGTCTTGTCGTCGCGCAGCAGGATGTTGTACTTGGGCGTCCGCTGCTTGATCAGGTTGTTTTCGAGGGCCAGCGCCTCCACCACCGAGTCGGTGACGATGACCTCGAGGCGGGCGGCCTCGTCGAGGAGGGCGTTGGTCTTGGGATCGGGGCCGTAGGCCCCGAGGTAGTTACGGACGCGGTCGCGCAGCGCCCGCGCCTTCCCGATATAGATCGTCTCCCCGTCGGCGTTGAAGTACAGGTAGACGCCAGGTTGCTCCGGCAGCCGGACGATCTGCTCCTTGAGATCCTGGATGGCCATACGCTACTATGTCGCGTCTCGCGATCCGTGCCTAAACCATCCATTTTACGCTACACCGCGCGCTCGCGCGCGAGGCTCGACGAGAGGGCCGCCAGCCACCCCACCAGCGACGCCGCCGAGGCGACCGCGCCGCGCCGGACGTTTACCGGCGTCATCGGCACGCTGTGCATGTTCCCGCTGAGGGCCATCATCGCGCTCTGCGTGGCGCTGCGGGTCCATCCCAACACGCTGACGCTCATTGGGTATCTGATCAACGTCGCCGCCGCGTTCGCGCTCGGCTACGGCCATTTCGTCCGGGCCGGCGTGATTATCGTCATCGCGAACATCTTCGACATGATCGACGGGAAAGTCGCGCATGAACTGCAGCTGCAGTCGCAGTTCGGCGCGTTCTGGGACTCGACGCTCGATCGGCTTTCCGACCTGGCGCTGCTGACCGGCCTGATCTTTCTCTATTCGAAGCTGGGCCGTAGCGACTACGTGATGGTGGCGTCGTTGACGCTCATCTTTTCGATCATGACCAGCTACGCGCGGGCGCGAGCCGAATCGCTGGTCGAGAAGTGCAAAGTGGGCTTCATGGAGCGGCCGGAGCGCATCGTGCTGTTCATGATCGGCGCGTTCACGAACCGGATGGCCGCCGTGCTCTGGGTGATCCTGGCGCTGTCGATCCTCGCCGTCGCGAACCGGATCTACTACACGTATCTGGTCCTGAACGGCCGCCCGATGCCGTCGAAGGACGGCGCAGCCGGCGTCTTCAACCGGGCGTTCTTCTGGACCGACGAACGCACGACGATTCCCTACGACTTGTGGGTCATCGCGATCCTGGCGTTCGTCTGGCTGACGCCCCCCGACTGGCTCGGCGACCCGACGGCCACGGGCCCCGGCCTCATCGGCATCATCAAGTCTTACCTGTAGGGCGGCCCTTTCAGGGCCGCCGGAGTCGCGGGCCTGAAAGGCCCGCGCTACAGAGTTCCTATACATCCAGCCCGACGGCGCGCATCAGCGCGAGCGCGTTGCTGTGCTCCACGACACCCGGACGCATCGTGTAGTCGAAGACCATCCGGCCGTTCTCGAGCGTGTCCTCGAAATGGGCATTCGCCGCAACCGCACCGAGCGATCGCGGCAACTCGGTGAGCGCCAGATCGTGGGTCGTGACCAGCCCGACGGCGCCCAGCTTCACCAGCGCCGTCACGATACCTTCGGCGCCGATGCGCCGGTCGTGCGAGTTGGTCCCGTGCAGAATCTCGTCCAGCAGGAACAGCAGCGGGATCGGGCCGCGGGCCGACTCGACGATTTCGCGCAGGCGAAGTATTTCCGCGTAGAAGCGCGAGTGGCCGGCCGGCAGCGAGTCTTCGATGCGGAGCGTCGCACCCAGGACCAGCGGCGAGACCCGCAGCCGCGCCGCACGAACGGGACCGCCCGAGAGCGCCAGTACGACATTCAGGCCCACCGACCGGAGCAGCGTGCTCTTCCCCGACATGTTCGAGCCGCTGACGACGATCACGCGGGGGCCGGCAGAGCCGCCGATCAGCACGTCGTTGCGCACCGAGCTTTCGTCCGGAATCAGCGGATGGCCCAGCGCGACTCCTTCGAACACGGGCCCGTCCGCCGACAACTCCGGAAACGGATCCGCCGGATGCTCGAACGCGTAGGTCGCCAGCGCGCCGAGCGCCTCAATCTCGCCGATGGCGCGAAGCCACTCGCCGACGGCGGGGCCGTAGCGGACGTGCCAGCGATCGATCGCCACCGCCAGCTGCGGCTTCACGAGCAGCAGGTAGGCAATCGGCGCGAACATCATGTTGTGCGTCGAGTCCACCCACGACACCAGGCGCCTCAGCTGCGCGATGCGGCGTGAGGCGACCACGCCGTTGGTGACCAGCGCCTGCCTCAATGCGGTCAGGCGCGGCGAGGCGAATGGCTCCCGCTCGATCCGCTCGAGCAGCGACAGCACGAGCGCCAGGTCGTGCTCGGGTGTCTCGACCGCGTGAATGGCGTGCTCGAAACGGCGGCGCCACAACCACTGAAACTCCGCGACGCCGCCGATCCAGAGCAGCAGCACGGTGAGGCTGATGCGCTCCCCGTAGGCCATCGCGCCGAGGCCGGCCGTCGCCGCGGCCAGAACAGGCAGCGCCACCCGGATGGTGCGCGAGAAGCGCGCCGGCGCGGCCGCCGCCCAGGATGCCAGAGCCCCGGTGCGTCCGATGGCCGACTCGTCGGCGAGCACGGCGACGTCCTCGCGGAAGTCGAGCATCGGCCGAAGTTCCGCGACGCCGGCCTGGCGGGCCCGGATCTCCTCGACCGGCGCGCCGGCTCGCAGCCACTCGGCCAGCGTGGTCTCTCCGGCGCCCGTTCTCGCCGTGTTGATCAGCTCGAACAGCGAGGCGCGGCCGAACAGATCGAGATCGTGCGCATACGAGTGGCCTTGGAGAAAAACCGTCCCGTCGCGTCCGCCGCCGGCCCAGCGGCCGGCCAGACGATTGAGACCGCGCTCGTACCAGCGCTCCGCGTTCCTCGCGCGATCGATTCGCTGAAACAGCCGCGCGTGCAGGACCACCAGCACGCCGAACGCGAGCCACGCGAGCGCCGGCCACAGCGGCGACAGCACGGCGCTGACAAACGCGAGCCACAGCAGGATCGCGCCGGCGCACGCCAGCACGAGACGACTGTTCGAAATCAGGAGGTGCGTGCGGTCGAGCGCGGCGATCCGGTCGCGCCGCGCGGCAAGGCGCGCGGTGTACTCAGCGCCCGGCGGCCCGTGGTCCGTGGTCGGCGCGGTCACGCATCACGCACGCTTGCGCTTCGCCACGGGCTTGGCGACCGCGGCCTTCGCGGGGGTCTTCTTCTTCGTGTTGACCGCGTCGAGGCTCTTCCGGAGGGCTTCCATCAGGTTCACGACTTTGGGCGCCTCCTCGGCGGCGGGTGCGACGATCTCCTGGCCCTTGATCTTGGCGTCGATGATGGCCTGGAGGCCCTCGCGGTACTCGTCCTTGTAGTCGTTCAGGTCGAGCGGCGCCTCGAACATCTCGATTACCTGCCGGGCGAGCCTGATCTCGTCGGGCTTCACCGACGAAGGCACGGACGCCAGCTCGTCCACGGCATCCATGCTCCGGATCTCCGCCGCATGATGCAGCGTGTGCATGACGATGCCGCGGCCGTGCGGGCGGACGGCGACGAGGTATTCGCGGCCGTACAGGGCGAGCTTCCCGACGCCGACCTTCCCCGCCATCCCGTCGCGCATGACGGCGAACGCGTCGCCGGCAATGCCGCCGTCGGGCGCCAGGTAGTACGTCCGATCGACATACATCGGGTCGATGGACGACTCGTCGGCGAACTGAACGAGGTTGATCACGCGCGTCGATTCGGTCCGGACCTTGTCGAAGTCCTCTTCGGACAGCACGACGTACTGGCCCTTCTCGAACTCGTAGCCCTTGACGATCTCGGAGTTGGGCACCTCGCGGTTGCAGTGCGGGCACCAGCGTTTCTGCTGGATGCGCGTCTGACACTCGCCGTGCAGCTGGTTGAAGGAAATCGTCGCGCTCGACTCGGTCGCCGGGAACACCTTGATCGGGATGTTCACCAGGCTGACCTTGAGGTAGCCCTTCCAGGTTGCTCGTGCGGCCATGGCAATAAGGATATCGGATGAAACGGCGGCCGGGAGTACGTTAAATGTCCTCCCGCTCGTCGTGGTCCAGCAGGTCCAGCCCGGTGCCGCTGAAATGAATGTCGTGCTTGGCGATCTTGTCGCGCAGCAGCCGGCGGGCCCCGGCGTAGTACTCGCCGGGGACGGTGAGCCGGCGTGCAAAATTGCGCAGCCGCGAGATGACAATCAGGGCGACCGAGTCCCCGCCTTCGCGCCAGCTGATGCCGCCGATCTCGTTGTACGGCATGAACGAACTGTCGGACCAGACACCGTCCTCGTAGAACCCGCGCGCCACGTTCCGGCTCATCGGGAACAGGTAGGCGTAGTAGAGGAACATCATCGCCTCGCCGAACAGCGCCCGGCTGCGTAACCGCGTCACGTTGTAGAAGAGGATGACGCCGAGCACGACGCCGATCGCCAGGCGGAGGGCGTAGTACGGCGGCTTCGGGACGCGCCACGTCAGCAGCGCGCGGCGCCGCCGGCTCAGGTAGATGACGTACTCCAGGATGAGCCGCGCGTTTGCCGCGGCAAAGCCGATGCCCAGGAGCAGCATGGTGCCGGTGACGACCGGTTCGATCTTCACAGCCGAAATTCTATTCAAAAAGCCGTCCGTCGTGCTCGCCCCCGCGGGACTTCGAGGGGACGAGCGTGAAGTAGTAGGATTGGCGGCCATGCCTGAGGTCCATGTGCCTCGACTCGAGGAGGACGAAGCCGAGCCGCCCGTATCTGTCCCGGCGCCCCCCGGGCACCGGCCGCGGCGCTCGGGCCTGCTCAAGGCGGCGCTCGAAGTCGCGCTGATTGGCGTCGGTGTGTTCCTGGGACTCGCCGGCGAACAGTGGCGTCAGTCCAGGGAACAGCACGAGCAGGCGCACGCGGCCCTGCGCCGGTTCCAGGCCGAAATCGAGACCAACCGGAGCGCGGTCGCCGCGGTGACGGGCTATCACGCGACCGTTCTGAAGAGCATGAGCGCGTATCTCTCGGCGGACGAGACCGCGCGCAAGAAGCTCGAGGTCCCACTCGAAGGCCTTCGGCCGGCGATGTTCGAACACACGGCGTGGGATTTGGCGCTGGCGACGCAGTCCCTCGCGCACATCGACTCCGAGCTGGCGTTCACGCTGGCGCGGGTCTACAACGTCCAGCAGAACTACACCGAGCTCACCCGCGGCATCGTCCAGACGATGTACTCGCATCCGCCGGGCGAACGCAGCAGCGATCCCGACCTGTTCCTGCGAGCGGCCGCCATCTACTAGGCGACGTCGTGCTCATCGAGCCGGAACTTCTGAAGGGCTACGACCAGGTCCTGCCACAGATCCACCGGGTACTCGGGGACCGACCCGGGAAATAGCCGTTCGTGTAACATCTTGCGGGGGTTTTATTGGTCCTCTCCGATCGTGACATCCGTCTGCACCTGGCGTCCGGCAAGATCCGCATCACGCCGGAGATCGATCTCGAGACGCAGCTGGGCAGCTGCTCCGTCGATTTCCGGCTGGGCACCAGGTTTCGCGTGTTCGAACACAGCCGCTTCGCCTACATCGACCTGCGCAAAGGCGTCGACGTCGACGAAATCATGCGCGAGGTCGAAATCGGACCCGAGGAGTCGTTCACGCTCCACCCGGGGCAGCTCGTGCTCGGGATGACGATCGAGTCGCTGGAGCTCGCGCCCGACCTGCTCGCGCGGCTCGAGGGCCGCAGCAGCCTCGGCCGCCTCGGCATCATCGTCCACGGGACGGCCAGCGTGTTCGATCCCGGGTGGATCGGCAACCCGACGCTCGAGCTCGGCAACGTCGGCATCCTGCCTGTGTCGCTCTACCCCGGCATGCGCATCTGCTCGTTCACGTTCGAAACGCTGTCCTCCCCCGCCGAAGTGCCGTATGCCGCCAAGAAGGGCAACAAGTACGCGCACCAGACGGGTCCGCTCGCCAGCAAGTACTCCGACGAAAAATGACAACCGGCAGTCCTGCTCAAGCCGAACGGCTGACACGGCCCAGTGTCCCCGCGCTCGACGCCGTGCTCGGCGTGGCGTTCCCGGTCCTCGACGATGGGTTCGTGCGGGTCGTGGACTACATGGGGCACGACGGCTCCGTCGTGCAGGCCGCGCGCGTCTCGTACGGCGCCGGGACGAAGCGCGTCCACGAGGATCGCGGTCTCATCCGGTACCTGCTGCGCCACGCGCACACCACGCCGTTCGAGATGTGCGAGATCACGCTCCATGTGCGCGTGCCGATGGACACGTGGCGGCAGTGGATCCGCCACCGCACGGCCAACGTGAACGAGTACTCCACGCGGTACTCGGTCGCCATCGACGCAGCCCAGCACACGCCGCCTGGACAGTGGCGCCGCCAATCCGCCGACAACCGCCAGGGCAGCGTCGGCTTTCTGGACGCCGTGCAGGGCCAGTCGCTGACGGCGGGCGAAACGGCGCTGCAGGAGCTGGCCAGGCACACCTACGACGCGCGGCTCGCCGCGGGCGTCGCCCGCGAGCAGGCCAGGAAGGATCTGCCGCTTTCCACGTACACCGAGGCGTACTGGAAGGTGGACCTCCACAACCTGCTGCACTTCCTGCAGCTGCGGATGGACGACCACGCGCAGGAGGAGATTCGCGCGTATGCGGCGCTCATCGGCGAGGAAATCGCCGCCAGGTGGGTGCCGATCGTGTGGGAGGCCTTCAACGACTACCGGCGCCGCGCGCTTCGGCTGTCGCGCATCGAAGTCGAGGTGGTCACGGCGCTCGCGTCCACGTCGCCCGAACAGGCGCGGACCGTGGCCGAGTCTCTCGGCCTGCTGAAGCTGGACGCCAACGGCCAGCTGGCGCCGAACCGCGAACGGCGCGAGCTCGAAGACAAGCTTCGACGGCTCGGCTTCACCGTCCCATGGCTGCCGCCGGCATCATGATGCAACTCAAGGTCAAACGACTGAATCCCTCGGCCGTGCTGCCGTCCTATGCGCGTGCCGGCGACGCGGGCCTGGATCTGTTTGCCGTGCGCGCGGTGACCATCGCCCCCGGCGCGTCCGCCCTCGTGGCCACCGGCATCGCGATCGAGCTGCCGCCGGGCACGGAAGGACAGGTGCGTCCGCGAAGCGGTCTCGCGCTGAAACACGCCCTCACCGTGCTGAACACGCCCGGAACGGTCGATGAGGGTTATCGCGGCGAGGTGGGTGTGATCCTCATCAACCACGGACAGACCGCGTTCGCCGTCGAAGCCGGGATGAAGATCGCCCAGCTCGTCGTCAGCCCGCGGGTTGAGGTCGAGGTCGCGGAAGTCGCCGAGCTCAGCGAGACGCAACGCGGGGCCGGCGGATTCGGCTCGACGGGACGCACGTAGCGTCCGGCTTTAGCCGGACGACTCGTACGCGCCGGCGTTGTAGAACGGAGCGAGGGCGGCCAGTGTCGCGACGGTGAACGCGTCGCGGCGGCCGATCAGATCCCGCGTCAGCAGACCCCAGGCGCCGCGCGTCCCGCGCACCGGCTCCCCCGCCATTTCGTCGATGACATCGCCCAGTTCGCGGCCGCCTCGCACCTCGCGCGCGATGGCGTCGGGCACGAGAATCGAACCACCGCACCCGTAGCCCCAGCGCGTGCCGTCGGTCGCCGCCGCCCAGCTGACGAGCACCGTTCCCGCGGCCGCCGGCAGATCGGCCAGGCCGCCCTCGAGGCCGATGGCCAGAAACGGCGGCGACACCGTGCGGGCGACCGCCTCGGCGCGCGCGATAGCTCCCGCAAGCGTCTCGCGATCGCTCATCGGCATCGCCGGCGCCACGGCGCCGGCATCGGCGGTCTGCAGGGTGAACAGTTTGAAACCTGAGTCGATCGAGGCAATCCGATCGATGGCGGCACGAACGGCCTCGACCTTGGCCGGGCGCGTCGAAGCAACGACGACCGTCACACCCGGGACTGGTACTCCCCGGTCTCGGTGCTGACGCGAACCCTGTCGCCTTCGTTGACGAACGACGGGACGTTGATGACCAGGCCGGTCTCGAGCGTCGCGGGCTTGACCTGCGCGCTGGCGGTCGCGCCCTTGATGCCGGGCACGGTTTCCTTGACAACCAGATCGACGGTCGGGGGCAACTCGATCCCGACGGGTTCGACGTCGTAGAACTCGACCCGGATGATCGAATCGGCGATCAAGTAGTCCTTCGAGTCGCCGAGCGCTTCGGCGGAAATCTGAATCTGCTCGAAGTTCGTCGTGTCCATGAAGTAGTAATGGTCCACGTCGTTGTATTGGTACTGCATCTCGCGCTCGTCGAGCACGGCGCGCTCGACGTCTTCCTCGGCGCGGAACTTGTGGTCGGCCAGCGACATCGTTCGGATGTTGCGCATCCGGACCTGGATGTGCGCGCGCTTGTTGCCGGGGGTCAGGTGGTGCAATTCAAGGATGCGGAAGAGGTTGTCGTTCACCTTGATGAGCATCCCCTTGCGGAGGCGAGTCGCTTGAACAGATGAGGCCATTGGTGTCTGTATATCCTTGCAATCATAGCACATATGACTGCGCGGCCGCCTGTGGCGACCGGGCCCACTCATGCTACGATGCGGATCGTGGCATTTTCGCGGTGGGATCCGCTGCGCGATCTGATTGCCCTGCACGAGCAAATCGGGCACCTGGTGGGAACCGATGCACCCGGCTGGACACCCCCCGTCGACCTCTACGAAACCGCCACCGATTTCATCCTCACCGCGGATCTCCCCGGGCTCACGCGCGAACAGATCGACATCAGCGTCGACGAGAACCGCGTGGTCATTCGCGGCGAGCGCTTCGGCGGTTCCGTCGACCTGCCGTGCGAGCAGTTCCATCGCGTGGAACGCGGGCACGGCCGCTTTTCGCGCGCGTTCGCGCTGCCCGACGCCATTGACGTCGCGCGCGTGTCCGCGGACCTCAAGGACGGCATTCTCACCGTCAGGATTCCAAAGGCAGGTGACCGCGGCGCACGCCGCGTGTCGGTGACGGCGTGAGCTCGTTCAGATCTTCCGCTTCGTCTCTTCTGCGCAAGCTGTTCGTCGGCTCTGTGCTGGTCATCGCCGGCTTCGCCGGCGGCCTGGTGCTGACGGCCCGCCTGCGGCCCGTCTCCGAGTCGCGGGCGGAAGCCCTCTCAGCAACGTCGGCCCCGCGCGCGGCGGCCCCGCAGCCCGCCGCTACCGCAGTCCAGGCCCGAGGCACCATCGCGCCGGCAGCCGCCGTCGTCGTGGCGAGCGGCCCGGATTTCACGCACGTCGCCGGGCAGGCGGTCAAGGGCGTCGCAAATATCTCATCGCTCCAGGTCGCGCGCACACCGAACTCGCCGTTCGCGGCCGACCCGTTCTTCCGGTACTTCTTCGGCGAAAATGACGATCTGTTCGGCTCGCGCGACCGCCGATCGCTCAGCCTGGGGTCGGGCGTCGTCATCTCGGCGGACGGCTACGTCGTGACGAACAACCACGTCGTCGGCGAGAACATGCGGGAGATCACGGTGGCGCTGGCCGACAAGCGCGAAGTGCGCGGACGGCTGATCGGCACAGACCCCGCGACCGACATCGCCCTGCTCAAGCTCAACGTCTCGGGCCTGCCGGTCGTGCCGTGGGGCGATTCGAGCAAGCTGCAGATCGGCGAGTGGGTGCTGGCCATCGGCAGCCCGTTCCAACTGAGCGCCACCGTCACGGCGGGCATCGTCAGCGCGACGGGCCGGACGAACGTCGGATTTGCCGACTACGAGGACTTCGTACAGACCGACGCGGCGATCAATCCGGGCAACTCGGGCGGCGCGTTGATCAACACCCGCGGCGAGCTCGTCGGCATCAACACGGGCATCTTCAGCCAGAGCGGTGGGTACCAGGGGATCGGGTTCGCGGTGCCGAGCAACCTCGCGCGCCATGTGATCGACGACCTGCTGAAGTACGGCGAGGTCCGCCGCGGGTCAATCGATTTCCGCGTCGAGAGCATGACGGATCCGGAAGTGGCCGAGCAGGTGGGCGCCGGCTCCACGCGCGGCGCGCTGGTCACGCAGATGTACCGCAGTTCCGCGTCCTATGAAGCCGGGCTCCGGCCGGGTGACGTCATCACCGCGTTCAACGGCCAGAACGTCGCGGATGCCGCGCAGTTGCGGAGGCTGGTGGCCGACGCGAAGATTGGGACAACGGCCACGCTCAAGGTGCTGCGAAACGGCCGTCCCGCCGACGTGAAGATCAATATCGAGTCGAGCGCGACTTCTGTTTCACGCCGGCGTCGCTGACGCTTTCCTCGTTTCCAGCCACGCTTCGAACTGCTTGAACGACTTGCCCAGGTTGACGGGCGACAGCAGGCGGTCCGCCATCACCTCGGCGGTCTTGTAGCCGTTCCCCGTCACGCAGACGACCACCGATTCGTCCGGCTCGATCACGCCGCGGCGCACGAGATCGATCGTGGCGGCCAGCGTCGTCCCGCCCGCCGGCTCGGTGAAGATGCCTTCTGTTTCGGCCAGCAGCTGAATCGCGTCCAGGATCTGCTTGTCGCTGACGGCCGCGCCGGCGCCGCCCGTCGACCGCACGGCTTCGATGACCTGAAAACCGTCGGCCGGGTTGCCGATCGCGATCGACTTGGCGATGGTGTCGGGCCTCACGGGTTCCGGATAGTCGAGACCGTCGTTCAGCGCGTTGACGACCGGCGCGCAGCCGGCCGCCTGCGCCGCGTGCACGTGCGGCAGTTCGCCCTGCGCGAGGCCCACTTCCCTGAGCTCGCGGAACCCGCGCAGGATGCGCGGCAGGAGCGTTCCGCCCGCGACCGGCGAGACCACATGGTCCGGATAGCGCCATCCGAGCTGCTCGACAATTTCGAAGCCCATCGTCTTCGCGCCTTCCGCGTAGTAGGCGCGCAGGTTGATGTTCACGAAGCCCCAGCCGTACCGGTCCCCGACTTGCGTGCACAGCCGGTTCACATCGTCGTAGTTACCGGCAATCGCGAGGATCGTCGGCCGATAGACCGCCGAGCCGAGAAGCTTTCCGGCCTCGAGGTTGTCCGGGATGAACACGCAGCACTCGACGCCGAGACGCGCGGCGTGCGCCGCGACGCTGTTGGCGAGGTTGCCCGTGGACGCGCACGCGAGCACGTCGAAGCCGAGTTCGAGCGCACGGGTGGCGGCAACCGACACCACGCGATCCTTGTAGGAAAGCGTGGGATGGTTGACCGAGTCGTCTTTGATGTACAGCTCGCTCAGGCCGAGGCGCTCGGCCAGGCGCGTGCAGCGAACGAGCGGCGTGAAGCCGGAGTTGAAGCCGGTGCGCGGTTCACCGGTGATCGGCAGGAGCTCGCGGTAGCGCCAGAGATTCTTCGGACGCCGCTCGATCTCCTCGCGCGTGATCGTCACGGCGGCGTAGTCGTAGATCGGCTCGAGCGGGCCAAGACATTTTTCGCAGGCCCAGAGGGCTTCCGCCGGAAATTGGGCCTTACAGAGATGACACTGCAGTCCGATGAGTGCGCTCACACAACCTCCCCGATCGCACACCCCGGCTCTGTTGTGCCTGAGACGACAAAATGTGAGAGGTTGGGACGGTGGTGCAAGGTTCCCTTATCTCCCCTTCCTCACGGCGTTCGTGAGAAGGCAGGAATTGGCACCTAACCGCGAGCGGGGTGCTTCTTGAAAGCCTCGCGTGGTTGCCGTGGCTTCGTCGGGCCTGTCCCTCAGCCACTCTTGATAAGCAGAGCGTATTCAGTTGTTCCGACGACTATACCAAAGCCGGGTCCGAGAGGTCCAGAGTCCGAGAAGTCCGAGAGGTCCGGACCCTGGGACCTCTTGGACCCCTCGGACCTCTTGGACCCCTCGGACCTTTGGGACCTCTTGGACCTCTTGGACCTCTTGTCTAGGCCGAGCACTCTCCGTCCATGACGACGGGCGCGAACTCGGCCGACTCGGCCAGATCCACGAAGTCGTCGGGCACCGCGTCGGCGGCCGTCATTCGCTCCAGATCGGCCAGCGTGAGGCGCACTCGCTCCACGCTGACGCGCCCGAAAAACGACGTCGCGGACTCCCCTTCGTTCTTCTCGCGCCCGTACATCTCGATCAGCCGATCGACCACGTCGGGAATCCGCCGCGCGGGAATCTTGGCGGCCAGGCGGCCGAACGAGGCGCCGCCGTGTTCCGTTCCGCCGCCCACCATGACGAAGTACTGAGGGACGGGGCGCCCGCCGATCCGGCGAACACTGCCCTGGAAGCCAATCGTCGCGATGTGATGCTGGCCGCAGCCGTTCGGGCATCCGCTGATCTTGATGCGCGCGCCATCGGCCGCCGCGATCAGGTCGGGACGGCTCCGGAGATGGTCTTCGAGCAGACGGCCCAACCCGCGCGACTGCGTCACCGCGAGCCGGCACGATTCGGCGCCCGGGCAGCTCGCGACGTCGGCAACCGAACCGGCATCCGCGAGCCCGAGTCCTGCCGCGGCGAGGCGGGCGTACAGCGCACGCACGTCACCGGACTTCACCCACCGGAACACCAGGTTCTGATCCATCGTGACGCGGACGGTGCCGTCGCCGTAGGCCTTCGCGAGATCCCCGATGACCCGCATCTGCGCGCTCGTCATATCGCCGAGCGGCACCGTGGCTTCGACGATCGCGTAGCCGAATTGCTTCTGCGCCCGCACGTTCGACGCGCGCCAGCGCGAGTAATCCTCGTCGCGGCTGTTCAGCACCGGGATCACCACCGGCATGATGCCCGGCCCCTTGACCCGGCCCGCGCTGACGCGCGCGGTAATCTCGACCGTCGACGGCGACTCGGAACGCGGCACGTTCGGCATGACCTCGTCGGCCGGCGTGTCGATTTCGAGCGTCGGCACCTCGCCGCGCAGCCGGATGCCGGCCAGCTCGCGGTCGTACTCGTCGCGCCACCGCGCCCAGCCGAGCGACTTGATCATGAACTTCATGCGATTGCGCTGCTTGTGCTGGTAATCGCCGTAGCGATGGAACACGCGCAGAATCGCTTCGGCCACGCGGAAGATTTCCGAGGTCGGCAGGAACTCGTGAATCACCGCGCCCTCGGTGCACATCAGCGCGGTGCCGCCGCCGGCCGTGACGCGGAACCCGCGCCCGCCGCCCGGGCCGAGCGCCGCCGTGAACGCCAGATCGTTGATGCCCGTGGCGATGTGATCGACGGTGCATCCTTCGAACGCGATCTTGAACTTCCGCGGGAGCACGCCGGACAGCCGATGCCGCAGCAGGAAGCGCGTCAACTCCTCGGCATAGGGCGTAATGTCGAAATGTTCATCCGCCGACACGCCCGCATACGGGCAGCCGGTGATGTTCCGCACCGAGTTGCCGCAGGCCTCGCGCGTCGTCAGACCGGTGTCGGCCAGCTGTCGCATCGCGGGCTCGACGTCGTGGAGCTTCACGAAATGAAACTGCACGTTCTGCCGGGTCGTGATGTGGCCGAACCCGCGCGAATACTTCTCGCCGACCTCGGCCAGGGCATGCAGCTGGGACGTCGTCAGCAGGCCCTGGGGGATCTTGATGCGCAGCATCTGTGCGTCTTCGGCCTGACGCTGTCCGTAGGTGCCGCGCACCAGCCGGAACACGCGCCACTGATCGGGCGTGATTTCCCCGCGCTCGTACTGGCCGAGCACGTTGACGAACTCGTCGATATCGGCCTGCTTGGCAAACGACAGCCGCGCACGGCCGTAAGTGGTTTGATCATCGACGGCTGACATAAGCCCTCTCTGTACTGTCTGCTGTCCCCGGAGTGCCGGATTCGAACCGCGTCTCGTCCGCCACTGATACTACTTCCCCGATCACGACGGTGCCAGGGGTGCCGCTCTCGGCTGCGAGCGTCACCTGTCCGCCGGCCATGTCGCCGAGCGTGCCGCGCCATGCCCGCTGCGCCGGCGTCGAGGCGCCGACCACGACGGCGGCCGGCGTGCCGGCCGTCCAGCCGCGCGCAATCAACTGGCCCGCCAGCGGGGTGAGCCTCGCCATGCCCATCAGGACGACCAGCGTCACGCTGTTCGGCGCGACCGCGCCCGCGGCGGTCGCGAACGTCTGCTCATCGTGTCCGCTGACGACGAGGAAGCCGGATGCGAGGCCGCGATGCGTGACCGGAATGCCGGCGAGTGCGGGTGCCGCGATCGCGCTGGTGATGCCCGGCACCACGTCGCAGCGGACGCCTGCCGCGCCCAGCGCAAGCGCCTCCTCGCCACCCCGTCCGAGCACGAACGGGTCGCCGCCTTTCAGGCGCACGACGCGGCGGCCGCGGCGCGCGGCGCGAATCATCAGCGCATTGATCCGGTCCTGCGTGAGCGCATGCCGTCCTGCGCGCTTGCCGACGAAGAACCGCTGCGCGTGCCGCGCATACCGGAGGATCCGCTCGTCGATGAGCGCGTCGTACAGGACAAGATCGGCCGCGCGCAGGCACGCAATCGCCTTGCGCGTCAGCAGCGCGGGATCGCCGGGCCCCGCACCGACGAGCGAGACCTGCGGGTCCCTGACATTCGTAGCGTCCGGCTTGAGCCGGACGTCCTGACCGCCGTCGCCAAGGCTATGGCGGTCCGCCGAAGCGTTCCGCGAAGGCGGAAGGCGGACGCTACGGACGGTGTACAGCTGGTTGATGGCCTCGAGCAGCAGCGGCCGCCGTTGGTCCATCGGCACGCCCTCCGCCTTCCAGCGACGCCGTTGGACGCGCGCCTCGCGCAACCATCTGGCGAGCTCACGGCGCGGCAGCAGTTCGTCGAGCCCCTGGCGCAACAGGGCCGTCAGGCCGGGCGCCTCGCCGTTTGACGAAATGGCCAGCGTGAAGCCCTCGCGCCGGATCACGCCGCTGAGATAGGCGGACGCGTTGGCCGGATCGTCGACCGCGTTGACGAAGAGACGCCGCTCCTCTGCGGCCTGGGCCACCGCGCGGTTCACCTCGGGTGTTGCCGCGGCGACCACGAGCCACGCCCCGTCCAAGTCGGCGGGCGCGAACTCGCGCCGCAGAATGCTGCACCCGCCCGCGCCGCCGGCGACCGCCTCGTCAATGGCCGGCGCCACCTGCGGGGCCACCACGCAGACCGACGCCCGGGCAGCCAGCAGCTGCTGCAGCTTGGCCGCGGCGACGGGCCCGCCGCCGACGAGCACGACGCGGCGGCCGGCGAGGTTCAAAAATAGTGGCAGCAACATAGAAAAAAGGCCCGGAAAGCGTATGCCTTCCGGGCCGTTCGGTTTCTGGTCTCTCCGCTCTGACAAGAGCTAGAGTGCGTGGATTCGACGTGCGACCAGTCCGCTGGCTCGGAGGCTCGACGGAGCCCAACAACAGCAGCAACATGCGCGCATCGACGCCCTGATCACGGTGATCTAGTTTTACCGGAGCCCTGCGCGCTAAGTCAAGCCTTTCAGTGGTTTGCCGCTACACTGGGGATGTATGCGATCTCGCCGCATTTCAGCCCGCGTCATCGCCGCGCTCTGCGCCGCCGTGTTCACCTTTGCCGTGCCGGCCCGAGCGGATCGGCTGCCGCCGGGCGTCGTGCCGAGCCACTACGACCTCGCCTTCACGGTCGATCTCGCGCGCGCGCGTTTCGACGGCACCGAGACCATCCGCGTGCAGGTCGAACAGCCCACCCGCACCGTCATCCTGCACGCGATCGAGATCACGTTCCGCGAGGTCACGATTACCGCCGGCTCAGCGACGCAGAAGGCCAGCGTGTCACTCAATGAGGCGCAGCAGACCGCGACGCTGACGGTACCGAATGCGCTGCCGACGGGGCCCGCGGATATCCACATCACGTATGGCGGCATCCTGAACGACAAGCTGCGCGGGTTCTATCTGAGTACGGAGGCGTCGGGCCGGCGGCACGCGGTGACGCAGCTCGAAGCCACCGATGCGCGCCGCGCGTTTCCAAGTTTCGACGAGCCCGCCCTGAAAGCGACGTTCGATGTCTCCCTGACCGTCGACCGGGCCGATACGGCCATCTCGAACGGGCGCATCATCTCCGACACGCCGGCGCCGGACGGGCGCCATACGCTGAAGTTCTCGACGACGGCGAAGATGTCCACGTACCTGGTGGCGCTCGCCGTCGGCCGTTTCGAGTGCCTCGAGACTTCCGCGGAGAGCGTGCCGATCAGGATTTGCGCCACGGAAGGTAAGAAGGAGATGGGGCGCACGGCGCTCGAGATGGCCGGCCAGATCCTGACGTTCTACAACCGGTATTTCACGATCAAATACCCGTTCGGCAAACTCGACATGCTGGCGGTCCCGGATTTCGCGGCCGGGGCGATGGAGAACACGGCGGCCATCTTCTACCGGGAGACCGACCTCCTCGTGAACTCGAAGGACGCGTCGCTCGCCGCGCGCAAACGCATCGCCTCGGTGCTCGCGCACGAGATGGCCCACCAGTGGTTTGGCGATCTTGTGACGATGAAGTGGTGGGACGACATCTGGCTGAACGAGGGGTTTGCCACGTGGATGGCCAATCACGCGCTGGCCGAGATGCGGCCTGACTGGGACATCCCCGTGGACGAGGCCCTCGAAACGCAGGCGGCCCTCGGCTTCGACGGCCTGAAATCGACGCATCCGATTCACGCGCCCGCCGAGACGCCGGCGCAGATCGACGAAGCGTTCGACGCGATCGCGTACGAGAAGGGCGCGGCGGTTCTCCGGATGCTCGAGAACTACCTGGGCGCTGGGACGTTCCGGAACGGCATCAACGCCTATCTGCAGGCGCATGAGTACAGCAACGGAACGTCCCAGGATTTCTGGAACGCCATGACGGCGGCTTCCGGCAAGCCCGTGGACAGGATTCTGCCGACCTTCGTGAATCAACCGGGGGCGCCGCTGGTCGAGGTCGCGCCCGCGTGCCGGGACAACCGGATGCACGTGGACGCCGCGCAGCAGCGGTTTTTCCAGGATCCGGCGCTGCTCCTGAACGGATCCGCAGAACGCTGGCAGGTGCCGGTCTGCATGAAGTCCGTGCCGTCGGCGGGCGGAGGCGCGACGAACTTTTCATGCGCCGTGATCTCGCAGCCGCGTCAGGCGCTGACGCTCGACGGGAGCACGTGTGCCCCGTGGGTGTTCGCCAACGCCGGCGCGCAGGGGTACTACCGCACGGCCTACAGCCCCGAGGCGCTTCGCGCCCTCGCTCCGCGCGTGCTGGATGTACTGACCGCTCCCGAGCGGCTGTCGCTGGCCGGCGACGAATGGGCGATGGTGCGCGCCGGCCGCCACGGCATCGGCGAATTCCTGACGCTCGCGACAGGTTTCGGCAACGAGCGCACCGAGGGCGTGCTCGGCAACGTCACCGGCCGGCTCGACTTCATCCACGATTACCTCACCACCGACGCGACGCGCGCCCCGTTCGAACGATTCGTGCGGGAGTTGTTCGGCCCGCTGTTCGGGCGGGTCGGATTCGAATCGGCGCCCGCCGACGGCGACGGGGAGCGCTCCCTGCGCGCCACCCTGATCGAAACGCTCGGGACCACCGGTGGCGACGCCGACCTTGCGGCCCGCGCGCGCGCCGCTCTCGACCGCACGCTGGCCGGCGGACCGCCTCTCGACCCGACGCTGGCAGCGGCAATCATCGCCGTGGCGGCCGAACACGGCGACCGCGCGCTGCAGGACGCCTTGCTGGCCGCAGCCGACAAGGCGACGGCTCCCGACGAGCACTACCGGTACCTGTACGCGCTCGCGCGATTCCGCGATCCGGCGCTTATCGATCGCGCGCTCGAATACGCGCTGACGTCGAAACTGCGCAGCCAGGACACGTCGGGATTCCTGTCACGGTTCCTCATGCAGGAGTCCGCCCGGCCGCGCACGTGGGCCTTTCTCAAGCAGCACTGGTCGGACCTCGAGAGCAAGGTGACGATCTTCGGAGGCGACTCGGGGCTCATCAACGCGCTCGGCTCGTTCTGCGACGCCGCGTCGCGCGACGACATCACGGCGTTCTTCGCCGTGCATCCGCTGCCGTCCGCCTCGCGGACGCTCGGACAGACCGTCGAACGCATCAACAGCTGCATCGCGCTTCGGGAGCGCCAGGCGCCCGCGCTCGCGCAGTGGCTCGCAAACCGATAGCCGACCGACTGCCGACTGCCGACTGCCGACTGCTGACTGCTACCGCTGACTGCTAACCGCGAAGCGCTCCCCGTCCCGAGACCGCGGGATGCCCTTCGAGGTACACGCGCCACGGACGATCGGTCCCGACGTTGATGCCGATTCGCGGACCCCACGCCAACGTGTCCGCGGCGCGACGGGGCGCGCTCTCTTCAAGATAGAGAATGTCGCCGCACAGGTCCGCATAGTTCTGCGCGAGCGTGATGCCCATCGCCACCGTCAGATTGCCGGGACCGCTGCAGAGCAGGTGGCTCGCCAGCGTCGATGCCGCGCGGGGCGCGCGTCCTTTGGCGCCTCGTGCGCGCCGGCGCCGCATGAGCTCGATGCCCTCGACAGGTTCGAGCGCGCGGATCAGCACCGCCGCCGGAGCGCCCTCGGCCTCCGTCACGGCGTTGACCAGCGCGTGGATGCCGTAATTGAGATAGACGTACGCGTGGCCGGGTGGACCGTACAGCGGCACGTTCCGGGATGTGCGTCCAGGCGCCGCGTGGCAGGCCGGGTCGGATTCGCCGATGTACGCCTCGACCTCGACGATGATCCCGGCCGTGCGGGCGCCGCGGCGGTTGTGGACGAGAACCTTGCCGATCAGATCGCGGGCCACGTCGAGCGTGGGGCGATCGTAGAAGCTGCGCGGAAGCGTGCGTGTCTTAGCGCTCACCGCGCGCGTCGGAGCCGCGGAGGCGCAGCGCCGCCCGCTCAGCGGCGAGCGCGACCTGCTTGTCCTCATCCTTGATGAGCGATTCCACGATCGGCTGCGCGGCCGCGTCGCCCGAGAACCCGAGGACGTCCGCGATGTCCGCACGGACGCCCGGATCGGGATCCTGGGCGTACCGTCCGAGGACGTTCGCGCGGCCCTTTGCGAGCTCGGCCAGGTACTGCTTCGCGAGTTCGCGCTGCTTCGGCCGCAGAAGCGCATCGGTGATCCGTTCGATGGATCCGTTTTCGAGCAGGGCGGACGCGAAGGTTCCGGCGAAGATCACGCGTTCGTCGTGCTGGCCCTTGAGCGCCGCTTCGATGGCGTCCATCTGGGAGGGATCCCCCGCCCGCGCCAGGCCTTCGATGGCCATCGTCTTCATCGTGGCCGACTTGGCGCCCAGCTGCGACGTAAAGAGCGGGATGCTCGTCGGATGCGCGATTTGCGCCAGCGCGTCGAGAGCCCCTTCCGCAAGATCGCCCTGCTTGTAGTACTCGAAGAGGCGCGTGAGCGCTTCGACACCACGGCCGTAGCGCATCGCTCCCAGCGTCTCCATCGCGGCGCGCCTGATCAGCTTGTTCTGGTCGTTGAGGGCCGTAATCACCGCGTCGCCGACGCTCTCGTCCACGGAGTCGTCCGACGCGCGCGCGGAATAGACGCGGCCGATGACACGCACGCCCGCCGCACGGAGCGCCTCGTCCGATGAACCCACCATCGCCGCGAGTTCGGACCCCGACGCCTGCCGCAGCTCGCGGCGCACGGCGCCTGTCGGTTCGGACGCCAGGGCGCCGAACGCATACAGCGCCTCGAGCCCTACCCGCGGGTTGTTGTCGCGCGCCGCGGTTCGCAGCGCGGTCAGGACATCGAGCTGCACGGGCAACGCGCCGAGCGCGAGCGGGCCGGCCGAAAAGGCCGCTTCGGAGGCGATCTTCGCGCGCACCTCGACCACGAGGCCCACCCGCTTCTTCGGGACGATCTTGGTGGCCAGAAAGATATTGAGCTCGGCCGCGATGGCTTCGAATTGAATAGCGTCCTCGGAGTCGAGGACGGCCTTTGCCAGCGGGAGCGCCGCTTCCGGATACGCGGCACTCTTGAGCAGCGTCGCGGCCCGCAACCGGTTCTCCGGTTCCGGGCTCGACAGCTCCGCAACCGCCTGCTCGAACGACACCTGGCCAGTGGCCAAGGCAGGCCCGGCTGGTGAGCCGGGCAGGGCGGGCAAACAGAAAAAGCAGACCATCAGCCCGGCCATCGTGACAAACCGGCCTGCCGAGCCAGCCCGGCCCGCCTTGCCTGCCCGCCGATTCGCCGGCCCCGCCTTACCTAACCAGAACACTTGCATGTGACCGTCCCTCTGGCAGCACCGTACGAAGATATCGGCCGGTATGGGACGCTTCAATCTTCGCGACCTGCTCAGGGGTGCCCACGGCAACCACCCGGCCGCCCTCCTCGCCGCCCTCGGGCCCGAGGTCAATCAGGGTGTCGGCGGTCTTGATCACGTCGAGGTTGTGCTCGATGACCACCAGCGAATGCCCCGCTTCGAGGAGCTTCCGGAATGCCGTCAGGAGCTTGGCGATGTCGTCGAAGTGCAGGCCGGTGGTCGGCTCGTCCAGCACGTACAACAGACGCTCGCCGCTGTGCGACGACAGATGCGCCGCGATCTTGATCCGCTGGGCTTCCCCGCCCGAAAGCGTCGTCGCCGGCTGCCCGAGGCGGAGGTAGCCGAGGCCGATTTCGTCGAGCACCTGCAGCCGCCGCAGCACCTTGGGCGAGCTGCTGAAAAACGCCAGCGCCTCGCGGACGGTCAGATCGAGCACCTGGTGAATCGACCGCCCGCGATAGCGGACCTCGAGCACCTGGGGCTTGAAGCGCTTGCCGTCGCACTGGTCGCACGGGACAAATACGTCGGCCAGAAACTGCATCTCGACGCGGACCTCGCCCTCGCCTTGACAGGCCTCGCAGCGCCCGCCGGGGACGTTGAACGAGAAGTGGCTGGCCGTCAGCCCGCGGGCCCGCGAGTCCTTGGTCGCGGCAAACAGCTCGCGGATCGGATCGAACGCCTTCAGGTACGTCACCGGGTTCGAGCGCGGCGTCCGGCCGATGGGCGCCTGATCCACCAGGACGGCGTCGGTGATGTACTCGGCGCCTTCGAGTTTGCGGAAACTGCCGACGCGACGCTCCCAGCCGCCTTTCGCGCGCTTCACGGCGGCGTAGAGCACGTCGTGCACGAGCGTCGACTTCCCCGAACCGCTCACGCCGGTCACCACCGTCAGCGTGTTCAGCGGGATGGCGATGTCGATATCCTTCAGGTTGTGCTCGGTCGCGCCCAGCAGCTGCAGTTTCTGGCCGCTCCCGCGCCGCCGCGACGTCGGCACGCGGATCGCCAGTTCCTGGCGGAGGTATTTCGCCGTCAGAGAGCGCGGCTCCTTCATCAGGCCTTCGAGCGATCCCGAATACACGACTCGCCCACCCTGCTCGCCGGCGCCCAGCCCCAGATCGACGACGTGATCCGCGACGCGGATCATGTCGGCGTCGTGCTCGACGACGATCACGGTGTTGCCCTGGTCGCGGAGCTGGCGGAGGATGTCGATCAGGCGCTGGTTGTCGCGCGAGTGGAGGCCGATGGACGGTTCGTCGAGCACATACAGCGTCCCGACCAGCGCCGAGCCCAGCGAAGTCGCGAGGTTGATACGCTGCGCCTCGCCGCCCGACAGCGTCGACGACAGGCGATCGAGCGTCAGGTAGTTGAGGCCCACGTCGCTCAGGAACGACAGCCGGCGCGTGATTTCCTTCAGGACCTTCTCCGCGATCGCGGTTTCCTTCTCGGTCAGCTGCAGCGTCGCGAAGAACTGCTGTGCGTCCCGCACGGTGAGCGATGACACGAGGTCGATCGTCTGGCCCGACACCCGGACATCGCGCGCCTCACGCCTCAACCGGGCGCCGCCGCAATCCGGGCAAATCAGGTAGCCGCGGTACCGGCTGAGGAACACGCGGACGTGCACCTTGTACTTCTTCCGCTCCAGCCAGCGGAAGAACCCGCGGATGCCCCCGTAACTGGGGCCATCGGCGCCGTCGGTCGGCCCGCCTTCGATGACGAACCGCTGTTCCTCGGCGGTCAGCGCGGACCACGGCACGTCGAGGCGGACCTTCCGCCCGCG
The DNA here is from genome assembly GCA_963712905.1 of uncultured Acidobacteriota bacterium. Lineage (GTDB taxonomy): Bacteria > Acidobacteriota > Vicinamibacteria > Vicinamibacterales > CAVVIG01 > CAVQJU01. The sequence goes on along the minus strand of CAVQJU010000007.1, from coordinate 289,256 downwards.
CGCGGCCTTCTTCAGCTCAGCCAGCTGCGCACGGTAGTGCGGCTTGGTCCACGGCTCGATGGCGCCCTGCTGAATCGACTTGGAGGCGTCGGGCACGACGAGGTTGATGTCGAGCTCGATGATGTTCCCGAACCCGTGGCAGGTCGCGCACGCGCCGAACGGGTTGTTGAAGGAGAACAGCCGCGGCTGCGGATCCTCATACGCGATGCCGCATGGCCGGCACTCGAACCGCTCGGAGAACTGGTGAACAGTGGTCAGTGGGCGGGGATCGGTGGCCGGTGGACCGTCGACTGCCGACTGCTGACTGCTGACTGCCGACTGCGGACTGCTGACTGCCGACTGCGGACTGCCGACTTCGATCGCCCACGCGGCGCCGCCGCCTTCGAGATACGACGTCTCGATCGAATCCGTGAGCCGTTGCCGCAAGTCCTCGCCGCCGAGCTGCACCCTGTCGACGACGACCTGCAGCACCTGCGGGTCGGCCAGCGCGGCGGGCTCCACATCGTCGAACGAGACGGCGCGTCCATCGATGAGCAGCCGCCCGAAACCCTTTCGCTTGAGCACGTCGATGGCGGCCGCCACAGCCGGCCCAAGCGAACCCTGTGGACCTTGCGGACCCAGTGGGCCCTGCGGACCCTGTTCGTCCTCGATCTGCTCGAGCACTTCGTCGGTGTCTCCGGCGTCCGGCGCCGTCGAAGCGGTCGGGACAATCGGGAGATCGAAGCCAATCAGCAGGCGGGTCCCCGGAGCACCCTGGCCGAGTTGTGCGGCGACTACCTCCGCGGTTTCGCGGACCACCTCGCGTCCACAGTTTCGGCAGAACGTGCGGCCGACGCGCGCGTACAACAACCGCATGTAGTCGTGGATCTCGGTGGTCGTGCCGACGGTCGAGCGCGGGTTGCGGATGCTGTTCTTCTGCCGGATGGCGATGGCCGGCGCGATGCCGTCGATCCGATCGACGTCCGGCTTCTCCATCCGCTCGAGGAACTGCCGCGCGTACGCGGACAGCGACTCGACGTACCGGCGCTGCCCTTCCGCGTAGATCGTGTCGAACGCGAGCGACGACTTGCCCGACCCGCTGACGCCGGTGACGATGATCAGCGCGCCGACCGGCAGAGACAGATCGATATTCTTGAGGTTGTGCGTGCGCGCGCCCCGGATGACGATCGCGGCTGGTTCGGCTGCAGCCGCCTCCGGCGCATCGGTCGCCGTGGTGGTGTCTGACATCGCTTGATGTGGCCGCTCAGTGGACAATTGCGACGCGACGCTAAACCATCTATCGTAGCACGCATGAAAATCTTCCGCGCGGCTCAGGTGCCGTCCGAGCGCGGCGACCCCGAGACGTTCTCGGGCGACGTCGAGCGCAGCACGCTCGCGTCGGATAAGGTCGGCACGCCGGTCAACGTCTATCGCGTCGCGTTCGAGCCGGGCGCGCGAACGCACTGGCACACGCACGACGGCCCGCAGTGGCTGCTCATCGTCGAGGGGCGAATCCGGATCCAGGTGCTGGGCGAGGCCCCTCAGGAAGCGGTCGCCGGCGACGCGATAGTCATCCCGCCGGGCGAAAAGCACTGGCACGGCGCGACCCCGTCTTCGCGAGGCGTCCATCTGGCCGTCAACGTCAAGGCCGCCACCAATTGGATGGAGCCGGTGACGGAGGAGCAGTATCAGGGCGACCGCGTGCTAAAATAACGTGTTCGACCGCACCGCCAGGCCGGCGTAGCTCAGTTGGCAGAGCAGCTGATTCGTAATCAGCAGGTCACCCGTTCAAGTCGGGTCGCCGGCTCCATTTCAGGAGATCTCGCATGACGAACCGCGTTCTCACGTCAGGTTGCATCGCCGCCGTAGTGGGAGCGGTCGCGTTCGCCGCCCTGCCGGTTGCGGGTCAGACGCCGGCGCCGAAGCCGGCTGCCCCGGCGACGGCCGTCAGGCCCGGGGTCCCCAAACCTGCGGAAGGCGCGAAGGCGACCAGGACGCCATGGGGCGAACCGGATCTCCAGGGCGCCTGGACCAGCGACGCCGCGCTCGGCATCCCGCGAGAGCGTCCCGAGAAGTTCGGGAACCGCGCCGTCCTGAGCGACGAAGAGTTCGCGGAAGCTGCGAAGGCCGACGCCCAGCGCCGCGACGCGGGCGTCAATGCGGTCGGCGCATTCAGAAACGACGGCGCGTGGAAAACCCGGTCGTATCGCCAGACCTCCATCGTCGTCGAGCCCGAGGACGGCCGCACGCCCGCGTTCACCGAGCAGGCGCTGACGCGCACGGCGCCGCGCGATCGCGGCAGCTTCGGTGAAGGCCCCTTCAACGACCAGCTCGACTTCACGCTCTACGATCGCTGCATGACGCGCGGCATCGTCGGGTCGATCATGCCGGTCGTCTACGGCAACGGCAACCGCATCATCCAGGCGCCGGGCATGGTCATCATCAGCTACGAGATGGTCCACGACACGCGCGTCATCTACACCGACGGCCGTCCCCATCTTCCGTCGAAGATCAGGCAGTACCTGGGCGACTCGCGCGGTCACTGGGAAGGCACCACGCTCGTCGTCGAGACGACGAACTTCACCGACCAGACCAGCATCGGCGGCGGCAACGGCAACGGCCTGCGCCACAGCGCCGACCTCAAGCTGACGGAGCGGATTTACCGGGTGGACTCCGACGAGCTCCGGTACGAAGTGCACATCGACGATCCGAAGACCTACGTCAAGCCGTGGACGCTGTCGCTGCCGCTCACGTCGCCTCCCGGCTACGTGCTGCTGCCGTATGAGTGCCACGAAGGCAACTACATGCTGAAGAACTCGCTCAGCGCCGAGCGCACCGAGGACAAGGCGATCGAGGAGGATGCGAAAAAAGGCATCATCCGGCGGCGAAAGAGCGTGCAGCAGAACCTGGATGCGGGAGCACGGCCGATCCCCGGGCGGGCAAACCCGGACGATCAGGAGTAACACAACAAAAGATGGCACAACGATCACGCCCGACGATTACGAAGCGCCAGCGCGAGCAGGCGCGGATCACGAAACAGAAAGACAAGGCCGCGCGCCGCGCCGAACGAGCCCGGCGCGACCCCGGCGCACCGGCCTCGCCAGACGGCGTCGACCCGGATATCGCCGATATCCGGCCCGGCCCACAGCCTCTCGCCGACTGGCAGATTGAACCCGACGAACCGCAGCAGTAGCGGTTCACCTTTCCCACAGGGCGGCGGTTTGCGCTACTTGTTCGCGTCGCGGATCTGCGTGACGAAGATGTCGACGTAGCCCTCGAGGCCGCGCGACACCGCCGCGGCGTGTCCGGCCGCCGCGCTGGCCCCGATGCCGCCCCGGTGCATCAGCGACACCTGCACAAGCACGGGTTGTTCGCGATAGGTCAGCTTCGCGGTCGCATGCGTGTAAAGGAACGCGTCGTACCTCGACACGCAGCCCTCGGCGGACCTGGTGCTGATCACGTTCGCGTACACGTAGGTGTCGTCGTCTGAATTTCTCCGAACCGCCAGGCCGCCCGCGGTGAGCCGCTTTGCCAGCGCATCCTCGACGGCGTCGTGGTTCAGCCCACAGGCCGTCGCATCGCCGCCGAAATCCTCGACGAGAATGCCAAGGCTTTTGAGCCCCCTGAACTCGGCCCCGGGCCGCTGGTCGAACGCAGGACCGGCTGACGCCGGCTGGCCCGGAGGCGTCGTCTGCCCGGGCGGAGCCGTCTGCCCCGGCGGAGGGGCCGCGCCAGAAGTTCGGGCGGGCGCGAGCGGCTCGCTGCCGGTGCCGGCTTCGTAAACACGCGTGGCCTTGTCGCCTGTCCCGTGTTCGAGCAACTGCACTTCTACCGCGACGCGTGCGGGGTTCGACGAGGGCGTGTATGTGTATTGCACGTCGCGGCCCTGTTCGGCGTGATAGGTCGCCACCAGGCGATCGCCGTCCCGCCTGGTCACGACCGTGACCAGCACGCCCTGAATCTCAATCGATTCGTCCTTGCCGGTTGGATGGAGCGTTCGCGACTGGCCAAGCTCGTTGGTGATGGTGACCGCCGCCGCGTTGTCGACGATCATCAGCCGCGCGGGAGGATTACGGACTTCGCCAATCAACAGCTGCACCCGGCGGGCGTCTTCGGAGCTCTGGAGGCGAGGGGCTGACGGACGTCCGCCGCCGCCCGATGCCTTGCGTCCACGACCGCCGCCGCCTGCGGCCGCCGGATCGTTGGGGTCCGGAACTATCCAGTCGACGTTGAATCCGATCTCTTTCGGGAATTCGCTGAGCGAGCGGTTCAGCGTCCACACGCCGGAGAGCGGCGACGCGCCCTGTCCGGCCGCTGGGGTCGAAACACATGAGGCTGCAATAAGCAGCGCGGCGCAAACGCCTGAGAAGGTGCGTCCCATGTCGTCCACACTAGCGCATTTTCCGGTGGACTGCAGGCCTTCGGGGGCCGGCCGGGCTCAGGCCAGCGCTTCTTTCACGAAGGCATAGCACTTCTTTACTTCATCAACCGGCGTGCCGGCGCCTTTGTGCTCGTACTCGATGTACGCTCGGATGGGCCACCGTTCACGCTTGAGCAGCTGCAGCACATCGCGAATCGGGGTGTCGCCGGTCCCCCACGGCACGTTGTCGCCCTGATTGTGCCTGCGATCCTTCAAGTGCAGGTTCGTGACCTGGTCGTGGTGTTGCCGCAGGTACTGCATCGCGTCGAAGTTTGCCGCCGTGAAGTGGCCGATATCGAGGTTGACCCTGAAATACTTCGACAGCTTCATTCCTTCAGCGAAGCTCTCGGGCGAAGCGAACTCGCCCGGCTGATCGGCGGCCGAGTGGCCGTGCAGGGCGACGATCATCTTGTGCTTCTCGGCAAACGGCGCAATTCTCTTCGCGACGTCGATCGTCGTCGACGATGTGATGATCTCGGCGCCGAGCGCCCTGGCCATGTCGAAGCCGCGGTCGATCTCCTCGTCGGTGAAGGTTCTGTTCGGGCTGTAGTTGTACGCGTAGATCGTGATGCCGGCCTTGTCGAACCTGCGCTTCACGTCGCGACAGTGGTCGAGGGCGGACTCGAGCCGCCACGCGCGGAGTTGCTCGCGCGTGCCTCGCGGCTCGACGTCCGGCGCGAACAGTTCGACATCGCCGAGGCCGCATTGGATCATCGCGCCGATGACTCCATCGACGGAGTCCGCGGCCCCGGCCGGGCGCGCCATCGCGCGAAAACTGTAGGACTGCACGCCGATGCGGACGCCGGCAACGCGTGAGTCGATTCCCGCCGCCGACAGCGCGCGGGAAGACGCCAGTGAGGCCAGGGCCAGTCTGCCGAATTCGCGACGTGTGATCATGACAGTTCCTGCAGTAGCGCGGGGCTTTCAGCCCCGCGTTGCCGGCGGCCCTGAAAGGGCCGCCCTACCTGGGTAGCGTAAACGCGTACAACGTGTCGCCGGCGCCGACGACGACGTACTGGCGGCCGTCGAGCAGATACGTCTCCGGACCGTTGCTGCTGTTCACGCCGAGACCCGCGTGCCAGAGTGGCTTGCCGGTTGCCGGATCGTAGGCCACGAAGTTGCCGCCGCCGTCGTTGCCGAAGAGCAGCTTCCCCGCCGTGCTCAGCAGACCCATGGGCGCACCGCCGGCGCCGCCCGCATTCATGGCGAGCGGCCGGCTCCATCTGACCTTGCCCGTCTTGTAGTCGATCGCCTTGAGATACCGGCCAAGGCTGCCGACGTTGCGCTCGGCGGCCGCCCAGCCTTCCTGGTTCTCGTTCGTGTCCGTGAGATAGAAGACGCTGAACGACTGCGTCACGCCGACGTAGAACAGCCCGGTGTCCGGGCTGAAGCTCGGCGGCGGCCAGTTCGTCGCGCCGTTGGTGTCAGGCGACACCAGCGTGCCCGGAATCGACGCCTCCTTGTCGGGGTTCGGAATCGGCTGGCCGTTCGCATTCAACCCCTTGGACCAGTTCAGCGAGTCGATGTGCGTCGTCGTCAGGACGTGCTTGCCGTTGGTCCGGTCGAGCAGGAAGAAATGACCGTTGCGATTCGCCTGTGCGACGAGCTTCCGCGGCTTCCCGTCGATCACGCCGTCGATGAGCACGGGCGTCTGGGCAGCGTCCCAGTCGTGCGTGTCGTGCGGCGATACCTGGTAGTACCACACGAGCTTCCCCGTATCGGGGTTCAGCGCCACGATCGAGCACGTCCACAGGTTGTCGCCGGGGCGGCTCTTGCCCGCGAGGACGGGCTGCGGGTTTCCGGTACCGATGTAATACAGGTTGAGCTCCGGGTCGTAGGTGCCCGGCAGCCACGGCATCCCGCCGCCGTTGACCATCGCGTCGGCCGTGGGCCAGCTCTCGGCGCCCGGCTGGCCCGGCCGCGGCGTCGTGTACCAGCGCCACACCACCTGGCCGCTCTCCGGGTCGCGCGACTCGAGATAGCCCGGCACGTCCAGCGAATCCCCGCCGACGCCGATCAGCACCTGCTTACCGACGATGATCGGGGCGCTGGTCGAAAAATACTCGCGCTTGACGTTGGCGATCTCGTGGTGCCAGCGTTCCTTCCCCGTCATCGCGTCGAGCGAGACGAAGTAGTTGTCCGGCGTGAGGAAGTAGATCCAGTTCCCGTACATGCCGACGCCGCGGTTGCCGATGTGAATCCCCCCGCGCGTCTTCCAGAAGTAGTGCCAGATTTCACGTCCTGTGCGCGCATCCACGGCCCACACGTGGTCAGGCGACGAGAAGTACAGCGTGCCGTTGACCATCAGCGGCGTGGCCTTGATCGTCGGGGGGCCGAACCCGTTGGCCGCGGCCGGAGGCACGTCGGGGCCTTCGCCCCCGATCTGCGCGAGCGCCTGCGAGGTGTTCAGCCGGTACACCCAGGCGAGCTGCAGGTTCTTCACGTTGTCGCCGTTGATCTGCGTGAGCGGGCTGTAGCGGCGCCCGGAGTAGTCGCCGTGATACGTCGGCCAGGAGTCGGTCGGCGCCTTGAGCAACGTCGCCGGATCGAGGGCCGCTCCCTGTTGTGCGACGAGCGCGGCTGGCGCCAGCAGCGCCAGGGCGCCAAACATCCAGATCCACGCGCGTGTGCTCATCACTTGAGACCCGCCAGATAGGCCGTCATGTTGTGCATATCATCGTCCGTCCATACGGGTAGTCGATCGAGATGGGCCTGCAGCGGGTCGGCGATCTCGATCTTCGGAGCGTCGCCGTTGCGAAACCATGACCGGATCTGCCCGGTCTGCGGGTCGTAGAGCGTCACGTCGAAGTCCGTGAGCCGGACGAGCACGCCCGAGATGGTCTGGCGCGACGGCAGCGTGATGGAAGCCTTGATGGCGTTCTTGTCGAGGTAGGCCGGCTGCGGAGGGCCGGCCCCTCGTCCACCGCGCGGCATGAGCATGCGCCCCTGCAGGGTCACGGCGTCATACTTCGCGCCGACGCCCTTCAAATCGCCCGTCGGCGAGTGGCACGTCGCACACTTGCCGGCGCCGGAGAAATACGCCTCGCCAGCTTTCGGATCGCCGATGAGGATATCGAGCACCTGGTAAAGTCGGCGATTGGCGTTGAGAAAGATGGCCGCGTGAAGAAACGTCGCGATGTCCGCGACCTGATCAGATGCGAGCTCGAATGCCGGCATGCCCTTGTCGGGGCGCCCGGTGCGGAGAAACGCCCCCAGCTGCTTTCCGGCCTCGTCGTCCTGGACCAGCGCCGACCGCGTGAGGCCGGGACCGGACGAGCCCCCCCTCGCATTCGAACCGTGGCAGAAGCCGCACTGGCCGACGAAGAGCGCCGAGCCCCGCGCGACGGCCGCCTGATCGAACTGCGGGTCGGTCGCCGTGATCGGCGGACGCACTTGAGCGCTCAGGCCGAGCGTGGCCAGGGCCAGAATCGCGCCGATCGTACACGCGAGCCTTGCACGCATGCGGGGAGTCTACCTCAGCGTCTGGCCAGGATCCGTTCCATTTCGTCCATCACGCGGTTCATCTGCCTGACGGTGAGATCGAGGGGCTCGTCGGTCGTCATGTCGACGCCCGCGTCCTTCAGCAGGTCGATCGGATACTTCGAGCCGCCCGCGTTCAGAAACGCCAGGTAGCGCCGGGTCGCGTCGGCGTCGCCCGACTTGACCTTGGCGGCGAGCGCCTCGGACGCCGTAAAGGACGTCGCGTACTGGAAGACGTAGAAGTCGCGGTAGAAGTGCGGGATGAAGCTCCACTCGTGCGCGACGTAATCGTCCACGATGCAGATTTTCTGATCGTGCCCGTAGTAGCGCTTCGTGATGTCCATGTAGAGCTTCGCGAGCGACGCGCCCGTGAGCGGCTCCCCCTTCTGCGACATCTCATGCATGCGGAGCTCGAACTCCGCGAACTGGGTCTGGCGGAAGACCGTGCCCTTGATGTTCTCGAGGTAGCTGCCGAGGAGCGACAGCCGCGCCGCGTCGTCCTTGATTTCCTTGAGCATGAAGTCGTTCAGCAGCGACTCGTTGAACGTCGAGGCGACTTCGGCGACGAAGATCGGGTAGCTCGCCATCGGGTACGGCTGCGTCTTGTTGGAGAAGTAGCTCTGCATCGTGTGGCCCAGCTCGTGGGCCAGCGTGCTGACATCGTTGTACTTGCCGTTGAAATTGATCAGCATGTACGGGTGGACGTCGTACGCGCCGCCGTTCGAGTACGCGCCCGATCGCTTGCCGTCGTTCGGCAGCAGGTCGATCCATCGATCGCGGAACGCGCGCTGGATCACCGACGCGTACTCCGAGCCGAGCGGCGCGACGGCGCCGAGCACGAGCTTCTGCGCTTCCTGCGGTGTGTATTCGAGCTTCACCGACGAGACGAGCGGCGCATACAGGTCGTAGTAGTGCAGCTGATCGACGCCCATCATTTTCTGCCGGAGCTTCAAATACCGGTGAAACGCGGGCAGGTTCTTGTTTACCCCGTCGATCAGCCGCGTGTAGACGGAAGCCGGAATGTTGGGGCCGTCCAGGGCCTGCGCCAGCGACGAATCGTACTTGCGCGCCTTGGTATAGAACGCCACCTTCTGCACTTCCGCGTTCATCGTCGTGCCGAACGTGCGGCTGAAGCCGCCGAGCGCGCCGAAGAACGCCGCCATGACCTTCTCGCGATCCGAGCGGTTCGGCAACGCGCGCAGGTCGTTGTACGAGGCCTGGTCGAGTTTCACCGATCGTCCGTCGCTCAGCGTCACGGACGGATACGGGAAGTCCGCGTTCGACAGGATGTTGTACGTGCCCGATGGCCCCTGGGCCAGCGGGCCGGCGTCCGCGAGAAGCTTCTCTTCGTTATCGGTGAGCGTGTGGGCCTCACGGCGCAGGATGTCTTCGAGGTAGACGCGGTACACCTTCAGACGCGGCTCCGAGGCAAGGAACCGCTCGACCGCCGCCTTCCCCGCCTTCAGGACCTCCGGTTCGATGTAGGCGGCCTGCGCGCCAAACGTCGCGGCCAGCTGCGTCATCTCCTGCCGCATGCCCTCCCGCTGGCTGTCCCGCGTGTCCTGGTCTGCTTCCATACTCGCGTAGACGAAGAGCCGCGACAGCTCCTTGTCGAGGGCGAAGAGGCGGTCCAGACCATCGGCCAGCGAGCCCGCGTTCGCCGCCAGCCGTCCCTTGAATCGTCCCAGCGTGGGCAGTTCCGCCGCGAAGGCTTCCTTGGCTCCGCGCCACGCCGTGTCCGACGCGTAGATGTCCGCGAGATTCCATTTGAGCGAGTCCGGGATCTTCGACCGATCACGCTCCTGGGCGCTTACGGCGATTGCCAGACACGCGGAGAGACCCAGCGCGGCGCCCACCGGACCGGAGATGAACCGACGTGCTCCTGAACGGGACTTTGAGGTCATAGCCGCTATTCTACGACGGTCATCTGGGCTATTCTCCCCACACGATGCGATGGATCTCCCGCGGCGACATCGACGGTTTCTTCGGGCTTGCGCTCGATAACCTCGTCCAGCTGCTCCTCATCGACACCCTGTGCCGGTTCGTCCTGGGGTTCCCGGCGGATCTCGTCTACGGCCGCGTGCTCCCTGGCGCCGCCGTGTCGATTCTCGTCGGCAACGTTTTCTACTCGCTACAGGCCCGCCGCCTGGCCGAGCGCACGGGCCGCACCGACGTCTGCGCCCTGCCGTACGGCATCAACACGGTATCGCTCATCGCCCACGTGTTCCTCATCATGCTGCCCGCGAAGGCGCTGGCCGTGGCGGCCGGCGCCGCGGATCCCTCGCGCATCGCGTGGCAGGCGGGCCTCGTCGCGACGCTCGCCTCGGGAATCATCGAACTGGCTGCCGCGCCCTTCGCCGAACGCGCGCGCAAGGCGACGCCCCGTGCCGCGCTGCTGTCCACGCTCTCCGGGATCGCGATCGGCTTCATCTCGTTCGGGTTTCTCTTTCGCGCCTTCGCCCGTCCCATCGTCGGCCTGACGACGTTCGGCGTCGTGGTGCTGACGTATTTCGGCCGGGTAAGGTTCAAGGGACACCTGCCGGGCGGGCTCGTCGCAATCGCGCTCGGAACGGCGCTCTCGTGGGCCGTCGGCATCGCGCCGGCCGGCGATACGCCGCCGCCCCCGGCCTTCCACCTGCCCGTTCCCGTCGTCGGCGACATCATCGCCGCGCTCGGCGGCGGGCATCTACTCTCGTATCTGTCCGTGATCGTCGCGATGGGCCTCTTCAACGTGCTGGGCTCGCTGCAGAACATCGAGTCGGCTGAAGCAGCGGGCGACTCCTACGAAACGCGCCCGTCGCTGACGATCAACGGCCTGGGCAGCATCGCAGCGGCGCTGTTCGGATCCGCGTTTCCAACGACCATCTATATCGGTCATCCCGGGTGGAAAGCCATGGGTGCCCGCGCGGGCTATTCCGTGATGAACGGCGCGTTCATCACGATCATCTGCGTCACCGGCACGCTGGCGTGGATTTCGTGGGCCGTGCCGATCGACGCCGGCATGGCCATCGTGCTCTGGATCGGCATCGTGATCAGCGCGCAGGCGTTCCAGGCGACGCCGCGCGAGCACGCCCCCGCGGTGGTCGTCGGCCTGCTGCCCGGCATCGGCGCGTGGGCGGCGCTGATGGCCAAGAACGGCCTCAAAGCCGCCGGCATGGGCACGCCGGCCCGGCCGTTCACCGAGGCGCTCATCGGCGAGTTCCAGAAGAGCGACACGTGGATCCACGGCGTGTTCTCGCTCGAGCAGGGCTTTCTTTTCACGTCGATGCTCCTGTCAGCCGCCGTCGTGGGGGTCATCGAGCGCAAGTGGACGGTGGCGGCTGCCTGGTGCGCGGTCGCGGCCGTCATCTCCGCGACCGGCATCATGCATTCGTATCAGTGGACCGACGCCGACACCGTGCTGAAGCTCTCACCCGCGTGGCCGTTTGCGTTCGCATACGCCGTGATGGCGGTGGTGTTCTTCACGGCCAGCTGGACTACAGAGTCGAACGACGGGCACTAGTGTTTTTGATGGCGTAGCGGCCGGCTTCAGCCGGCCGCGGACGTCCGCCTGAAGGCGGACGCTACCGGAGTGCGGACGCCACCACGGACTCCGGCACCGCCGGCGCCAGCGTTCGCGCCATGAGCCGGCGGCGCAGCTCCGAGCCTTCCTTCGACGAGAACATCCAATCGAGCGGCCGGCCGCGGCGCAGCTCACCGCTCGCCCACACCGCCCGCATCAGCCCGAACCGGGCGTGCGACGGCGTCCCGATCAACATGTGGCCGATCTCGTGCGCCATGGCGCGGCCGAGCAGCTCGCCATCGTCCACGCCTGCCTGCGCCGCCAGATCTCCCACGCGATCCTCGTAGATCGTGCCGAGCGACCCCGCGTGCCGCGGCACGTCGATCACGGAGAACCCGAGCGAGTCTTTTTCGCTCTGCGGGCCGGAGCGCACGACCCTGATCGCGATCTCGTGCGGCTTCACGGGGCCGGTGCACGTCGAGACGTGGCACGGGTGCCAGATCGGCTCGACGCCGACGCTGGCCAGAATCGCGCCGGCGCTGGCGCGTGCGCGATCCAGTTCGGCGGGAGAGACGCCGACTGAATCGTAGATGCGTACGACAAGTTGCAGGTTCGCCACCACGAGAGCCGTCATCAGGATCGTCATGCAGGCCAATATGGCCCCCGATCGGAGGTACCTCAATGACGCGCGGGTGCACCGCAGGTGAAACGTTGGTAACGCGCTATCTCTATGATGGCAATGGTGTTCTTGTCCGACCGCCGTCGCGGCAGCACGCCCGCGTCACCTGCTGGCAGCAGTCCAATTCGCGATTGGACTGGCCGGCGTCGAAGGGTATAAGAGATGCTGTGGAGCCACGGAGGTGACCGCGGTGACCGATTTCAGGTTCGGACGATTCGAACTCGACTCACGGACGCGAGAGCTGCGCAAGGACGGCGTCCGACTCCGGCTGCAGGACCAGCCGTTCGCCGTGCTGGCAGTGATGCTCGAACACCCGGGCGAACTGCTGACGCGTGACGAGCTCCGCGATCGCCTGTGGCCCAACGGAACATTCGTCGACTTCGAGCACGGCCTGAACGCCGCCGTGAAGCGCCTGCGGTCCGTGCTCGGTGACAACGCCGAGCGGCCGCGCTTCGTCGAGACCCTGCACCGGCGCGGCTACCGCTTCATCGCGCGCGTCGAGCGCGTGAACGGCGCGAGCGGCGCTCAACTGACCGAACCGGCCGGCGACAAGCAGCGGCTCGCCGTGCTCCCCTTCAGCCACCTCGGCGAAACGAACGTCCCGGGGTCGTTCGCGAGCGGGCTGACCGAGGAGCTGATGACCCAGCTCGGACGCCTCTGCGCCGACCGGCTCGGCGTGATCGCGCGCTCGTCGTGTCACAGGGTCCAGCGCACCGATCGCACGGTGCGCGAGATCGGCGACGCGCTGCGCGCGCACTACCTCGTCGAGGGCACGGTCCGCACGGAAGGCGATCGCGTGCGCATCACGGCCCAGCTCATCGAAGTGCGCGGCGAAACTCAATTGTGGGCAGACTCCTTCGAACGGCCCACGGCCGACAGCCTGCTCGTCCAGTCCGACGTGGCCACACAGATCGTCCGGTCGGTCGCCCTGGAGCTCCTTCCCGACCGCGCCCCGACGCCGTCCGCGGGCACGCGGCAAGTCGATGCGTACCAGAATTATCTGAAGGGCCGCTATCACTGGAATCGGCCGGGCGACGAGGGCATCCGCGAATGCCTGGCCTTTTACGGCCTGGCTCTCAAGCTCGATCCGGGTTTCGGAACGGCGCACGGCGCGCTGGCGCGCGCCACGGTCGCCGCGGCGGACTACTACCTGCGCGAACCGCGCGAGGCGCTTGACGCCGCCGAGGCCTCCGCCGCTCGCGCGTTGGCTCTCGACCCGACCGATCCCGAGGCCCTCGTCGCGCTCGCGGAGGTCCGCCGGTGCCGCGACTGGGACTGGGACGGCGCCGAGGAGGTCTACCGCCGGGCGTTGTCGTTCAACTCCAGCAACGAAGCGGCTCGCCGTCTCTACGGCATGTTGCTCGGCGCCCGTCGCCAGTTCGACGCGGCGGTGGCGATGACTGACCGCGCGCTCGAGCTCGACCCGTTATGCCTGACCGCGGGCACCAGCGCCGCCTGGGTCCGTTACGTCGCCGGCGACTATGGCGAAGTCATCGAGCGGTGCCGGCACACGATCGACATGGACCCGGCCTACCTCGCGCCTCATCGCCTGCTCGCCGCAGCCCGCCTGCAGACGGGCGACGTGAACGGCTGCATTCAACATCTGGACTCGCTGCCGGCGGCTCGCACGGATCCCATGACGCTCGCGTGGCTTGCGCACGCCCTGGGCGTCAAGGGCGATCGCGACCGCGCCGTGAACATCCTCTGCCACCTGGACGAGCTGGCCCAGGATCGTTACGTCTCGTCGTACCACCGCGCGCTCGCGCACGCCGGCCTCGGCGATCTCGACTCGACGTTCACGCTCCTCGCGCACGCGTGCGACGAACGCGACCCCGGGATCATGCACCTCGCCAGCGATCCCCGGTTCGACACGATCCGGTCCGACTCCCGCTATGCCGGCGTTATCGGACGGCTGGGGCTGACGACCATGGAGACAGCGGCTCATGCGTAACAGAAACGCCAGCCACGCGCCGGTCCTCGAAGAGGCGGCGGATGCCAGCGGCGCCGGCTCAGGACCGCTCGGGCCGCTGGGGCTGACGGCCTCGAGCCTGCCGCGCACGCGGCCGGTCTACCGCCACATCGCGCATGCGATCGAACACGGCATCACCAACGGCACGCTCACGCTCGACTTCCGCCTGCCGGCCGAGCGCGAGCTCGCGCGTTTGCTCAAGGTCAGCAGAACGACCGTCGTGAACGCGTATCGGGATCTCGAGACGCGCGGCCTCGTGCGCGGCCACGTCGGCCGCGGCACGTTCGTGTCGGCGGCGCCCGAGGCTTCGGGCGCGCCGTTCGCGTGGCGCGGGAAAGTCGCCGCCGCCGCCGCGCGCTCGAGCGATTCGGCGATTCGCGATCTCCTCCGGCACGCGGCGGATCCGTCGATGCTGTCGGTGGCGGCCGGCGTTCCGGCGCTCGAGGCGTTTCCGGTCGACGCGTACCGCCGGTCGATGGACCGGGCGCTCAAGCGCGACGTCCGGCTGGCGTGGGGACACAGTCCGACGGAAGGGCTGCCGGTGCTCCGCGACGCCATCGCGCAGCGATTCGGCGGCCAGCCCCAGAACGTCCTGGTCCTGGCGGGGGCACAGCAGGGGCTCGATCTGCTCGCACGCTGCCTCGTCGATCCTGGGGACACCGTCGTCGTCGATCGTCCCGGGTACCTCGGTGCGCTGCACACGTTCAACGCCGCCGGCGCGCGCGTCGTCGGGTGGGACGTCGTGCGGCACGATCTGGACGAGCTCGAGGACCTGATCCTCCGCTTCCGTCCGAAGCTGATCTACACCAACCCGACATTCCAGAACCCCACCGGCTGGACGATGCCCCTGAAGCTGCGGCGGCAGCTGCTGTCGCTGGCCACGCGACTGCGGGTGCCGATCATCGAGGACGACACCTACCGCGAACTGCACCTCGGCGCGCCGCCTCCCCCGTCGCTTCAGTCCCTCGACACGCAATCGGTGGTCATCCACCTCAATACGTTCTCGAAAGTGCTCGCCCCCGGCCTGCGCCTGGGCTGGCTGTCGGCGGCGCCGCCGATCATCGAGCAGCTGGCGCTCCTCAAGCAGCGGTCCGATCCGCACATGGCGAACCTGAACCAGCTCATCATCGCGGACATGCTGGCCGACGGCACGTTCGATCGCCATCTCGCCGATCTGCGGATCGAGCACCGCCGGCGGCGCGACGCGGTGATCTCGGCCCTCGAGCGCCATCGCGCAAAAGGTTACCTCCAATGGACGGTTCCGGACGGCGGCCTGTACTTGTGGTGCCGGCTCGGCGGGCGGCTGCGCGCGTCGATTGTCGAGGCGCAGGCCCTGTCCGACTCGCTGGCCTTTGTCCGAGGGGAGGCGTTCTACGTCGACCAGGCCGGCGAACGTGAGCTGCGGATCTGTTTTTCGAGCGTACCGGCGGCCCGAGCCGACGACATCGCGAAGCGGCTGATGCGGGCGATCAACACGGTCAAGCGGGAAATGGCGTCTTCGTCTCCTCTGGTCGCAATCGTCTGAGGCGCACCATCAAGAGTTCGCGATGTGGCAGATCTTGCAATCAACGCGGGCTGTCATTCCGCCTGAGCGACTCCACCTTTGCGTCGATGGACACAACGCCCTCGGCCAGGAGACGGATGTCGTCGCGCAGGCTCTCGACAAGCATCCCCATATGGCCTTTCAACTCATCCCGCAGGCTCGACATCTCGCCTTTCAACTCGCTGCGCAGGCTGGACATCTCGCCTCGCAACTCGCTGCGCAGGCTGGACATCTCGCCTCGCAACTCGCTGCGCAGGCTGGACATCTCGCCTCGCAACTCGCTGCGTAAGCTCGACATCTCGTTTCGCAGCTCGTCGCGCGAGCCAGCGATCTGACGTCCCAGGTCTGTTTGGAGGGTCGATTCAACTCGCCGGATATCAGAACGCAGCGACTCGATCGCCTCTGAGGTCTCGATGTCCATCACGTGAGGGCCATCATCCTAGCATCGTCCTCATGCGAAGGGCGTGCCGCCCGAGGCCGTGCCACGAAACGACGATCAACGCAGAGCACGCGGAGCACGCCGAGATACTAGGCCACTAGTCTCGAACATCGAGTAACTCCACGTCGAAGAACAAGAGGGTCTTTTATCCTTCGGCGGCCGCCCACGCGCATGCCCTCGACGCCGTATTCCAAGCCTGCTATGACGACGCGCGCTCCAATCGTGAAGGTATGCAGCTCGTTGTCGATGAACACGTCGCCACGACGTAGGGTGCCGAGAAGGCGCACGACAACGGTTTTGCCACGGCTGGCGAGTTCACCGCTGCCGACTTTCTCTGACTGGATATCGACTCCACGCGCCAATCTTGATCTCCACGCGCGCTGGTCCGCGGAGTCGTCCGGCTGAAGCCGGACGCTACGGACGCAGTCCAGCCACGCGACTGGGACCGCCGGGAGCGAGCAAGAGCGAATTCACGAGAAACCGCTGGCCGTCGGCGGCGACGTCGAAGGCGTGGTACGGCGCATACGGGAAATGCGTCTCGAACAACGTCTTCACACCGCTGACCTCGAAGTCGCGGCCCTCGCTGTTGACGTCGGCGGCCATGAGCTTGCTGTCCGGCGCCATGAAGAACAGCTCCTTGCCGTCGCGCCGCCACCGCGCCTGGAATCCTCCGTTGCGCGAGACGAGCCATTTCGCGCTCGCCTTCGGAAACGGCGTGACGTACACCTCGGCCTGCCCGGACTCGGTCGAGCTGTAGGCCACCCATTTCCCGTTCGGGGAGAACGCCGCCCAGTTTTCCTGCGACTCCGTCTTCAGGAACGGATACGGCTTGCGGTCGCCCGTGAGGGGCAGCACCCAGATATCGTTCGCGGTGCCCTGGCTGCTCGTGACGTACAGGATGTATTTCCCGTCGGCCGACCAGCTCACAGGCCACTTGCCGTCGTCGTCGGCAACCAGCAGCTCCTGCCGGTCGCCCCCGCTGGACGATGTCTGGTACAAATCGAGCCCCCGCGTGCGCTGGGAGTTGAACGCGACCCGGCGGCCGTCCGGCGACCAGATCAGCCAATTCTCGTCCGCGACGTTGGCGTCGAGCCTCGTGCGGCTTCCGGTCGCGACGTCATAGAGCCAGAGGTCGCGAGCCCCGGTGATTTCGTTGAGGACCGCCACGGCCACCTGCTTGTTGTCGGGCGACAGCTCCAGGTTGCCCATGTCGGCCAGCTCGCCGACCACGCTGAGCTTCTTGCCGGTCCGATCCACCCACACGAGTTGAGACCGGACAACGCCACGCGGCCGCTGCGCAGCCTCCCGGCCGTTCGGCCGCTGCGCCGCCAGGCCGATGCCGGCAACCATGCAGACAGCAGTGAGCGCTACCGCGAGGGTTCTCATCTCGCGAACACTTCGGTGATCGGGGTGATCCTGACATCGCCCGCCGCGATGTTCAGCTTGAGCGCGCCGATTAGGCGGTCTTCCTCGAGCAGCTCCTTCGGCTTCTCGCCGTCGTACTTGATCGACGACGGCGCGTCCGAGACCAGCGCCTGCTTCAGCCCGGCCGCGTCCTTGGTGATGATGACCACCGACAGATTGCGGGCGCTGAGATGGCGTTTGACGGCGGCGTTGACCTGCTCGCGCGTGAGCCCCTGGAGTTTTCCGCGCATGTAGCCGGTGAACTCGCCGATGTCGTACCACTTCGAGTCGAGCGCGTAGCCGAGCTGCTGATCCTGGCGCGCGGTCATGACGAACACGTTCTTCATCAGGTAGTCGCGCGTCGACTCGAAGTCTGCCTGGGTGAGGCCATTCTCGACCAGGTTCGTCAGCTCGTGCACCGCCAGCCTCAGCGTCATGTGCGCGTTCGCAGGCACGACGGGACGGATCCAGATCTCGAAGATCTGCCGGCGTCTCGCCACGTTGGAGTCCGGGAAGAACTGGAACATCCCGCGCGGAAACGCCTCGATGTAGGCGTAGTCGCCGTAATTGATGCCGCGCTCCTCGCGAATCCGCTGATACAGGCGCCCGGACGACAGCCGATGCTCCCCGAGCCAGGCACGCGCGACCGACAGCGCGGCGAAGTCCGCGTGCGCACGCGTGACATCAATCGGGAACCCGAACGAGATCGCGGTGGCACGCGTCTCTTTCTCCAGGATCTCGACCTCGATGCCCTTCGGTTGGGCGCCGGCAATGGCGGCGCGCTGGTCGGCAGCTCCAGCGGGCAGGGTGCTCAGCCGCGCCCGAAGGTCGCGAACCAGCTCGTCGGGCGCGTCTCCGCTGACGCCGACGGTCAGGTTCGCCCTGGTGAACGCCTGGCGCGCGAACGTCTTCACGTCGTCCAGCGTAATCGAGCGAAGGCCGGCCTCCGTGCCGAGCGCGACGTGGCCGTAGGGCGTCCCGCGGAAGATGTTGGTCTGCAGCCGCTCCTTGCCCAGCTCTTCCTCGTTGTTCGACCGCAGGTCCTGCACGAGGGCGTTCTGCTGACGGGTCTTGAGCCGCTCGAAGTCCTCGGCGCGCCATCCGGGCGCGAGCAGCTGCGGCAGGACGATGTTCAGGAAGCGCTGCCAGTTGTCCCGATGGATGACACCGGTGATGACCGTCATTTCCTTGTCGGTGCGGGCACCGAACGACCCGGCGATCGGATACAGCCGTTCTTCGATCTCTTCGATGGTGAGCGCCGCCGAGCCCGCGTCGGTCAACATGGCCGCGGTCAACGCCGTCAGGCCTTCCTTGCCCGCGGGGTCCTGCGCCGAGCCGCTGTTGAACAGCAGCTTGACGTTGATGAGCGGCGACTGCGACTTCTGCAACAGCAGCTGCCGGTCCTCGAGCGATGTCGCCTGCGGCGGGGCCGGCGGTGTCTCGGGCCTCGCGGGAGGCGCCGCCTGCGAGGCGGCCACCGCGCCGCCGCCGCCCGGGGCCGGCGCGGCAAACGACGACAACGCCGGGGCCTTCTCGATGCCGGCCGGCAGCGTGTCCTTCGAGAGCGTCGTGACGATCAGGCCGCGGTCGGTGAAGAACTTGCGGGCTGTCGCCGTCAGGTCGGCCACGGTCAGCGAATCGAGCGATCGATAGAAGTTGTTGACCGTCTGATAGGACCGCTTGTACGACGTGTAGGCCGACAGCACCGCGGCCACCCGTTCGCTGCTGTCGATGGTGCGGGCAAACGAGTATCGGGTGTTCGACTTGGCATCCTGCAGCCGGGCCGGCAGGGGCACGATGCCGCCGGCCGCCGCCCTGGCAAAGGTCCCCAGAATCTGATCACGAACGTAGACGGCGTCGGCCGGATTCTTCACGCGCGCGAGCACCGTGAACAGCGACGGATCGAAGCTCGAAGGCACGTCGGCGAGGAGTTGATCGACCTTCTGCTCGGTGACGACGAGCTTCTTGTAGAGATCGGAGGTTTCACCGAACGCCAGCGTGCCGATCATCTCCACCGCGGCCGAGTCCTTGCCGTTCTCGTCGAACGCGGGACCGGGAAAGGCCACGGTCACCCACGGCAGCGTGTCGCTCGCCCACGGGACGTGCACGTACTGGGGACCAGTCGGCGGCGGCTCTGGGGAAATGGCCGCCGGCGCCGCAGTCCCGGCTTTCCAGCCGCCCCAGTACTTCTCGACGAGGGGCAGGACGCGATCCGGCGCCACGTCGCCGGCGATGACGACCGTCGTGTACTGCGGCCGGTACCAACGCTCGAAGAACACCTTCGAGTACGCGTACTCGTTCGGCATGTTCTCGATATCGCGGATAAACCCCATCGTCGTGTGCTTGTAGGTGTGCGCTTTGTAGAAACGATCGCGCTGCACCTCGAAGAGCTGCTGCAGCGGCTCCGCGCTGTTCTTGTTGTACTCGCCGAGGATCGCGCGCGCTTCGGTCTTGAAGTCGGCCTCGGAAAACGACAGGTGCTGGAACATGTCCGCGTACAGGCCCAGGATCGTCTCGAGATCCTCCTTCGCGAACGTCGAGTAGTAGCGGGTCGAGTCGTCGCCGGTGCTCGCGTTGTCGCGCGCGCCGGCCTTGGCCATGATCTGCCGGTATCGCTCCGGCGGATTCGCCGGCGTCCCGCGGAACATCAGGTGCTCGAAGAAGTGCGCGAAGCCGGACTTGCCGGGCTCCACTTCGTTGCGCGAGCCGGTCTGGACCGGGATCTGGATGCTGACGAGGTTCGGGAAGCCGGTCGGGACGACGATGACCCTCAAGCCGTTGGCGAGGGTCGTCTCGGCTCGCTCGAAACGGCAGGACATCACGCGACGCGTTCGACTGGGCGGACAGCATGGAGGTCATGCCCACCGCCGAGAACAGCGCCGCCGCACGAAATACGCGCATGGCATCTTCTCCTGTGGGATCTCCACCGTATGGTAGGCTTTGTCGCCATGCCGCTCAAGCGCCGTCCCTCGGCCACCGGAACTGTCCTGGGCCTGCTCTGCTTGATGTATCTGATCACCTACGTCGATCGCGTGAACACCGGCACCGCGGGACAGGAGATCAGGCGCGCCTTCAACCTGACCAATCTGCAGCTTGGTCACATCCTGTCGGCCTGGGCGTACCCGTACGCGCTTTTCCAGATCTTCGGCGGCTGGATCGGGGACCGCTGGGGACCTCGGCGAACCCTCTTTCTATGCGGCTTGATCTGGGCAACGGCGACTGTTCTGACCGGCCTCGCCGGCGGCTTCACGTCGATGTATCTCGCTCGCCTCCTTCTGGGCATCGGCGAGGGCGCCACGTTCCCCGTGGCGACGAGGGCCATGCAGAACTGGACGGCGCCTTCCCGGCGCGCATTCGCCCAGGGCATCACCCATGCGTTCGCTCGGCTCGGCAACACAATCACTCCCCCGCTGGTCGCGTGGCTCATCGCGCCCGCGTCGCTGGCGCTCGCCGGTGTTCCCCTGCTGTCGCTGTCGTCCAGCGTCTCGTGGCGCAGGCCGTTTATCATCCTGGGCTTTGCAAGCCTCGCCTGGGTGATCGTCTGGGCGTGGTATTTCCGGGATACACCGAGCGACCACTCGGGCATTACGGCGGCTGAACTCGAGGAACTGCCCAACCGCGGGCGCGGCGTCGTCAAGCGTCAGGAGTCGGTGCCCTGGAAGCGCCTGGCGGCGCGGATCTGGCCGGTCACTGCGGTGTACTTCTGCTACGCCTGGACGCTGTGGCTGTACCTCAACTGGCTGCCCTCGTATTTCCTCCATGAATACAACCTGCAACTCAGCCGGTCCGCGCTCTTCACCGCGGCCGTCTTTGCCGGAGGCGTCGGCGGCGACTATCTGGGCGGCATCATCAGCGATCGGATCCTGGAGCGAACCGGGGATTTGCTGAAGGCCCGGCGGAACATGGTCGTCCTCGCTTTCCTGGCCTCGTTTGTTTTCATGGTCCCCGTGTTCCTGACACACAACCTGATCCTGATCATCCTCAGCCTGGGCGCGGCTTTCTTCTGCGCGGAACTGGTCATCGGTCCGATGTGGGCGATCCCCATGGACATCGCACCGAAGTATTCCGGCACGGCGAGCGGGATGATGAACACCGGCTCGGCCGTCGCGGCCATCCTCTCGCCGCTGGCGTTCGGCTTCATCATCGATCGCACGGGCAACTGGCAGCTGCCGTTCATGGGATCGTTGGGACTGCTGCTGCTGGGCGCCGCGCTGGCATTCCGGATGCACCCCGAGCGCGCGCTCGACGCCGAAGACCGGCCTCACGCCGCCACTGTCTGATCACGGACGTAGCCACAGAGACACAGAGGGCACAGAGATTCTTCTTTGAAGAAGATCCCTCTGTTCTCCGTGCCTCTGTGGCTACTGTCCGTAATCAGAAATCGAACTGGACGCTGATCTTCGCGAAGCGCGCCGTTACGATCGTCGTCGGCACGCGCCAGCCGGTCGCCGAGGCATTCGAATACGTCGAGTTCTCCGCCAGGACGGTGCTGACGTTGAAGACGTTGTAGAGATCGAGGTTGAGCGACGTCCGCGTCTGACCGAACCGCAGCAGCTTCGCGAACCGCAGGTCGAGCTGGTTCAACCGCTCTCCGAACATGCTGCCCGGCGGCACGAGGTTCACCGTGACGTTGGCCGCTCCGCCGATCAGGTCGCGTCCGAGCGAAGGCCTGATCTGCGCGTTCGGAATCACCTGGTTCGCAGCCAGCTGGGGACCCGGGATGCTCTGGAAGGCGCCGCTGATCTGCACGTCCACCTTCGGCAGCGTGTAGGCGCCGAAGAGCTTCACCTGGGTGAGGAACGGCGTCTCCTGATGGCAATACGGCACGCCGAGCTGTGTGATTTCCGGCAGCTTCGCCAGGATCTCGCAGTTGTCGGTCAGCGTCTTGCCGGTGCTGAAGCCGCCCTGGAGCAGCACGCCCTGCCGCGGACGGACGTTCGCCGTCAGATCGAAACCGTTCCAGTGCTGAATCTGGCTCCCGAAGTCGCCAGCCGCGGTGAAGTAGTTGTTGGTCGCGACGATCTTGTTCGCGTCGAGGAACCCTGCTGTGGTGACGCCTCCGCCGCCGGGCAGCCGCGGGTCCGCCGGTGAGGTGACGCTGAAGGGCGAAAAATCCGTCGCGGCGAGCGCTTGGTTGTCCGTGGCGGCGAAGTTGCCGAACCAGCGGCGAAAGTAGGCGAACTCGACCGACATCCGCGAGGCGATCTGCCGCTGGACACCCGCCGAGAACTCCCAGTTGAAGGGACGGACGCCGTAACCGTTCATGACCGCCGGATCGACCGTCACGCTCGGCGTGGGCTTGCCGAAGTTCTGATCCGACATCGCGAAACAGCGATCGCCGCCGATCGGCAGGAAGTTCTGGTCGAGCGGGCTCGTCAGATCGCAGTCGGCCACGAAGTTGCGGTTGCCGTCCGTCCAGTTGCGCGTGACGAAGTTGGCCAGCCGGTTGACCGGCGCCAGTTGATCCCCGTACACGCCTTGGACGCCCTGGGCGATCACATATTTGTTGATGCTCGCCTTCACCGCGGTCTTCCCGTCGCTCGTCACGTCGTAGGCCACGGCGAGACGAGGGGTCAGGTCCTTCCAGCTCACGAGGTCGGTCTCGGCCAGGTCGAGGTTCCGGCTCGGCACGAGCGGCGCCGGATCGAGATGCTGCGCGGGGATGAAAATCTTCAGGTAGTCGAAGCGCAGGCCGGCGTTGAGGGTCACATTGCGGATCGTCCACTTGTCCTGCGCGAACAGGCCGATGCCGGCGGGCTGCCGCTGCGACTTCAAGTAGGGCGTCGTTCGTTCCGTGATCTGATTCGGAACGCCGTTGTTGAACCGATAGCTGACATGGTAGTCGTTGTCGCTGAGCGACTCATTTCTCAGAACAACGGTGTCGGCGAAGCCGGCCTTGAAGGAATGGGAGCCGGTGACGTAGGTCGCGGTCGCCATCGCGTCGATGTTGCGGCCGTACGTGTTCTGGAACGGCTGAGTGAACGTCGCGCCGCCAATTCCGCCGCCGTGGTACACGAGGCCCGCGGGTGCGCCGTTCACCGACGCCTGCTCGGTGACCATGATCAGCTTCAGGTACGGATCGCCGGCCGGCGTGGCGCTGTACTTGTAGTTCTCCTGGCGAAGCCCGCCGCGCACCTCGAAGAGCAGCCGGCTCGACACCGTGGACGTCCACGCCGCGGTCATCATGCGCTGAATGGGATACTTGATCTCGATGGCCGCCTCGGGCGCCATCGTGGCCGTGACGTTCCGGCACTGGCAGCGGCCCTGGTCGTCCGCGAAGAAGCTCAGTTTGTTCGTCGCGCTCGCCTGCCATGTGAGGCGGAGGTTGACGCTGCGCTGCGTCGCGTTCAGGAACGCGGGATTGTTCAGGTCCGGATCGTAGGTCCAGACATTCTGGATGCCGGCGTTCTTGTTCACGAACATCCCGCCGACGTAGTTCTGCGTCTTCACCCAGCGCGCAGAGCCGTAGAACCACACTTTGTTTTCCTGGAGCGGGCCGCCGAACCCGGGATTGATGTCGTAGTTCATCTTGACCGAGTTGGGTGTGCGCAGCCCTCGGTCCTTCAGGCTCTGGTCGTAGTTGTCGCCCTGAAACGATGAATTGGACCCGGTGGCGAAAAGCGATCCCTTGAACGTGTTCCCGCCGTCACGGGGAATCATGTTGATGCGCACGCCGCCGGTCATCTGGTCGGCGGTCCCGGCCGAATAGTCGACCGACATCTCCTGCGTGCTGCCCATGTTCGGCAGGAAGTTGCTCGCCTGCCCCGCCAGCTCCGAGTTGGCGGTCGACAACCCGTCGATCATCACCCGCTGATCGTTCGCGTTGCTGCCGTGGATGGTCATCGAGCCGCCGGTCGTGTTGATGATGTTCGTCCCGCCCACGTCCTGGTTGTTGAGGTTCATGCCGGGGATGAGCGTCGCGGCCGTGAACTGCGTACGGCCGGTCGGAATCCCGGTCAGGACCTCCGAGCTCAACACCTTCTGCCGGTTCCCGCTCTGGACGTCCACGATCGGCGACTCGCCGGACACCGTGATCGTTTCCTCGACCGATCCGACCTTCAGATCCGCGTTCACCGTCGCGGCAAACGATCCGGCCAGCTCGATGCCGTCGCGCTTGACGGCGCTGAAGCCGGTCAGGGAAAACGTCACCGCATAGGTGCCCGGGCGCAGGTTCTCGATCCTGTACTGCCCTGTGCTGTCGGTCACGGCGGTGCGGACTTTCTCGATCAGCGTCGGGCTGGCGGCTTCGACCGTCGCCCCGGGCAGCACCGCTCCCGACGAATCCCTGACCGTGCCGGCGATCGATGCCTGTGCGAACGCCGCCGACGGTGCCATCGCGACGACGAACAGAACCGTCCGCAGCAGGCGAGCGAGTATCCGCATGGCGTCTCCTTCAGGGTTGGTGGGGGGTCGTACCGGTCGCGAATGTAACAGCGAGGTTACAACGCGTCAATCCCCATTTGGGGGTGCTGCAGCGCGATCTTGAGCGCGTCGGCGAGGTGAAGGGCCTCGCGGCCGGTCCCCTGCGCGATCTGCTCGCGGCAGCTGAAGCCGTCCGACACGATGAGCGTGTCAGCGGAGGCCTTGCGGACCGCCGGCAGCAGCACGCGCTCGCCGATAGCCTGGGACACGGCGTACTTGTCGGCGTCGAAGCCGAACGAACCCGCCATTCCGCAGCAGCCGGCGTCGAGCGATTGCACGTCCGCACCGGTCTTCCGAAGCACGGATTCCTCGGCGCCCATCTTCATCACCGCCTTGTGATGACAGTGGCCGTGCAGCAGGACTTTACGCGCCAGTGCAGGCGGCGTGTACGCCGGCAGCCGCCGTTCGAGAAACTCGCTCAGCAGATACGTCTGCGCCGAGAGCCGCGCGGCGCGGGGATCCGCGGGCAGCAGGTTGCGCAACTCGTCGCGGAACACCGACGCGCAGCTCGGCTCGAGGACGACAATCGGCGTGCCCGCGTCGATCGGATCGGCGAGCGCATCGAGAATGCGCCGGAGGTAGGTCATCGCCTGGCCGAGCAGGCCGAAGTCGTACAACGGACGTCCGCAGCACAACGACTGCCTCGGGATGGACACGCTGCAGCCGGCGGCCGTCAGCACGTCGAGAGCGGCCTCGGTCGTCTCGGGGTGAAACGAGTTGTTGAACGTATCGACCCACAGGATGACGTCGCCGCCGGACGTCTTGACGCCGCGCCGGCCCGCCTGCCGGCGGAAGCTCGCCGGGGCCAGCCGCGGGACCGTGCGCTCCGGCGCGATGTCCAGCGCCTTTTTCACGAGACCGTTCAAGCCCGGCGCCTGCATCATCGCGTTCGCGAGCATCGGCGACACGGCCGCGAGCGACAGCCAGCGGTCCACCATCCCGAACGCATAGGCATGGAGCGGGCGGCGATGATGTTCGTAGTAGTGCGACAGGAACTCGGCGCGGTACGTCGCGATGTCGACGTTGGTCGGGCACTCGGACTTGCAGGCCTTGCATGACAGGCACAGGTCGAGCGACTCCTTGACCTGCTCGTCGTTCCAGCCGCCGCGCACCACCTCGCCGCGCAGCGCCTCGGCCAGCATGTGCGCGCGGCCGCGCGTGCTGTGCTCTTCCTCGAGCGTCACCATGTAGCTCGGGCACATCACGCCCGCGTCCTGCTTCCGGCACTCGCCGATGCCGATGCACCGCGCAGCCGCCGCAGCCATCGAACCGCCGTCGTCCGGAAACTGAAAGCGCGTCGGCTGGATGAGATGGACCTGGTTGCCGCCGGCGAGGCGCAGGTGCTCGGTGGGCTGCGGTGGGTTGACGATGTTGCCGGGGTTCAGCTTGTTGTCTGGATCCCAGGCGCCCTTGAAGGCGCCGAGCGCCGACATCACCTCGGGACCGAACATCTTCGGCAGCAGCGCGCTCCGCGACCGCCCGTCGCCGTGCTCGCCCGAAACGGATCCGCCGTGGCGCACGACGAGGTCCGCGGCGTCGTTGACGAACGTCCCGTACTTGCGGATGCCGGCGTCGCTCTGCAGGTCGAACGTGACCTGCATGTGGATGCACCCGTGCCCGAAGTGCCCGTAGAACGTCGCCGCGTACTGATAGTCGTCGAGCAGCCGGCGCAGCTCGCGCAGGTATGGTCCGAGCCTCTCCGGCGCGACGGCCGCATCGTCCCACCCTTCGTAGCGGGGCGGCGTGCCTGGCAGGTTGGCCGCGGCGCGCGGGCCCGACTCGCGCAGCTTCCAGACCGCCTTCGATTCGGCCGCCGTGTAGATTCGCGCGACGGGCGCCCCTGGCGATCGCTTCAGCGCCTCGACGAGCCGCGCGGCCGAGTCGCCGGCCTGCTTCGGATTGTCCGCGCCGAACTCCACGAGCAGGATGCCCCGGCCCGCAGGCAGCAGCTCCAGGTTGGCCGCGCCTTTCACCTTCAGGCCGTCGACCATCGCGCCCTCGAAGCCTTCGAGGCCAATCGGGGCGAATTCGAGGATCTCGGGCACGTGATCGGCCGCCTCGAACGCATCGGCGTACCCGAGGCCCACGAGCGCCCGGTGCTGCGGGCTCTCTATCAGGGTCACCTTCGCGTCGAGGACGATGGCGCAGGTGCCTTCGCTGCCGACCAGCGCGCGCGCGACGTGGAACCCGTTCTCGGGGAGCAGGTCGTCCAGGTTGTAGCCGGAGACGCGCCTGGGGATGCGCGGGAACTTCGCGCGAATGGCGTCGGCGTGCCGATCCCGAATCGCGCGCAGCGTCGAGTAGATGTCCGCGCGGCGGCCGCCCTGCCTGGCGATCGCGTCGAGCTCGGCGTCGCCGGTCGCGCCCACGCTCAGCTCGGTGCCGTCGTAGAGCAGGACGCGCAGCTCTTCGACGTTGTCGACCGTCTTGCCGGCGAGCAGCGAGTGCGTGCCGCACGAGTTGTTGCCGATCATCCCGCCAAGCGTGCAGCGGCTGTGCGTGGACGGATCCGGGCCGAACGTGAGCTTGTGCGTCTCGGCGCGGCTCCGCAAGGTGTCGAGGACGACGCCGGGTTCGACGCGCGCGAACCGCCGCTCCGGATCGATCTCCAGGATCCGGTTCATGTATTTCGTGAAATCGAGGACGACCGCGACGTTGCAGCACTGGCCGGCGAGGCTCGTGCCGGCGCCCCTGGGCAGGACGGGCACACCGAACTGCCGGCAGGCCTCGACGGCGGCGGCCACGTCCTCGGCGTCGCGCGGGACGACGAGGCCGACCGGCACCTGGCGGTAGTTGGAGGCGTCGCTGGCGTAGAGGGCGCGGCTGCCCGCGTCGAAGCGGACCTCGCCGCGGATCGACTTCCGGAGTGCCTGCTCGAGATCGGCCGCGATCACCTGGCGTGCGCGGGCTCGGCGGCGTGGGCCGGCGCGAGCGACGCGATCGCGGCCATGATGCCGCCCTCGCGGTGCGGGATACCCGCGACGCGCAGCCCCATCTCCACGCCGCTCAGCGTGCCCATCAGCATCAGGTCGTTGAAGCTGCCGAGGTGGCCGACGCGGAACACCCGGCCGGCCAGCTTCGAGAGGCCGATGCCCAGCGACATGTTGAACTGCTCGAGGACGATCTTGCGCAGCTTGTCCGCGTCGTGGCCTTCGGGAACGAACATCGCCGTGATCGAGCTCGAATACTCGCGCGGGTCCTCGCAGACGAGCTCGAGACCCCACGCGCGAGCGGCCGCGCGCGTCGCCTCGGCGTGACGATCGTGGCGGCGGAAGACGTTCGGCAGTCCCTCTTCATTCAATATCTTCAGCGCTTCGCTGAGGCCGTAGAACAGGTTCGTGGCGGGCGTGTAGGGAAAGAAGCCCGCCTCGTTCTGCTTGATCATGTCTTCCCAGTCCCAATACGCCCGCGGCAGCTTCGCGGTCGTGCCGGCCGCGCGCGCCTTCTCGGAGACCGCCACGAAGCCCAGTCCCGGCGGCACCAGCAGGCCTTTCTGCGATCCGCAGACCGTGACGTCCACGCCCCACTCGTCGTGCCGGTAGTCCATCGAGGCCAGCGAGGACACGGCGTCGACGATCAGCAGCGCCGGATGATTCGCCCGCGTCATCGCCCGCCGAATGTCGGGAATCCGGCTCGTCACGCCAGTCGACGTCTCGTTGTGCACGACGACGACCGCTTTGATCTCGTGCGCCTTGTCGGCGCTCAGCCGCGCCTCGAGCTCGGTGTCCGACGCGCCGCGGCGCCAGGTGCCCGGCACGTAGTCCACGCGGAGACCCAGCCGCTCGGCGATCTTCTTCCAGCCCAGGGCGAAATGACCGGTCTCGAACACGATGATGCGGTCCCCCGGCGACAACGTGTTCACGAAGGCCGCCTCGGATGCCCCCGACCCGGAGCTCGGGTAGATCACCACCGGGCCTGACGTCTTGAAGATCGTCCGCAGCCCCGCGAGCAGCTCGAGCGTGAGCGCGGCGAACTCCGGCCCGCGATGATCGATGACCGGACGCGCCATCGCGCGCAGGATGCGATCGGGAACGTTCGTGGGACCCGGGATCTGGAGAAAGTGCCATCCGGACTGCGTCATGACTTGCCTACCTCGGAATGCTCGGCCTGGGTGATGGTTTTCTGCGCATCGGCTTTCACGATGTAGCCAATCCGCAGGTTCTGCTCGGTCGTCATCTTGACGGCCGAGACATACGCGTCGTGCGTCGAGTAGAGGGCCTTCAATCGGTCCTTCTCGAACGGCTCGTGCGAGCCCGTCAGGAAGCAGAAGCCGCCACCTGAGTTCTCGCCGCTGTTGGTGGCCGTCGCCACCGCATGCTCGGCCAGGCGGATGCCGCCGAGCGCGTTGCCGAAGCTGTCGCGCGCGATCGCGGGCCGCTCGCCGTCGGTCTTGATCTCGATGGCCGGCCCCGTGGGCGGCGCCGTGCCGTCCTTGATCCAGCGCGCCAGATGATCGTACAGCGCGCTCTGCACGTATTCGGAGGGAATCTGGCTGAGCGGCGGTCGGTTGCACCCGTTGTACGGGCCAGGCGTGCCGCCAAACGCGGGACCGCCGCCCCGCCGTCCCGCGCCGCCGCCTGCGGGCGCCGGCGGAGGATTCGGCAGCATCGTCTCCTTGCTGCGAAGCCCGAGCTTGACGAGCTCCGTGGCGTGCTTGGTGTCGAGGTGCGACGTGCCGGCGACTTCCCACGTGCGGAACTTGTCGCTGTCGGCCTGCCGCGTCGCGACCTGGCCCAGCACGTCGGTTTCGGACAGCAGTTTCCAGATCTTGACGTTCAGGTCCGCGCGCATCTTCCCGCCGCCACCGTGCAGGACGACGGCGTCGTAGACAGGCGAGAGCGGATGGACCGAGTTGAAGTACGTCGCGAGGCGCCCGGCGGACTGCGAGTGGCCCGTGGCAATCACCCGCTGGACCCTGAGGTTGCCCATCACGCTCGAGCCGGCGCGGCCCCGCACCGCCTGCCCCGCCGCGGCGAAGATGTCGTACGACAGCGCGTCGCCCGCGACCGTGCCGCCATCGGTGACGTCGAGCGATCCGTAGCGGCCCGGGCTCCACTGTTTCAGCGCGCTGACGCCGACGTTCTGCGCCGAAACGCCGATCCACGCGTAGCCCGCGCTCACGAAGTGATCGGCCGAGTGGAACCAGTCCACTTCGTTGTCGAAGCCTTCAGAGACGTTCGTCCACTCGACAATCGCCGTGCCGTTGAACTTCCCGGCCGCCGCCGGACGCCGCACGACGATCCGGGTCTTGTAGGGGTGCGTCGCGGCCGCCGGGCTGGCGTTCGACTGTTGATCCCGCGGGATCTCGTAGCTGCGCGCCGTGCCCTGGATGAAAAACTCTTCCTCGACGAACCCCTGCTTCGCCAGGTCGAACGTGGACGCGTTGAAGGGATAGCCGTGCGAGGCGTCGCGCGGAGCGCTCGTGAGCGCCACGGGACCGGTGACCGTGATCGCCGCCGGCTGTTGCGCGCGGGCGACGGTCACGGCGACAGCGCACGCTGCGGCAACCGCGGCGACGAACTGGCGATGATGCATGGAGACTCTCCGGTTGGTCACTTGCACACGAAATTCGACGCGTCGTCGGTGCTGCCGGTTCCGTTGTACACGGCGGTTTTCGGATACGCGCACAGCGGCCGCGTCCGCACGGTCTGCCCGTCGACCATTCGGGACGCCGGAATCCGTTCGGGCGCGACGCCGGACTCGACCCATCGATCGACGGCGGCCACCATGTCGAACGTGCTCGTCCCCTCGCCGCCGCCGCAGTGCCCCATGCCCGGAACCATGAACGCTCGGACCGAGTCCCGAACCGCTTTCTTGTCGGGTGTGGTCGCCAGCACGCTCTGGTAGTAGTTGACGGCGTTCTGCGGCGGGATGCCCGGATCGGACCAGCCGTGGTAAATCAGCAGCCTGCCTCCGCGCGCGACGAACTTGGTCAGGTCCGCGTCCACCGCGTTGAGCCCGGTCGCCGTCTTGTCGGTCAACGCGACATCAGCGTCGAAGTTCAGCTGCGTGGGCTCCCACTTCTCGTCTTTGAAGACGATGTACTTGAAGAAGTCCGTCGCATACCCGACCGGTTGCGCGGCCACCGAGCTTCCCCAGCCGAGCTCGCTTCCGGGCTGCAGGCCGGGATACAGGGCCTCGTGCGTGCGCGGATTCGACGCGCCCGCGTAGATCTTCCGCGCCGCCTCGACCTGGGGCGCCGTCAGACAACCGGCAGCGCTGCCGTCTTGGTTACCGCCCGGCAGAGCGTCACCTTCGGGTCGAACTCGCAGCGTGACGGGTTCTCGATCACGCCGTCCTTGACGCCGTCCCGGGCGTCGCACGCCTCGAGCGCGGCCTTGTGCAGCACCTGGTACGACTCCGCCGTCAGCATGCTCGCCGCGTCCTTGTGCGTCGCCTGCCACAGCCAGATCTGCCCGAACGTCTGGCGTTTCGCGAAGTTGGCCGGCGCGCCCGCGATGATCGCATCGTAGTCGGCCGGGTATCGCTGCACTTCCGTCAGCGCCTGGCGGCCCCCCGTCGAGCAGCCGTTGAAGTAGGCGCGTCGCGGCGCCTGGCCGTAGAACGCGTCCACGATGGCCTTGGCCGCACCCGTCATCTCGTGGACGGCGCGCTCTTCGAAGTCCACGAGCTTCTCGGGATGACCGACGATGAAGTTGGCGTTGCCGCCTGCGTGACCCGTGTCGGTGCTGGCCGCGGCGTAACCGGCGGCGACCGCCGTGGCCATCGCCGGGTAGCTGAGATTTCCCGCCCAGGCGCCATTCCCCACCGACTGCAACTTGCCGTTCCAGCCTGCTTCCCGCCGGAGGCGGAAGCCAGACTTCGATCTTTATTTCGGAATCGTTCGCCGGTGTCAGCGTCGCGGCGACGCGGCAGAACTCCGGGAGCGGCGCGAAGGGGTTGGCGCCACGACCGGCGCCTCGTCCGGCCGGCGGCGTGAACTGCCCGGCGCCGACCGTCTGTGCCAGCGTGATCGAGGTGTGCGGCCGCGACAACGAGGCCAGGCTTTCGCAGGAGCCGGCCGCATCGGCGCGCGCGGACGACAAGACGGCGAGGGCGGACAGCAGGCAGTACGTCGCGCGCTTCACTTCGCCTTGGCCTTTTCCAGCTCCAACTGGTACTCGGGGTACATCGTCTTCGCGCCGCCCATGGCCGCGTCGAGCGGCAGCTTGTAGCGGTCGAGGAATTCCTTCACGGCGGGATTCTTGCCCACCAGGTAGTTCGGAACGACGCCCTGGGGACGGTTGGCGATTTCGTCCACGTACTCGCACGGCCAGAGCCACGCGCCCGCGCCGAACTGCGTGCGATCGATTGACGTGAAATTCTGCGTCTTGATCAGCGGCTCGGTGAGATACACGGGATCCGTCACGATCGAGATGTGCGTGAGGTTGTTGCCGTGGCGGACGAAGTGCTCGCTGAGCGTCGCCCGATCGCTCTCGGGCAGGCCATTGCGGCGCACCCACCCCTGCTTGATGTGCGTGGTGGTGACGGTGAGCATGTCGCCTTCGAAGCGCCCGGTCGAGAACCCTTCCCAGGTGTGCGCGGCGTACTCCGGCGGATGCGGCCGGCCGTCCATCCAGATGGTGCGCGTCTGCTCGAACGTGCTGATGTAGTTCTTGATGGCGATGAGCTGCTGCGTGTCCGGATCGCGCTCCTCCCAGATCCGCACCTGCATGGGTCCGCGGTAGATGTACGGCGAGCGACGTGCACCTGGCACTGATGCTCGGGCAGCGTCAGGCGTGACGGATCCCAGCTGAGCGCCCACTGCCGGGCCCCGTCGGTGATCGGCAGGCCCAGGTAGTCGCCGAGCTCGGGGCCGGGAATCCGCTCGGGAAAATCCTCCGACAACCGCGGTGCCCAGGCGCCCGTCAGGTCCATCTGCGCGAACGCGGCCGACGGCAAAAACGCCAGCGCGACGCCGGTCAGGACGACCCATCTCACCGATCGAAGCATGTCCGGTTTCCCCTTAGCGGACACCATGTTACACCCGGTTACTCGCCCACCAGAAAGGGCGCGTCGACCTCGGTGTTGGCCCACGTCATCACGATGCGGCCGCCGGGACGCGGCGCATTCGGCTCAATCGCGAACGTCAACTGCTCGACGGGCGACGACAGCGCCTGC
The DNA here is from genome assembly GCA_963712905.1 of uncultured Acidobacteriota bacterium. GTDB lineage: Bacteria > Acidobacteriota > Vicinamibacteria > Vicinamibacterales > CAVVIG01 > CAVQJU01. Next base: position 256,298 of record CAVQJU010000007.1, on the reverse strand, counting down.
TTCTTCAGTTCGACGCGCCCGAGGTCGCGCGACGCCCGGTGGTTCGTGTGGAACGTGTGCGCGTCCTTGTTGAGGATCAGCGTCCATGTCCCTTCGGTCGGAATCATCCAGAGCGAGTACTCTCCGGCCGGAACAGCCAGCGCTCCGATCTTGAGCGGACGGCTGGTCGACAGCATCGTGGCCTCGTCGGCGCCCGGGCACCAGATCTCGTCCCAGCGCACGAGGCTGCCGAAAATCGTCCGGCCCCGCATGGACGGCCGGCCGTACTCGATGAACATCGCCGAGCCGTCAACCGTCGCCATCGTCGTTTCGTGCGGGCTGACGCGACGCCCCTGGGCGCTCGCGCCGCCGCGGCACCCGAGAACGACCAGGAGTACGACGACCAGTGCGCCGAGCATTCGCTTGTTGTTCATGGCAGACCTCTCACTTCGCGATCGTCTTCCAATTGTTCACCAGGTGCTCGGCCGTCCGCCAGGCAAGCGCCTGGGCGGTCAGCGTGGGATTTCGCGCGCCGCTCGTTCCCATGACCGACGCGCCGAGAACGCCCAGGTTCGGCGCCTCGTGCGAGAAGCCCCACCGATCGACGACGTTGGTGGCCGCGTTGTCGCCCATTCGCGTGCCCCCGTACGCATGCGTCGTCGGTCCCATGACGCCGAGCGGGCCCCGCAGCACCTCGGTGGCGCCGGCCGCTCGATACCACGCCTCCATCTTGTCCTGAATAAAGGCCGCGACCTTCGCTTCGTTGTCCTTGTAGTTGGCCGTGATCCGGCACACCGGCAGCCCGAGCGGGTCCTTCACCACCGGGTCGAGGTCGAGATAGTTGTCCTCGTACGGCAGCGTCGTCTTTTGAAGGTACGCCGTGTTCGTCCGGTCGGCATTTTCCTTGATGAACGCCTTCCAGGCCGAACCCCATGTCGGCGCCTTGCCGAAGGTGTTCATCGACGCGGCGACGATCGGGCGGCGATCCGAGTAGACCCACAAGTTGCCGCCGCCGATGAAGTCGAGCCCGGCGTGATCGAAGTTGTCGTCGGCGAAGTCGTCGATGCCCATGCCCTGCGCCGGCAGGCCGTACCAGGTGTTGAGGTTCCGCGGGAACAACGCGGTCACACCGGCCTGCTGGTTGTGGCTGAAGTAGTGCCGGCCGACCTGGCCGTGGTTATTGGACAGCCCGTTCGGATACGGGGCCGACTTCGACAGCAGCAGCGTCCGCGTGTTCTCGTAGGTGTAACTGGCGAGCAGCACCACCTTCGCCGGCTGGAAGTACTCGACGCCGTCGGTGACGTAGGTCACGCCGGTCACCCTGCCCTCGCGGTCCACCTCGATCGTCGTCACGTGCGCGCGCGTGACGACCTGCAGGTGCCCCGTCTTCTGCGCCTTCGGAATCGTCGTCACCGCGGGCGAGTTCTTCGCATCTACGTGGCAGCCGCCCTTGTTGCAGAAGCCGTGATACATGCAGGCAGAGCGGCCCTGATACGTCCGCGAGTTGATGGCGGCCGGTCCCGGAAACGGATGCCAGCCAAGGCCGGCGGCTGCCGTCGCCATCATGTCGGTAAACCCCGAGCCGCGCAGCGGCGGCATCGGATACTCCCGCGCCCGCGGCCCTTCGAAGATGTTGCCGCGCCGATCGATGCGGCCGCGAATGTTGCCGGCCTGGCCCGACACGCCGATCTCGTACTCGACCTTGTCGTAGTAGGGCTCGAGCGCGTCGAGGCCGAAGGGCCAGTCCTCGACCGTGGAGCCTTTCGGGATGCGCGACGCCCCGTAGCGGCGCGTCGTTTCGCTGACGACCTTGAAGTCCCACGGGTTCAGCCGCCAGCTCTGCGCCCAGTAGTGCAGCGTCGTGCCGCCGACGGCGTTCATCATCGGATGCGTGGCGGCACGCAGCGTGGGCGCGTTGGCGCTCACGCGCTGCGTCGGCACCTCGTGCTGCGCCTTCTGCACCGCCTGCGGCCACTCGCGGTAGTTGTTGCGCAGCTCGTCGGGCGCGAAGTCGTTCTTCGTCAGCCACGTGCCGGCTTCGAGGCCGACGACCTCGAAGTCCCGCCTGCGCGAGCGGCCACGCGGCGACACCGCCGGCCGCGCCGAGGCCGATGATGGCGACGTCGGTGTCCTTCAGCCTCGTCGGCATGATGCGTCAGGCCTTCTTGAACATGCCGTAGTCGTAGGCGGACTTGTGGTTGGGCTTCGCAGCCGCTCCCAGGCGCTGCTCGTCCGCGTTCACGATCGTGCGGACGCCGGGATAACCAATGAGATCCCATCCGACGTAGCCCGCGTTGCCGCCGTAATACGGATCGCCGAACGTGCCTTCGATGGTGTGGGCGCGAACCAGATTGAAGAACGTCCCGTTTGGAAGCCCCGGGGCGGCGCCGGCGGCGACGTCCTGAAGCACGCGGTCCTGATCGGCGGGCGCAAGCGCGGCGAATCGCGCGCCTCGTGAGGAAGTGGCGAAGGTATCGAGCGCGGCCAGGCCCGAGGCGTAGGCCTGCCGCGAGGACTTCAACGCGCCACCGAGGGCGCGGTCGATGTAGTGCGCGGCGCGTGCTTCAGCCGCTCCGGGACCGTTCGCGTCGGTGGGAATCAGCCGGGCGCAGACCGCTTCGAGCGTGTCGGCTTCTGCCGCCGTGAGCGTTTCGAGCGGCTCCCTCGCGACTGCCGCGTCGCGACCCTGAAAGGGCCGCGCCACTGATACGAGCGCGCCGACCGGGACGAACGCAGCCGCACCGGCCCGCTTCAGCAGCTCGCGCCGCGAGATGCTGTCGTCGTCCCCTTTCAATGAAAAACCCGCGTCGCGCTCCGGGAGAACGTCCTGCCGCTCGACTTGCGAAGCTCGAAGTACGGCTTCAGGCGTTCGAGCGCTTCGCGGCGGCTCCACCTCACGTGCTGTCTCATGGCGCCAGCCGCCTGAGCCGGTGTACCCGACGCCAGGGCCTTCGCGAGATCCTGATGGCGTCTCGGCGCACGCGCCGCCGCCGGACGCGGGAAGACGCAGAACCACGTCGACGACAGCGCGTTCGTCTGTTCGATCGCGGCTGACAGCACCGGACACCGGGCGCCTTCGGCGATGCGCCGGTGGAATTCGTAGTGCACGCCGAGGTACAGCCGGCGGTCGGCCAGCTGCGACATCCGGTCCACCCGTGCGGCCAGCCGCCGCAGCGCCTGGCGCTCGGCCTTCGACGCCACCTCGGCGAATAACTTCGCGGCCTGAACTTCGAGGGTTTCCCGCACCAGGTAGTGCCCGTGCACGTCGTCGGCCGACGGAATGCGCACCCGGGTGCCGGCGCGCGGCCGGCTCTCGAGGAGCCCCTCGAATTCCAGGCGCAGCAGCGCCTCGGACACCGGGAGGAAGCTCATGCCGAGTTCGGCGGCGAGCTTGCGGCGGGACACAGCCTGTCCCAGCGACAGCTGCCCCCTCAACAGGCGGCGCCGGACGATGCCGTACGCAGCGTTCGCGAGCGTGGAGGTTGTTGCTTTCATCGGGCTTTCATCGGCAGGCGAAGTTCGCGGCCTCGTCCATGCTGCCGCTCCCCTTGTACTGGCGCGACCTGCGGGTACGGGCACAGCGGTCGCGTGCGATCGACCTTGCCGTCGGTCGAGTGCGACGCGACGATCGAGCCGGGCGCCTTGCCCTGTCTCGACCCACTGCTCGAGCGCGCGCGACCTTGTCGAAGTCGTTCGGCCCTTCGCCGCCGCCGCAGTGCGCCATGCCGGGCGCCATGAACAACCGATACGACGCCGTCGACCTTCGGCTGCCCGCCCAGCGCGTCGACGACGCGCTTGTAGTACGCGACGCTGTTGCAGCGGGCGAGATCTGCGGATCGGCCCAGCCGTGATACTGAATCAGCTTGCCGCCGCGATCGAAGAACGGCTTGAGGTTCGGATCGCGCGCGTTGATGGTGTCGCGCTCTCGCCCTCCTCGACTGCGCGGGATGTCGGTCGCGTGGTTGAACTTCGATCGATCGTCCCACGTCGGATCCTTGAACACGAGGAACCGGATAGTGATCGAGTCCCGTGGCGCGGGCCGAGGCCGACCAGCCCTGGTCGGTCCACCCCAGCTCGCTGCCGTGCGCGAGGCCGGTGATCTCGCGTTTCCCGACTCACGGTCGGCGAGTACATCAGGCGCGCCGTCTGCGACCTGCGCGGACGTCAGGCAGGCTGGGCCGTCCCCGGCCTTGCACTGCGAGCACCTTCGGATCGAACTTGCACGCGACGCGGATTTTCGATCAGCCCGTCCTTGACGCCGTCGAGCGCGTCGCAGGCCTGCGAGCACGGCGTCGTGCAGAACCTGCTGCTTCGCCGGCGTCAGGCGCGCGTCTTCGTTCTGGAGCGCCTGCGCGATCCGCACCGCCTGCGCCGAGCGGCCCGACCAGTCGAGGCCGGGCGCGCCGGCGATGATGCCGTCGAAGTCGGCCGGGGAACATCTGCGCTTCCTTGAGCGCCTGCCGCCCGCCGGCCGAGCAGCCGTTCCAGTACGAGTACTTCGGCGCGCTGCCGTAGAACGCGGTGATGATCGCCTTGGCCTTGACCGTCATCTCGTGCTCGGAGCGGTAGCGCGAAGTCGATCAGCCTTCTCGGGATGGCCGAGCGCGAAGCTCGCGCTGCCGCCGACGTGGCCGGTGTCGGTCGAGCTGGTCGCGTAGCCGCGCCGCAGCGCGTCGGCCATCGCCGCGTAGCCGATCGCGCCGTTCCACGCGCCGTTGCCGACCGCCTGGAACTTGCCGTTCCAGTTCGCCGACGGGCAGCCAGACCTCGATCTTGATGTCGGAATCGCTCGACGGCTTCAGCGTCGCCGCGACGCGGCAGAACGCCGGCAGGTCCGTCATCGCGTTCCCGCGGCCGCCGCGGGCGCCGGGGGCTGCGAAGGCGCCGGCCGCCACCGGCTGCGCCATCGTGACCGTCGCGTCCGGCAGCGTGAGCGAAGTGAGGCTCTCGCAGGTCGCGGCACTCACATCCGCGGACATAGAGCGTGCCTGCGGTCAACAGCGCGGCAACGGCAATTCGTTTCATCGTGTTGCTCCCGGTCTCATCGCGCCGAACACGCTTCCGGCTCCCAGGCCGTATTCGTGTCCGGCAACCGCTTGTAGTGCGTGCTTCGGACGAACGGCCCGGTCAAATACTGCGGATCGTCGACGATCGACGTGAGAATCAACCACGAGTCGCCGTTCGGCTCGAACGTCCGGCGAAGTACTCCGTCAGCACCGCGTTGCCACTGTAGGGTACACCGTTCTTCTGGAGATATCCGGGCCGCATGCGGGTCGTGACCACCTTCAGGTTGCCCTGGCCCGATCCTGTCGAGGGGCCCTGGGCGCGGCCGCGGCCGCCTCGGGCGCCGCCCGCGAATTCCCACTGCGCCGCGGAGTCGCCCTGTACCGACAGCGCGTCAGGAGGCGGCGGGCCCGCCTGGCCGAACCGCAGCAGCCGCGTCTGGGTTCCGGCCTCCGTCTCGATCTTGAGCGTGGTGTCGTCCTGCCAGGTGACGTGGAGCCGTCCCGGTGCGCGCATCACGCCGGCGGCCCGTACGCTTTGCACTGCTCCCCGCCGGCTTCGTCCTTCGCCGGATCCCAGCTGTTGGCGAGGGCGTTGCCCGCTGCGTTGAGCGGGACGCTTGGATGATCGCCCTCTTGCCGGCGTCACCATCCGGTAGCGCCAGTCTTCGGTGACGATGGAGACCCAGTAGCCGGTGAGATCGACGGGAGCCCCGTCTTTCGCCGACTGGGGCCCTCGCTGTGCGGCCATCGAGACCGACAGCAGTACGACGAGTAGCGCGGCCCTTTCAGGGCCGCGACGGCGGGGCTGAAAGCCCCGCCCTCGAATGAGGGCGCGCGATGACTCAAGGCGTTCTTGGCGCTGAGGCTCTTGTACACGGCCTCGACGAACATGTCGGTGGTCCACGCCCCTGACGTCGACCCGTAGCGGGGGTCGTAGTCCCGCGTCGGCCGCGCGGCCTTCACCTGGTCGAGCGTCAGGCCCTTCTTCACCATGTCCTGCACGCGGTCGCGCACGATGGTCACCATGTCGCGGTAGTAGGCGACGTCCGCGGAGTCGCAGATGCGGCCATGTCCGGGGATCGACGAGCGTCCCGCCCTCGAGCCGGAAATCGGGGAACGCGATGTCGAGGATCTGGTTCAACGCCTCGACCTCGCCGTTGATGCTGCCGCCGCGCTCGAGATCGATCATCGGGTAGCCGGTCGTGTCGAACACGTCGCCGGCCGCGATCACGTCGTTGTGACGGAAATACACGATGCTGTCGCCGTCGGTGTGCGCCGCGGGCATGTGGAACACCTCGATGCCGTCGCCGTGATAGAAGGTGCTCAGCTTCAGCTGGTCGGTGTGGTACGTCGTCTGCGGTGTCGCGCGGATGGGCACCGGCGGCTTCACGGTACGCGCGATCATCCGCTCGAGCACGTGCTCGTGCGCGATGATCTCGGCGCCGTCGGTCCCGACCTGCCCGGACACGTTGCCGCCGGTGATCTGCGAACCCGTACCCGCCAGCTTCTCGTTCCCGCCTACGTGGTCGGCGGTCACGCTCGTATTGATGATGTAGCGAATGGGCTGCGGCGACAGCGTCCGTACGGCGGCCAGCACCTTGTCGGTCATCTGCGCCGCGCCGGAATCAACCAGGGTGATGCCTTCGGGAAACGTGAGGACGGTGATGTTGGCGCCGGCGCCCTGAATCACCGACACGTTCCCGCGAACCTTCAGAATCCGAAGGGCGCCGTCTGCGCCGGCGGCTGGCCGGCCTGCAGGACGACACCGCACAGACACAGCACGCCGGCGATCAGCCACCGGGCCATCAGTTCACTGCGCCCGGGAACTTCGCGGTCGGCGTCGGTCCCATCGACTGCTTCAGCTTCTTGCGGTAGTCCGGATAGCTGGTCTCGGCGCCGCCGCGCGTCGCCTCGAACGGCAATCCGTATCGATCGGCGAACTCCTTGAGGTCTTTGTTCGTTCCGAACAGATGGTGCGGAACGACTCCCCTGGGCCGCTCGACTTCCTGCACCATCTCGCACGGGTACGGCGGCACGTGCTGATGCAGGTCGAGCTCGTAATCGGTCGTGCGGATGAACGGCTCCGTGAGATACACCGGGTCGTTCACGATCGTCACGATCGTCAGGAAGTCGCCATGGCGCAGCCAGTGTTCGGTCACCGTCGCCTGGTCGCTGCGCGGCATCCCGTTGCGGCGGATGTAGCCTTCCTTGAGGTGCGTGACGGTGACCGTCAGCATGTCACCTTCCCACTTCGCCGTCGCGAAGCCGCCCCAGCTGTGCAGCGCGTCGTCGGGCGGCGGCGGCCGGCCGTCCAGATAGATCGCGTTGTCGATCGAGCGCAGCCACTCGGCGTGGAACGCGGTGATCTCGCGCGTCAGCGCGTTTTCTTCCTTCCGGATCGTGAGCGGCGACGGCCCGCGCCAGATGTAGTCGGCCGAGTGCGGCCGGCACTGCCACTCGGGCAGCGTCATCATCGACGCGTCCCAGCTGTCGGCGCGCAGGCGCGCGGCGTCGTTGATCGGCAGGCCGAGATAGTCGCCAAGCTCCGGCCCCGGCACCCGCTCGGGCTGGTCTTCGTGGAAGCGGGGCGCCCACTCGCCGGAAAAATCGACTTGCGCCGAGGCCGGCGCGGCCGCGAGCAGGAACAGCAGACAGACACTGTAACGTTTCATGCTCCCCGCCCCTCTCCGACCGGCGAGTATAACATCGCGCCCGGAATCTGATATCGCACTTTGTTCACGGCGTTAGACGACGACGTTGAACGCAGAGATCGCGGAGATCGCAGAGGCTCGACGCGGCGCCGCGGAGCGGCGGCCGAGCATTCGTTTTCGCTCGGCGTTCTCTGCGATCTCTGCGTTGATCGTCCTGGCGCCATCGCCTCCTAGAATGTCACCTTTGCGGCGTCGGCCAGCACCACCGATCGATACACCGGCAGCGCCCAGCCATCTTTCACCAGCTCGTCGTACCGCTGCTGCACCCTGGCCTGGTAGGTCTTCTTGTCTTTGTAGAGCTTCTTCAATTGGGCTTCGCCGAAATTGATCTGGTAGTTTGCCAGGCCGCACAACTGGTTCTGAGCGGCCTCTCCCCTCGCCGCGATGAACGGGTGCGGGTTCTTGATGGGCGGCTCGGCGCCCGAGTTGGGCACGCCGAATTTCGCGGCGGGCACGTCCACGTACGGATTCCGGATCCCACCCTTTACGTTCCCGGCCTCGTCGAGCGCCAGCAGCGAGCCATCACCATCCGCGTTGAAGTCCACGTAGTAGCGATCGGCATGCGGCGGAACCGTCCCCTTGTCCAGCCAGTGCCAGAGATGGTTGAGTGCCACCGACATGTATGCCGCCAGCGGAAACCGGCTGATCGGGAGCTTGCACGGGTCCGGGTAGTACGCCGCGGCGTCGCGTGAATCGATGTGCGCCATCCCGGCGAACTCGTAAATCCGGAACTGATTGCCGGGCGCGTCGCCATCCTGCCGCGTTGGACCGTTCCCCTGAAACACCTCCCTCATCGTCGGCACCTGAATCATGGGCACGTCGACCACGCGGAGGTTGGCGCCGTTGCTCGTCGGCATGAACCCGTCGTAAATCGGCGACATGTCGGCGAGACGCTGCACCATGTGGGTCGGCAGGTAGTTGACGACGACGGCGGCGGACGCTGACGAGCCGGCCAGCACCATCTTCCGAATCGGCAGGCCCGCCAGCGGGTTGTCGGCGCGCTTCGACTTCAGGAGCGCGCCAACCTGGGCGATGATCTCGCCGGCCTGACCGTTGGCTGTCGAGAGGCCCTTGTAACGCTCGGCGTTGAACTCGGTGAAACCCTGCGTGGCACTCGTCAGGATCTCGAGGCCGATGTGGCCCTCCGTCATCGAGTATGTGTGCGTGAAGTGAAACATCCACGGGTTGCCGCTCGGGTGCATGGATTCTGCGAGCACCAGCCCGCTGAACTTGCTGTTGTCTGCCGGCTTCCGGATGACGATGCGCGTCCTGTAGGGCTCGCCGTTGGCGGTGCCGCTGACGAAATACTCCTTCGTCACGTAGCCGAAGTGGGCGAGGTCGTCGCCCTGCTTCAGTTCCATCAACGTCTCGAAGAATTTTCCCGGACCGATCACTTCCGGAGACCCCATCGCGATCGCGGACACGACCGGCGGCGGATCCGGCACGGGCGCCGGCTGTTGTCGGCCGCCCCCGCGCTGGCCCGGTTGCCCCGGCTGCGGGGCCTGCGGTGGCGTCTGGCCGCCGCGCTGTCCCTGCACAGGAATTGGTAGTTGTCCGAACACGGTGATCGCCCCGCCAGCCATGGCGATGGCCACAGATGCGATAACGGCGGTCCCACGATTGGTCAGCGACATTGAGGCCTCTCCGGTCTGAATCCGGTGCATATACTAGCAGCCCGAGCGATGCGCGGCAGGCCTGCTGCGCGAAGCCGCGGGGCCCGGCAACGGATCTGAGGGACAAGACGTGAGATCTGCAGCGTTGCTCGTGGCTCTCTTCGGCATCGTGGTCGGCATAGCGGGCCTTGTTTCGCCCGATGGCGTCACGGAGGTTCGACGGCTGTACTTCGCGACGGCTGCCGGACTGTATGCGGCCGCCGCTGTTCGCGTTGCCATGGGGCTTGTGGTGATCCTGTGCGCCCCGGCCTCTCGTGCACCAAAGACGCTGCGCGCGCTGGGAGCCGTGGTGTGCATGCAGGGACTCGCAGCGTCGCTCTTCGGACCCGATCGCGCGCGAGCGATCCTCGAATGGGAGTCGATGCAGGGAACCGCGCTACTGCGCGCCGGAGCGGCGGTGGCGATAACCGGCTGGAGCTTCGTCGCGTTTGCGGTTACTGGGCACCGTCCTGCGAGCGGAGCAAAGTAGCCTATACTGGCCGCGTTTTTGGAGCTAAACATATGAAGCTCGACATCACCCGCGCGTGTCTTCCCGCGGCGCTGGCCGTGGCGGCGATTGTCTCCCTCGGTGCCCAGGCGCCGAAGCCGAAGCACATCAACCGCGCCATCGAGCTGCTCGAAGCGGGTCAGCCGATCTACTACACGGGCTCGCACAACGGCACGGAAGGGACGTTCGAGGCCGGCAAGCTCGACTCGCAGACGTGGGCGGACTACATCAGCTACGACATGGAACACGCGCCGTACGACGTGAAGGGCCTCGCCGACTACATGCGGGGGCTGGCGGCGGGCGGCCCGACAAAGAGCGGCCACCGAACACCGGCCGTGATCGTCAACGTGCCCGTCAACGGCATCGACGAAGCGGCCGTGCGTGCCAACGCGTGGATGTTCAGCCAGGTGCTCGCGACGGGTGTGCACGGCATCCTGCTCACGCACGCCGACACACCGGGCGCCGTCAAGGCCTTCGTCGAGATGTCGCGCCTGCCGATCCACAAGCAGGGCGTCGGCAAAGGAGTGGACGAGGGACGCCGCGGCGCGCACGGCACGCCGAACGCCGCGCAGATCTGGGGCGTCTCGCAGCAGGAGTACGAAGACAAGGCCGACGCCTGGCCGCTCAACCCCAGCGGCGAGCTCCTCTTCGGGCTGAAGCTCGAGGACAAGTACGCGCTCGCCAACGCCGAGCAGAATCTGAAAGTCCCGGGCATTGCGTTCGCCGAATGGGGGCCGGGCGACATGGCGCTGTCGCTCGGGGTGCGTGGCCCCGGCAACGTCGCTGAAAAAGATCCGCAGATGCTCGCGGCGCGCGCGAAGGTCTTCGCCGCGTGCAAGGCCAACAAGGTTTTCTTCCTCAACTCGATGAACCAGAACAACGTCGTCGATCTGATCAAGGAAGGCGTGATGATCGGGCCCGCGAACCAGCGGGCCGCCGAAATCGGCCGTCAGTTCACGAAGCGCACGATGCCTTGGTAGGGGGCTGGAGGCTGGGGACTGGGGGCTAGGGGCTCGCTGAAGGCCAGCCCGACCTACCCGACCCACCCGACCTGCTTGACGCGCCCTGCCTAGATGAGCGGCGTGATGTTGGGTTCCACGCCGAGCAGGGCCTTCCCGTAGATCTCCAGGTTCACCTGCCACTCGGTGATCGCGTGGCGGCTGGCGACGTGGACGTCGCGCCAGAGCCGCTGCATGCGGTTCGAGTCCGCCATGCTGGACGTGCCGTGGGCCGAGACGAGCTGCTCGACGGCTTCACGGCAGTACTTGGCGGCGAGGGCGGTATCGGCGCGCACGCGCGCACGCGCCGCCAGATCGGGATGACGCCCGCCGGCCGCGTACGCATCGAGATCGTCGGCGGCACGGAGCACGTGGAGCCGGGCGGTCTCGATCTTCATCGCCGCCTCCGCCACCAGAATCTGGAATCCTGTCGATTCGGCCTGCTTGCCGAAGTTCGTATGCGTGACGCCGCGCGCCGGCGCCTTCGCCACGACATGGTCGAGGGCGGCCTGAGCGAGGCCGAGCTGCGAGCCGGCCAGGATCAGAATCGTCACCGGCACGAGCGCGACGCGGTACACGGCCTCGTCCGCGTGTTCGGTCCGGTAGCTGCCCTGGAACGCGGCCGGGTACGGAAGAAACCGGTGCTCGGGGACGAAGACGTCTTTTGCGACGATCGTGTTGCTGCCGGTGCCCTTCATCCCGGCCATGAACCAGCTGTCTTCGATCGTGAGGTCGCTCATCGGCATGAGCGACAGCCCGAAGTTCGTCGTCTCGCCGGCAGCGTTGTTCATGTGGATGCCGCAAGCCGCCCATTGCGCGTGCAGGCACCCCGACGCCCACATCCACCGTCCCGTGACGCGCCACCCGCCGTCGAGTGCCACGGCGGTGCCGTGCGGGGCGAGCGAGCCCGCCACCCAGGCGTCGGCGTTCGCGCCCCATACATCGTGCTGCGCGCGATCGGGAAACAGCGCCGCGAGCCACGCGCAGACGTTAATCAGGCTCGCGACCCAGGCCGTCGAGCCGCAGCCGCGTCCAAGTTCAGCGGTCACTTCGAGGTACGTGCGAATACTCGTCTGGTAGCCGCCGAACCGCCTGGGCACCATCAGCCGGCACAGGCCGGCCTCACGAACCGCGGTCACGACTTCGTCCGGAAGCCGCCTCAGCGAATCCGTCGTCTCGGCGTTGCGCTCGAGCAGCGGCCTGAGGCGCTCTGCGCGCTTCAGCAGTTCCGCGAGATCTGGCGGGTCTACTTGGAGCACGTGCCGCCGGGGCAGCGGTTGTTCTCGTTGCACACCATCTCGTAGAGCCCGGTCTTCTCCCATTCGGGATGCAGCTTGAACTCCCAGTTCTCCGTCCACGTCGCGGTGAAGATCTTGGGGTCGTCCACCGTGAAGTCGTACTTGATCGTGTTCGCGTCGGTGCGGGTCATGCGCTCGATCGTGTGGAAGGCGTCGCTGTGCATCCGGTACTCTTTCGGGTTCCCGTAGTAGTTGTCGTCGAGCGACCACCGCTTGAACCGCGTGGTGTCGATGACCAGCGTGTCGCCTTCCCACTTGCCCACCGAATCGCCGTAGTACGTCGGCTCGATGTCGGCCTGGTGCGGACGGCCGTCGAGCGGGATGATCCGCGTCACCCGCATGAACTCCGTCGTCATCACCAGGTACTTCGCGTTCTGGACCATCTGGACCGGATACGGTCCGAGGAACGCCGACGGGAAGCCGGACGGCATACAGAAGGCGCGCGGCTCGTCGCGCCGCGGATCGCCCGTGCGCGGCTCGTAGAACGCTTCGCCCCCCGGCTTGAACGGCGGGAACTTGCCGCGATCGAAGATCGTGGCAGGCCCGCGCAGCGGACCGCTCGCCGGCTTCGGGTTGTCCCACATGCCCGAGAAGTCGGGCTTGCCGTCAGTTGTCCGTGGAATGGCGCCGGCGGCCCCGGGCGCTCCACGCTGGGCGCGCGGCACCGCCAGGGCGGCCGCCAGAATGACCGGCACGACAATGAACGACGCAATCAGACGCATCCTCATGACCGGCTCCTATTTCTGCTGAAAGCCTTCCATGGCCGTGAACACGCGCCGGCCGTCCTCGAACGTCACGGTGTTGCCCGAGCCGTTGGTCGATCCGTCCTTGGCGCGAAATCCTTCCACCTTCACGACGTCGCCCGGCTTCATCGCCGTCCGGCTGATGCCGCGCCGCTGCAGCACGCCCGGCGCGCCGCCGGAGAACCCCCAGTTCGTCACGCTACCGTCGGAATTCTTCACGTCGACGTAGAACCAGATGTGCGGGTTGCTCCATTCCACCTTGGTCACTGTGCCCTGCACCTTCACTGGCTTTTCGAGGTCGTACTCCGCGACCGCCGAATGATGCGCCAGCATCGGAACGGCCGTCACGGCCAGCACGCTCAACCACGCGATGATTCGATATCTCATCCCCAGCCCCCAGCCCCTAGCCTCTATTTAACGACCGTGTCCCATTTCGGACATACACGCTGCGAGTCCAGAATGTCGTACGTCTTGTAGTTGGTGTTGTCGATGACCGTCGCCGGGAACACCACTTCCTTCGGCACCGGGAGGTTCCTCAACCGGCGAATCGCGGCCATCGTGCCGACGCACCCCTGGACGAACCCGTTGTTGTCCCCGGACGCGAGGAGACGGCCGGCCTTGATGGCGTCCATCGCTTCCTTGGTGCCGTTGATGCCGACGGCGAGCACTTTCCGATTGGCGCCGTCGAACGCCTCGAGCGCGCCGAGCGCCATCGAATCGTTGGCCGCGAGCACGCCGTTGACGTTCGGATGGCGCTGGATCAGGTTTTCCGTCACCGTCAGCGCCGCGAGGCGCTGATAGTTGGCGGGCTGCGACGCCAGGAGCTTCACATTGGGAAACTCCTCGAGCGCCTTCTTGAAGCCGCGCAGCCGCTCCGAGCTCGTCTGCACGCCGCGGACGCCCTCCAGGATGATGATCGCGCCGGCGCCGTTCATCTTCTTGAACAGATACCGGGCAGTCGCCAGGCCGACGCTGTAGTCGTCCAGGCCGACGAAGGTCACGATCTCGCCCTTCTCGACGCGGTCCGTCACGTTCACGACCGGGATCTTCGCGGCGTTCATCTTGAGCAGCCCCGGAGCCACCGCCTTGAAATCGACGGGCACGAACACGGCCGCGTCGGGCCGCTTCGTGATGACGTCTTCAATCTGGCTCATCTGGTCCGGAATGCTGTCGGGCCGGGTCGGCACGTAGTGCGTCACGCGCGCGTTCATCTGCTTCGCGGCGTTGTCGGCGCCCAGCCGGAGCATCTGGAAATACGGGTTCGTCTGGTTCTTCGTGAACACGGCGATCTTCTCGCCGTCGGCGTAAACACGAGACGATGCGAACACGATCAGTACGATGAACGCAGAGCACGCAGAGAACGCAGAGATCAGCATTCTCTGCGTTCTTTGCGATCTCCGCGTTCCCTTGTCGTTGTTTATCATCATGCGTTCGCCTCGGCTCGCTGGCGGGTCACGACGTCGATCCACACCGCCAGGAGCACGATTACTCCCGTGACAAGAGGCTGCCAGCTCGCGTCGACGGCCAGCAGGTTCATACCATTCACAACCAGCGTCAGCGTCAGCGCCCCGACCAGCGTGCCCAGGAGGCTGCCGACGCCGCCGAAGAGCGACGTCCCGCCGATGAGTACCGCGGCTATCGCCGGTAGTGTCAGCGGCTCGCCGATATCGGCTTCGGCAGAGTTGAGCCGCGCCAGATAAACCACGGCGGCGAGCCCGGCCATCGCTCCACTCAGAACGTACACCAGGTTGATTCGCGACCGCACCGGCACGCCGGAGAGACGCGCCGCCTCGCGGTTGGCCCCGATGGCGTAGACGTCGTGGCCGGGGGTAGTGTAGCGCGTAAAGACGGCCCCAGCGAGCAGGAAGCCCAGCATCAGGTAAATCGGAATCGGCACGCCGAGAAAGTACCCGCTGCCCAGCGCGCGGAAGCCCGGAGAGAACCCGTGGATCGTGTCGCCGCCCATGAACCAGTAGGTGAAGCCGTTCAGCGTCCACAGCATCCCGTAGGTCGCGATGAACGGCGGAAGCCGCAGCAGCGTGACCATGAGGCCGTTGACGACGCCGACGCCCGCGCCAAACACGAGGCCCGTCGCCGCGCCGAGGGCCACCGAGCCGGAGGACTGCATCACCGTCGCGGCCAGGCAGGCAGACAGGCCCACGTTCGCACCGACCGACAGGTCGAGTCCGGCCGTGAGGATCGTCAGCGTCAGCCCCGACGCGATGAGGAACGTCAGGCTCGCCTGGCGGAAAACGTTGAGCACGTTCGCCACCGTGAGAAACGATTCGGTGGTGAGTGAGAGCGCCACGCCGATGAGCGCGACCGCGGTCAGGCGATACGCCAGCGTCTTCACGCCGACCTCCACGCACGCCGCGCGGCAGGCTGCAGGAACGATTCGATCACGAGCGCGACGATGGTCAGGACGCCGATGCTGGCCACCTGCAAGGACGACGCGACTTCGAGGACGTTGAGGCCGTTCTTCAGCACGCCGATGGTGACGACGCCGACGAGGGTGCCGCCGAGGCTGCCCTTGCCGCGCTCGAACGATGTGCCGCCGACGATCACCGCCGCGATCGCGTCGAACTCCATGCCGATGGCGGCCGTCGGATGGCCGGAGCTCATACGTCCCGTGAGGAGCAGCGCGGCGAACCCCGCCATCGCCCCTGCCAGCACGTAGACGCCCACGTGATAACGATGCGCGCGCACGCCCGCAAGCACCAGCGACTCCCGGTTGCCGCCAATGGCCGAGACGTAGGCGCCCCACCGCGTCTGGCGCAGCGCGAACCGGAAAACAGCAAACGCGACGGCCGCGATCACGATCGAGAAAGGAATGCCGAACAGGCGGCTCTCATAGAGTGCCGGCAGCGCATCACCGATTCCCACGACGCTCTGGCCGCCTGTGGCGACGAGCGCAAGCCCCTGGGCGATGCCGAGCGTGCCAAGCGTCGCCACAAACGGCGGCAGGCCGAGGCTCACCACGAGGAGGCCGTTCGCCAGCCCGAACGCACAGCCGACGCCGACCGCCGCGGCAAGCGCAACCGGAAGCGGCCGCCCGTTCATCAGCAGCGTCGCCAGGACGACGCCCGCCAGGCTCAGGACCGCGCCCATCGACAGATCGAGACCCTCGCTCATGATGACCAGCGTCATCGGCAGCGCCAGCAGGAGGAGCACGGACGATTGCACGCCGATGTTCAGAGCGTTGGCAGCCGTCGCGAATCCGGATCCGAACACGGAGAACACCGCGAGCAATACGACGAGCAGGTACGCGATGCCGGGCCCGTGACCGATATTACGCATGGTGCATGGCCAGCGTCAGAATCCGGCTCTCGGTGAGCTCGCGCCGGCCGAGCTCGCCCACAATCGTCTTGTCCCGCATGACATACGCGCGATCGCAGACCGCGACGACCTCTGCCAGCTCGGAGCTGATCATCAGCACGGCCGCACCGTCGGCCACGAGCTGCTCGATGACACCGTAGATCTCGGCCTTGGCGCCGACGTCGATGCCGCGCGTCGGCTCGTCGAAGATGAAGAACCGCGATCCGGCCACGAACCACTTCCCCACGACCACTTTCTGCTGGTTGCCGCCGCTCAGGTAGCGCGTCAGCCGGGCGGGCGACGGCGTCGCAATGCGGAGGCGCGTGATGACTTCGGTGGCGGCGCGAGCCGCGCGCGACTCCTGGTACCACCCCGATGGAAACAGCTTCCTGAGGCCGGCCAGGAGCACGTTGTCCTGCACCGATCGGGTCAGGGCGAGACCATCAGCCTTGCGGTTTTCGGGAACGAGCCCGACGCCCGCCCGTACGGCTCCGACGGGCCCGCCGCGCAGCGGCTTGCCATCGAGCGTGACGGTGCCGCGAATGACCCGGTCGGCGCCGAAGATCGCGCGCGCGAGCTCCGTCCGGCCCGCCCCGACCAGGCCCGCGAGGCCCACCACCTCGCCGGCGCGCACCGACAGCGTCGCCCCTCGGTACGCCGTTCTCCGATGAGACATCGTCCACGGCCAGGACGACCTCACCCGGCTGCTCGCAGAACCGCGACCGGTACGTGGTCTCGACGGCGCGTCCCAGCATGAAGTGCACAAGCTCGGCGACGGTAGCGTCGGCTGGCGCAAGCGACGCGACGTTCCGTCCGTCGCGGAGCACGGTCACGCGGTCGGCGATCGCCGCGATTTCCTGGAGCCGGTGCGAGATGTAGACGACGGCCACGCCGGTGGCCTTGAGCGCCCGGACGCGATCGAAGAGCCGTTCGATCTCCCGGTCGGACAGCGCCGCCGTCGGTTCGTCCATGACCAGGATGCGCGCGTTCTGCGAGAGCGCCTTCGCGATCTCCACCGCCTGCTGCTGCGCGATGCCGAGCTCGTGGACGAGGGTGCGCGTGTCGAGGTCCACGCCAAGCGCGTCGAGCAGCCGCCGGGCCTCGGCATGCATCCGCGGGTGATCGACCGTGCCCGGCAACCTGCCGCGGGGCTCGCGCCCGAGATAGATGTTCTGCGCGACGTTGAGATACGGGACGAGCGAGAACTCCTGGAAGATGACGGCGATGCCCAGGCTGCGGGCGTCGGCGGGCGATCGCAGATGCACGGGCGCGCCGTCGACGAAGATCTCGCCCGTATCCGCCTGATGCGCCCCGCACAGGATCCTGATGAGCGTGGACTTGCCGGCGCCGTTCTGGCCCAGCAGGAAATGCACTTCGCCGGCCTGAACGGCAAGCGAGACGTCTTCGAGCGCGCGAACCCCCGGAAAGGACTTGGAGATCCCGCGCATCTCGAGGAGCGGTGGCACGAGTTCGTCCGCTATGTCTTCTACCGGGGACGCGGCGGCCCGGGTTCGGTCACGCGCAGCGTCGTATTGGGCGTGAGCCCCGAGATGAGGACCTGCGTCCGGCCCGACGGCCACACGATCTCGACGCTCTGGATGGTGGTGGCCTCGCCGAGGCCGAAATACAGCGGCAGGGCGCTCTGCGAAAGGTAGCCGGACTTGCCGTCGTGCCACTGCGTCAGCACACGGCCGCCGACGGTGACGCGAACCCTGGCGCCGAGCGCGTCGCGGTTTGACGCGGTGCCCGCGAGAGCCACGCCCAGCCAGTGCACGGAGCGGCGCTGGGCGAGGTTGCTGACGAGCACCTGCGGCTCGGAGTTGAAGTCGTTGGTGACCAGGTCGAGATCGCCGTCCTGGTCGATGTCGAACATGACCGAGGACCGGGTGCCGAGCGGCGCCATCACCGTGATCTTCCCCGATCGTCCCTTGCACGGCGGGATCGTTGCCGACGCCGGCACCGAGCAATCGACATCGAACCAGAGCGTGTGCGTCCGGCCGCCCCGCCGGGGCTCGACCCCCAGGATGAACTCGCTGTCGAGAAACGTCTCACTGCGGTTATTGAGCAGCAGCGAGTTGATCCCGTACCGATGCGGGTAATCCATCGACGAGGCGATGAACACGTCCTGCCAGCCGTCGGCGTTCAGGTCGCCCACGCTCGGGCCCCACGGCCAGTAATTCTCGACGCCCACGCGATCGGAAATCTCCTCCATCCTTGACGCGCCGACATTGTGGAAGAACGCGTTGCCGAAGATGAACTTCGTGCCGTCGCCCTGCAGGTACTCGGTGGTCCACGCCATCCGCGACTTGAGCTTCTCGCGCTCCGGACCGACAGTCAGGCTCATGTCCGAGTGCATGTCGGTGACCAGCAGATCGGGACGGCCATCGTTGTCGTAGTCGAAAAACTTGATCCCCATCGCGCCCCACGGGGTGCGCGGGAACACCTGCGGCGTCCTGTCGACAAACATCTTCCCGGCCTGGTTCTGAAAGTAATGGTTGGACCCCTGCATGTTCAGGGTATAGAGGTCCAGAAAGCCGTCGTCGTTCAGATCCGCCACGCTGGCATCGCCGCTCCAGCCGGCGTCACCGAGGCCCATCACCTTCGTGACATCCCGGAACCGCAGGCCGCCGAGGTTCTTGTAGAGGATGGCGGTCTCCGACCGATCGGCGTGAAGGTGGCCGTCGAACCCGTCTGCCAGGCCGACGAATGCGCCGCCTCTCCCCCGCTCGTCCGCCGTGTAGTGCCCGACGTTGCAGACGTACAGGTCCAGCAGGCCGTCGTTGTCGAAGTCGAAGAACACCGCGCCCGACGAATGGCCCACGTAGTCGACGCCGGCCGCTTTCGAGACGTCGTTGAAGCGGCCGCGCCCGTCGTTCTCGAACAGGACGTTGCCTCCGCGCACCGTCGTCACGAACAGGTCCTCGTCGCCGTCGTTGTCGACGTCCGCGAAGGACGCGGTCACGCTGATGCGGTCGGCCAGCGCGACGCCGGCGTCCTTCGTGATGTCCGCAAACCGGCCGCCGCCGAGATTTTTCCAGAGCTGGTTGCCGCCGATCTGATTGGTGAAGTAGATGTCCGGCAGGCCGTCCCCGTCCACGTCGGCGACGGCGATGCCGTTGCCGTGGTCGTAGTGCACGGGCTTGTAGGCGACGGCCGCATCGTCCACGACGCGGTGGACGAAGGTAATGCCGCTTTCCTTGACGCGGTCGGTGAACTGGAAATCGTAGACGACCTTGAAGCGATCGACCGACGCGCGCTGCGCCCGAGCGCGTGCGTTGAGGGTGGTCACGCCGATGTCGGGGTCGGGGAACCGGACCTGCGGCGACTGCGCGGCGACCGCCGCTCCGAGCACGAGCAGCAGAACCGCGAGCTTCGCTCCGCGCACCATCGAGCAGGATTATACCGGTCCGGCCGTTTGATATCATGCCCGTCCTGATGACGGACTCAGATCGATCCGGCGGTTCGTGGCTCGCGTCGGCGGGCCTCCGCCTGTCCGACTGGTTCGAACACTGGTTTCCCGACGCGTTCGCGCTGGCGCTGGTGGCCGTCACCCTCGTCTTCCTCGCCAGCGTCGCGGCCGGCAACTCGCCCGTCCAGTCCGCGGCCTGGTTCGGCGCAGGGTTCTGGGATCTCGTCAACTTCACGATGCAGATGACCCTGATCATCATCACCGGCTACTCCGTCGCCACGGCGCCGCCGGTGTACCGCATCGTCTGCCGGCTGGCCGAAGTACCGAAAACGGGTCGGGGCGCCGTTGCGTTCGTCGCGCTCTTCTCGATGCTGTCGTCGCTGATTTCGTGGAGCTTCAGCCTGATCATCAGCGGTCTGCTGGCACGCGAGGTCACGCACCGGGTGCGGGGGGCCGACTACCGCGCGGTCGGCGCGGCGGCATACCTGGGCATCGGCAGCGTCTGGGCCCTGGGCCTGTCTTCGTCCGCGGCGCTGATCATGGCCGCGCCCGGATCGCTGCCTCAGTCGATTCTCGCGATCAGCGGCGTCATTCCGCTCAGCCAGACCCTGCTGCTCTGGCAAAGCCTGCTGACCGCCGCCGTGATCGTCGTGATGTCGATGGCCATCTCGTATTACTCCGCGCCGGCCGAGAGCCACGCGCGCAGCATGGCCGACATGGGCGTACGCTACGAAGCCATCGTCATCCCTGAGGAGAAGCCCGAGAAGCCCGGCGAGTGGCTGGAACACAGCCCGCTGCTGAGCATCGTGGTCGGTACGTTCGGCCTGGCGTATCTGGTGACCGAGGTGGCGTCGAAGGGCGCGTCCGTTATCCTCGAGCTCAACCACTACGTCTTTCTCTTCCTCATTGCCGGCATCCTGCTGCACTGGCGGCCGCGATCCTTCGTGAGGTCCATCGCCGCAGCGGTGCCGTCGGTCGCGGGCGTCCTGGTGCAGTACCCGATGTACGCCGGGATGGTGAGGATGATGACCGAGTCCGGGCTGGCGCGGCACATGGCGCATTTCTTCGTGGACGTGTCCACGCAGCACAGCTACCCCGTCCTCGTGGGCGTCTACTCCGCGTTTCTGGGGCTTTTCGTGCCGTCGGCCGGCGGCAAGTGGCTGATCGAGGCCCCTTACATGCTCGACGCCGCCAGGACGCTGCACGTCCACCTGGGCTGGACCGTGCAGACCTACAACGCCACCGAAGCGCTGGCCAACCTGATTCACCCGTTCTGGATGCTGCCGCTGCTCGGCATCCTCGGCCTCAAAGCCCGCGACATCGTCGGCTACTCGGCGCTGCAGTTCGCGATCCACGTCCCGACGGTTCTGTTCCTGGTGTGGATTCTCAACTACACGCTGCCGTACGTCGCGCCGGTACTTCCGTGATCGCGTCACGTCGCCACAGAGGCACGGAGAACACAGAGATAGATGCTTTGGGCAGGAAGAATGAAAATTCTCCGTGTTCTCTGTGCCTCTGTGGCCACGTGATTATGATCGCAGCATGGGTTAGGGAGCGGTTGTCGTGAAACCGAAGGTGCTGGTCACTCAACGAATTTCGCAAGAGGCGCTCGATGCCCTCGCGGCGCGGTTCGACGTGGAGAGCAACCAGAAGGACGCTCCGGTCAGCCCGGCGCAGCTACTGCGGAAGCTGAAGAACAAGGACGCGGCGATCACGCTCATCACGGACGTCATCTCCGAGAAGATCCTCGCCGGCGTCCCGCGACTCCGGATCGTCTCAAATGTCGCGGTCGGGTACAACAACTTCGACGTCGCCGCCGCGACGCGCCGCGGCGTCATGCTGACCAACACGCCGGGCGCCATGGACGACACGACCGCGGACTTTGCCTGGTCCCTGATCCTGGCCACGGCGCGACGCCTCACCGAGGCGGATCGGCTGGTGCGGTCCGGCAAGTGGACGCGCTGGCGGTTCATGGACTTCCTCGGGCGCGACATCCACGGCAAGACGCTCGGCATCTGCGGCTTCGGCCGCATCGGCCGCGGCGTCGCGCGCCGCGCCTCAGGGTTCGGGATGCGCGTGCTCTACACGGGGCCCCGGCGGGCGCCGGTCGAGGTCGAGCGGGAGTTGAACGCGACATTTGCCGACAAGGCGACGCTGCTGCGCGAGTCCGACGTGGTGTCGCTGCACCTGCCGCTGTTCGCGGACACGCGGCACTACATCGGGGCAGCCGAGCTCTCGCTCATGAAGCGGACGGCGATCATGGTGAACACCGCGCGCGGCCCGGTGGTGGACGAGAAGGCGCTGGTCAAGGCGCTCAAGGCCGGCGTGATCACGGCCGCAGGCCTTGACGTCTACGAGAACGAACCAGCGCTCGCGCCCGGCCTGAGAATGCTGCCGAACACGGTGCTGGCGCCGCACATGGCGAGCGCGTCGGTCGAGACACGGCTGCGCATGTGCAACATGGCCGTGGCCAACTGCGTGGCGGGGCTCACGGGCCAGCGCCCACCGAATCTGCTGAATCCTGAAGTGTTCGACCGGCGGGTTCCGTAGCGGCCGGCCTCAGCCGGCCGTTCGACGTCCGCCTGAAGGCGGACGCTACGGACTTACTCGTCGTGCAGGTGCTCGCGGAGCGTGTGCTGGTATTCCTCGTTCTGCTCCGCTTTATGCTTCGGCAGCCGCCGCTGGCGTTCGGCCTTGACGTACGCGCGGGTCTGGTCGGAGGTCGACATGCTGGCCGCGGTCAGCAACCGCTCGAGGTCCTCACTCTGACAGGCCTTGCAGCGGGGCGCCGGATCCTGCGACCGCACGAGCGCCTCGAACTCGTGATGACATGCGCGGCACTGGTAGTCGTAGAGGGGCATACGACGTCACCTTACCATGCACGGCTGCGGATCCCAACCGGCGGCGTCGGCCTGCTTCCGCAGGTGGGTGCTGCGCTTGACGCTCCGGACGAGATACGCCGGATCGGTGATCACCGCATCGTCGATGATCCAGGCTTCGCCGCCCGGCTCCTTGATCACATCAAAGTATTCCAGCATCGTCACGTTCGCGCTGAACGGCACGCCGTTGCTCTGCAGGTAGCCGGGCAGCAGGTTCCTGGTGTCCACCCGCAGCGCGTTGCGCTCCCACTGTGCGGCCGATGTCCCCTGACGCGATGCAGGCGCCGCCGCGCGTTCGCGCCGGGTGCGCCGAATCGCAGCAGACGCGTCTGCTGTCCCGCGTCCGTCTCGATCTTGAGCGTCCGATCGTCCGCCCAGGTGATGTGGAAACGGCCGGGCACGCGCATGATGTTCGGCGCGCCGTAGGCTTTACAGTGATCCTTGCCGGCCTCGTCTTTCGCCGGGTCCCATTCGTTGGCGAGCTTCGCGCCGGCGGGGTTGAGGAGGAAGTTCGGGTAGTCCCCTTTGGGCGGCGTCACCATCCGGAAACGCCAGTCCTCGGACACGATCGACACCCAGTAGCCTGTCAGATCGATCGGCGCGGCTTCCTTCGGCGTCTTGGCCGCCGGGTTGGCGCCCCGCCCGCGGCCGGAGTTGGAGGCGTCGAGATCGGTGACGTCGCGTCCCCGCAACTGCGCCGACACGCTCACCGGCCCCAGCAGGACCGCCATCGCGATGACCGTGATCGTGCGCGTCACTTTTTCAGGCTCCTGTAAACGGCTTCGACGAACGCGTCGCCGGTCACGAACGCCCCGGGCGTGTTGTACAGCGTGTCGTAGTCTCGCGTGGGCTTCGCCGCCTTCACCTGATCGAGTGTCAGGTTCTTCTTGACCATGTCCAGCACCCGATCGCGGACGATCGTGACCATCTCGCGGTAGTTGATGACGTCGCCCATGTCGGACAACCGGCCGTGGCCCGGGATGACCATCGTGCCGCCTTCCTGCCCGTAGACCGGGATGCAGAGGTCGACGATCTTGTTGAGGCCGGCCACGATCCCCTGCACGTTGCCGCCGGTATTCAGGTCGATGAACGGGTAGCCGTTGGTCACGAACAGATCGCCGGCGCTGATGACGTCGGACTTCCGGAAGAAGACCAGGCTGTCGCCGTCGGTGTGGGCGGAGGGCTGATGGATGATCTGAATGCCCTCGCCGTTGAAATACAGCTTCTTGTCGTCGCCGATGAACGTGCTCGTCGGCCACGCCCCGGTCGGCGTGGCGTACTGCCCGTTCACTTTCGCGCTCATGTGCTTGTAGGCGTTGATGTGAGAGATGATCTGCGCGCCCTGCGCGGCGTCGCCGATGTCGAGCGTCACGTTGCCGCCGGCAATCGTCGCGCCCGCCTTCTTCAGGTTCTCGTTGCCGCCTACGTGGTCGCCGTGGCTGTGCGTGTTGATGATGTAGCGGAGCGGTCCCTGCGTGAGCGACCGCACGGCCGCCAGGAGCTTGTTCGACATCGGCGCGAACTGCGTGTCCACGAGCACGACGCCCTCGGCCCCGATCTGCACAGTCACGTTGCCGCCGGCGCCGACGAGCATGTAGACGTTGCCCTGTGCTTTCTGCAGCTTGACCTCGACAGCGTCAAAATTCTGCTGCTGCGCGAACACGGCCAGGCTTCCGAGCGTGGCGAGAGCGAGCGCCGCAAACGCGACGTTGAATTTGATTCTCGTCACTTGGCGGCTCCGTCCGGCTTCGGCATCGCCGCCATCTTCTTGCGGTACTCCGGGTACATCGTTTCGGCCCCGCCGCGCGCGGCCTCGAGCGGGATCCCGTGTGCCTTGGCGTACTCCGTCAGAAACGGATTGGTGCCGGGCAAGTGATGCGGAATGGCTCCCTTGGGCCGGAGGATTTCCTCGACCGGTTCGCACGGATACGGGCCGATGTCGCCGTTGACCTCGTATTCGTAGTCGCGCGAGCGCACGACGGGCTCGGTGTAGTACTTCGGATCGTTCACCGAGATGACGAGCGTCAGCGTGTCCCCGTGGCGGATGAAGTGTTCGGTCACCGTCGCCGAGTCGCTGCGCGTCAGGCCGTTTCGCCGCGTCCATCCCTCTTTCAGGTGCGTCGTTGTCGCGACGAGGATGTCGCCCTCCCACTTGCCGGTGGAGAAGCCCATCGCCGTGTGCATGGCGTACTCGGGCGGATGCGGGCGGCCGTCCATCCAGATGGTCCGCTCGGTGCCCCAGGCAAAGTGATGGGTGTGAATGGCGATGAGCTGTTGAGACGCCGAGTCGCGTTCCTCCCAGATGCGCAGGCCCGCGAAGCTCGAGACGTAGTCGGAGGGGTGCACGCGGCACTGGTACTCGGGCAGCGTGATGAGCGAGGCGTCCCAGGCGTCAGCGCGCGCACGGACTGCGTCGTTGACCGGCAGGCCTGCGTAGTCGCCGAGCTCGGGCCCGGGCAGCCGGTCGGGCCAGTCCTCGTTCAGGATGCCGAGGTTGTTCCACACGCCTGACAGGTTCGACTGCGCCGACGCGGGCACAGCCGCGAGCACGACGCAGGCGGCTAGAGTTCGACCGGCCCACTTGAACATGCACACTCCTCGGAACTTGCCGGAAAGAAGGAACTTGCCGATTGTAATCGAAGGCGACAGGCAGTCAACCGTCGCGCCTGGTATGGCTGATAGTCTCGGTTGACATACCTGAAGCCGACGCGCGATAGCTCGCGGTTGTAGGATGGAGCCAATATGCGCAAGCGCGCGAGCCTGATCGCCTTTGCCCTGGCCGTGTGGTCAGCCAATCCGGCCGCTCAGTGGGTGAAGCAGCCCACGGCCGGCATCCCACGGTCCGCTGACGGCAAGCCAAACCTCGCGGCGCCCGTTCCGAAAGCGCCCGACGGCCGGCCCGATCTCACGGGCCTGTGGCAGCTGGGCATCGAAGTCGGCTACGCCGCGAACATCACCGCCGACCTCGCGGCGAGCGACATCCAACCGTGGGCGCGCGAGGTCTCGAAGAAGCGCCTCGAAGACTTCGGCAAGGACGATCCCGAGATCACCGGCTGCATCCCCGGAGGCCCGCGTCACATCACGCGAGGCGGGCTGTCGAAGATCATCCAGACGCCGTCGATCATCGTCATCCTGTTCGAGGATCTGTCCTATCGCCAGATCTTCCTCGACGGCCGCGAACTGCCGCGCGATCCGAACCCGAACTGGATGGGCTATTCGATCGGCCGATGGGAGGGCGACACGCTCGTCGTGACCACGGCCGGGTTCAACGATCGCACGTGGCTCGACTTCGCCGGCCATCCGCACAGCGAGGCGCTGCGCATGACCGAGCGATTCAGGCGCCGCGACTTCGGCCACCTGGATCTGCAGGTCACGATCGACGATCCGGCGGTCTATGCGAAGACGCTGACGTTGAATGCCGGCGGCACCCTGGCCGCGGACACCGAGCTCATCGAGTACGTGTGCCTGGAGAACGAGAAGGACCGCGTCCACCTCGTCGGCCGGACGACCGAAGAAAAGGCCGTGACGGTTTCACCGGACGTGCTGGCGACCTACGTGGGTGTGTATCAGGTGACGGCGACGTCCCGGTCGGCCCAGCTGGCCGGCGCGGCGGCAACGGTCTTCACCGTCACCCTGGAGGACGGTCAGCTGCTGATCGACCTGCGCGGCAAGGGCAAGGTCCCGATGATTCCCCTGTCACAGACGATGTTCTCCCCGCGGCTGCTGGGAACCTACGAGTTCATCAAGGACGGCAGCGGGAAGGTGAACCAGATGCTGGTCCACTCGGCCGAAGAAGTGTTGACGGCGGTCAGGCGGCCCTGAAAGGGCCGCCCTACAACCGAGCGTCGGTGAGCGCTTCGACCAGGTCGTGCATGAACATGGCGCCGCGGGCGCCGTCGAGCACGCGGTGGTCGCACGACAGCGTCAGCGTCATCATCGGCTTGACCGCCACGCCGCCCATGACCGGCACCAGCCGGTCTTTCATCGCCCCGACGGCGAGAATCCCGGCCTGCGGCGGCACGATGATCGCCGTGAACGAATCCACATGGTACATCCCGAGATTGCTGATCGTGAACGTCGCCCCCGTGATGTCCGACGGCGACAGCTTGTTCGTGCGCGCGCGCTCGGTGAGGTCGCGGCGGCGCGACGCGATGTCGCCGAGGGCGATGCCGTCGGTCTTCGGCACGACGCCGACGACGACCGCGTCGGTGACGGCCATCGCCAGGCCGACGTTGATGTCGGCGTTGGCCTTGATCGCGTCGCCCGTCCAGCTCGCGTTCATCCGCGGGTGCTTGCGGAGCGCCTGCGCCACGATCGCGGTCAGCAGGTCCGTGAAGGTCAGCTTGACGCCGCGGGTCCGCTCGATCTCGGGTCCCAGCCGCTTGCGGGCGGCGACCAGCTCGGTGCAG
Organism: uncultured Acidobacteriota bacterium; assembly: GCA_963712905.1. Taxonomy (GTDB): domain Bacteria; phylum Acidobacteriota; class Vicinamibacteria; order Vicinamibacterales; family CAVVIG01; genus CAVQJU01. Next base: position 229,391 of record CAVQJU010000007.1, on the reverse strand, counting down.
TCCACCTCGCGCGAGACGAAGAAGTGCGGCGCCGTGGTCCAGCTCTGCGTCGTCCGCTCGGCCATGATCCGGCCGATGGAGCTGAGCGCACCCAGTTCGGCGGACGCCGGCTGGGCGGCAGCGGGCGCAGCCGCCGGGCGGGCCGCCTGCGCTGGCGCTGACGGCGCCGCGGCCTGCGATCCCTTCGCCGCGAGGACGTCTTCGGCGATGATTTCGCCGCCGGGACCGGTTCCCTTGATTCTCGTGACGTCGACGCCGTGCTCCTTCGCGAGACGGCGCGCCTTCGGCGAAATCTGAACAGGTCCGGCGTTCGCGACCGGTCCCGCGGCAGCCGCGGGCGCCGGCCGACGCCGCCGCCTGCGGGGCCGCCGCGCCGGTTCGTCCCGTCTGCGTGGGCGCCGTCGTCGCGGGCGGCGCCTCGCCGGCCTTCAACAGCCACGCGATGGTCTGCCCCACCGGCACGACATCGCCGGCCTTCGCGGTGATCCCGCCGAGAATGCCGTCGCCCGCCGCCTCGATTTCGACGACGGCCTTGTCGGTTTCGACTTCGAGCAGCAGCTCGCCCTTCTTGACGTTCTCGCCGTCCTTCTTCTTCCAGGAGACGAGCTTGCCCGTCTCCTGAGCCATCTCGAGCGCGGGCATCACGACGCTGATTGCCATAAGTGGGGGGTTAGGGATGAGGTTAGAGGTTAGAGGTTAGAGGTCTAGGGGCTGGGGTCAGGGGCTCGGGACGATCGTGTCGCCGACCCGAAGCACGCCTTCGTCGAGAATGTCGGCGCGCAATCCGGCGCGATGGACGAGACCTTTCAACACGCCGGACTGCGTCAGCCGCTCGAGGTGACTGCACGGCTCGGCGAGCCGGACGCCTCTCATGCGCACCGCGCCGACCTGAAAGACTTGTCCGACCAGGTCGTTGAGCGGCACGCCGGCCGTCAGCAGATTGCGCCGTGTCTCCGTCGGCTCCAGCCTGATGCCGTGCTCGCGTTCGAGCAGGTTCAGCATCTCGCTCGCGACCAGCGTGACCTGCGCGGCCGCCGCCGGGATTCTTCGAGAAGCTGCCTTCTCCGCGGAAATAGCGATCGCCTTCGAGACCCTTGCCGGGCACGGCACGGACTTCGGGCACCGACTCCAGTCGTCCCTCAGCCTGCCGGCCGATCTGAATCGCGACCAGACTACCGGGCGCCAACCTCTGACCTCGCGGCGGCCGCGATCATGTTGACGACGTCCTGATTGGGCTCCGGTTCGAGCTCGCGGGTCGTCTCGAGCGGCCCGTCGACGGTGACGTACGGGGCGCCGCAGACGAGCAGTTTCTCGGCCGGGAACCGCGTGATGATCTCGTGTCCCGTCGCGGTGACGACGACTTCCTCTTCGATGCGCGCGGCGCTCCAGCCGTCCTTGCTGGGCCAGAACGTTTCGAGCGCGAAGACCATGCCCGGCTTGATCTCGTAGGAGTGCTCGAGCGAGACCAGCCGGCTGATCATCGGCTTCTCCCAGATGGCGAGGCCGATGCCGTGGCCCATCTGCAGCGCGAACGCCGCCTCTTCGTTGGGGAACCCGAACTCCTGCGCCTTCGGCCACACCGACGCGATCTCGGCCGTGGTCCGTCCCGGACGGACCAGCTCGATGGCCGCATCGAGGTAGTCGCGGCAGCGCTTGTACGCGTCGTTCAGCGCGCGCGAGGCCGAGCCGATCGCGAACGTGCGGTAATAGCACGTGCGATAGCCCATGTAGGAGTGCAGGATGTCGTAGTACACGGGATCGCCGGGCCGCAGCATGCGGTCCGAGAAGACGTGCGGGTGCGGGCTGCAGCGTTCGCCGGAAATCGCGTTCACGCCCTCGACATACTCCGAGCCGAGATCGTAGAGCCGCTTGGCGACGAGGCCGACGGCCTCGTTCTCGCGCATGCCGGGCTTCATCGCTTTGTAGAGATCGTGGTACGCCGCGTCCACCATCGCGGCGGAGTGGTTGAGCAGCGAGATCTCGTCCTGCGTCTTGATGACGCGGATGTTCGACATCAGCTCCTGGCCGTCGACGATCTTGAGGCCCTCCTTCTGGAGGGCGAACAGCACGGCCGGTTCGACGACGTCCACGCCGAGCGGTTCGCGGTGGAGATTGAGCTTCTCGAGCTCGACCTTGATCTTCCTGGCCACGTCTTCCGCGCGGCCCATCTCGGGCGACATCGCGCCGCGCATCAGCGGAATGCCCGCGCGCGAGCGCTCGCCGAGCCACGAGCAGTTCTGGGCGTGATGACGCGCGGCCGAGCCGAAATCCCAGAGGATGGGTTCGGCGCCCCGCGAGAGAAGCGTGAAGCGGCTGATCTTGTCCTGCGCCCAGGTGCCGATGTGCGTGGCCGAGATGTAGCGGACGTTGTTCATGTCGAAGCAGAGCAGCGCCCCCATCTCCGACTTCTCAAGGAATTCCTTGGCGCGCGCCAGGCGCTCCGTGCGGAGGCGATCGAAATTGATGCGCTCTTCCCAGTCGACCGCCATCGTGCCGTACGTTTTCAGACCCACGAGATCCTCCAAGGAACGTCGTCCGTCCGGCTGAAGCCGGACGCTACGGCTGTCTTCGTAGCGTCCGCCTTCAGGCGGACGTCACGTCCGTTTACACAGCTTCTGCGCGAGGGCGACGACGTCGCGTTCGTTCGGCACCGTCGTGTCTTCGAGCGACGGCGAGAACGGAATCGGCACGTGCATCGCGCACAGCCGCGTGACCGGCGCATCGAGGTCGTAGAACGCCCCCTCGGCCACCGTCGCGGCCAGCTCCCCTGCCACGCCGTACCGCCCGTACCCCTCGTCCATGATGATGCAGCGCGACGTCTTCTTGACCGAGTTGATGAGCGTCGCCTCGTCGAGCGGCCACATCGTGCGCGGGTCGACGACTTCGGCGTCGATGCCGACGCCTTCGAGCAGCTGCGCTCCGGCGAGTGCCGTCTGCACCATGCTGCTCGTGGCGATGATCGTGATGTCGCGCCCCTGTCGCTTCACGTCGGCGACGCCGAGCGGCACGATGTAGTCGTCTGCCGGCACGGGTCCCTTGACCTTCCGGTAGCTGATCTTGTGCTCGAAGATCACGACCGGGTTGTCGTCGCGCACCGCCGCCTTGAACAGGCCCTTCGCGTCGTACGGCGTCGACGGGACGACGACTTTCAGGCCCGGAATGTGGCTGGGCCAGGCGTGCAGCGACTGCGAGTGCTGCGCCGCCGATCGACGGGTGGCGCCCATCGTCAGCCGGAAGACCATCGGGACTTTCCATTTGCCGCCGGACATGTAGTGAATCTTGGCGGCCTGGTTGACCATCTGGTCCATGATGATCGTCAGGAAGTCGCCGAACATGATGTCCACGATGGGGCGCAGGCCGGCCATTGCCGCGCCGACGCCGAGGCCGCTGAACCCGGCTTCCGAGATGGGCGTGTCGATGATGCGGTCCTTGCCGAACTCGTCCACGAGCCCGGTGAGCACCTTGAACGTCGTGCCCGCCTCAGCCACGTCCTCGCCCATGAGGATGACGCTCGGATCGCGCCGCATCTCCTCGGCGATCGCCTCCTTGATGGCGTCGCCAAAGCTCAGCTCGCGCACGTTGGTCGCTGTCTCAAGCATAGATGTCCTGGGTGACCTTGCTCGGGTCCGGGTAGGGCGAGTTGATCGCGAACTCGACGGCGGCGTCCATCTCGGTGATGAGCTCTGCCTGAATCGCGTCGAGTGCCGCGCGGTCCGCGACGCCATTGGCCATCAGCCACTCCCCGTGGAGCGTGATGGGATCGCGCTCGGTGACCCACTCCTGCTCTTCGGTCTTCGGCCGGTAGTAGGCCCGCGCGATGTCGCCGACGTGGTGGCCGTGATAGCGGTAGGTGATGCACTGGAGGAACGCCGGGCCCTCGCCGCGCCTCGCGCGATCGATGAGCGCCGAGGCGGCTGTATACACGTCCCGAACGTTCTGCCCGTCGATCGTTTCGTGCGCCATGCCGAACGCTGCGGCGCGCGCCGGCACGTCGCCCGCCGTGGACTCCGAGAAGTGCGTGTATTCGTTGTAGCCGTTGTTCTCGCAGACGAAAATCACGGGCAGCTTCCAGAGCTGCGCGAGGTTCAGCTCTTCGTACAGGAGGCCCTGGCCGAGCGCGCCCTCGCCGAAGAAGCAGACGGCCACCTGCCCGGTTTTCAGATACTTGGCCGCGAACGCCGCGCCGGTCGCGATGCCGGCGCTCCCGCCGACAATGGCGTTCGCGCCGAGGTTGCCCGTGTCGGGGTCCGCGATGTGCATCGAGCCGCCCTTGCCCTTGCAGTAGCCGGCTTCCTTGCCAAGCAGCTCCGCGAACATGCGGTCGGGCGACGCGCCCTTGGCCAGGCAGTGGCCGTGGCCGCGATGCGTGCTGGTGATGTAGTCGTCGCGCCGGAGGACTTCGCAGATGCCGCAGGCGATCGCTTCCTCGCCGATATACAGATGGGCAAGGCCGGGCATCAGCGCACGCGTATAAAGGTCGTTGACGCGTTCCTCGAACAGGCGGATGGCCACCATCTGCCGGTACATGTGGAGGAGACGGTCCCGGCCAATCGCGGCATCGGCAGACGTCTTCTTGCTAGCAGGGTTGGCGGCGGGCGGCGGCGTCATCAGTGGGGACTCCTGACAGTGAGCAACACGCATCGTAACCTCGATTGACGCTTGACGTCCAGTTCGGCCTCGGATAGCATCCGAACGCCTTGCTCGGAGGATTTTCGGCCTAAAGTACGCCCGCCCGACATCTATCACTAGGAGAGAGAATGGCAACGAAGATCGTCGATCGAATTCTTCCGACCACCATGGTCGGTTCGTATCCGCGGCCGCACTGGTTCAAGCACCAGCTGCTCGGCCGCGACATTCGCGTCGCCTTCAAGGAAGTCCAGCACGAAGAGGCGTACGACGACGCCGTGGCGACAGTCATCCGCGACCAGGAAGAGGCCGGTCTCGATATCGTCACCGACGGCAACATGTGGTACGACGATTATGTCGGCGTCATCGGGTCTTTCTGCTGGTACATGTACGAGCGCATCGGCGGCTTCGAGCCCGCCCGCGAGCAGCACCCGAGCACGGTCGGCGCCAGCGAGAAAACGCAGGGCGGCGAGATCATGGACGACTGGGGCGGCGTCATCAACAGCGGCCCGGTGACGCGCGGTCCCATCCGCCTCGCTGACCTGTATAAGGTGGCGAAAAAGCACGCCAAAGTGCCTGTCAAGGTTTCGGTTGGGGCGGGCCCGGCCAATCTCGCCTGGCATGCCTACTTCAAGCACTACAAAGACGCCAGGGACCTGACGATGGCCCTCTGCCCCATCTTCAACCAGGAGATGAAGGACCTGGTCGCCGCCGGCGCCAAGTACCTGCAGTTCGAGGATCTCGGCGCGTGGCTGCCGCTGTTCACCGGCAACAAGGACGACTACAAGTGGATCCGCGAATCCGTCGAGATGTGCTGCGACGGCGTGGACGCGAAGATCGGCTGGCATTTCTGTTTCGGCAACGCGTGGGGCAACGACATCCTCAGCGCGAACTACCCGCAGGGTTACCAGACGGTGCTGCCGCACCTCTTCGAGACCAAGGGCATCAACGAGTTCGTGCTCGACTACGCGAACCGCGACATGGCCGGCGTGGACTTCCTGAAGAACCTGCCGAAGGACAAGGGCATTCAGATCGGCGTCCTCGACATCCGCACGGCCGCGATCGAGAAACCGGAAACGATAGCTGCCCGCATCCGCAAGGTCCTGGCACACGTGCCCGCCGAGAAGGTCACCCTCAGTTCGGACTGCGGCATGAAGCCGCTGGCGCGAATGGTCGCGAAGATGAAGCTCAAGGCGCTGGCTGACGGCGCGGCGATCGTCCGCAAAGAAATCGGAGCGAAGTAACCATGGCTGATAAGAAGATCATCGCGGTTGTCGGTTCAACGGGCTCGCAGGGCAGCGGCCTCGTGTCGGCGATTCTCGCCGACCCGAACGGCGGCTTCGCCGCTCGTGCGATCACGCGCGACCCCTCGAAAGACGCCGCCAAGGCGATGGCCGCCAAAGGCGCGGAAGTCGTCGCCGGCAACCTGGACGACGTCGAGAGCCTCAAGAAGGCGTTCGCCGGCGCTTACGGCGTCTTCGCCGTCACGAATTTCTGGGAACACTTCTCCGGCGAGAAGGAAATCGCCCAGGCCAAGAACATCGCGGACGCGGCAAAGGCCGCGGGCGTGAAGCATGTCGTCTGGTCGACGCTCGAGGACACGCGCAAGCTGATGAAAGCGGACGACACGCGGATGCCAATGCTCCAGGGCAAGTTCCGCGTCCCCCACTTCGACGCGAAGGCAGAGGCCAACGCGCACTTCGCCGGCCTGCCGACGACGTTCTTCATGGTGTCGTTCTACTGGGACAACCTGTACCTCTTCAATCTCGCGCCGAAGAAGGACGACAAGGGTGTTTACAGCTGGGCGTTCCCGATGGGCGACGCCAAGCTGGCCGGGATTGCGAAGGACGACATCGGCAAAGCGGCCTACGGCATCTTCAAAGCCGGTCCACAGTACGTCGGCAAGACCGTGGCGATTGCCGGCGAACATGTGTCGTTCAAGGACATGAGCGACAAGCTCGCGAAGGGCACGGGCTTCAGCCCGGTGCAGTACGCGGCGCTCGACGCGAACCTGTTCCGCAGCTTCGGCTTCCCGGGCGCGGATGAATACGGCAACATGTTCCAGGTGTACCGCGACTTCGAAAAGGAAGTGAACGCGGTCAGAAGCGTGGAAGAGACGCGCAAGCTCACCGGAGGCGCGCTTCAGACCTTCGACCAGTGGCTGGCGAAGAACAAGGACGCCGTGGCGGCGGCCATGAACCCGCCGGCCCAGGTCAAAGCGTAAGAACCAGCACATTCAGAGCGTCCACATGCCCGCCACTTCGACTGTCGCCCACCGCGAGTTGGAGTGGCGCATGTGGGTGCCCTGCCTGGGCATGGCCCTCTGCTCCTGGCTGTCGTTCGTCGACCGCCAGGTCCTGACGATCCTCGCGCCCACGATCATCCGCGACACCGGCCTCTCGCCGCAGAACTTCACCGACGCGGCCTCGTTCTTTTTCCTGGCGTACACCCTCGGCAACCCGGTCTGGGGATCGATCCTGGACTTTGTCGGCCTGCGCGCCGGCATGCTGCTGGCGGTCGCCGTATGGACGGGCGCCAGCGCCTCACACGCGCTGATGGGCAGCTTCGTCGGCTTCGCCGCCGCCCGCGCCGTCCTGGGCCTCGGCGAGGGCGCGACGTTCCCGGGCGGTCTGCGCACGGCCGTCGAGTCGCTGCCGGCGCACCTGCGCGCCCGCGCCATCGCGCTGTCGTTTTCCGGCGGCACCATCGGCGCGGTGATGATGCCGCTGCTGCTCGGCCCTCTCGCGATTGAGTACGGGTGGCGCGTGGCGTTCCTCGCCACGGCGGCGCTGGGCGCGACGTGGCTCGCCATCTGGGCTGCGATCGCGCGGCCGCCCTTCCTGCCCACCGCGCCGCCCAAGACAACAAAGGTGCAGTGGCCGAATTTCATGGAGCGCCGCGTCTGGGCGCTGATGTTCAGTTACGCGCTGCCGGCGATCTCGCCCGGCCCGGTGCTGACGATTCTTGCGCTATATCTCAACGGACGGCTGAAGCTGACGCAGGCCGAAGTGAACCAGCTCGCATGGATTCCCCCGCTCACCTGGGGCATGGGATACTTTTTCTGGGGCTGGGCGGCCGACCGCTACGCGGAAGCCAACCGCCGGCCGGTCGGGATGTTCCTGCTCCTGACGGTCATCTCGCTGACGCTCGGCTTCACGACGGCCACCACGTCGGTCGCGCTGACCATGGCGCTCGTCTCGCTGTCGACGTTCATCGGCGGCGGGTTCCAGATGGTCGCCCTCAAGGTTGGCTCGTACGCCTTCCCCCGCGAGCGGGCGGCCATGATGACCGGCATCGCCTCGGGCTCCTGGTCGCTCGTCAACTTCCTGCTGCTGCGCGCCATCGGCCCGTGGACGGGTTGGATGAACGGCAACCAGTGGGAGGAGATCTTCTGGCTGATCGCCGTTCTTCCCGCCGTCGGCATTGCCGTGTGGTACGTCCTGAGCTTCAACGACAAGTCCCCCGCTCCCTCATAATCAGATCACGTACGGGTCACACAGCTCCGTGCCTCTGTGGCTCGTACGTGATTGCAGTCCCGCCCGCCGCGCGCTATAGTCGCTGGGTCATTCGTCAGCCAATCGTCTTCCCCAATTAGCTAAAACCGTCGCGGCAGGGTCTGCCGGGCGGCGTCGTGTGTCTTCGAAGGACCGAGGGTCTGCGGAGCGCTGTACGCGCGTTCGCAGTTGGAGGGACAGCCATGACCGATCGAGAAGCGCAGATCAGAGAGATGGCGAAGAAGCTCGTTGTCTATCGGCTGGATGGGATGGATAGCGTGACGGTGCGGCGGGACCTGCCGTACAGGGACGCGGCCGAAGGCGCACTCGTGTTCGACCTGTACGAGCCGCCGAACACGTCGCCGGGCGTCCGGCCGCCGGTAGTCGTCATCGTGATGGGATACCCCGACCCCACAGGTTTCTACCGGTACGTGGGTTGGGCGACGTCGTGGGCGCGGTTGCTGGCTGTATCCGGTATCGCCACGGTGATCTACGCCACCCGTGAGCCGGGCGCCGACATTCACGCCGTGCTTCGGCACTTGCGGGACCATGCAGTCGACCTCGGCGTCGACGGCGAACGCGTCGGCATCCTCGCCTGCTCCGCCAACGTCGCCGCGGCCCTCTCGGCGCTGCTCGCCGGGTCGCCCGCGAAGTGTGCGGCCCTGCTCTACGGTTACACGATGGATCTCGACGGTTCATCGGCCGTCGCGGCCGCCTCGCAGCAGTTCGGGTTCGTGAACGCCTGCGCCGGCAAGTCGGTGGACGACCTGGCGGCGGACATCCCGCTCTTTGTCGTCCGCGCCGGCCGGGAGCAATTCCCCGGGTTGAACGACGTGCTCGACCGCTTCACCGCCAGTGCGGTGGCGAGGAATCTGCCCGTCACAGTCGTGAACCATGCCACCGGGCTGCACGCCTTCGACCTCGAGGACGACAGCGACGCCTCGCGCGCCGTCATCAGGCAGGCGCTGTCATTTCTGGGCCTTCATCTCGGAGTGCGCTAAACTGCGCTGCGAAGGAGCCGTCATGTCACTGCTGCACAACCGCCGGTCGTTCGTGTCCGTCCTGGCTTCGCTCGCGGGCATCGCTGCACTCGACCAGGAGGCGTCGGCGCAGGCGCCGGCGCGGGCCGCCACAGGCCAGTGGGATCTCAGCTGGTTCGACGCCTTCAAGGGCCGGCACAAGCAGATGTACGACTACGGCACGTGGGACCTGTCGGAGGACACGCGGCCGCTGCGGTTCGTGAAGAACTACCTCGACACCTACCGCGACGTGTTCGGCCTGCAGTCGCCGGACGTGAACACGGCTGTAGGGGTCTCACGAGCCATCGCCATCAATCTGTCCGACGCGATGTGGCAGAAATACAAGATCGGCGAGCGCTTCAAGATCGTGGACCCGGCCACGAAGCTGCCGTCGGTTCGGAACATCTTCCTGTCCGACGGGGATCTGAGCGTCAAGGCGATGCAGGCGCGAGGGACGGTGTTCTGGCAGTGCAACGTCGCCCTCGGCCTCGTTTCGCAGCAGCTCGCTCAGGCGGCCGGGACCGCAGCCGCCGACGTCCGCGCCGACCTGCTCGCGGGCCTGAACCCCGGCGTGCAGCTCGTGCCCTCGCACGTGATGGCGATCGGCATCGCCCAGGAGCACGGGTTTACGTACATGAAGACTTAAAGTCGAACGACGTTCACCGAGACGCCGTCACGCGCGATCCGGGGCGTCAGGTCGGCAAACACGAAGGTCGGCGTGGAAAAACGCGACGGCGGCAACATCGGTTGCTGCCATGGCGCTCGGGCCAGGTGTGGCCTCTCGCGGAGGTGGCCGCCGCCGCGTTTTAGAGTCAGACGATGGTCACGCCGACTTCTATCGTTTGCCGACCCGACGCCCCGGCTCGCGCTTTACCTGACGTTTACTGCCTTTGTAGCGGTGAATTTCCCTTCACGCTTGCCGTTTCTGTCCGTAAGTTCCCAAGTTCCGGAAATTGTGATTTCGCGGGTGTCCAACGTTCCTGCAAATACCGCTGTGAACTCGCCTGAGAGGCCGGTCGGCACACGGAACGTGACCTTCTGCCCCTGCACTTCGCCACTGATATTCGAACCGGCGCCACAGTTGTTGGTCAATTTTTCGCCGTCCTGAACGAACGAGCATCTCAAGGTGTCATTGTGGCCGCTGAAATCCGGCTCGAGCTCGAGCGACCACTGACCTGTGAGGTCGGCAGCTGCGACCGGAGCCCAGGCAGCCAACAAGACGCAGAACAACGATAAGCCGACTCTCATATGGCACCTCGTTGTGTATTGACGGTCGCCGAATGTCTGCGGCCTTCTTCGTGCAGGGTGGGCTTTCGCGGCGCTTCGGGCTGCCGGCTCGGCAAACGATAGAAGTCGGCGTGAGGGCTCAGAGGGTAAAACGGCGAGCCGGCCACCTCCGCGAGAGGCCGAGCCCGGCCCGAGCGCCATGGCAGTAACCGATATTGCCGGCTCGACGTTTTTCCACGCCGATCTTCGTGTTTGCCGAGCCGGCAGCCCGAAGCGCCGCGGTTCGCGTTACGCGATCATCACCTTGCGCGGGAACTGGCTGTTGTCCTCGAGGAACGTCTTCTTGCTCGCCAGATCCGCCGTCTCCGGCTGGACGTAGCCATAGGCGTCTGTCGCACGGGAGACGATGGTGTGCTCGCCGGGCGTGGCGCCCTTCCACGCGTAGGTGAACAGCTTCCACGAGAACTTGCCGTTCGAATAGTCGATGGGCGCCACCTGCCACGGGCCGTTGTCGATCTTCACTTCAACCGACTTCACCGGCGTCCCGTCGTTGAGCACGAAACCGGTGATGACGTGGTCGCTCCCCGTCTTCGCGACGCGGGCGACGACGGACTTGAGGCGCATGTGGGTAACAGCCGTCTCGTTCCACACCGTCTCCCCGTCGATCTTCTCCTCGCGCATCGTCCGGTACCAGCGCGACTGGTACTTGCCCATGAAGGGGTCGCGCTGAACGTGAATGCGCGAAAGCCACTTGACGTTCGCGACGCCGTACCAGCCGGGCATGATGAGCCGCAGCGGCGCGCCCTGGTGCTTGGTCAGCGGATCGCCGTTCATGGCGTAGGCCACCAGGGGGTCGGAACTGAGCGCCAGATCGCGCGGCAAACTCCGGCCGAACGTCTGGTCCAGCTTGATCTTCTGCTGGCGGAAGTCGGTTTCTTCCTCGCCGTGGTCGGCGCCAAAGAAGACGACTTCGTGGCCGTCGTTCTTGAGGCCGGCCTCCTTCAGCACCTTGCGCAGCGGCACGCCGGTCCAACGGCCGTTGCTGGCGAAGCCCTGAATGCGGCCGCGGCCGTTGCCCGAGCACTCGAAGCCGGCGACGACCTCCTCCTTGCCCATGGCCTTCAGGTCATCGATGGACAGCGATTTCGGCCGATCGACAAGGCCCGAAATCTTCAGGCGGAACGCCGCGGCGTCGATTGTGGGGTGGCCGTAGTGCTGCGTCGTGAAGAACTGGTCTTTCGGCGTAATAGCGCCGGCGATCGTCCGGATGTCGAGGACGCGGACGACCTCGCTCGGGTTCGTGGCGAAATTCGCCGGGTAATCCGTGAACGGCACGAGCGTCTCGCCCTGTGCCAGCACCGGCATCGCCCATTCCGGAAGACCGAACAGCCCAAGTCCGGCGGCAGCGAGGCCGCCCTTGAGCACGCGTCGACGGCTGGTCACGTTCTTCGCCATATCACGCTCCCTGTTTCGGTACGACCAACTGGAAGAGTTTGAGCGGGGCGGCGCCCCGCTGCGCGATGCTCGCCGATTCCGACGGCCCCAGATAGATCCCGTTGCCCTTCGCCACGTCGTGCGACTTCGCGTTCAGCGTGATGGTGGCTTCGCCTTCCATCAGGTAGATCAGCTGATTGGTGCGCGCGTCGCTCGCGGCGTCGTATCGTTCGCCGGCCTGCAGCCACCGCAACGTGCCGACGACGTTCTTGGCGCCGCAGAGGGCGTTGTTCAGGATTTCGACGTGCTCGCCCCCGGGCGTCTTCGTGTGGGGCAGCTTGTTCGTGTCGATGTAAGTGTTCGCCATGGCTACGTCTGAATCCAGGTGCCGCCGTCCACGCGATTCCACTTCAGATCCTCTTCGGTGCCTTCGAGGATGTGCGTCTTGAACCGGTTCGGGGCCTGGAACTCGAAGTAAAAGAGCGGCGTCTTGGCGCGCAGCCGGTGCTTCTGCTCCGGCGGAATGAAGATCATCATGCCCGGGCCGACCGGTTGAATGCCTTCCGGCGTTTCCACCTGGGCGTCGCCCTCGATGATGAAGTAGAAGTGCTCGCACACCTCGTGATAGTGAAACGGCGACGCCGTGCCCTTGGTGTACGTCATGACGCCGGCCAGCATGTCGTCGATCTTCGTGATTTCCTTGTTCACGAAGAACGTCCGCACGCGGCCGCCGCTCGCACCCTCGAGCCGCGGCAGCTGATCCTGATGAAAGATGTAAGCCACTCTGCCTCCCCCAGCCCCTAGCCCCTAGCCCCTAGCCCCTAACCTCTAACCTCTAACCTCACTACTTGGGCCGATACCCGACCCGAGCCACGTCCGAGATGGGCACCGGCGCGACGGTCGCACGGATTTCCACCTGCGTGTGCCGTTCGACGGTCGGCTTCGGCGATCCGCCGCCCTCCTCGCCCCAGACGACCGACACCTGCGTGCCCGGCTCGCTGTCTTCGATATTAACCACGGCCAGCGACACGATCGCACGCTCATTGTACGTGTAGCCGGTGTACGTGGAGACGCCGACCGTCTGACCGCCCTTGAGGACCTTGTCGTACGGCAGCGTCGCGTAGTTGGCGAGGGGCAAATCGATGTATTTCGTGATCGTGCCGTCGTTGAACAACGAGCCGAACACGCGGGCGACGTCCTCCCCGTTCCAGACCAGCGTGACCTTCTTGCGCCGCGGGCTGCCGGCCATCTTCTCGAGCGCCTGCCGGCCGATGAAGTCGTGGTCGAACTTGACGAACGGCCCGTAGCCCAGGTCGTAGGGCGTCAGGTAGTAGTCGCGAATGTCCTTCGAATAGAAGCTGCCGCCGAGCGACGCCATGGCCTCGTAGCTCTTGCTGCTCAGCCACTCCCGGTACGGCTGCATGTCCTTCCCCGTATAGACCGCCGGAAGCGGCGAGGGGATCCATCCCGATTCGAGGCAGCTGGTCGGGTAGGTTCGCGCGCCGACGCGGCGAATCCCGAATTCCTGACCCGCCTGCACGATGGCGTCGCGGACCGCTTCGCCGTCTTCCCAGCGGCCGAACAGTTCCCAGCCCGGTTGCCCGACCATGCCGTGACGCAGGGCGTGCACGTTATGCCCGGCGATGGAGATGACGCTCATGTTGAAAAACTTGATGTCCGGGGTCGGCTTACCGAGGACCTTCTCCATCACCTTCAGTGCATGCGGGCCCTGCACCTGGTAGCGGAAGAACCTGCGCGTGCCCTTGTTGACGAACGAGCGCTCGTCACGTTCGGCGGTCGCCTTGTACTTGCCGCTCTCGATGTGGTATTGCACCCAGTTGAGCGACGAGGGCCGTCCGACGAGGCTGAGCTTGTTGGGCTCGAGATAGAACAGGATCGCGTCGCCGATGACGTAGCCGTCGTAGTTGCAGGCGACGAACTGCTTGGCTTGATTCACCTTGAAGGTGGCGAAGCTGTTGACGCCGAGGTCGGAGAGCACCTTGAGCGCGTCGGGCCCCTCGATATAGAGGTCCGTCATGTGATGCGACTGATCGAAGAGCGCGCAGGTGGTCCGCCAGGATGCCTGCTCGTCCCGCCAGTTCGTAAATTCGGAGGGCACGACGGGGAACGCATACGGGCCGATTTGCGAATTCCGCAGCATGTCCACCGGGTTCCCGGCCTTCTGCAGTGCTGCCTCGAGGTTCTGTTCTGCCACGACTGCGCTCATGTGCTCCCCTGTGATGATGACCACGACGTCTTGATGTATAACTGTCGTTCTTACTCGGGCAAAGGTCCTTATTATATGCGGTTATGTCGCTTCAATAGTGGCCGGCTGGGCGTTGCCGAGGGCGACAGCCTCAGGGACGTGACCCCGGCGCTCGACGTGCTCCCGGCCTACCGGTATCCGCTGCCGACCTGCGACCCGCTGATCATGAACCTGCCGGCCGTGACCGAGCGCATCCGGACGCTTCTCCCATCAGCGCCAGCCGTTCCTCTCTCGGCCGCCACGCTCCTGTCCCCGGTCGCCAACCCCGGCAAGGTCGTCGCGGCCCCGGTGAATTACCAGAAGCACCTGGACGAGGTCCGTGGAGACGAGGGCCTGCACCACCAGAACCCGATTAACACCATCCACAAGGCCGGCCTGTTCCTGAAAGCGACCAGCGCGCTGGCCGGCCCCGGCGAGGGCATCGCGCTGCGCAAACTCGACCGGCGCAACGATCACGAGATCGAACTGGCGTTCGTCATCGGCAAGACCGCGCGCAATGTCACGAAGGATCGCGCCCTCGACTACGTAGCCGGATACGCCATCGGACTCGACATCACGATTCGCGGTCCCGAGGAGCGAAGCCTCAGGAAGTCAGCCGATACGTACGCCATCCTGGGCCCGTGGCTGGTAACGGCGGACGAGGTGCCCGAGCCCAATGCGCTCGACCTGCACTTGTCCGTCAACGGACAGCCGCGCCAGGATTCCAACACGCGGAACATGATTCTCGGCGTACGAGAGCTGATCGAGCTTGCGTCGTCTTTTTTCACGCTGCATCCGGGCGATGTCTTCTTCACGGGCACACCCGAAGGCGTCAGCCCGATCGAGCCGGGCGATACAATCGTCGCGACGATCGAGCGAATTGGATCGATGACCGTAAAAGTTAGAGCGGCGTAGCTGACTGGCAACATCGTCAACCACGAAGACACGAAGGGCACGAAGACTCACGAATAAGACATGGCCACTGTTCTTGGTGTCTTCGTGATCAACCGTCGCCGCGAGCCGGCAACGTCGCTGATGAAAGCAGACTGACCTATGGACTCAACGACCTTCTACAGCAAGAAGGAAGCGTCAGCCGAGCGCCGGGCGTTCTACGAACGCCTGAAGGCGCAGAATGCGGCGCCGCTCTGGGAAGTGCTCGGCGACCTGGTGCGCACCGACCCGCGGACGGCGTGCGTTCCCACGCTCTGGCATTACGACGATGTGCGGCCGTTCATAATGGAGGCCGGCTCGCTCATCACGGCCGAAGAAGCCGAACGCCGGGTGCTGATCCTCGAGAACCCCGGGTTCAGCGGCGGCTCGCGGGTGACGCAGAGCCTCTACGCGGGGCTCCAGTTGATTCTGCCGGGTGAAGTCGCTCACAGCCACCGGCACGCGACCTCCGCGCTCCGATTCGTCCTCGAAGGCGAAGGCGCCTACACCGCAGTCGACGGTGAGCGCGTGACGATGAAGCCGGGTGATTTCATCCTGACGCCGTCGTGGACGTACCACGATCACGGAAACCCCGGCAGCGATCCCGTCGTGTGGCTCGACGGCCTGGACATCCCGATCACGAACTTCTTCGACACGAGCTTCGCCGAGCGCTACCCGGACAAGTCGCAGCCGGTGGCGCGGCACGAAGGCGACGCGCTGGCCCGCTACGGCTCGGGCATGCTGCCGCTCGAATACAAGGCGCCCCGTCCCTCGTCGCCGATGGTGGCGTATTCCTACGCGCAAAGCCGCGACGCGCTCGAGCTCATGGCGAAAAGCGGATCACCGGATCCGCGTCACGGCCTGAAGATGCAGTACACCAACCCGGCTACCGGAGGCTACCCGCTGCCGACCATCGGCGCGTTCCTGCAGCTGCTGCCGAAGGGCTTCGCCGGCCGGCCGTACCGGTCGACGGACGCGACGGTCTTCTGCGTCGCCGAGGGCAGCGGTTCGAGCACGATCGGCGATCGCACGTTCGTCTGGGGCAAGCGCGACATCTTCGTCGTACCCTCCTGGCACCCCGTCGCGCATCAGGCAGCCGAGGAATCCGTGCTGTTCAGCTTCTCCGATCGTCCCGCGCAGAAGGCCCTGGGGTTATGGCGCGAAGAGACCTAGTCATTGCCGCGGGATCGATTGCGCTCACGCTGGCCGCTGTCGTCGCGATCGCGCAGAAGAAGGCCGTCAGCGGCGACTGGCCGATGTACAACTACGACCTCGCGGGCACACGCCACTCGCCGCTGACGCAGATCAACACCCGCAACGTCAGTACGCTGGCGCAGGCCTGGTCCTACAAACTGGGCAAGGATCGGACGGCGGGCACGATCTCCGGCGGATCGGAATTCACGCCGATCGCCGTGGGCGGCGTGCTCTACCTCGCCGGTTCCGATCGGGTCGTCGCGCTCGAACCGGACACCGGCAAGGAGACGTGGCGATACACGCTCAAGAGCGGCGCGCCTTCCCGGCGCGGCGTGACCTACTGGGGCGGGGACGCCACCGCCCCGCCCCGAATCTTCGTCACGTCGGAGCGGCGGCTCATCGCCCTGAACGCCGCGACCGGAAAGCCCGCCACTGCTTTCGGCAAGAACGGCGAGGTCGACATGGTCGCGCCGTACAACTCCGCGCCGACACTGTTCAAGAACCTGCTCATCGTCGGGACGAACGGATCGCCCGGCGGCGTTCGCGCGTTCGATGCCCGGACAGGGGCGAAGGTCTGGGACTTTCACTCGGTGCCGAAGGCCGGCGAGCCCGCCAGCACCTCGTGGAAGAACGAAAGCTGGAAGGATCGGCCCAACACCTACAGCTGGGCGTTCTCGCAGACGCTGGATCAGGCGCGCGGGCTCCTGTACGTCGCCGTCGAAGCTCCGGGGCCAAGCGACTACTGGGGCGCCGATCGCCCGGGCGACAATCTCTACGGCAACTCGCTCCTTGCGCTCGACGCCGCGACGGGCAAGCTGAAGTGGCACTTCCAGACGGTGCACCACGATCTCTGGGACTACGATCTCCCGTCGCCACCGTCATTGCTCGACGTCACGATCGGCGGCCAGGTCGTACCGGTGCTCGCGCAGACGAGCAAGACCGGCTACATGTACATCCTCAACCGCGTCACGGGCAAGCCGGTGTTCGGGATGGACGAGCGGCACGTGGCAAAGAGCGACGTGCCGAACGAAGAAAGCGCCCGCACTCAGCCCATTCCGATCAAGCCGCCGCCTCTTGCGCGCGTCGGCTTCAAGCCGGATGACATCGTTACCGAGTCGGACACCACCGCGGAACACGCGGCGTTCTGCCGCGCGCTGATGGAGCGCAGCGGCGGGTTCTACAACGACGGCCCGTTCACACCGTACGTCTACCGCGAGGCCGGCGCACCGCCGCGATCGACGATCCTCTTCCCCGGGTCCATCGGCGGCGCCAACTGGGGAGGCACGGCCGCAGACCCCGGCCTGGGCTACGTGTTCGTGAACACGAACGACGAAGCCAGCATCGGCTGGGTCGAGAAAAGTCCCGATGGCGCTCGCGTCCCGTTCCGCCGCAACAGCATCGTCGGCCCGACCTCGCGGTTCCAGTGGGCCGACGGCGATCCGCGGACAGGCAATATCATGGGCGGCGAAAAGGGCTGGTTGTGCCAGCGTCCCCCCTGGGGCAACCTCGTGGCCGTCAACATCAAGACGGGCGACATCGCCTGGAAAGTACCGCTTGGCATCACCGACGAACTGCCCGAAGGCAAGAAGAACACCGGCCGGCTGAACCTCGGTGGGCCGATGACGACCGCCGGCGGCCTCGTCTTCATCGGTGCGACGAACGACAAGCGGTTCCGCGCGTTCGACGCGAAGACCGGCAGGGAACTGTGGGCCGCGCGCCTGGCGATGAGCGCCCACGCCGTGCCGATGACGTTTCAGGGCAGAAGCGGAAAGCAGTACGTCGCGATCACCGCCTCCGGCGCCAGCGCGCTCGACGATCCGATGCCTGAAGGGTCCGAGGCGCTCGTGGTCTTCGCGCTGCCCTAGTTAGTCGGGGCCTGGAGGGGTTACTTCCGGCGCCGCCGTCGCCGCGGTGCGCCTTCGCCAATCCTCGCGATGCGGTCGATGACGTCCTCGTGCAGTACCCGCATCTGGTTCTTGGTGTCTTCGTTCAGGGCCCGCATCTCGACCCTGAGCGTGCTTTCGACGCCGCGCATCTCCTGGCGAAGGCCTTCCTGGCCCTCCCGCATCTCTTGCCGAAGAGTCGCACCGAGGTCATGCATCTCCCCGCGAAGCGTCTCGCCGAGGTCGCGCATCTCGCCGCGAAGCGTCCCGCCGAGGCCGTCTATCTGCACACCAAGGCCGTCGTCGCCGGCACGCATCTCCTGGTGGACGGCAGAAAATCCACTACGCATCTCGTCGCGGAGTTGCACAATCTGCGACTCGACTGCCGACACCCTTTCCGGGAGCCCCTCCAGGACCGCCACCTTCACTTCGAGCACCTCGACCCGCTCCGTGAGATCGGTGCGCCGCCATACCGATCAGACGACGACGCTAGCATCGTCAGCGCGAATGTTCAACGGCACCAGACGCCCGGTCTGTGGTAAGAATGGCGCTGCTGCGTTCCGCTGGTTTGAATGAAAGGATCGACATGAAGACGTTCCTGATGGCCGCCGCCCTGTTCACGACCGCGCTCACACTTCCTATGTCCGCACAAACACCGAACGTCACCTATCTGGATCACGAGAAAGTCGCGGCAGCGCTCGCCAAGGGCGCGTCACTGATGACCGCACCCAATGTCACCGTCTCGGGCGCCCACCGCACCGGCCCCGGCCAGGTCGAGGTGCACGACAAGGAAACCGACGTGCTCTACATCATCGAAGGCGAGGCCACCTTCGTCAGCGGGGGCACGATGGTCGGGGGCAAAGTCACACGCCCCGATCAGCATCTTGGCACCGACATCCAGGGCGGCACGACCCAGCACCTGACCAAGGGCGACGTCATCGTCGTCCAGGCCGGCACGCCGCACTGGTTCAAGGAAGTGCCGAAGTCGGTGAACTACTTCGTGGTGAAGGTGCTGAAATAGCGGACTTGATCTATCGCCGTCCCGAGGTTCCGACGGCGCGCTCGGGGTCGCCCGGCGCGGCGGTCGGTCCCTGGATGTGCTCCACGTCCTGGTTGTTCTCCTGACAGATGTACTCCATCAGCTCGTCGCCCGGCCGCAGCCTGGCAGTGAACGTCACCTTGAACGGCCTGGCGTAAGCGCCGGGATCGTCGATGGTGATTTCGTTCACCAGCGTCCCGGCATCGGTCCGGGTGTACCGCTCGATCGTATGGAGCTTTTCCGTGTGCGGATGGCCGCGGAAGTCGAACCAGAACTTGTCGTTGTATCCGACCGTGTCGACGACGAGCGTCCGGCCCTGCCAGCGGCCGATCGAATGGCCGTACCAGGTCGGATCGGGATCGGGCGGATGCTTGCGCCCGTCCATGAAGATTTGGCGATAGGTGTGAATGTTGGCTTCGAAGAGGAAGAAGATGTGCGTCGGCGTTTGCACGATCCGCCACGGATACGGCGCGATCCGCGGCACGCCGGTCGGCAGGCAGTTGGCTTCGGGATCGTCCTTCGACTGGCGGGCCTTCAGAATCTTCTCCGCTTCCGGAAGCAGCGGGATTGACTCCCCCTTCGGCAGTCCCTCGGCGATATCGCCAACCGGCCCGCCGCCCTGCCAGACGCCGCTGAGATCGGGCGTGCCATCCGGCAGCCTTGGTGCGGGACCCTTTGTCTGGGCGCAGAGAGGCAGCGCGATGGCCAGCAGCACGAGGGTGAAAGCGAGCCTGCGCACGTCAGATCTCAGCCAATGAGGGTGCTATATCATACGCGCGGACGGGAGACAGGCTGATGAATCGCTGGCGTGTCGTCGTGGGCGGCGTATCGATGAACCTGGCGCTGGGCTCGCTGTATGCCTGGAGCGTGTTCGTCCTGCCGCTCGAGCAGGAATTCGGCTGGACGCGCAGCCAGACGTCCTGGGTCTACACCATCGCGGTCGTTGTCTTCGCGAGCACGTTCGTGCTCGCCGGCCGAATCCAGGACCGCCGCGGCCCGCGGCCGTGCGCCCTGGCCGGCGCCGTCCTGGTGTCCGCCGGGTTTTTCGCCGCGAGCTTCACGACGTCGCTGTGGTTTCTCTATGCCGCGTTCGGCCTGGTCGTCGGGGCCGGGAACGGGTTCGGCTACGCGACGCCCACGCCGGTTGCGTCGAAGTGGTTTCCCGATCGACGCGGTCTCGTCGTCGGGCTGATGGTCGGCGGTTACGGCGCCGGCTCGGCGATCATCGGCCCGATCGCGACCAGCCTGATCACGTCCGTCGGCTGGCGACCGACATTTCGTCTGCTGGGCGCGGTGTTCCTCGTGATGGGCCTGGTCGGCGCGTGGCTGCTCGAGAATCCGCCGGAGGGATACCGGCCGGCCGGATGGACTCCGCCGATCGGCTCGACGCTGCGGCGCGACTACTCCACCAGTGAGATGCTCCGCACGCCGCAATTCTACGGTCTCTGGATCGCGTACGCGCTCGGCGCGACAGCAGGCCAGATGACGATCAGCCAGCTCGTGCCCTTCGCGCGCAGCGCCGGCCTGGGCGCGGCGGTCGCGACGCTGGCTCTGCCGGTCACCGCCGCTGGAAACGCGGGCGGCCGCATCCTGTCGGGCTGGCTGTCTGATGCGCTCGGCCGTGTGACGACCTTGCGGACGATGGTGCTGGCGTCGGCCGTGGCCATGCCGGCGCTCTTCGTCTGGCGCCAGGAGCCGGTGCTGTTCTTCGTTCTGGTGGCGTGCGTCTACTGGTGCTACGGCACGCAGCTGTCGGTGTTCGCGTCAGCCACCGCCGATCTCTACGGCACGCGGAACCTGGGGATGAACTACGGAGTGCTCTTCACCGCGTGGGGCGCGGCAGGCGTCTTCGGCCCGATGATCGGAGGACGCGTGTTCGACGCGTTTGGCGACTATCGCTACGCGTTCTACGCCGCCGGCGCGCTTGGCGATCATCGCCTTCTTCTCGTTGAGCCTCATCAGACCGCTCGATGCCGACACCGAGCCTCCGTCGAGAACGCCAGCTTTTCACGAAGACACGATGGCCACGAGAACTCTTTCTTAGACGAAGTGCTCTGTGGCCTCAGTGCCTCTGTGACTACGTACATGATCGTCAGTTCTTCGTTGGTTCCTGCAGGTCCCACGTCCAGCGGATCTGCGGGTTGTACATCTCGTCCCAGCTCTGCTCGGACCAGTACACCTCGCGGTCGGGCGCGGGGTTCCACTTGTTCTTCGACGAGTTGTCGTAGTGCGCGATGGCGGTCAGCTTGCTGCCCGCCGGAATCTTCAGCGGCGTGGCGAGCTCGTAATAGAGCTGCCAGTTGAAGTCGTACTTCGGCACGTCGAGCACCAGCTCCTCGCGGCCGTCCGGATACGTCAGGATGAACTTCATGTCCTTCCCGCGCAGGTGCATGTGCGGGGACATGGCGTAGAGCGTCGCCGGCTCCGGGAAGATCTTGAAGTTCGTGATCTTCCAGTTGTCCACGCCGGGCGGGATGTTCGGGACGCGGTCGTTCGGCAGCGGCTTGTTCTCGACCATCGTCGTGCCGCGATCGAGCGTCGACACGTTCTGCATTTCGTGCTCGACCGGCACCTTCGAGAACCAGATGCCGAACTGCGCGCGCTCCTTCTCCGGCTTGCCGGACGGCTGGTAGTGCATGTTCATCTCGATGTAGGCACCTTTCGGGAGCCGTCGAGCGACGCCGTCGGCGTAGGCTTCCCATCCGCGGCCGGGGACGTACGAGACGAGGCGGATGCCGGGCCCGCTGCCGGCCGGCAGGCCTGTGTTGATGCCGCCTTCGGAGTTGGCCTGGGAAGTCCCTTCGTCCTTCAGAACCGGGCGTCCGTCTTTGATGACCGTGCCTTCGGGCAGCGTCCGGATGAACAGCGTCGCATGGTGCACGATGGCCGGGTTGTTCGTGCGCACCTGCATCTTCTGCATCCACACGTCGGTCGGGAACGGCGACTTCACGAAGTACGACAACTGCGGGAACTCGCCCGTCGCCGGCACCTGCGCTTCGATCGGCAGATCGATCACCGCGTCCGGCTCCCCGAATGCCCAGCCGCCGGCGGGGAACGTCGGCGCGGCCGGCAGGTCCTTGTCGTCGCCCCTGGGCGCGCCGGAATCGGCCCACCGCACGATCGTGTCGATGTCCTTCTGCGAGAGACTGCGATCGTTGGCCAGCTTCATGCCCGCCGGGCTCGCGCCCCACGGCGGCATCTCGCGGCCGACTACCTTGTTCTTGATGGCGCGCGCCCACGGCCGCACGTTCTGATACGTGATGAGCGACATTGGCGCCACCTCACCCGGGCGGTGACAGACGACGCAGTTGCTGTAGAGAATCGGGGCGACGTCCTTCGAGAAAGTCGGAGCCGTCTGTGCCCGGGCGGCACTCGCCGTGGCGATGGCAACGACAGCCAGCATGCACGCACGCGTCATCTTCGTCATACCGTTCCCTTCTTGCGGAACCACATCTCGCCGAGATTCATGTACGGCTCGCCCGCCGTCGAAATCGAACGCCGGATCCGGAAGTTCGACGGCGACGCGAGGAACGTGCTGCCCTTCAGGTGAACGTCCTGTCCGCCGGCCTTGAAGCCCTGCGTTTCGAAATAGTGGGTAAAGTAGCCGCCCGAGTCCGCGCCGATCGTGCCGGGCTTGAAGAGCGTGTAGCCGCGGCTGTCCGTCTCAACCCATGTCAGGTACTTGGCGGCCGGGTCGTACATGATCTGGACCTTCGTCTTGTACGCGCCGCCCGGTCCTTTCGCGTCGAGCTCGCCCTCGTAGAAGCAACCGTCCACGTGCTTCAGCGTCAGCGTTCCGTTGTGCGCACCCTCGGGCGACAGCGGGGAATCGGGGCCGTCGTACTCCATGGTCCATGTGCCGACGAAGTAGTCAGGATTGAACGGCGGCGGTGGATCCTTCTCGGTCGTCGGCCGGTTCAGGGCCTTCAGCCTGCCAATCAACTCGCGTTCGGCGTCGCTCAGACAGTCCGTCTTCGGAACGCCGGACGGCGCGCCGGAGTGCTGCGCCAGCGCCGGCGTGGCACAGAGGGCGAGGGCGATAATCGCGGCTCCTACTTCGCGCATGTTGGGCTCACGGTCGTCAGCGACGTGATGTTGAGACGCTGCCCGGCGGCGTCCTTGATGAGCAGACCTTTCACGAGGACCTTGTGGCCCTTGTGCTCTTCCGGGTGCATTTCGAGCAGGCCGACCAGGCGGACCTGCTGCCCGCCGAGCGGCTTGCCTTCAGCGGCCTTCACGTCCTCGGTCTTCGAAAAGCCTGGCGTCGACTTCGCGGGTTCCGTGGCGTTCGAGAGCGTCCACGTGTTGTTGGGTCCGTCCGCCAGGCACCCGATGCTCTCCATGATGGGAATCGCGTTGAGCCCCTGCGGAGGCCCGGCGAATTCCGCACCGCCTCCGCGGCCGCCCCGCTGGGCCGCGAGAGTGGTCGAGAGGATGCAGACGAACATCACGGCCTGGACGACTTCTGATCTCATGGCAGCGCAAACACCTGCAGGGAGTCCGTGGCGATGATGGCAACGTACTGCTTGCCGTTCTTGCCGGTGTAGGTGATCGGGTTGGCGTTGCCGACGCCCGGCAGCGGAGCGGCCCAGAGTTCCCTGCCGGTCTTCGAGTCGAACGCCCGGAGCCTGCGATCGTTCGTCGCGCCGACGATGACAACGCCACCGGCGGTGACGATCGGCCCCGCGCTGCCGCTGCCGCCCGTGTTGCGTTTGCCTTCCGGCAGCGCTTCGGTGATACCGAGCGGCACCTGCCAGGCGATGTCGCCGGTGTTGGCGTTGACGGCGACGAGCCGAGCCCACGGCGGACGCTGGCACGGCAGGTTCGCGATCACGCGCCCGGTGTCGTCCTTCATCGGCGCGCTGAAGGTGAAGTACGGGCCGGCGCCGTTGACGCTGCCGCGATCGTACGGCTGCTTCGAGCCTTCGGTGCCGCGGCCGTAGTTCTGGCCGGGCCGGACTTTCTCAATCCACCCGACGAGCGACGTGTCGTGCGCGTTGACGAACACGTACCCGATCGACGGATCCGCGGCGGGGCCGCCCCAGTTCACGCCACCCGTGCCGCCCGGGAATTGAATCGTCGATTGCGGCGGCGCGCCCTCTTCGTGGAAACCGAACGGCGTGAACGGCCCGGCATTGTAGAAGCCGCCGCTCTTGTCCCAGAGCTCCTGGCACGCCTTCACGTGATCGGCGGACGTATCGTCAGCCGTCACCATATCTTCTTTCTTGAACTCGACGCGCGTGAGCGGCGGCGGCTTCACGGGGAACGGCTGCGTCGGCGAATACCACTCGCCGGGGACGTTACCTTTGGGGACGGGCCGCTCCTCGACGCCGAAAACCGGCTTGCCGGTCACCCGATCGAGGATGAACATGTAGCCGGTCTTGCCCACCGAGGCGAGCGCCGGGATCGTCCGGCCGTTCTGCCGGATGTCCACCAGCGTCGGCGGCGACGGCATGTCCGAGTCCCACAGATCGTGGTGCACCGTCTGGAAGTGCCACTTGTACTTGCCGGTCTCGGCATCCACCGCGACCATCGAGTTCGCGTACAGATTGCTGCCGGGCCGATCGCCGCCCCAGTAGTTGGCGGCCGGCCCCGCGATCGGCATATAGAGGATGCCGCGCTGCTCGTCCACCGTCATGTACCAGCCCCAGATGTTCACGCCGGAGCGGCTCTTCCAGCCGTCGTTCGACCACGTGTCGTGGCCGGGCTCTCCGGGCCGCGGCACGTTGTGGAACTCCCAGAGCTTCTTCCCGGTGCGCGCGTCGAACGCTCGCGTGTCGCCGGGTGGGCCATCCGGCACTTCGCCGACGGTGGCCCCAAGCGCAATGACGTTCTTGAAGACCAGCGGCACGCCGTTCCACGGCACGCCGATGTCGGCGATTCCGTTGGTGCCGAACCCTTCCGAGGGCTTCCCGGTCGCCGCGTCGAGCGCCACCAGCCGCGCGCCGCCCGGCTTGCCTTTCGCCGCGCTCGCCGTGAACATCACCCGCTCGGGGTTGTTGCGATCGCCCGGCCAGTACGCCAGCCCGCGGCCGGTCGAATCGCCGTCCGGGATTGCAAAGCGCCAGATTTCCTTTCCGGTCGCCGCATCGAGCGCCATGATCTGGTTGCCGGCGGCGAGCAGGTACATCACGCCGTTTACCACGATGGGCGTGACTTCCGGGTTGGAAGGAATCTCCGGCCCGCCAGCTCCGCGTCCCCTTCCCTGTCCGGGAGCCGGCGCGGGTCTTTCGACCAGGGTCACATTCCATGCAGGCTGCAGCCTCGAGACGTTCTCGGCTGTGACCTGTTTCAGGGGCGAAAACTTCGTCCCGGCCAGGTCCCGGCCATACATCGGCCAGTCCCCGTCAGCCGTCTTCTGCGCGTGGCCCACGACGGCCGCCAGTGCAGCCAAACCCGTAACCAATCCGGCGATGAGGATGGGACGAAGACGCACAAACCCTCCGGGGCGGCATTATAGCCGTCCCGGTCGAGGCCGTGATGCTACCCATCCGGCCGTCGCCCGGAGAAAGACCACTCGTGGACGAAAGCAGAATCGCGGAGCTCGTAGCCGAACTGGACCGAACGATCCCCAGAGAGAGTGCCGCCGTCCTCCTGGAGGTCTATGGCGGCGGTCCTGAAGAAAGCACGTTCGTCGGAAACCGACTGGGGTATCGGGCATCTCCTTCGACGAATTCGTCGTCACAGAGTCGGTGCTGCCCAGGCCTGCCGTCGCGAGCGACGCCCCCGCACCCGTAGTGGCCGTGGTCATTTTCATCGGTCTCTTGGCAATCTTGGCGCTGGGAGGCATCGGCTTGGAGAGCATACTCAAGTAGGGGAAGATACGTGCAAATCCTGTAGCATCTGCCCGGCTGGGCTTATACTTATCCGAAGTAATTGGCGGGCTCGAGGGCCTGCCCGACGCTTTGAGGAGGCTGGTAATGAGAACGTCCCTGGCAGTTGCAGCCGGTTGCCTGATGCTGGTGGTAGGGGCGGCGTCCCTCACCGGCCAGAGCGGGCCCACCTACTATAAAGACGTCCTCCCGATCCTGCAGTCCAACTGCCAGACCTGCCATCGCCCCGGCGAGGTCGCGCCGATGTCCCTCATCTCCTACGAGCAGGCGCGCCCGTGGGCGAAGGCGATCAAGGCGAAGACCGCGGACAAGCAGATGCCGCCGTGGTTTGCCGACCCGGAGGTCGGCGTGTTCTCGAACGAGCGCCGGCTGACCGCAAATGAAATCGCCGTGCTCGCGGCGTGGGCCGATACGGGCGCGCTCGCGGGCAATCCGAAAGACGCGCCGCCTCCTCGGCACTTCGAAGACGGCTGGAACATCAAGCCCGACGTCATCGTCGAGATGCCCAAGCCTTTCGAGCTGCCGGCGACCGGCACCATCAACTACAAATACATCGTCGTCAAGACGAACTTCAAAGAAGACATGTGGATCCTCGCCGCCGAAATGCGGCCCGGCAACGCGGCTGTGCTGCATCACGGCAAAGTCTGGGTGCGCCCCGCGGGATCGAACTGGATGAAGGACGCCGTCCCCGGCGAGGCGTACGAAAACGAGACGCAGCGCGACATCATCGGGCGGAACTCGCCGGAGGAAGGCAACGACATCCTCGGCAAGTTCAACCCGGGCCTCGGGCCGCAGCGATTCGACCAGGAAGGCGCCGCGAAGTTCGTGCCGAAGGGTTCCGATCTCGTGTACGAAATGCACTACACGGCGGTCGGCAAAGCGGCGTCGGATGTGTCGAAGCTCGGCCTCGTGCTCGCGAAGGAGCCGCCGAAGAAGCGTTACTACTTCCACGCCGGCCCGACGGCGAGCAACCTCGCCATCCCGCCGGCCGACGGCAACGCCGAAGTGGTCAGCGAAGTGACGATGGGCGCCCCCGGGCGCCTCGTCTACGCGCAGCCCCACATGCACCTGCGAGGCAAGGACTTCGAGATGCGCGTGATCACGCCGGACGGCGCGTCCAAGACGGTCCTCAAGGGCAACTTCAACTTCGAGTGGCAGATGGGCTACCAGTACGCCGAGCCTGTCGTGCTGCCGAAGGGCGCCAAGATCCGCTTCATCACGCACTTCGACAACTCTCCGGCCAACCGGTTCAACCCGGATCCTTCGAAGAAGGTCGTCTGGGGTCCCCAGAACTGGGACGAGATGAGCAACTGCTTCATCGGCGTCCTGTTCGAACGGGACATCGACGTCGCGAAGGCCTTCCTGCGTTCGGGCGTCAGCACGCTGCCGCGCGGCGAGTTCGGCCCGACGCTCGCGATCGCCGACAAGACCAGCGGCGCGGCAGTCCCGGCGTTCAACGCCAGCGGCGATACCTTCGAAAAGCAGGGTCAGGGCCAGTAAGCCGGTAATGCCGACTCCTTCGCTCCAGCGCCTGTTCACCGCGGGCGTGCTGCTGGCGCTCTTTGCGCCGGCAGCCGCCGCCCAGGTGCGGATCGTGCAGACCAACTCGCAGGGCGACAATATCTCGCTGATCGACCCGGCGACGAACCACGTCGTCGCGGAAGTCAAAGGCGTTCCGATCAACCACGGCGCCGCCGCGTCACCCGACGGCAGCCGCCTCTACTTCAGCAGCGAGGCCGAGCAGACGCTCCACGTGGTGGATGGCGCGACGCTCCAGCTGACGAAGAAGATTCCGCTGTCGGGCCGGCCCAATAACATCTCCATCAGCCCAGACGGCCGCCGCGTCTACGTCGGCATCGTCTCCTCGCCGGGCGCCGTGGACGTCGTCGACACGGCGTCGCTCGAGCGCGTGAAGAGCATCCCGACCAAGGGTGGCATTCACAACGTGTACGTGACGCCCGACGGCAAGTACCTCGTGGCCGGCTCCATCGCCGGCAAGCTGATGACCGTGATCGACCAGAAGACGGACGAGCCGGTGTGGACGCTCTTCAACGAAGGCGTTCGCCCGATGGCGTTCGAGACGAACGCCGACGGGTCGACGAAGCGGATCTTCGTCCAGCTGTCCGATTTCCACGGCTTCGCGATCGTGGACTTCGCGCAGCGGAAGGAAACGGGCCGGATCGAGCTGCCGAACGACATCCCCGCCGACAAGGTGGACAAGGGGCCGTTCAACGCGTCGCCGTCCCATGGAATCGGCGTCGCGCCGGATGGCAGGACCCTCTGGGTCACGAGCCGGCCCAACGCACGCGTCTACACCTACTCGCTGCCCGATCTGAAGCTGCTGCCGAATCCCGTCGACCTCGGCGGGCGGCCCGACTGGGTGACGTTCACCCCGGACAGCAAGCTGCTGTACATCGCGACCGAAAATACCGACTCGGTTGTGGCGATCGACGTCGCCTCGCGGAAGGAAGTCACCCGCATCAAGGTGGGCCGCTCCCCCAAGCGGAACATCACGATGGTACGGCGGTAGTGCGCTGGCCGGCGGTCGCCGCGGGTGCGCTGGCGGGAGTCATGCTGCTCGCGCCCGCGCTGACGGGCGCCGCGGCGCAAAAAGACGACCTGCCTGACGGCGACGGCAAGACCATTCTCCTCACCTCGTGCACGACCTGCCACGACCTCACCGAGGTCACCAAGCTTCGCGGGTTCTACACGCGAGCTCAGTGGCGGGACGTCATCGTGACGATGAAGGAGTACGGCGCGATGGTCGACGACAAGCAGGTCGACGTCCTCGCCGATTACCTCGGGCAGAACCTGGGCAAGAAGTAGACGCAGCTCACGGGGGCCGGATGAGCACCTCGCGCGACCTGCCGCCACGGCGATTCCTGACCGCCGAGTGGCGCTACCTTGCGCTGCTGAATTACGAGATCGATCCGGGATTGCTGCAGCCGCTCGTGCCTGCCGGCACCGAGCTGGACGATTGGCAGGGCCGCACATTCGCCAGCGTCGTGGGATTCCTCTTTCTCAACACTCGCGTGCGCGGGATCCCGATTCCCTTCCACCGCAACTTCGAGGAAGTCAATCTGCGTTTCTACGTGCGGCGCCGCGCCCCCGAGGGCTGGCGCCGGGCAGTCGTGTTCGTGCGCGAACTGGTGCCGCGCGCGGCAATCGCTTACACGGCACGCATCGTCTACGGGGAACCCTATCTGGCCGTACCCATGACACACGCCATCGAGTTCGCGAACGGCAATGGCGATCAGCCGACACGCGTGACGTACGCGTGGACGTTCAAGGGGCGCGAGAACCGAATCGACCTGCGGGTGCAGGGCGATGCACGAGCGCTCGAAGCTGGAAGCCAGGAGGAGTTCATCGCCGAACACTACTGGGGATACACGAGCGGCAGGGACGGCGCGACGCGGGAGTACCGGGTCGAGCACTATCCCTGGCGCGTCTGGACCGGCGCCGATGCGCAGCTCGACTGCGACGCCGCCGGGCTCTATGGCAGCCAGTTCGTCGATTGCCTGCGCTCGACTCCGGCTTCCGCGTATCTGGCCGACGGGTCCCCGGTGACCGTCTTCAGCGGACTGCGGTTGTCGCCAGAGGAGCACCGTCAGGGGCATTCGGGGTGAATGGCTGCGGCCTATACATCACGAAGACACGAAGGCCACGAAGTTGCTCTACTTCTGAAGGTCTCTGAAGGCCTGCACTACTTCGTCCAGCAGGGCGTCGGATCCCAGCCGGTCTGATCGGGAACCTTCTTGAACGTGTACGTCCTGATGAACTGGCCGGTCAGATAGGTCGGGTCGTCGAGCATCGCGGTGAGCGCGATGTACGAATCGTTCTGCTGCCCGGCCAACAGCGTGAAGTACTCGGTGAGAACAGCCCTGTCGCTGTACGGGACGCCGTTCTTTCTCAGGTAGCCGGGCTTCATGTTGGTCGTCGTGACTTTGAGCTGTCCGCCGCGGGTCGCGCCCTGCACGCGGTTGATCGGCACGAAGCCCGTGCCGCCGGTGTCGATCAGCGGACGCCCGTTCACCTGCCACACGGCCGCCGAGTTCCCCTGCCACGACGGCTCGCCTGCCGGCGCCAGTGCCGCCTGCCCTGAGCCTGCCGAAGGGAATCGCAGCGCGCGCGTCTGCGTGCCGGCATCGGTTTCGATCTTCAGCGCCTGGTCGCCGTCCCAGGTGATGTGCAGCCGGCCGGGCCGCTGCATGACGCCAACCGCGCCGTACGCCTTGCACGCATTGCCGTCCGCCTGATCCTTGTCCGGATCCCACGCGTTGGCGATCTGGCGCGCCTGCGCGTTGAGCGGCAGATAGAGGATGTCGCCCTTCTGCGGCGTGACGCGGAAGCGCCATTCGTCGACGATGAGCGAGACCCAGTAGCCCGTGAGATCGATCGGCGCCGCCTGGCGCGCCGTCTGCGGCGGGCCGGCGGGGGCGCCGCCGCGTCCGCGCTGCGCGTACGCCAGCACGGGACACAGGAGAGAAACCGTTAGAGCAACCGCGAGCGCTGATTTCACTGTTCTCCACCACGGCAGGCCTGAAGGCCTGCACTACTTCTGCCGTCTATTTCTTGGGGTTCTGCAGGCCCTTGTAGACCGCCTCGACGAACATGTCCGGCGTCCACGACTTGTCCTGGCCGAGCCGGCCGTCCCAGTCTTCGGTCGGGCGCGCGCTCTTGACCTGCTCGAGGGTGCGGCCCTTCTTCATCAGATCCTGGACGCGATCGCGGATGATGGTGGTCATGTCGCGGTAATACGTCATGTCGGCGATGTCGCCGACGCGCCCGTGCGCGGGGATGAACAGCGTGCCGCCTTCGGAGCGGAACTCGGGCTGCGCCATCTCCACCATGCGGTTCAGGCCGGCGAGCACGCCCTGGATGCTGCCACCCTTGGCCATGTCGATGAACGGGAACCGCGTGTAATCGAAGATGTCGCCGGTCGCGACGACATCCGATCCGCGGAAATGCACGATGCTGTCGCCGTCGGTCGCGGCGGCGGGGATCCGCAGCAGCGTGACGCCTTCGCCGTTGAAGAAGTACGCGAGCTTCAAGTTGGCGCCGAAGTACGTGTCGGTCGGCAGGCCCTTGGCCGGCACCTTCGCGTCGCCCAGGCGCGCCAGGACATTCTCGTGCGCGAGGATCGCGGCGGACTCGCCCTCGCCGCCGATCTCGCCCGTCACGTTGCCGCCGGTGAACGTCTTGCCGGCGAGCGCGAGCTTCTCGTTGCCGCCGGTGTGATCGGGCAGCGCGCTCGTGTTGGCGATGTAGCGAATCGGCTTGGGTGGCGTGAGCGTGCGGTAGAACGGTTCGAGATTCGTCGCGACTGTTGTTTCGGCGCCCGCGCGGGGCGCGGCGGGCAGGGCCTGCTGCAGGCGCGCCTGCAGCGCTTTGATCGCGGCCAGCACGCGGTCGGCATTCTGCGTCGACCCGCTGTCGACCAGTAACACGCCATCCGGGCCCGCGGAGACCGTCATGTTGGCGCCGGCGCCGCCGATCAGATAGATGTGGCCGCGGACCGGGATCGCCTCGAGCGGCGCGGCGGCCTGCTGGGCCGACAGCGACGCGGACACCACGACATAGAACACAGCGCACGCGGAGCACGCGGAGGCCAGCTTTCTCCAGGAAGATCTCTGCGCGCTCTGCGTGCTCCGCGTTCCACGTCGTGATCCCGATCGCATTTACTTGACTCCGTTCATCTGGCGTTCGAGCTTGCGCGCGGCTTCCGGATACATCGTGGCCGGGCCGCCGAGCGTCACCTCGGTCGGCAGCTGGTACTTCTCGCCGAACTCCTTGAGAAACGGGTTGGTGCCGGGCAGGTGGTGCGGCACGACGCCGTTCGGCCGATCGACCTCCTCCACTGGCGTGCACGGGTACGGGGGAATCTGCTGATTCGGCGACCACCGGTACTCGCTGGTGCGAATCATCGGCTCCGCGAGGTACAGCGGATCGTACGCGATCGTCACCCAGGTGAGGATGTCGCCGCGCCGGATCCAGTACTGCGTCAGCGTCGCCTCGTCGCTGGACGGCACGCCGTTGCGCCGGTAGTAGTCTTCCTTGAGGTGCGTCGTCGTGATCTTCAGCATGTCGCCGACGAACTCCGCCGTGGAGAACCCGCCCCACGTGTGGGGCGCGAGCGCCGGCGGCCGCGACCGGCCGTCCATGTAATACGGGTTGTCGACCGAGCGCAGCCACTCGGCGTGATACGCGGTGATCGTCCGTGAGTTCGGATCGACTTCTTTCCAGATCCGGACCTGCGACGGCCCGCGCGAAATGTACATCGCGCCGTGCGGCCGGCACTGCCACTCCGGCAGCGTGTAGAGCGACGCGTTCCAGGCCTGCGCGCGCAGCGACCCCGCCTTGCTCATCGGAATGCCGAGGAACTCGCCGACGTACGGGTTGCCGGTGTTGTCCTCGTCCTGCACCGGCGCCCAGTCGCCCGCAAAGTCCATCTGCGCGAAGATCGTCCGGCTGGCGACGAGCGTCGCCAGCAGGCTCAGCGTGATCGCAATCGCAGTGTGTCTGCGTGTCATAAGCGTTTCCCTAGTCCCCTAGCCCCTAGCCCCTAGCCCCTAGAAAACATACTTCACCGCCAGCTGCATGACGCGCGGCGGGACCGTGGTCGAGGTGGTCGTAATCTGACCGAAGGTCGCGGCGTTGATGGCCGTGTTCGGGTTCCCCCACTGGAACCAGTTGAACGCGTTGAACGCTTCGACCCGGACCTCGACGTACCGGCCGCTCGCGGACTTGAACGCGCGCGTCAGCGCCAGGTCGAGGTTCTTGCTGTCCGGTCCGCGGATGATGTTGCGCCCCATGGTCCCCAGCGTCCCGGTTGCCGGCTGCGCGAACGCCGCCGGGTTGAGGAAGGTAATCGCGCTGGTCGTCGGATTGATCGACTGGTTGCCGTACACGTCGTCGGACACCTGATTCGCGCGCTGCGTGCCGGCCTGACCGTTCAGCGCGATGTCAGCGCCCGTGGTGATGGTCAGCCAGGCGCCCGTCAACGCCCGGAAGCTCCCGACCAGCCGCCAGTCGGACGCGATCGCCTTCCAGCCCGGATATCGACCCGACTGGCGCTGCCGGTCATCGAGAAATTCTGCAGCCGGTCCGCCGTGCAATTGCCGTCGTCGAAGCCGGGATTGTCCGGGTTGTTGTAGCCGAAGACACGTTGGTCGTCGCGCCGCCGAAGCCGTCCGGCGACCCGTAGCAGTGCGACAGCGTGTAATTGGCCGACATCGTCGTGCGCGCGCCGGACTTGCGGACCGACAGCAGCATGCCGTTGTAGCGCTGCTTGCCGTCGGTGACGTACAGGTCCAACGGACCGTAGTACTGGCCGTTGGTCGGATCCTGGCAGCGTGAGCGGCCGGCGCGCGTTGATGTTGGCCGCGCTCGGCGGGGCCGCGCCGACGTTCCGGAACACGGCGTTGTTGAGCGGCGTGGATTCCCAGATGTTGTTGGTCCGGCTGCCGACGTAGCCGGCCGACGCGAACCACGATCGCGACAACTGGCGCTCGACGGTGACGTTCCACAGGTGGACGTTGTGGACGCCATGTCGTTGCTCAGGCTCAGGAACGGTCCGTTGAGCGAGAACGGCGCGTTCTGGTCGAACGTCACCGGGAAAATGTTCGTCTGGCCCTGCGTGTTGAGGAACGGATTGTCGAGACCGCCCAGCGGCTGGTTGAGCCGCACTTCGGACCCCCACGGCGGCGCGACCGACGTGTTGAGGTGGAACTGCGCGTTCACGAACTCGAACGACTTGCCGTACGAGGCGCGGACCGACGTCTTGCCGTCCCCGGTCGGATCCCAGGCCACGCCGACGCGCGGACCGAGGTTGTTCCACTGCGTCTGCATGCCGGCCTGGGTCGGGAACCCGGGATCGCCCGGGAAGTAGAGACCGGCGGGCGCCTTCGGGAAGACCGTGCTGTGGATGTTCTGGTTGAAGCGTCCCTGTCGAACTGATACACCGCGCCGTTCACCAGCTGCTGCGGGAAGAACGGCTCCCAGCGCAGGCCGTAGTTGAGCGTCACGCCGCGCCGACTCGCCAGGTGTCCTGCGCGTAGAGCCCGAGGTACGTCTGCTTCATGTCGAGCGTGTTCGGCGCCGCCTGGATGAGCGCGTTGGTGCCCATCCGGCCCAGCAGGAAGTCGCTGAGCGGCAGGCCCGTCTGCGTGCCGTCGATGGTCAACTGGCCGGGCGAACGGACGTTCGCCAGCGACAGCGAGCTCCAGCGCGCCACGTTCCCGCCGAACGCGAACTGATGGCCGCCGCGAACGAGCGTCACGTCGTCGCTGATCTGCCAGGCGGGCGTGGTGAACGTCGAGTGGCTCTCGGTGCCGCCGCCGAGCTGGAATCCGGTGGGGTTCGCGCCGCCGGCCCTACCGTCAGCAGCATGTAGTGCGGCATGTAGCTGTAGATGTTGATGCCGACTTCGGGCGCGGAGAAGAAGTCGGTGCTCGTCCGGTGGATGTCCGTGCGGTTGTACGCGAAGCGCACCGCGTTCAGCGTCGTCGGGCTGATGACGAAGTTCTCGCCGATCGTGAAGCTCTGGGCCAGGTTGTCGCGGCCGCCGATGCGCGTCACGAGCAGGTTCTGCTGCGCGGCGTCGAGGCTGAACGGCGGCGGCGTGAACTGCTTCGTCGCGATGTAGCGGCCGAACAGCGAGTGCTTGGTGCTCATCTGGTAGTCGACCTTGCCGACGTACTGCCATTCGTCGGTCGCGCTGGCAGGCCGTACTGGACGAGGCCGCACGGATCGGTCGGTCGTCGGCAGCCTGCTCGTGATGTTCAGCGCCGCCTTGCTGAACAGCGCCGGGTTGACCCGGTTGCCGACAAACGGGGCCCGCAGGGTGCTCTGGCGTCCGGCGTTGCAGGCCGGCGAGGCGAACGCGGTGAAGTCGCCCGCCAGCATCGCGGCCGTCGGCACGAACGCGCGGTTGTCGGTCGGGATTGACGCGCGTGTTCGTCCCCTGATAGCCGGCGAAGAAGAACAGCCTGTCGGTCTTGATCGGCCCGCCGAGGTCGCGCCGTACTGGTTGCGCTTCAACCCGTCGTCTTTGCGCGACCCGTCCGGGTTCTTCGCCGCGAACGGGTCGGTCGCGTTGATGCTGTGATGGCGGAAGAACTCGAACGCGTCGCCGCGGAACTGATTGGTGCCCGACTTGGTGACGAGCGTTGACCGCCGCGCCCGAATGCATGCCGTTCTGCGCGGTCAGCGCGCTCGTTTCCGCCTGGAACTCCTGCAGCGCGTCCGGGAACGGCAGCGGCAGGTTCAGGTTGTCGTACGGGTTGTTGTGCATCGCGCCGTCGAGCACGTACGACACGCCGAACGACAGGCCGCCGGCGAGCGAATACGCCTGGCCGCCGTTGCTGCCGCCCATGCTGCGGCTGGTCGCGTTCAGCGCCGGCTGCGGAACGGCGGCCGGCAGGAACTGCATGCAGGTCGGCGGGATTCCGGCCGTTGAGCGGCAGGTCCAGGATCCGCTTGTTGTCCATCACCTGGCCGACGCCGAGGTTGCGCGTCTCGACCATCAGCGCGTTGGCCTGAACGGTGACGTTCTCGGCGATCTCGCCGAGCGCCAGGGTGACGTTGATGATCGGGTTCGCGCCGACCTGCAGCACGATGCCGGTCTGCGTGTAGGCGCGAAACCCTGCAGCATCACGTCGAGACGGTACGGTCCGACCGGGAGGTCCGGAAGCAGATACGCCCCGTCCGCGTCGGTGACCGTGCTTCGCTTGAGTCCGGTGTCGGTCTGGGTGACGGTGACGTCCGCGCCTGGCAGCACGCCGCCGCTGCCGATCCTTGACGGTCCCGCTGATTTGCGCGGTAGACCGCCTGCGCCCACGCGGGCGCGGCAGTCAGAATCAGCGCGAGCACGCCGCCGGCGAAGCCCACCAACACGCGCTTCATTACGCCCTCCGTCACTGGAATGGCGAACGCCACACGTCTCGCGACGAATCGGCGGCGAGTATAGCAGGGACCGACGCCCTGTCAACACGCTGAAAGACCGATAGTTAGACGGATTCACGCTCGAGAAACGCTCCGATCCAACGCGATCGGATCCGGCCGCGTGATATCGTTCTGGCCCGATGAGATACGCCACCTTTTCGCTGCCCAATGACACACGAACACGGCTCGGCGTTGTCCGAGGCGACACGCTGATCGACGTTCACGCGCTCCTGCCCGCCGATGGCCGTGCCAGGGACGCTGGCTGAACTGATATCTCAGGGTCGGGACAGCTGGGAGCGCCTCGCCGCGCCTCGTCAACCAGGCGCTCGGCGCAACGCCGCCCGCGTCGGCCATTTCCGCGGCGACGCCGTCCGCGTGCATGCGCCGATCGCACGGCCGCGAAGAACATCTTCTGCCTCGGGCTGAACTACAAGAGCCACGCGAAGGAGAGCGCGCAGGCGCGCGACCGGGAGTTCAAGATGCCCGAAGTGCCGGTCTTCTTCACCAAGGCGACGACCAGCGTCAACGGCCCGTACGACCCGATTCCGTGGGATCCGTCGGTCACGCCGCAGCTGGACTACGAAGTCGAGCTCGGCGTCATCATCGGCGTCCGCGGCAAGAACATCCCGCGCGCCGACGCGCTCGATCACGTCTTCGGCTACACGATCATCAACGACGTCTCGGCGCGCGACCTGCAGAAGACGCCACCTGCAGTGGTTCAAGGGCAAGAGCCTCGACGGCTTCTGCCCGATGGGCCCGGTCGTCGTCACCGCCGACGAGTTCGGCGATCCGCAGACGAAGCGGATCTCGCTCCGGGTCAACGGCGACGACGAAGCAGGATTCCACGACGGCGAACATGATCTTCCCGGTCGACTGTCACCATCGAGTCGCTGTCGCAGGGCCTGACGCTCGAGCCGGGCGACATCATCGCCACGGGCACGCCCGAAGGCGTCGGCCTCGGCGCGCACGCCGCCGGAGTACCTGAAGGACGGCGACTCGTGGAAACCGAGATCGAAGGCATCGGCGTCATGCGGAACCGGATCGGTCAGAACTGTAGAGCGTTCCGACCATGGATGATTCGTTCGCCATCCGCGAGGCCGTCGAGAACTGGGTCGTCTGGCGCGACGCCGGCGACTGGGAGCGGTTCGCGACCGTCTGGCACGACGACGGCTGGATGACGGCGACCTGGTTTCAGGGTCCGGCGCGCCGCTTCATCGAGGTCAGCCGCGAGGGCTTCGAGCGCGGCGTCAACATCCTGCACGCGCTCGGCGGCTGGTCGTGCGACGTCGCCGGCACGCGCGCCATCTCGCAGGTCAAGATGAACATCCTCCAGCGCGCCCCGCTCGACGGCGTGATGGTCGACGTCGTCTGCTGCGGGCCGCTTCTACGACTTCTTCGAGAAGCGCGACGGCCGCTGGGCCATCGTGCGACGGCAGCCGATCTACGAGAAGGACCGGCTCGATCCGGTCGATCCGTCAGCGACGCTGACGCTCGACGCGAGCGGTGCTCGCGCGTTCCCGGAAGGATACCGTCACCTCGGCTACCTGCAGTCGAAGCAACGGCTTCACGGTGAAGATGGGCCTGCCCGGCCTGCGCGGGCCGGAAGTCGAGAAGCTGTACGCGGAGGGGCAAGGCCTGGCTGGCCGGATCGGCGAAGCCTGGCGTGCCGCTGTAAATCTGCAGCCGTAGCAGGCCGGCTTCAGCCGGCCGTTCGCCGTCCGCCTGAAGGCGGACGCTACGGCAGACCGAACAGCGTCTTCGCGTTCGTCCGACCAATCTTCAGGCGATCCGCTTCTGAAATCTCCGCGCTTGTCGAACCACGTCGCCGCATCGGCGTCTTCCTCGAACGGGTAGTCGACCGAGAACAGCACGCGGTCCGACGCCGAGCTCCGTCATCGCCCTGGACGAGCGTCGGCGTGTGAAAGTTGCCGCTCGTCGTGAGGTAGAAATTCGAGCGCAGATACTCGGTGAACGTCCGCCGCGCCGGAATCCCTCGCGACCACTTGGTGAGGCGGTGATCGAAGCGCCAGATGCTGTACGGCAGCATCTCGCCGAGGTGGCCGAGGATCGCCGTCAGCTGGGGATGCGGTCGAAGAGGCCGCTCGCCATCAGCCGCAGCGCGTGCGTGGCGGTCTCGACG
This sequence comes from uncultured Acidobacteriota bacterium, assembly GCA_963712905.1. Taxonomy (GTDB): domain Bacteria; phylum Acidobacteriota; class Vicinamibacteria; order Vicinamibacterales; family CAVVIG01; genus CAVQJU01. Next base: position 191,385 of record CAVQJU010000007.1, on the reverse strand, counting down.
CCGAACGCCCACGACGCGCCCCACAGCCACGGGTGGCCGTCGTAGATCGGCACGCGGCTCGGCAGCGGATCGCGCGGGTGCAGATAGAACGGCACGTTCAGGCTCGCGATCGTCGCCCAGAACGGCTCGTAGATCGGGTCGTCGTAGTAGACGACGGTGTCGGGGCGCCCACCTGCGAAAAGCCGTTGACCAGTGCGCCCTTGAACCCCAGGTCCTTCACCGCGCGCGATAACTCTGCGCAGGCCGCGTCCGGATCCTGCATCGGCAGCGCCGCGAAGCCCGCGTATCGATCGGGGTGCCTCGCGACCGCGTCGGCCAGCGCGTCGTTGCCGCGCCGCGCGAGGTCGATCGCCTTCGCGCGATCGTGCACTGACTGCACGCCCGGGCGCGTTGAGCGACAGGATCGCGAACGCGATGCCGTGCGTGTCCATCTCGCGCAGCCGCTCGTCGTCGACATCCAGCATCCGACGCTCGAGCACATTCAGCTGCCCCGGCACCGCGTACTCGGCGGACTCCCGCAGCGTCTCCGCGATTCCAAAGTGCTCTTCGATGGCGATTTTCCCAGTCACGCTAAGTGAGACCTCCGGACAAAGCCACAGAGGCACAGAGGGCACGGAGGATTTCTCTCAATAGCGGATCCTCGGTGTTCTCTGTGCCTCGGTGGCTACGTATCTTTTAGGCACGCGTGACAGCCGCCGCGAAGTCCTTCCGCAGCAGCGCATACTCGAGGCTGTCGACCAGGGCCTGCAGGCTGGCCTCGATGATGTTCTCGTCGACGCCGATCGTCGTCCAGGTCGACGTGCCGTCGCCGCTCTCGATGAGCACGCGTGTCCGCGCGGCCGTCCCGGACGACGAGTTGACGATGCGGACTTTGTAGTCGGTCAGCCGCACGTCCCCGAGATCGCGGTAGAACTTGACGAGCGCGGACCGGAGCGCCTTGTCGAGCGCGTTTACCGGACCGTCGCCTTCCGCGACGGTGTGGGCGTGATCCTGCCCGACAACCACTTTCACGGTCGCCTCGCACACGGAGCCGTCCCCGCTCGACCGCATCGACACGTGGTACGCGTCGATGGTGAACGGCTTCACCTCGCGGCGGAGCGCGCGCCGGATGAGCAGCGCGAGCGATCCGTCGGCGCTCTCGAACTCGAAGCCGTCGTGCTCGAGCTCCTTGACGCGCTGCAGCATCGCGTTCAGCTCGGGTGTTTCCTTGCTGACGTCGAAGCCGAGCTCGCGCGCCTTCATGATGACGTTGCTGCGGCCGGCCAGCTCGCTCATCAGCACGTGCCGCCGGTTGCCCACGAGCGACGGGTCGATGTGTTCGTAGCTGCTGACGAGCTTCTGCACGGCGTTGACGTGCTGGCCGCCCTTGTGCGAAAAGGCCGCCTCGCCCACCCACGGCAGCCGCGGATTGGGGCGCAGGTTGGCGATCTCGTCCACGAAGTGCGAGATGTCCTTCAGCATCGCCAGCGACTCGCCGGGAACCGACCCCTTCTTGAACTTGAAGGCCAGGTTTGGAATCACGGACGTCAGATTGCAATTGCCCGTCCGCTCCCCGATCCCGTTGATGGTGCCCTGCACGTGCGTCGCGCCGGCGTCGAGTGCCGCGAGCGCGTTCGCGACCCCCAGTCCGATGTCGTCGTGCGTGTGGATGCCGATCCGCGTCGCGACATGCGCGCGCACCCGGTTCGTGATGCCGACGATCTCGGATGGAATCGACCCGCCGTTGGTGTCGCACAGCACCACGACGTCCGCGCCGGCACGTTCGGCGGCCGCAAGCGTCGCCAGCGCGTACTCGGCGTCCTCTTTGTAACCGTCGAAGGAGTGCTCGGCGTCGTACACGACAAACCGCGCCCTGGGACTTGAGGTACGCGATCGTGTCGCCGATCATCGCCAGGTTTTCTTCGGGCGTCGTCTGCAGCACCTCGCGCACGTGCAGCCGCGACGTCTTGCCGACGATCGTAATCACGGGGGTTTCGGCGTCGATGAGGAGGCGGACCTGGTCGTCGTCCTGCGCCGTCACGCCCTTGCGGCGCGTGGCGCCGAACGCGGCGAGCCTCGCGCGCCGGAACGTGCGCCGCTTGGCCTCGTTGAAAAACTCCACGTCCTTGGGATTCGAGCCGGGCCAGCCGCCCTCGATGTAGTGGACCCCGAACGCGTCCAGCCGCTCGGCGATCCGGAGCTTGTCGAGCACGGAAAACGAGATGCCGAGGCCCTGGCTGCCATCACGCAGCGTGGTGTCGTAGATTTCGACGCGGTCGGTCATGAAAGTATTTTCTGAGCTGCTCACTCCCTTGAATGTCACGACCAGCACGTCCCGATGCGCCGGCGCCGACGCGTCGACGGCCTGCACGGGCGTTACCCCGTGGCTCACCCGCGCATCGTCCACGAGCGCCGCGTCGAGCGGCTGCGTCAGGGTGAAGCGGCCCAGTTCACGGCCGTCGGGACCGAGAATCCCGGTCGTCCCGCTGACGATATTCCGGCGGTTCACGAGCAGGACCAGGACGTAGTCCACGCCGTCCCGGTGCATCCCTTCGGGCGTCGGCCGGCCCTCGGTCCCGGGCCTGGCTTCGATCCGGAACTGATGCACCTCGACGGCCCAATGCGCCGTGCCGGGCGCGAGCCGGCAGAACAGATCGCGGCTGAAGGCCAGAATCGCCCGCATCGACGCGCCGTCGCCGACGGAGGCGTCCACCGGCGCGAACCACCGAGCCACCCCGCCGTTCAGCGGGTTGTAGTCGAGCGCCTGATAGTGCGGCCGGGCAGGCGCGCGGACGATGGCGTCGGAAACGCCGCAGGCATAGACGGCATGGCGCCGCCGCCGATACCGGCCGCCGTCGGCCATGTAGGTGTCCACGTCGAGGTCGTCCCAGCTGCCGGCGAACGCCTGCCAGTCCTCGAGCCCGCCAAACGTTTCGAGCGCACGGCGCATGACGTCGGCGTGGACGAAGACAAACCCGTCCCGCATGAGGGAGGCCTGCAGCGACTGGTCCGGCATGAGCGCCGTGTCGGGCACACGGTGATCCTATCAGTCCGCAGGGCATTTGGAGAAAGCCGTCGGTGCTAAGATCGGTCTGTCCGGGCTGCCCGCCCCATGCATCTCCACCACGCGCTCCTGCTCGTCGCCATCCCCGTCGTCGCGCTGGCGCTGCCGGGCGCGTCGGCGCAGGTCCGGGATCCCAACGCCTTCAAGTCAGGGATCGACGTCACCGGCGTCACGGTCACGGTGCGCGACGCCGACGGCAAACTCGTCACGGGCCTGACGCGCGACGATTTCGAGGTATTCGAAGACGGGGATCCGCAGGTCATCACGCAGTTCACGCGCGAGCGCGTCCCCGTCAGCGTCGGTGTGCTGCTCGACATGAGCGACAGCATGTTCGGCCGCCCCATGGAGGATGCGCGCGAGGCGGTCAACGGGTTCCTGTTCGAGCAGCTGGACGCCCAGGACGAGTTCTTCATCCTCGCCTTCAACCACAAGCCGCACGTGATGACCACCTGGACGCATACGGCCGATGTCGTCCGGCAGGCGCTCGACAGCCTCAAGCCGACCGGCGGCACGGCGGTGTACGACGCGACGCTCGAGGCGCTGCCGCTCATCGCGCGCCGTAATCGTGAGCGCGGCGCGCTCCTCATCGTGTCCGACGGCGCGGACACGGCCAGCACGGCGGGCCTCAAGGAAGTGCGGTTCGGCATGCGGCGGAGCCAGGCGTTCGTGTACGCGATCGCCATCGACGCGCCAAACCCGAGGGCCATCAACCGGAGCGTGAACCCTGCCACGCTCCGCGAGATCACCGACGAGAGCGGCGGGCGCACCGAGGTGGTCCAGAGCAGCGCGGACATCGCCGCGGCGTCGGCCCGCATCGCCGACGAGCTCAACCACCAGTACGTGCTCGGCTACACGCCGCCGCACGGCGCGGACGGCAAGTTTCACTCCATTCGAGTCCGCGCCCGCGGCTCCGAGTACCGCATCCGCGCACGAAAAGGCTACGTCGCCGAACCCGGCGTCCTCACCACACCCAGGAGATAGTCCGCTCTTACAGGGGAGTTGGCGTAGACTCCGCTGGGCTGAAGAATGACCGCGTCGGTCTTCATCACCGGCGGCACCGGATACATCGGCCGGCAGGTCGTGGCGACGCTGCTCCGCCGCGGTCATCGGGTGCGTATGCTCGTCCGGCGCGGGTCCGAACGGAAGGCGCCGGCCGGCTGCGACGTTGTCGTCGGCGATCCGTTCGACGGCGCGACGTTCGCCCACGCCATCGAACACGGCGACACCTTCCTCCAGCTCCTCGGCGTCCCCCACCCGTCGCCCGCGAAGGCCAGGCAGTTCCTGGAAATCGACCTGCGGTCGGCCCGCGCGTCGATCGCGGCGGCGGCCACCGAGGGCGTGGCGCATTTCGTCTACGTGAGCGTCGCGCGGCCCGCGCCGGTGATGCAGGCGTACCAGCAGGCGCGCGCGCAGGCGGAGGGGCTCCTGATGGAGTCAGGCCTGCGCCGCACGATCGTGCGGCCGTGGTACGTGCTGGGTCCGGGCCATCGCTGGCCGTACGCCCTGCTGCCCGTGTACTGGATCCTCGAACACGTCCCCGCCACGCGCGAGGGCGCCCGGCGGCTCGGCCTCGTGACACTCGACCAGATGGCGGCAGCGCTGGTGCACGCCATCGAGTACCCGCCGCACACCGCGCGCATCATGGAGGTTCCGGAGATTCGTTCGGCGGGGCGCTGCTGACTCCGGAGCGCCTGCAGCCGTGCTGTCCCGGACGCCTGCAAGTCACGAAGGCACTGAACGGCCACGAACGTCTTCTCAGGAGTGGTACTGCTGGCGTCGCGCGGGCCGAGAGGCTGCACGACGCCAGTATCAGCCAAACGCGCTAGAAGCTGAACGTCACGTTGAAGCGCAGGAACCGCGGCGACACGATCGCGCTCGGCCGCAGATACGTGGCCCCGTTCGTCGCGTAGTCATACGCTTCGGTGTAGGTGGTCGGGTCGCTCGTGTTGAACAGATTGTAGAGGTCGATGCCGGCGTCGGCCCTCCTCCCCGCAAACTTGAAGACCTTCGCAAACCGCATGTCGACCTGCGTGACCCGCTGACCGTACAGCGAGCCCGGGGTCAGCATGTTGACGGTCGTCGTGCCATTGGCCAGGCCGCCCGCCGGCAGACGGCCCAGGGACTGCTGGACGACCGTGTTGGGCAACGCGGTGTTCGCGTTCAGCGACGTCCCGTTCGACGCCGACGTCGATCCGGCCCCCAGCACGGCACCAGGTACCGAGCGCAGGTTTGCACTGACGAGCACGTCGATTTTCGGCACGGTATAAGCGACGAGCCCCCTGAGCGTCGTCATCCACGGCTCCGTGACGTGGCACGACGCGATGGCCTGATTGATCGCGGCCACCACGTACAGTTCGGGCAGCGCCGCCATCAATTCGCAGGTGTCCCGGACGCCGCGACCCGTCGTCGTGCCGCCCTGGAACATCAGGCCGTTGTGCAGCCGCCCGGTCAGATTGACGGTCGCGCCGTGCCAGTACTGCGTGCGGGCCGGCGCGTAGTCGGTCTCGAACGTCTGGAAGTTCTGCGCGCCGCGGTTCGCGGCGGCCTGGGTGATCGCGTAATACCCGGCGGTACTCCCGCCGCCGGGCAGTTCCGGATTCTGCGGCAGCGTGTAGCTCCACTGGTTGTAGTCCGCCGCGGTCGTCAGGATGTTGTCGGTCACGAAGAAGTTGCCGAACCAGCGCCGGTTGTAGCCGACTTCGATCGAGATGCGCGGCCACAGTTCCTGCTGCACCGACGTGCCGAACTGCCAGTCGTACGGCCGCACACCCCAGCCTTCGAGGATGGCCGGATTGACGGTCGTCAGGTTGGGATTGGGGTTGCCGAAATTCAGATCGTTCCCGACGAGCGCCGCGCAGTCGTCTCCACCGCCGGCCAGGTTGTTCTGGCGGGCCGGGTTGTTCATATTGCAATCGACCACGTAGTTCCGGTTGCCGTCCACCCAGCCCCGCGCCAGCACGCTGGTGACGATGCGTCCGGCCGGGTTGTTGGCCCAGTAGTTCTCGTCGTTTGTCGCCGCCTGCAGGTACTTTCCGTAGTTGACCTTCAGCGCGGTCTTGCCGTTGCCGAACACGTCGTAGGCAACCCCCACGCGCGGCGTGATGTCGTTGTATCCCTTCACGCTCACCGTCTCCGGAAAACTGATCGGCTTGGGATTGAAGGGCGACGTGTCGGTCGTGCCGTTGTGCTCGGCGGGCGCCCAGCTCCACGCGCGGTCGTACCGCACGCCGCCCTGAAGCGTGAGCCGGCCCTTCGTCCACTGGTCCTGCGCGAAGAACGACTGCGTCTCGGTGCGATCGTTCTGTTCCCAGCGCGGCGCGATGTAGTAGCCGAAGGCATTCGGCACGCCGGCGTTGAATCGGTACCGCATCTGCGTCTGGTTCGCCACTCTCCCCTGCAGCGATTTCTGATACGACCCCTGGTAGCCGACCTTCATGTTGTTGGCGCCGGTGACGTACGCCGCCGTCATGCGCCAATTGGTCGGACTGGCGTCGTTGTCCGCGTAGGCGAAGCCCAGCGGATCGTACAGCCCGCGATAGTTGAAGTTCGCCTGCCCGTACATCGTGGACTGCTCGGTGACGGGGATCATGTTCGTCAGGCCGTCTCTCGGCACGATGCCGAACCCGGCCCACAGGTACTGGAAGCGCGAATAGCCCGCGTCGAGCAGCAGCTTCCCGGTCACCGGCGACTGCCACGTGGCCTGCGTCACGTTGTAGGGAAAATCGTGGTAGCCGGGAAACGACTCGGGCGACGACGTGAGGTTCCCGACGCCGACCCAACCCGTCTCGGCCGTACGGCACCCCTCGCCGCCCGGCGTGATGGACGACCCCGAGCACCGGTGCTGATGCTCGTGCGAGAACGAGACCCGGTTGCGCTGCGTCAGCTGGCTCGTGAGCCGGATAGACTCGATCGATCTCGAGTCGGCGCCGCGCGTCTCCACGTTCGGGTTCTTCACGTAGAGCCATTTCGTCGCGTCGCCGGCGTTGAGGTTGCCGAACGCTCCCGGGACCGGGTTGAGGCTGGAGTACTTGCGCAGGTTCAGGAAGAACCACAGCCGATCCTTCTTGATGGGACCGCCGCCGGAGCCGCTCAGGTCCCAGGCGCTGATCACGCCGGCTGGCTGCGTGAGGCCGTAGCCGATCAAGGTGGGGTTGAGGTTGTTGCCCGTCGACCACGTGCCGGCGCCGCTGTAGAACACCGACCCCTTGAACACGTTGCCGCCGGATTTCGGCACCAGGTTCACCTGAGGTCCGCCGTTTTCAGCCTCCCCCAGCGAGCCCGACACCGACACCTGCATTTCGTCGGCGTTCGCGATGTCGTAGATGAACGTCGAGACGCCGCCCCCGTTGAACGACGCGGCCACGTTGAGGCCGTCGATCATCATCCGCCCCTCGTTGGCGCGGCCGCCGTTGGCCGTAAAGAAGGTCATGAACGGCGTGACTCTCGAGCTGTTGTTGAAGGTGTTGTCCACCTGGAGGCCCGGAACCGCCGCGAGCAACGCTCCATAGGAACGTGTGGCCGGCAGCGTATTGATCACGTCGTTGCTGAGCACCGCCTGGCGGCGGACGCTCTGCGTATCCACGACCGGTGTTTCTCCCGTCACCGTAATCGTCTCGGCGACGGCGCCGACGCGCATCGACATGTTGATCGGGATGACGCCGGCTCCGGTCACTTCGACGCCCTCGCGCCTGACCGTGGTGAAGCCGGTGAGCGAGCCGGTCACGGTGTAGATGCCGGGCGGGAGCTGCGTCAGCCGGTACTGGCCGCTGCCGTCGGTGACCGCGGTCCGCGTCTTCTCGATCATCGCGGGGCTCGAGATCTCGACGGTGACACCAGGCAGCACGGCGTCCGACGCGTCGCGAATGACGCCGGCAAGGGTGGCCTGGGCAGACACGGTTGCAGGCAGGAGCGCCAGAACGCCGAGGAGGACCAGGGGGCGCCGCAGTCGTCTCATGAGCGAACTCCCTTCGACTGTTTGTGCTAACCCGATTGTGGTAGCCCGACGTCTGACGTTGGGTATACGCCGCGAAAGGGCGTCCGTCAACGTCAAACCGTCGGATTTTTCAGGGAGTTCAGACGCGCGCCAAAATTCCGGATGCCGGGGCGCCGGTCGCTCGCGCGATGGCGGAGGCATACGCCGCGAGCTGCCGGCGATACGGGCCGTCCCCGACTGCCAATTCGCGATCCGTCTTGTAGTCGACCACGATCCAGACGCCGTCTTCCTCGAACGCCAGATCGACCACGCCTTCGACCAGCGTGCCGTCCTCGAGCGTCAGCGTCACGGGCGTTTCGCGCCGGCAGGCGCCGCGGGCCGCGGCGCGGCGGGCGCGCGCCAGCAGGTCGTGGCCGAGCACGCCCTCGGCGATCGCGCCGGCCGCCACGGCGTCCTCGTCGGACATCCCCAGCACCCTCGCCTCGAGGGCGCCGATGTCGTTCAGATCGGCGCGCGTGGCCTCGAACGGCATCCGGGCCAGGATGGCATGGACGAGCGTGCCGAACTCCGGCCCTGACGGCCGTTCGATGTCACGAGGCCACAGAGACACAGAGGTCACAGAGACTTGATTATCCTGAGTTCTCTGTGCTCTCTGGGCCTCTGTGGCTACGTCCGTGGGTGTGGCTTCGTCCGTCGTAAACTCACGCACGGTTTTCACGCGAATGGTCGGCACGGATCCGCGATCGCGAGCGTCGATGCGCGCGAGCTTCCACGCGTCGTACTTCGTGCGGCCGTCGGCGACGACGTCGCGGGCCACATCCTTGACGATCAGGTCGTCGCGCCTGACGCCCATCGCCGGCTTGAGCCCCAGCGTCAGGGCGCCGGGATCCCACCAGACGACAGAATAGCCGCCGGCGAAATCGTACTGACCGGGGCAGACGGTCGACGGCGTCGCGGTCTCGTCGTTCGGCCGCTCGAGCACGGTGTCCTTCGACCTGAACGCCGGACACTTCGGTCCGCGCGTCGCAGTCCGGCGGCGATCGACTGGCGGATACAGCGCGTCGTTCAACGGGCTCAGCCACCCTCCGTCCCACGGCGCGTCGCCGAGGCGGGCACCACCAGCAGGTCGCGCGCCCTCGTCGCGGCGACGTACGCGAGCCGGATCCCCTCGGCCTCGTCCCGCGCGACCTCCGCGGCCTCGTGGTCCAGCAGCTCGTGCGGCGCCCATCCGCTCAGGCGAATCGCGCACAGCCCCTTCTCGAGATCGAGATACCGGCTGGCGTCGTCGTGACTCATGCGGCAGGTGAGGTCGGCGAGGATGACGACCGGGAACTCGAGGCCCTTGGCCTTGTGCACGGTCATCAGGCGCACGCCGTCGCTGCCTTCTTCGAGGATCGGCGCCTCGGCCGTCTCGGACGCGGCCGCCTGCTGCAGCTCGTCGATGAACCCGCGGAACGAGATGCCGCCGGCGGCCTCGTACTGGCGGGCGAGCTCGGCGATGTGCAGGACGTTGGCGAGCGCCTGCTCACCCGCCGGCCGCAGGATGAACCCGACGTGCGCGCGCGTCTCCTCGAGCAACCGCCCGATGGTGTCGGCGACCGGGCGATAGTTGCGGCCGCGGTGCAGCTGCTGGATCAGACGAAGCGCCTCAGCAATCGGCATCAGATGCGCGGTCGGTTCGGCGGTCAGGACCAGGTCCTGTCCGGAGTTGCCGCCCAGCTCCGCCGGTACGCGGAACGGATGGAACGCGTGGAAGCGCGACTTGAACTCGAACAGGTGCTCGTCGTCGATGGCGAACAGCGGCCCCTTCAACGCCGCGAACGTCGACAGCTCGTCGTCCGGCCACTCGATGGCGGCCAGCACCGCGCGGACGGCCTCGACCTCCTCGCGGCCGTGGAACGCCTTGCCGCCGACCAGCAGATGCGGGATGCCGCGGGCCTCGATCGCGTCGACGTACGGACGTGTCACGTCTTCGCCGAAGCTGACGAATCGGCGGAAGAGGATCGCGATGTGCCTCGCCTCGAGCGGCACGCGCCGCTCGACGCCGTCCGCGCCGCGCTCGGCCACTGTCCAGCCGCGATCCTCCTCCGTCAGCCACGCGATGAACGCGCCAATCGCGTCCGGCAGCGACTCCTCGATGGCCTTCTTCGACGCTTTCAGGCCGCCGAAGCTCCTCCGCCCGTACGGCTTCGGCACCGGCAGCGCGACGATCGCCGGCTGTGACGGCTCGTCCGGGCGCGATTCGGCGAGGGGGACATAGCCGGCCTGCAGCGTGTCCGGGTTCTCGATCATGTGGCGCTCGAACGCCGCGTTGACGAACCGCTGAATCGGCGGGATGCTCCGGTAGCTGGTCGTCAGCTGGAGCGTCCGTCCACCCTGCCGGCGAAGCTCGTCTCGCACGCGCCAGTACGTCTCGACGTCGGTCCCGCGGAACCTGTAGATGGCCTGCTTCGGATCGCCGACGATGAACAGCTTGCCGGGCTGGCCGCCGGCGAGGAGCAGCAGAATCTCGGCCTGAATCGGATCGGTATCCTGGAACTCGTCGACGAAGATGCGCGTGAACGCGCGCTGCAGTGTGCCGGACGCACCGTCTCGTTCGACTTGATCAGGTCCCGCGCCTTCGCCAGCAGGTCCGCGAAGTCGAGGACGCCGGCCGCCGACTTCAGATCCTGATAGCGGACAGTCGCGCCGGCCAGTTCCTGCTGGAGGCACGCGGCCAGGTCGCCGTCGGCGTCGCTGCTTGAACTGCTGGAGCGCCGCGAACAGGGCGTCGCGGGCGGCGAGCACCTCCGTGCGCGCGACGCTGTTTGCCGTACTTGTAGCCGCTGCCCTTGCGCGTGCGCGACATACCGCGGTCGCGGACGAGATCGACGAGCCGCGCTTCCCAGCCGTCGTGATCGACCTGGCCGAACGACTCCTCGAGCTTGATCTGCCGGCTGAGACGGCGCACCGCGTCGGTGTCCACGTAGAGGTTGTCGCGAGTCGAGATCGGCATCCTCGCTGATGGCCGCCAGCCGGTGCAGCCGTTCGAGGACGTCGCGAATGGCCGTCGCGCGGTCGAACGCCGGCCGCCGCCACGGCTCCGGGAAATGACGCCACTCCGCCAGCGCGCGGCCGGCGCGGCGCAGCCGATCGACCGGACCGTCGCCGTCTCCGGCGCCGGGAAAGACCGGCGCGCTCGTGCGGCGCAGCGCGCGGCGCACGCCCTCGGGCGGATCGGCCAGCGCCTCCTGGAGCCACGCCTGGAACGCGCGCGCGTAAAGCTGGTCGGCCTGCGGTTCGGTGAGGACGCCGAACAGCGGGTCGACGCACGCCTCGACGGGACGTTCGCGAATCAGCTCGGCGCAGAAGCCGTGGATCGTGTTGACGTGGGCCTCCTCGAGCCTCTCGAGCGCCGCGTCGAGCCGGCGGCGAACGTCCGGCGTCGCGCCTTCGTTCTCGCGGTCTCGAGCGCTTCGCGCAGGCGCAGCTTGAGCTCGCCGGCGGCCTTCTCCGTGAACGTAACCGCGACGATCTGCTCCATCGTCGTCAGCCCCGCCTCGAGAACGCGCAGAATCCGGTTGACGAGCTCGGTCGTCTTCCCGGTCCCGGCCGCCGCCTCGACGACCAGCGTCGCGTCGAGGTCGTCGCGAATGGCCGCGCGCGCGTCGGCGTCCGAAGGCAGGAGGCTGACGGTCATCGCATGGCCCTCAACGCCTCGAGATCGGCGAGCCGGTCGCGGTTCTTGTGCGCCACGCGCTCTTCTTCGCGCGGACCACAGACCGGACGGAAATCGCACCACGTGCAGGCGCGCTCGGCGGGCGCGGCGGCGAGGAACCCCTGCTCGATCGAGCGATCGATGATCGCCAGCACCTGGAGGCCCTGGTTGCGGTTGTAGTCGTCGATCGCAATCGGGTGATGGGTGAACCCGCCGGCGGTGGTGCAGTAGTACAACCGGCCTTCGGCGACCTTCCTGCCCAATCCCTGCTCGATGGCGGCGCTGTACAGCACGGGCTGCAGCGTGCCGCCGCCGCCGACGATCAGCCCGTCTTTCGCGCGGTTCTTTCCTGTCTTGTGGTCGGTGACGCGGAGGGTCTCGCCGTTTGCGGATCGCTCGATGAGATCGACCGATCCGCGCAGCACGAACCGCCCGTCGATCGTGACCGGATCCTTCAGGCTGCGCTCGTCGCGGCCGGCGTCGGACAGGCCGAAGCTGAATTCGAAGTAGGCGGGCACCCACGAGGGATCGTCGGCCATCTTCTGGACCCAGATGCCGAGATCGCGCCGCAGCTCGTTGATCTCGTCCTGCCAGACGCGCGGGATGGCCGGCGCCAGCAGCTCCTCGTATTCCGCTGCCACCCGATCCAGCGCGGCGTCGACGGCTTTCGAGGCCTCCGCCACGCCGCCCGGCGTGACCGGCAGCGCACCGGCTTTTTCCATCGCCCGGTAGAACTCGGCCTGCGCCCGATGAAAGAGGCTCCCCCGCGTCAGCGGATCGAGCCGCACGAGGGGCTCGGGTTCGTCGCGGGGCTCGAGCCGGTAGATGGTCGCGAGCAGGAACTGGTACGGACACGACGAGAAGCGCTGGAGCGCCGACAGCGAGTAGGGACGGTTGCCGAGACGTTCCTTCTCGAGCGCCCGGCTGATCGCCGGCGTCACGCGGACGAGGCCGTCCGCCTGCGCCCACGCCTTGCGCCCGCGAGTCCAGCGGCTGATCACCGATCGGCGCAGCGACTCGTTGAGCTGCAGAAGATAGTGCGCGTGACCGCGGACGGAGGCCGGGTCGCGGGACTCGAGCAGCGGCTTCAGCGACGCGAGGTCGTGCTCGAGATCGTCGATCGCACGGGCCGGATCTTTCGGCGCCGGCCAGGCGAGGCTCGCGCCGGCTTCCTCGGCGGCGTCCCGGGCCAGCTGGCGGTGATCGGGGACGGCGCCCGTGATCGCGCGCACGACGTCGAGCGCGTAGAACGAGGGCACGCGCACGCGTGTTTCGGCGACATCGAGACGCGGATACGACAGATACGCCCGCTCGGTCGCGGCGCCAATCGAGAGCTTCAGCAGCAGGCGCTCGGCATTCTTGCGGTCGTCCTGGCCGGCCAGACCGCCAAGCGTCCCTCGCCGCTCGTCGAGCAGAAGCGGGTCCTCATGCGGACGCTGCGGCACGACGCGCTCGGCGAGGCCGGGCACGAAGACGACCCTGAACCTCCGCCCGCGCGCCTGGTGCGGTGTGCCGACATACACCCGGCCGTACCGGCGGAACGGCGGCTCCCAGTCGAGCACGATCAGACGATCGTGCAGCACGTCCCGGACTTCCTCGATCGACACCGGACCGACTTCGGCCATCGGGCGCAGCGACGCCAGCGTCTCGAGCACACGCTCGGGCCGCCGGATCACCTGGCGCGCCAGCCGCTGCGCGCGGTCGAGCCACTCACCCCACGTCGCCCGGTCGGGCCAGGCAGCCATGTCGTCCACGATGGGCAGCGCGAACTCGCGGAGGTGGCGCAGGTTCGTCAGATCGCGCTCGAACCGCCTGATGCGCGCGGACTCCGGTTCCTCGCGTTTCAGTGCGTCGATGCGAAGCCGATAGTCGGCGGCGAGGCCGTCGAGGCGCCGCCGCCACCGCCGCCCGCCGTCTGCGCGGGTGCGTCCGCCGACGACCGCCGACTCGACGACGAGCTCCTCCCACTTCCACGGCGCGCGGAGCATTCCGGCGACAATCGCCTCGTCGTCTGAATCGCGAACCGGCTCCCGATCGCCCGCGATGTCTTCCGGGGACTCGGGATCGCCTTCGTCACCGGCTGGCGCGGCCGCGAACATCTCATCGCGAGGGAGCATGACTGTCGACTGCCGACTGCCGACTGCCGACTGCCGACTGCCGACTGCCGACTGAACCCGTGGTACTTGTCCCAACGATAGATATTCATCGAACCGCCTGGCCGACAAGCCCTCGACCGCGCAGGACAACAGCGCGATGAAGGCGCGCCCTGCAGGATCCGGGCGCCTGATCCCCCGATCGAAATATGCGGGAACCGCGGCTCGCGCACACGCGTGTTCGAGCAATCCGAGATAGTGCTGCGGCGTGCGCAGGAAGACGGCCATCTCGTCGAACGGCACGCCGGCTTCCGCTTCGTCCAGGATGCGCCGCACGATTTCGACCGCCTCGCGGCCTTCGCCAGGCGCCGAAAACAGGCGAACGTCGCCGGTGCGGTCGCGCGCCGGAGGCGGCTCGCTCAGAAACACGTGACGGCGCAGGTGAAAGAGATCCGTCCCCTCGCGCGCATCGTCCGGCCGACGATCGAGCTCGGCGCCGAGCCCGATCAGCACCGACTCGGTGGCGACGTCGCCGTCGGGTACGGTGGCCATGATGTCCGGCGCCCGGCCTGCCAGGGCCTCGACGAACCCGGCGTCCGATGCCGAATCGAGCGGCACGTCGAGGAGCACGATCGGCAAGGAAGCCCAGCGAACGAGGCCGTCGCGCACGGCGGCCGCCGCGCGGCGGAAGAGCGCCGCCCGATCGTCGACTCCGACGCGGGCGAGCTCGGCCTCGACGCGCGCGAGCAGGCGGCCGATGTCTCCGGTCGCCGCGTCCGACCCGCCGAGACGGTCCGGTCCGATGCCGGCAAGCCGCAGCTCGTGGAGCGTCCGGGCGAGCGCTCTCGGAAAGCCCGGCATCGACGCCACCGGCGTGAAGTACTCGAGTTCCCCGGCAGTCACCGCGTCGAACGCCGCGCGAGCCGCGACCGCTTCGGCGCCGGCCTGAGTAGCCGGCGCCCGGCGCGGGAGTGCCGAGGTCGAAACAGCCGACCTCGCCGCCAGCTCCGTCAACCCGAACCGGGTCAGCCCGAACGTCGCCGCCGAACGCCGCGCGAGGCTGCGGACGAAGTCGTCCGCGGCGCCGCGGGTCGCCCCGACAACCACCACTTCGGTCGAAGCTGGAAACTGCCGGAGGAATGCCGCCGCCGCGTCGATCCGGACCGCAGCGGATGTCGAGATGACGGCGCGGAGCATTGCGCTACCCGATCTCGCCGCGCTCGTACCGTGCACGCGTCATCGCGCGCTGCACCTTGCCGCTCGACGTGCGTCCAACCGTGCCACCGGGCGCGACCACGACGTCGTCGACGAACAAACCGTAGAGATCCGCGACGCGCCGGCGGACGCCGGCGGCGAGCTGCTCGGCCTCCACCGTGCCGGTCGGCTCGACAATCATCACCAGGCGGTCGCGGCCGCCGGCGTCTGCCGTGCCGAATGCGACTGTCCGGCCGCGGCGGATGCCCGACAGCTCGTCGACACCCCATTCGAGATCCTGCGGATAGATCTTGCGGCCGTTGGCGATGATGAGATCTTTCACCCGGCCGCACACGTACAGTTCACCATCGGCCAGATAGCCCAGATCTCCCGTCCGCAGCCAGCCGTCGTCCGGCCGACACGCTACGCCGCCGCGCTCGAAGTAGCCTTTCATGACCGACGGTCCGGCCAGCCTGATCTCACCGACCTCGCGTTCTGGCAGATCCGCGCCGTCCTCGTCAGCGATCCGCAGACGATGGCCGGGTAAAGGAACGCCGCAGCTGACGAGCGAACCATCGGTGCGAAGCGGCCGGCCGCGCGGCGCAAACGTGGCGGCCACGACGTGCTCGGCGAGACCGTACCCGGGCAGGAAGCTCGTCTCGCGAAACCCACACGCGCGAAAACGGTCGGCAAACGCCGAGAGCGTCGGCGCGTGAATCGGCTCGGCTCCGCAGCCCGCCACGCGCCAGGACGACAAGTCCACGCCGTCGAGATCCGACTCTCTGATGCGCCGCACGCAGAGGTCGTACGCAAAGTTCGGCGCGAAGCTGACTGTGGCGCGGTGACGCGAGATGGCGCGCAGCCACTCGGCGGGCCGCCTGACGAACGCGTGCGTGGGGAGGAACACGGCGGGCCGCGCGGAATAGAGGGGCCCGAGCGCCATCCCCACGAGCCCCATGTCGTGGTGCAGCGGCAGCCAACTCACGGCCGAGTCGGCGTCGGTGGTCGCCAGCCCGTGCGGGCCGTTGATGGCGTTGATGTTCTCGCACAGGTTCCGGTGCGTCAGCGCCACGCCCTTCGGCTCGGAGGTCGCACCGGAGGTGAACTGCACGAACGCCAGATCGTCGAGCCCGGGCTCATTCTCTTCTTCTCCAGGGGCGGGCCAGGCGGGCGGGCCGGGCATGGCAGACCGGGCGGCCAGATCTTCGTACGAGATCACGGACTCCAGTTCCGGACAGGTGTTCCGCGCACGGTCGAATCGCTCCACGACCCGTCCGCTCGTCACGAGCGCGCGGGCAGCCGACGACTTCAGCACTCCGGCCGTCAGGTCGCAGGACGAGTCGAGGTCGCGCGTGGCTCCCGGCGGATGCAGAGACGCCGGCAGCACACCAGCCATCGACGCGCCGTAGAGAGCTGTCAGGAATGCCTCCGCGTCGTCGAGCGCGAGCGCGACCAGGTCGCCGCGCCGCAAGCCCATGTCGCGGAGTGCCCGGCAAACGCCGAGCGCCGCAGCATGCAGATCCGCGTAGGTTCGTTGCACGCCCGCGTGTTGGTCCCCGGAAGCGGCGCCGATAAACAGGCAGCCGTGTCCGCGTCCCGCCGCATCCCGGAGAGCCTGAGGCAACGTACGCAGGGTCAGCATCAGGCGCCTGTCCGCGCCTCGACGAGCGCCGACACCTCGGCGATCACTTCCGCGACGGTGCGAATCGCCGGCGTCGCCGTGGTGGGAATCGTGATATCGAAGCGATCTTCGAGATCCGCCACGAGCTCGAGCACCTGCAGCGAGTCGAATCCGAGGTCCGCGATGAGATCGTGCGCCGACGCGGGCTGGATCGGACGCCGACTGACATTCTTGAGCGCGTCGATGACGCCTGCCTCCACGTCCATTAGAATGGACAAGGATCGCATACCTTCTGTCCTTCGTACTCAACTATGACCACACTTCGCCGCTCGCGTTCAGCTCTGGCGGTCGTCCTCGCGGCGGTGGCCATGTCCACGGCCGCCCCGGCGGCCACGACGGCTGCACAGCCACGCGCCGCGGCGCGAAGCTTCATGTGGAAGGCCACGCGCCAGCAGGGCGTGGTCTACCTGGTCGGCTCGGTCCACATGTTGACGAAGGACTTCTACCCGCTGGCGCCGGCGCTCGACGCCGGCTTCAAGGAAAGCGACCTCCTGGTCGAGGAGGTCGACCTCGCGGAAATGCTCGCGCCCGACACCCAGTTCTCGCTGCTGGCGCGCGGCATGCTGCCGGCGGGCCAGACGCTCGACAAGGTCGTGTCGCCCGCGACGATGGCGCTGGTGAACGCCCGGGTGGGCAACCTGGGCATGCCGGCCTCGGCGCTCCAGCAGTTCAAGCCGTGGTTCCTGGCCATGACGCTGATGGCTGTCGAGTGGGAGAAGGCCGGTTTCGACGCGGCACTCGGGCTCGACAAGCACTTCTACGATCGCGCGCAGACCGAGAAGAAGGCCGTGCAGGGGCTCGAGACCACCGAATACCAGATCTCCCGATTCGACGGCCTGGCCATGAACCAGCAGGAGCGCTTTCTCGCTGAATCGCTGAAGGACCTCGACGCCGAAAAGGCGAGCGTTCAGAAGATCGCGGACGCGTGGAAGACCGGCGATCTGCCGACGGTCGAACGCCTGGTGCTCCAGGACGTCAAAGACGATCCGTTCATGTATCAGCGCCTGCTCGTCGAACGCAACCGCAACTGGCTTCCCAAGGTCGAGGCGCTGTTCGCCCGTCCGCGTCCCGCGTTCGTGGTCGTGGGCGCAGCGCATCTGGTCGGACCCGACGGACTGATCGCGATGCTGAAAGCCAAGGGCGTGCGCGTGGACCAGCAATGACGGCACGCGCGCGCGCTGCGGCGCTCTCTGTTGCGATCATCGTCGCGGCAGGCGCCGATGCCAACGGAGCCGCCGACGCGTCCCGGTGGTGGGCACACGTACGGTACCTGGCCGACGACTCCCTCGAAGGCCGCGAAGCCGGACGTCCCGGCTACACCCGCGCGGCGGAGTATGTCGCGGACGTCTGGCGCAAAGCCGGCCTCGAGCCCGCCTACGCGGGCCAGTTTCTCCAGCCGGTCGCCCTCAAGGCGCGGCAGATCGACGAGAGCCGATCGAGCCTGGCGCTGGTGCGTGACGGCCGCGTCGAGACCCTGATGCTCGGGGAGGACGGAAACTTCAGCCTGCGGATCGATCCCGCGCTCGAGGTGAACGCGCCGCTGGTGTTCACAGGCCACGGGCTCGACATCCCCGATGCGCGGATCAACGACCTCGAGGGCCTGAACCTGAAGGGCGCCGTGGCCGTGGACTTCTCGACGCCGACCGGATCGCTCCCCGGCCCGTTGCAGGCGCACTTCGGGTCGAACGCCGAACGCTGGCGGATGCTGCGGGCGGCCGGCGCCATCGGGACAATCACCGTGCCCGGCACCGGGCGCCTCGAGGTGCCCTGGTCGCGATCGACTGTTGCTCGTCTGCAGCCCCAGATGTCGCTGGCGGAGCCGGCTCTCGACGACTATCCGGATCAGCAGATCGCCGTCACGATGAACCCCGAGAAGGCCGACGTCCTGTTTGCGGGATCGGGACATACGCTTGCTGAGTTGGCCGCCATCGATCAGGCCGGACAGCCGCTTCCCCGCTTCGCCCTGCCGGCACGCGTGAAGGCGACGATCACGGTCAACCGTTCGACCATCGAGTCGCCGAACGTCGCCGCCGTCCTGCGCGGCGCCGACCCCGCCCTGCGCGGCGAGGCCGTCGTGCTGTCGGCGCATCTCGATCATGTCGGCGTCGGCGACCCGGTGGCCGGCGATCGGATCTACAACGGCGCAATGGACAACGCATCCGGCGTGGCAACCATTCTCGAAGTCGCCGAGCGGCTTCGCGAATCGGGCTACCGCCCGGCGCGGTCGATTGTCTTCGCCGCCGTGACGGCCGAAGAGCTGGGCGAGCTGGGCTCGCGTTATTTCGTCGCGCATCCACCGTCCGGCCTGCGGGTCGTCGCCAACATCAACACGGACATGTTCCTGCCGCTCTTCCCGCTGAGGACGCTGATGGTGCTCGGCCTCGACGAGTCCGACCTCGCCGGCGACATCCGCGCCGTGGCCCGCGATCTCCACCTGGCGATCCAGGGCGATCCCGAACCACAGCGCAACCGGTTCACACGCAGCGACCAGTACAGCTTCGTCCGCGCCGGCATTCCCGCGCTCGCCATGAAAGTCGGCTACGAGCCGAACACGCCCGAAGCGGCCATCGCGCAGCAATGGACCGCCGAGCGCTACCACGCGCCGTCCGACGATGTGAGCCAGCCGGTGGACATGAAGGCCGCAACCGACTTCGTCAACGTCATCCATCAGCTCGCCCTGCGAATCGCCAACCGCACCGAGCGCCCGAACTGGAATGACAACAGCTTCTTCAAACGATTTGGCCGCTAACGCCCAGGCCCTGGCCGGCGCGTCGGTCCTGGTCGCCGGGGCCGGTCTCGCCGGGCTGGCCGCCGCCTACGACCTCGCGGCCATGGGCGCGGCCGTAACCGTCATCGAGGCCCGCGATCGCGTGGGCGGCCGCGTCTGGACGATCCGCGACGGCTTCGCCGACCGCCAGCACGCCGAAGCCGGCGGCGACATGATCGACGAGTCGCAGGAGGAAATCTGCCAGCTGGCCCGCGAGCTCGGGTTGACGCTCTCCCGCATTCTGCGCGACGGCTTCGGCTACGTGCGTCCCGGCCCGGCCGGATCCAGCCAGGCTCCGCGCATCGTCACCCAGAGCGTCACGCGCGGATGGGGCCAGCTCGCCAAACACGTGGGCGGACTCGCCCGCCGCTATCGGCTCGCGGAACGGCGCTGGGACTCGCCCGTGACCGCGGACCTCGCCCGCCGTTCCGTGGCGCAGTGGCTCGATGACGAGCGCGCCGACCCTGAGTTGCGCGCGACGGCGGCGGGCCTCCGCGGATTCTTCCTGGCCGACCCCGAGGAGTTGTCGCTCCTCGCGCTCGTCGATCAGTTCGCCGACAACGAACAGCCGGGCCGCGGCCAGATGTTCCGGATCACGGGAGGCAACGATCGCCTGCCCGCGGCGCTGGCGGCGAAGCTGGGCGATCGGATTCAGCTCGGCACGGAGCTCGTCGCCGTGTCCGTGAGGGGCAAGTCCGTGCATGCGACGCTGAAACGCGGCCGCACGTCGGCGCCGTTGACGAGCGATTACCTGGTGCTGGCGCTGCCGGCGTCGGTGCTGCGCCGTGTGCCCATCACCCCGGCGCTGCCCGCACACCAGCACGCCGCGATCGCGACGCTCAGGTACGGGCGGGCGACGAAAACGCTCCTCCAGTACTCCCGGCGCTTCTGGCGCGCGAAGGGGCGGCCCCGCGCCTTTGGCACGCCGCTGCCGTACGGCGCGATCTGGGAAGGCAACGAGGAACAGGCCGGGGTCAGAGGGATCCTCACGCTGATGGCCGGAGGGACCGCGAGCGAAGAAACCCAGGCCATGGTGGCGAGGGACGGTATCGCGCGATTCGCGGACGGCCTGTCGTGGCTCGGCGCGGCTCCCGCCGAGCTCGGCGCGTCGCGCCAGATCGTCTGGGAGTTGGACCCGTTCGCACGCGGAGGCTACGCGTACTTCAATCCGTCGTTCAATCCCGCACTGCGCGAGTGGCTCGCCCGGCCGGCGGGACGTCTTTTCTTCGCGGGCGAACACACGAGCATCCGCTGGCAGGGCTACATGAACGGCGCGGTCGAGAGCGGCCGGCGCGCCGCCGCGGAAATCGCCGCGACCGCGCGGCTTGGATCGGCTTGATTAGTCCTTCGTCCCTGGTTCTTGGTTCCTGGTCCGTCCGACGCGGCACGTCGTCCCAAGTCCACGGTCCCGGCTCAGCCCGGCGGACCGGGGACGGTCATGTAATGGTACGGACCATGGACGGACCAGGGCCCAAGTACCAAGGACCAGGGACCAATGAGCTGGCAGCGTGCGAGCGTTCAGGCGGCGGCGAACTACATGCGCGAGCGCATCGCGGCCGGGGCCGACGACGTCCGTTCGAAAGCCGTCTACGAAGGACTCCTCGACGTGCTGGACCCGGCGCGCCGGACCGCGCGGCTGCAGCGCGAGTCGGCGGCATCGGCCAAATCGGCCGTGACCGTTCAGGCCGCCCGCGAGCGGCGCAATCAGGCGAGCCGGGAACGGCGGCGAGCCAGCGTCGGGCCGCCGGGAGGCATGGAACGCCGGGCCGGACGCGACCGGCGGGGCAACCACTGATGCGGCATCACAACCCGCCCGACGATGCGCTGAGGGAGCTTCTGACAAACGCGTCGACCATTGCCATGGTCGGCGCGTCGTCGAATCCCGACCGGCCGTCGAACGGCATCATGCGGAAGCTCCAGAGCGCCGGATACCACGTCATTCCCGTGAACCCGAACGAGACCACGGTCCTCGGTGAGCGTGCTTACGCGTCGCTCGCGGACGTGCCCGAACGCATCGACATCGTGGACGTCTTCCGCCGCGCGGAGTTCACGCCGGCCATCGCGGACGAAGCCGTGAAGATTGGCGCGAAGGCGCTGTGGCTGCAAAGCGGTGTAGTGAATGAAGAAGCGGCGGCGAAGGCCAAGGCCGGCGGCCTGATGGCGGTAATGGACGCGTGCATCGGCGTGATGCACACCGTCCTGCGAGTGCCGCGCAAGACCTAGCCCACGCACGCCAGGCCGGCTCGTACCGCGTCAATTCCCCGGCAAATCCAACAACACGACATCGGACTGCTCCTGCAGCCGTTCGAGCACGAGCTCACGTCCGTCCGGAGAGACGTCGTAGTCGACGATCTGGAAGTCGGGAGCGACGTTGGTAATCTGCCGCTCGGCTCCCGTCTCGATATCGAGGAGCCAGAGATTCTTGTGCTGAATCTCGCCGCGCAGAAACACCAGACTGCGGCCTCCCGGCAGGAATGCCAGATGCCGGGCTCCACGGGTGAGGGTCAGCGCCGGCAGGCGACGCACGGCCGCGCCGGTCGCGCCGTCCTGGATAGCCTGAACAGGAAACGTCGTCCCGATGTCCTTCCCGGAGTAGACGACAAAAGCGCCGCTCGGCGCCCAGACTGGATCCAGCGAGTACTCGCTCGCAACGGGAGTCGGAGCGCCGCCGTCAACGGGCACGCGGACAAGATGAGGCACGCCGCGATCGACGACCGCCGACGTAATCGACCGGGCATCGGGCGCCCATGCCGGAGCGCCCTGCAGCTCGAGCGAGTCGGCCACAGTCCGCGCCGCCGTGCCGTCGGCCTGCATCACATACAAGAGGGTCCTTCCTCGCAAACCGACCGAGAACGCGATCTGCCGCCCGTCCGCGCTGATAGCCGGCCCGCCGACGATTCGGGCCCCCGGCGCGCTCCAGAGCTCGGTCGCGTCGCCGCCTGAAACTTTCCAGATGCTCTCGCGGGTGGCGGTTGCGGAGACGTAGAGCAGGTAGCCCGGCCCGAGCCGCGGGGAGAAGCCGGTGCCGGTCGTCAGAAGGATGCGGCTCGCCGCCGAATGAGCTGCGGGCGGATCCGCCAGGGGCAGGCGCCAGAGAGTCCGCTTCGCATTCGCGAGCGTGGCCACAAGGTGGCGCCCGTCGACGCTTGCCGCCACCGACGTGTATCGCTCGACTCCGGAGCTCAGCCTGTGCGGGATGCGCCGTTCGACGTCGAGGCTGTACAGCCATGGACCGGAGCCGTCGGGATCGCTGGCCAGATACACGAGCGTCCTTCGGTCGAGCACGACGGGATGGCTGACGCGCCCGCTATGCGACGTGATGCGCTCGGCGGGGCCGCCTCCAGCGGCCACCCGCCAGATGTCGAGGTGATCCGGCGGCGAGCCCTGGACGAAGTACACGAAGCGCTCGTCGGGCGCCCACACTGGGAAATGAGCGTGGAGACCTGCGGGCGCGGCAAAGATGGGCCGTCCCTCGGATTGCCGGCTCGCGTCGGTCACGAACATGGGATCGCCGGGTCCGGGGGTGTGGTACACGAGCCGCGTCGCGTCGGGCGACCAGTCGGATTCGGCGACGCCTTCAAAGAGCGGCCGGGGCTGTCCTCCGAGCGTCGGCACCGCCCAGAGGCCGATAGTCTCGCCGGTCGAACCATCGCGCCGCCGCATCCAGAACGTCACGAATGAGGCGTCCGGCGAAAAGCCCAGCGTCCTCACCGATGGATTGATGAGCTCGAACGCGCTTCCCTTCGTCAGGTTGTGGAACTGCCCGGACCCGACCTGGGTGACCCAGACATCCATCGGCCCGTCGCGGTCCGACAGAAACGCCACGAAGCGCCCGTCGCGGGAGATCGCGGCCGCCTGCTCGACTCCATCGAAATCCGTCACTGTTTGGAACCGGGCGCCGGCAATCGGACTCCGCCAGAAGAACTCGGCGGCGCGAAGCCACAGACCCGCGACGATGACCAGCGACGCCCCGGTCGCCACAGCCGCCAGGATCAGCAGTCGCCGCGCCGGCGCGGTCCGTGCGACAGGAGGCGGCTGCCCGCTGGAAGCGGTATCACCCCCGTCCGGCGACGTCCGAAGATTCCGGCTCTCCGTCCACGCATCCAGCTCGGCCCGAAACGCGTAAACGGAGCCCATTCGATCGTGCAGATGGCGATGGACGGGCATGCCTTCCCGCTTCTCCCATCGCTGCACGGTCGTCACGTCCCGGCCGAGGTAGACGGCGATTTCCTTCCACGAGTCGAGGCGATCCGCTCGTGCTTCCTTGCGTGGCGGTTCGTCAGGGGGAAGTTCACCCATCACAAAATCAGGGAAGGTCGAATTCTACTGTCGTCGTCAGGGGACGGCAAAGCGCGGCATTCCACGGCACCCGTGGAAATCGCCCCATTTCCGCATATTGCCGTTTGACGATGATCCCGCCCTGCTCCGATCGTGTCCGGGCGCCTCCATTCAGGGACGCAAATACGGGGAGGGATACATGCGACGAAAGATGCGGCTCATCCTGCTCAGCGCCACCATCGCGGCGACTGGCTACGCTGTCCGGCCGGTTCTGGCGACACCGGCCGCCGGATTCGTCGGGACCACTCTTGCCGTGGGCCGTTTTGGCGAGATCAGCGTGTTCAACCAGCTGATTCCGCCCGACTTCTGGAAGTCGCGGCACCACGCCGACATCTGGTTGTCCTGGCAGAAGACCAAGGGCAATTCGGACGTCTACGTGCAGAGCAACGTGTGGCAGCCGGGAGGGGCGACGGGCTGGCACACACACCCCGGCCACAGCCTGATCATCGTCACCGCGGGCCAGGTGACCGCCTACGAAGGGGACGATCCGAGATGCCGGCCACACGTGTACATCGCAGGGGATGGGGCTCGTCGATGAGGGCGGCGACCACGTGCACAACATCAGGAACGAAGGCACGGTGGAAGCGCGGACGATTGCCGTCCAGTTGATTCCGGCGGATGCGACGCGCCGGATCGACGCCCCCGACCCTGGCGTCTGTTCGTTCTAGGATCGGACGAAGGGTTGCTGGTCCGGCAACCCTTCCCTTTCAACACGGGATGACTAGCCGATTTCCTGTTCCAGCTTCGTGACCAGCGTATCCAGCTGATCCACGACGGACCGGACCGTTTCCGGTTTGCTGAGGTCCACTCCCGACTTCTGGAGCAGCGCCATCGGGTGGTCGCTGCCGCCTGACTGCAGCAGCGTGAGATACCGGTCGACGGCCTGCCGCCGCTCGGCCTCGCTGCCACCCGTCAGCTGCTTCATGACCTGCGCGCTCGACGCAAAGCACGTGGCGTATTGATAGACGTAGTACGGCGTGCTGTAGAAGTGCGGAATGCGCGCCCAGGTGACGCGCGACAGATCGTCGTAGTCGTACGCGTCGCCGTGATAGGCCTTGAGCAGCCCGAAGTAGATGTCGCCGAGCGCTTCGGCGGTGACCGGCTTCCCTTCCTCGACGAGCCGGTGCGCCTGCAGCTCGTAGTCCGCGAACATCACCTGCGTGTAGAACGTGGCGACGATGCCGTCGATGGCGTGCTGCAGCAGCACGCTGCGCTCGCGCTCGTCGGTCGTGCGCGCGAGCATGTAGTCGAGGAACAGCGCCTCGCTCAGCGTGGACGGGACTTCGGCCACGAAGATCTCGTAGCTCGCGTAGACGAACGGCTGGTGCGCGTGCGACAGCAGGGTGTGCATCGAGTGCCCCACCTCGTGCGCCAGCGTAAAGACATCGTCGAGCGTGTCGTTGTAATTGAGGAGCATGTACGGGTGGACGCCGTACACGGGCGCCGAGTAGGCGCCGCTGCGCTTACCCGAGTTTTCGTAGACGTCGATCCACCCACCGTTCAGCGCCTCGCGCAGCTGGCGCTGATATTCCGGGCCGAGCGGCGCGACCGAGGCGGGCAGCCACTCGAGGACGTCGTTGTACGGATACTGCCGATCGACGTGCACGAGCGGGATCGTCGTGTCGTAGGTGTGGTACGTCTCCAGGCCCAGCACCTTCTTTCTCAGCCGGTGGTAACGGCGCAGCGGCTCGACGTTCGTCTTGGTCGTCTCGATCAGATTCTCGACGACGGTCGCCGGGATGTTGTTGCCGTGCAGCGCGGCCTCGAGGGCCGAGCCGAACCCGCGCGCCTGCGCGTGAAACCAGTCGCCCTGCAGCACCGCGTTGTAGAGCGACGCGTAGGTGTTGATGCTGCCTGCATACAGTTCGTGGAGCGAACGCCACGCGAGCGCGCGGTCGGCCTGGTTGCGGTTGGTGGCGAGGAGCGCCCGGTATTGTCCGTACGTCACCGTCACGTCGGCGCCCGTGGACAAGCGGACCGTCGGATACTTGACGTCGGCGGTGGAGAGCGCCGCGTAGGCGTCGCGCGGGGTCGACGAAAACCGGCTCGAGAGCGACAGCAGGTGCTCGCCTTTGTCGTCGAGCACGTGTTCCTGCCGGCGGTACAGGTCTTCGATCGCGAACCGGTACACGCTCAGCTCCGCGTTCTGATCGAACCACTGCCGAACGGTGGCCAGCGGAGTCCTCAACAGCTCAGGCTCGAACCACGAGACGGCCTGGCCGTCCTTGGCAAACAGGATCTGGACCTGCTGGCGCCTGGCGTTGAGCTGGTTGTCGCGCTGATCCTGGTCGTACGCGAGCGACGTGTAGTACCAGACCTTGTGCTCGAGCTGCCCGACTTCCTCGCGCAACCTGTAGAAGGCCAGCAGGCGGTCGGCGCCCTGGGCCAATGTGCCCTGGAACGCGGCGCACTCGCCGATCTTGCGGTCGAGCTCGTCGTAGGCGCGCTGCCACGCGTTCCAGTCGGGATAGATGTGCGAGAGATCCCACTTGAACCGGTCGGGAATCTCCGATCGCTCGCGGAGCGGTGGCGCTGTGGGGGCTTCGGCAGGTGAAAAAGTGTCCAACGTGTCCGATGTCTCCTTTCTGAAGATCATACTTCGCGGACCGGCGCTCCCGGGAAGGCCGCGGCGATTTCTGCACGCAACAGCTCACGAAATTGCCCGGGTATCAGGCTGCCGAGCTCGAGGCTTCCGAATCTCACGCGTTTGAGCTTCGTCACCTCGTGTCCGATCGCATCGAACATCCGCCGGACCTGCCGGTTACGGCCTTCGTGCAGCTCAACCGTGAGATGCGATTCCCGCGCCGAGGCTTTCCGGAGGGCGATGCCTGCGGTAAACCCGGCGAGCCGGGAGGGATCGACGCGTCCGCGAACGGTGACGGCATACAAGCGTGGCACCTCGTGCGCCGGATCGGTGATCCAGTCGGCCAGCCGCGTGTCCGACGTCAGCAGGAGCAGGCCCGACGTCGCCAGATCCAGCCGCCCGACGGCGATGAGGCCCGCGGCCGCCTCGCCGAGCACGTCGTACACGGTGGGACGCCCCTCGGGGTCGCGCCGCGTGGTCACGACCCCGCGCGGCTTGTGAAACACGATCGTCCGCCACGGCGCGCGGCGCCGCTCGACGCCGTCCACGAGCAGGCGGACGCGCTCCGGGACAACGAGCACGGCCTCGCGCCGCACGACCCGGCCGTCCACCGTCACGCGGCCGGCCCGGATCGCCTCCACCGCCTGTTTCCGGGACATGACGCCGAGCTTCGACAAGGCGCGGCTCAGGGGTACGCCGTCGGGTGCCGGTTTTCGGCGGCGCGGCGCGGCGTTCTGTGTCATCTTCTTCACATGACCTTCATCCGACCCGCGCTGGTCGCCCTGGCCGCGCTTCCCCTCGTGGGCTGCTTCGAGTCCTCAACCGTGATCAAGCTGAAAGCCGACGGCAGCGGCACCATCGAGCAGCGGCTGCTGCTCACCGACGCCGCCACCGATCAGCTGAAGGCGTTCGCGATTCTGGGCGGTGGCAACGCGGCCGGCGCCGACCCGACGTCTGAAGCCCAGGCCCGGTCGCTCGCGGACTCGATCGGCCCCGGCGTCACCTACGTGTCGTCCACTCCCGTGAAGACCGCCAGGGGGCAGGGCCGCGATTCCGTTTACGCCTTCACCGACATCACCCAGCTTCACATCAGCGAGCAGCCGCGCGTCCCGGGAGGCGTGAGCCTCGGCCCGCAGAGCAGCCAGAACGGCGGGCAAATCACGTTCGCTCTCACGAAACAGCCCGACGGCAACGTGCTGCTGCGCATCGTGATCCCGCGGCCGGACGGCCTGCCCATCGGCGTTCCGGGTCCGAACGGCGACGTCACGCCGCCTTCGACCCAGCAGATCGAGATGGTCAAGGCCCTGCTCGCGGGCGCGCGTCTCGGCGTCGCGCTCGAACCAGAGGGCACGCTGGTCCAGACGACGAGCCCGTTTGTCGAGGGCAATCGCGTCACGCTCCTCGACGTCGACATCGACAAGATCGCCGCCGATCCCAACCTCGCCGCCAAGCTGCAGGCGCCGAAAACCGCCGACGAGGTCAAAGAGTCTCTCAAGAACGTTCCCGGCCTCAAGCTGCCGCTCGATCCCGAGGTCACGATCACATTCACGCCGAAGTAGTCACTCTTTCAGCGTCCCGCGGCCCAGAAACGCGGCTCTCAGCTTCGGCCGGTCGATCTCGACACCCCGCAGGAACACCCGGGAGATTCTTCTCGTGTTGGTGATGTTCTCGAGCGGGTTCGCATCGAGCACCACGAAATCCGCGCTCCTGCCTGCGCCCACCGTCCCAAGATCGTCCTGGCCGAGAATCGCCGCCGATGTGCTCGTCGCCGCCACGAGTGCCTGTGCGGGCGTGATGCCCGCCATGACCATGTTCTCCAGCTCCGTATGCATCGTCCAGCCGATGAATTGGTCGCCCTGCTGGCCGCCGCCATCGGTTCCAACACCTATCGGGACGCCTGCCGCATGGAGCTGGACAATCCCTCTGGCCAGACGGTCCCACGACTCCTGGCTGCGCGCGAGCGCGTCTCCCTTGAGCGGAAATCGGCTTTGCAGCCGCGCGATCTGGTCGGGCAGCACTGTCTCGGCGACGAGCGGGTGTACGGGATGGAGCCACGGCGCATAGACCGCGCGATGCGGTCCGCCCAGCGCCGAGAGCACCGCGGTCTTCGGGTGTTGCTTGAACAACGCGAGCAACTCGGCGTCGACCTCGCTGATCATGTGCGCGAACACGTCGATGTTGGCGCGCAGCAGATCTTTCGCCTGCTGAAGATCGGTCGCATGAACCGCGACGCGCAAGCTGTTCTTGTGCGCCTCGTCGATGATGGCTCCATACAACTCGGGCGCAAGGGGCTTGATGGCGCCGCCGCGGTCGTCCACCCACGTCTTGATCAGCCCGATTTTTCGCGGCGCGAGCTCCTGCACCGAGGCGCGGGCGCCCGCCACGGTCGTGACGGCAAACGCCGCCTGGCGCATGTTGTCGGGGCTGATCTCGCTCAGCGGTGCGAGGCCGCGGCCCGCTGTCAGGAACCGGGCCGCATCCGGGTATTTGCCTGCGAGAATCTCGTCCCGAAGCGCGAAGGGCATCTCGCCGAAATCGCTGCCCATCGCCTGGCTGGCTCCGACGCCGTAATACGCGAACCGGCGCATGTGATCGAGAATGTTCTCGCGCGTGTAGTTCTCGGCGCCGCTGGTCAGGTTCTTCATGTAGCCGATGTGCGAATGCGCATCGACCAGCGCGGGGATCACCGTCTTGCCGGTCAGATCCACGCGGCCGGCTCCCTGCGGCGCTTGTACCGCGCCCTTTCGTCCAACCCGAACGAAGCGGCCGCGCTCGACGAGAAACGCCGCATTCTCAATCGCCGGATTCCCGTCTCCCACGATCAGGCGAGCACCTTCGTAGAGGACAGCCGTGCCGGCGGCGGCCGGTCTCTGGGCGGCCGCGCGACCCTGCCCGGACGCGTTGACAATCAGGCACGCGACAATCGCCATTTGAATCAGGCGCATATGGCCTCCTTCGACTGGTCAGCTCCCCCGCTCATCTCCTGGGGGCATCCGACGTGTAGTGCCTCAGCGCGGGCGTGACGATGGCGACCCACGCCGTCGCGATCACGCATCCCAGTCCGCCGCTGACCACTGAAACCACGGGCCCCAGCCAGCTGGCCACCGCGCCGGCTTCGAGCTCGCCCAGCTGCGGTCCGCCCTGGAAGAACACCATGTTGACGCCGATCATGCGCCCGCGGAGGCGATCGGGCGTCTCGAGCTGCCGGACGATGTTGCGGATGATCATGCTGACGGTATCGGTGGCGCCGGTCATCGCGAGACAGAGGAACGTCAGCCAGAACCAGCGCGACACGCCGAATACGGCGGTCGAGGCGCCGTAGGCGCCGACGGCCCAGAGCAGCACGGGCCCGCGCCGGACGATGCGGCTGGTCAGCGGAATCATGATGGCGCTCATCAGCACGGCGCCCAGGGCCGGCGCCGCGTACAGCCACCCGTAGCCCGTTGCGCCGACGCGCAGGACATCCTGGGCGAAGATTGGCAGCAGCGCCGTCGCCGACGAGAAGAACGTCGCGAAGAAATCGAGCAGCATCGTCGATCGGATGAGCGGCGACTTGAAAACAAACCGCAGGCCTTCCATGGCGGCCTTGAGCGACACCTCGTCGGCCGGCGCGTTGGCCTCGCGCTCGGGCCGCCCGCTGACGCCGCGCATCATCAGCAACGCGATGATCACGCAGCCGAACGACAGCGCGTTGACGACGTACACCCAGCCAACGCCGGCCGCGGCGATGAGGACGCCGCCGATCGACGGCCCGACCACCGACGCCGCCTGGAACATCATCGCGTTCAGGCTGATGGCATTCGGCAGATCCTTGCGCGGGACGAGGGTCGGCACCAGCGCCTGCCTGGCCGGCAGGTCGAAAACGCCCACGGCCGCGCCGAGCGCCGCGAGCACGTACACCGGCCACACC
Source organism: uncultured Acidobacteriota bacterium (assembly GCA_963712905.1). Lineage (GTDB taxonomy): Bacteria > Acidobacteriota > Vicinamibacteria > Vicinamibacterales > CAVVIG01 > CAVQJU01. Next base: position 161,145 of record CAVQJU010000007.1, on the reverse strand, counting down.
GTCGTCAGGCCGCGAAACGTGAGCACCGCCAGCGCCAGCGACACGAGCGCCGCGCCGGTCTGTGTCAGCAGCATCATCGTCCGCCGGTTCCACGCATCGGCGACCACGCCGCTCAGCATCGAGAAGACGATGATCGGCACGACGCGCACGAAGCCGACCATTCCGAGCGCGATGGCCTTCCTGCCGGGCGAAACGAGCAGGGAGACGTGCCACAGGAGGCCCGCGTTCTGCATCATCGATCCCGTGATCGACGCCAGCAGGCCGAACCAGATCAGGCGGAAGTTGCGATGCGAGAGCGCGATGAACAGCTCGGGGGGCAAGAAGCGGCCCTGAGAGGGCCGCCCGACTCTCGTCACAGTGGGCCGACGACCGCGTGCGGCTGGTACGGCGCCTCGAGCGATGCGCATTCCTCGGGCGTCAGCGCGAGGGCCAGCGCATCCACGGCCTCGTCCAGGTGAGCGAGCTTGGACGCCCCGACGATCGGTGCGGTGACGCCGGGTCGGGACAGCATCCAGGCCAGCGCCACCTGCATGCGGCTCACGCCGCGCCGCTTCGCGATGTCTCCCACGCGGTCGGCAATCGTGAAATCGGTGTCGGCGAAATAGAACTTCGCGGCAAGCTTGTCGCTGTTGGCGCGGACGGTGTCACCGCCGCCGCCCTTCTTCCGGTCGCCGGCCAGAAAGCCCCGGGCCAGCGGGCTGTACGGAATCACCCCCACACCCTCGGCGCGGCAGAGCGGCATCATCTCCCGCTCTTCCTCGCGGTACACCAGGTTGTAGTGGTTCTGCATGGAGACGAACCGCGCCCAACCGTTCGCCTCGGATGTCGCGATCATCTTCCCGAACTGCCACGCAAACATGCTCGACGCGCCGATGTAACGGGCCTTGCCGGCGCGGACGACGTCGTTCAGCGCTTCGAGGGTTTCCTCGATCGGCGTGTCGTAGTCGAACCGATGAATCTGGTAGAGGTCGACGTAGTCCATCCCGAGCCGGCGGAGCGACGCGTCGATTGCATCCAGGATGTGCTTGCGCGACAGTCCGCGGTCGTTCGGGCCGTCCCCCATCGGGTGGAACACTTTCGTCGCGACGACGACCTGGTCGCGCGCGGCGAAATCCTTCAGCGCGCGGCCGAGGACTTCCTCGCCTGCGCCGCGGGAATACATGTCCGCCGTGTCGAAGAACGTGATGCCCTGCTCGAGCGCCCGCTTGATGAACGGGCGGCTGGCGGCCTCGTCGAGCGTCCAGGGATGCCAGTCCGGCGATCCGTACGTCATCGCGCCCAGGCACAGCCGCGACACGGTCAGGCCGGTCGTCCCAAGTCGTGTGTAGTTCATGATCAGGAATGGTCGATTGTACCGTAGCGCGGCCCTTTCAGGGCCGCGTCGCGGGGCTGAAAGCCCCGCGCTACACCTGCCTACACCACCAGCACGAGCTTGCCGATGTGCACGCCTGATTCGAGCACGCGGTGCGCGTCGGCGGCGGCGCGGAGCGGAAACGTGGCGTGGATGACCGGCCGCACCGTGCCGGCTTCGAGCAGCGGCCAGGCGTGCATGCGCAGTTCGGCGGCGATGGCGCCTTTCTCCGCAATCGGCCGCGCCCGCAGCGTCGAACCGGTCAGCGTCAGCCGGCGCTGCATCATCGCGATCAGGTTGAGCGTGCCCTTCACGCCGCCGAGGACCGCGATCTGCACGAGCCGTCCGTCCATCGCGAGGATATCCAGATTCCGCGCGAGGTAATCGCCGCCGACCATGTCGAGCACGACGTCCACGCCGCGGCCGCCGGTGGCCTCGCGGATGGCGGCGACGAAATCGGCCTCGCGATAATTGATCGCCCGCTCAGCGCCCAGGCGTTCACAGGCCGCGCACTTCTCGGCTGAGCCGGCCGTGGCGAAGACCCGAGACGCTCGAGCCCGCGCCAGCTGGATCGCTGTCGTCCCGATACCGCTCGTCCCGCCGTGGATCAGGACCGACTCGCCGGCCTTCAACCGCCCGCGATCGAACAGGTTCGTCCACACCGTGAAGAACGCCTCGGGGATCGCCGCCGCGTGTTCGAGATCGCAGCCGCGCGGAACGGGCAGGCACTGCGGCGCCGGCGCGACACAATATTCGGCGTACCCACCGCCCGCGACGAGCGCACACACGCTGTCGCCGGCGTGCCACTCGTGGACACCGCTGCCCAGCTCGACGATGGTTCCCGCGACCTCGAGGCCGGGGATGTCGGAGGCGCCGGGCGGCGGCGGGTAGTGCCCGGCCCGCTGCATCGCGTCGGGCCGGTTCACGCCGGCGGCCGCCACCTTGATGAGGACCTCGCCCGCGCCCGGCGCAGGCTTCGGCCGTTCCACGGGCACGAGGACGTCAGGACCGCCGGGCTTCACGATTTCGACGGCAATCATTGCTGGAATGTCGCGGCCGCCGTGGCCGGCTCCATCAGAAGCGTCGCCAGGGCGACTCCGGCCCCGAGGGCGACGGTGAGAACACCCCACAGCGGGCGGTCCGGCGCGATCCACAAGCCATCGACGGCCAGGGCCGCGGCAATCAGCAGGTCCACCGAGGTCAACGTCCGCCTCACGCGCATGTGCTCGTCCTTCAGCCGCGGCAGATTGAACTCCGACGTAAACAACAGGTGGCCCCGGGCAATGCCGCCAACCGCTGCGCCGATCCCCAGTGCGATGAACACCCACAGCGCCAGTGGCTCGCGGAACGTCTCCTTGATGGACCACGCGAGCGCCGCCGCTCCGACGTAGAGGGCCATCAACGCCGCCTGGTGGGCCCGCCACCACAGCCCGATGCCGGCCGGCCGACGCCTCGAGACGGCCGCGTCGCCGGCCTGGAGAGCCGCGACGATTTCGGTCGCCGAGCCGAAGCGATCAGCGGCCGACTTGCGCAGGCAGCGGTCGATCACCATCGCGACGTTGGCCGGCATGTGATGGACCCGGTCAGCGATCGGCGGCGCATCGCTTTCGAGCACCCGCGCGACCAGGCCGAGCGGCGTCGACGCATTGAACGGGTGCGTGCCACAGGCATATTCGTACACGACCACTCCGTACGCAAACACGTCCGCGCGGGCATCGGCCCGTCCGCCATTCAGCTGCTCAGGCGCCATGTAGGCCGGTGTGCCGACCAGCACGCCGGGCATGGTGGCCAGCGCGCCCGTCTTCAGCACGCCGGAATCAGCGGCATACGCCAGCCCGAAGTCCAGCACCTTCAGGCGGCCGGATCGATCGCGCATGACGTTTTCCGGCTTGAAGTCGCGGTGCGTGATGCCGCCGGCGTGCGCGGCGGCCAGCGCGTCGGCCAGCTCGCGGGCCGTCCGTGCGATCGCGTGCACGTCGGGCGGCGGGCCCTTGCCGATCTCGTCACGCAACGTGTGGCCCTCGACGAGCTCGGACACGATGAACAGCTGCCCGTCGAACTCCTCGAGCGCATGAACGGTGCAGATACCAGGATGCGTCATCCCGGCAGCCGCGCGAGCCTCGCGCCGGAGCCGTTCCCGGTACGACGCGTCGCCCGTGAAGTGCGGCGCAAGCGCCTTGAGCGCAACCGCCCGTCCGAGGTTGACGTCGTCGGCCAGATACACACGGCCCATCGCGCCGCGGCCGATCTCCCTGGTGATCTTGTAGTGCCCGACAGTCGTGCCGGCTTTGAGCGCTTCCTCCTCCAACAGCAGTTCCGGCGCGCGTTCGGCGATCGGATCCTCGAGAAACGCACCGGCTTGCGTGTGGTGGTCGAGGAGCGAGGCCACTTCGGCGCGCACGGCCGCGTCCGCGGGTTGCGCCTCGAGCCAGGCGTGGGGGTCCGCCGGTGCGGCCTCGATTGCCGCCTCGAACAGCTCACGAACGCGAAGCCACTGGTCGGTCGTCATCGCACCTCGCCGCTCAGCTCGCGGAACAGCCAGGCGCGCGCGAGGGCGAACCGCCGTTTCAACGTCGCCGGCGAGATGCCGAGTGCCGCGGCCGCATCCTCGATGCTCAGGCCGACGAAATAGCGCAGCTCGACGATCCGGGCCTGCTCCGGGTCGATCGCTTCCAGGCGCGTGAGTGCCTCGTCAATCGACGGCAGCATGGATTCGGGATCGCTGGCGACCGCCAGGGCCGCCGAAAGCGTCACGCGATCGAGCGCCGCCCAGCGCTTCTGCGCCCCGCGCGCACGAGCGCGTTCGACGAGGATCTGGCGCATCGACCGCGCCGCGATGCCCACGAAGTGCCGTTCGTCGTGCCAGGGCGTCCCCGCTCGCGCCAGCCGCAGATAGGCTTCGTGGACGAGCGCCGTCGGCTGGATGGTCTGGCCGGGCCGCTCCCGGCGCATGAACGCGCCCGCCAGCCTGCGCAGCTCGTCGTAGACGACGGGCGTCAGATCATCCGCTCCCGGCGATCGTGGTTGGTCAGGGCTCATGAGCCAGTATTCCCGCCGCCTGCGCATTATCCGGCGAACGACGTCCCGGCTCAAAACGTACAGGAGGGTGCATGCGGAAGGTACTCGCACTGACGGTAATCGTCTGGATCTCGGGGATCGGCCAGGCCTCGGCCCAACCCGGCCTCGAAGCCTTCGCGGGCTTCACGTCTGGCCTGCTGGTCGGCGGCCACGGAGACAGCGTGCTGACCACAACAGGCCTGGATGTGCGACTGTCGACGCCCATCGCGCCCGGCACGCGCCTCGAGGGCATGACCACGGTGGGCGGACCGGACGGCGACCGCCTCTCCGGCGTGCAGCTCCTGAGAGATCGCCGGACCATCGGGTCGGTCACCACCTTTTCGTCATACGGACTGCTGCGTGCCCATGAGCCCAGAAGCCCCGGCGTCAAGAGCTATCCGGTGTTTGCGATCGGGGGCGGAGTCCGCGACCGAATCAACTCGCGGTTCGGCATTCAGTACGACCTCCAATGGCTGTCTCCATTGCTGGGGTTCCGCACCTCGCTCGGCGCGACGGTGCGTCTGCGTCGCTAACCCTTGACCCACTCGCGCGGGCGCAAAGACAGGACACGGTAACGCTCGCGAATCGCGACGACGCGGTCGAGGTACTCGCGTTTGGGGAATTCCTTCTTCAGCAGCTGATCGCGGAGACGCCTGAGCTCGTGGCGATAGAGATCGTTGATGAACCCGCGGACCAGCTCGGGCGGCGTATGTGCCGTCGGCCGCACGCCGTACGTCCAGAGCGCGGTCAGGACGTCCTCGTGGTACCGGTACACTGGACGATCAGGCGCCAACGGCCCCTCGCACGGCCGCGAGCGTCGCATCGATGCGCAGAATCTTCCGCGGCTGCTCGAGCGCCAGCGCAAGCGCCCGCGGCCTTTCGATCGCGCGCCCGATCACCGGCTCGACCACCTCGGGAAACTTCGCCGGATGCGCCGTCGCGAGAAAGATGCCGGGCCGTCCCGCACGGCGCGCCCGATCCACCTGACTCGTGATTCCGAGGTAGCCGATCGCCGAGTGCGGATCGAGGATGTAACCGGTGCGCTCGTGCACCTGCCGGATGGTCGCGCGGACCTCGTCGTCCGCGTAGTGGCATCCCTCCATGTCGTGCTGAGCGCCCTCGAGCCGGCCCTTGTAGAGCCAAATCAGGCGCTCGAAGTTGCTGGGGTTGCCGACGTCCATGGCGTTGGCGATCGTGCGGATCGACGCGCGCGGTTTGAACTGGCCGGTCGTCAGATACGACGGCACCACGTCATTCGCATTCGTGGCTGCCACGAACCGCTCGATGGGCGCGCCCGCGCGCTTCGCGAACAGCCCGGCGGTGAGGTTCCCGAAATTGCCGCTTGGCGTGCAGACAATCGGCGACTTGGTCGCCCCGGATTGACGGCGCAACTCGGCGACGGCCTGGAAGTAATAGATCATCTGCGGCAGCAACCGGCCGACGTTGATGGAGTTCGCCGACGTCAGGGGGATCTGGCGGCGCAAGCTCGTGTCGGCGAACGCGTCTTTGACCAGCTTCTGGCAATCGTCGAAGCTGCCGGCCACGGCGTACGCGCGGACGTTGGACGCGGCGTCGTCGTTGAACATCGTGAGCTGGGCCTCCTGCGTCGGGCTCACGCGGCCCTCCGGATACAGAATCACGACGCGCGCGCTGGCGATGCCGTGAAATGCGTTCGCCACGGCGCTGCCGGTGTCGCCCGATGTCGCGGTCAGCACCGTCACGTCGGCGCCGAGGGCGGCCATCAGCCGCGCCATCACGCGCGCGCCGACGTCCTTGAACGCCAGCGTAGGCCCGTGAAACAGTTCCAGGGCAAAGATGCCGGGCTCAATCTCGATCAGCGGAATCGGGAAATCGAGCGATTCGTATACGACTGCCGACAGCGTTGCGGCGTCGATCGCGCCGGCGGCAAACGGCTTCAGGACGCGAAGGCCGAGTTCGGGCAGCGAACGGGATGTGAGGCTGGCAATCTCGTCGGCGGGCCATGGCTCGATCGAATCGGGCACATACAGGCCCCCGTCGGGCGCCAGGCCGTCGAACAACGCGGTGCCGAGGGACGCCGCGGACGCCTGACCGCGCGTCGAGACGAACCTCATGCGGTCACGACGTGCGCGCCGCGCGTGGAAATCGACGAGACGTAGGTCTGCGACGACACGCCGGTTTCCCGCTGGACGGCAGCCGTCATGGCTGCGGCCACGCGCTCGGCGATGGCGCGGCCGCGGCAGAGCGCGAAGATCGACGGCCCCGACCCCGACAGGCTGCTCCCCAGCGCGCCGGCGTCGGCGGCCGCGCGCTTGATCGCCGCCAGGCCCGGCACCAGCGGAGCGCGGCGGGGCTCGGCGATGGAGTCCTCGAGCGACCGCGAAAGCAGGTCGAAGTCGCTGACGTGCAACGCGTGCACCAGCGCGCCGAGATTCGCCCACTGCCGGACCGCGTCCGCGAGCGGAACGCTGGTGCCAAGCAGCGCCCTCGCCCGCGCGGTTTCTATCTCGATGTCCGGGTGGACGACGACGGCTGTCAGCCCGGCTGGGACCGGCAGGCGGATGATGTCCGGCGGATTCGGGTGGCGCACGAGCACGAAGCCGCCGCAGATCGCCGGGGCGATGTTGTCGGGATGGGCGCCGCCGGCGCCAAGGCCCTCGCCGATGAGCGCGCAGCGAACCAGCGTCTCGATCGACGCGCGCGCGCCGATCAGGGCGTCGACCGCGACGACGGCCGCGGCGGCGCTGGCCGCGCTCCCGCCGAGCCCGCTCGACAGCGGCAGACCTTTTCTGATGGTCAAGGCCACTGCGCGCCGATCGCCGGCCGCCTCGAGCATCGCCCGCGCGGCGACGGAGGCCGTGTTGCGCTCGGCCTCGCGCGGCAGACGGCCTTCGTCGCCGACGATGTCGTCTATCGTCACCAGAGGCGTCGGCCCGGATGCGCCGGTAAATCGCACCGTGACGCAATCGCCCGGCTCTTCCATCGGAAATCCAAGAACATCGAACCCGCAGGCGACGTTGGACACGGTGGCCGGCGCAAACGCGGTGACGACGCGGTCGGTCATGGCAAGTATTGTATCCGCGGCGACTTACGAACCGTAGCGCCGGCGGACGGTCGGAATGAGGTAGTCGCTGAACGCGCGGGCAAGATCGTACGCCGGATTGAAACGCCAGTCGGCCCGCGCCGCCGAATCATCGACGTCCGTCGGCCACGAATCGACGATCGCCTGGCGCTTCACGTCCACGTCGTAGTCGATGGCGGCCGCCGGAAACGCCCTCAGCACGATCTCCCGGATTTCCGCGGCGGACGGGCTGAACGCCGTGAGGTTGTAGGCGGTCTTCGTCAGGCGTTCGCGGGGCGCGTGCGCCAGCGCGAGCAGGGCGTCGACCGCGTCGGGCATCGCCATGAACGGAATCCGCGTATCGGGCCGGACGAAGCACGCGTAGCGCTCGCCCCTGGCAGCGGCGTGAATCATCTCCGACGCGTAGTCCGACGTCCCGCCAGCCGGCATCGTCGTCGCCGAGATCAGGCCGGGAAAGCGGACGCTGCGGAAATCGACGCGGCGCGCCGCCGTGTTCGCCGCCAGTTGCTTGTAGTAGAGCGCGTAGTAGCGCCCGAGTTGTTCGCAGTACAGCTTGTTGCACCCGTACATCGTCGCCGGGTGCAGGTAGTCGTCTTCCCTCACGCGGCCGGCGCGGCTCTTGGTCTCGAGGTCGGGCAGGCCGTATGCGGCGATCGATGACGGATAGACGAACACGACTTCGCGGCCGTGGGACTCGCCTTCCTGCTGCGCGAACTCCAGGAGGTTGAGCGTGCCCTCGACGTTGACATGGTGGGCGGCGGTCGGGATGAACTCGGCCCGGGTGGAGAGGAGCGCGGCCAGGTGAAAGACCAGGTCGACCTCGAACTCCGCCAGCACGCGGGAGAGGATTGCGGGATCGGTCACGGACCCGACGAATTCGCGGGCGACAAGCGGCGCCAGCGCCTTGTCGAGCGGGGCGACATCGAGCGTGACAATCGGCCGGCCGGATCCGGCCAGGCCTGTCAGGAGGCCGTGGCCGATCTCGCCGCCGGCCCCGGTCACCAGAATGACGGGTTTGCGCACGCCAGCCCCAGTCCCCAGCCCCTAACCTCTAACCTCTAACCCCTTCACAATCGCGTCCAAAGGCCCCCAGGTCTCGGGGTCCTGGCAGAGCAGCGTGTTGAAGTAGAGCGACACGTCCGCAGGGGCAAAATCCTTCGCGATCTGGGCACAGGCGGGGCCGATCTTCTCGGCCTCCGGCTTGACGTCGTCTTCCTGGATGACGCCGTTCTCGTGCTTGATGCCCAGCGCGTCGAGGAAGGCGCCCATCATCGGGCGCTGTTCGGCCAGGTGGTAGGTGATGAGCGCCCGGGCGGCCACGATCTCCGGCACCGAGTGGAGGGAGGCGAGATGCTTCGCCCTCCGCTCATCGTCGAGGGCGAACACGGACTTCGCCCGGAACTTCTTCTGTTGGGCGATGTGGAACACCGCCTGGAACTGGGCATCGGCGGCCTCGTCCTCTTCGGTCGCCCAGAACGCGCGCGCGGCCTTCAGCCGCTGCTCGCTCGTCATCCCCTTCCACAATCTCGCCGGCGTGAGCGTCGTGTCGGTCATTAGTTGCTATTCTATGCGCATGCGCCACACATCAGCACGGGCGGCTCTCGTGTCGGCCTTCACGTTCGCGATAGCCGTCGCCGTCGCGGCTCAGCAGGCGGGCGTCCACCCGCTCAGCGGCCGCCGGTTCGCGCCGACGATGGGAGTGGAGGGAGCGGACTGGCTGGATCGGTCAGAACGCGACCTCGAGGAGGATCCGGATCGCGCGATCGACGTGCTCCGGATCGAGAAAGGCGCGGCGGTCGCCGACGTGGGGGCCGGGTCCGGCTACATGACCGTCAAGCTCTCGAAAAAGGTCGGACCGCAGGGAAAGGTCTACGCGAACGACATCCAGCAGGGCATGCTCGACCTGCTGAACAAGCGGCTCGCCAAGAGCAAGATTACGAACGTCACCACCGTGCTCGGCACACAGGACGATCCGAGGCTGCCGCCTGACGCGCTCGATCTCGTCATCATGGTCGACGTGTACCACGAGTTGTCGCAGCCGCAGGTCATGCTGGGGAGAATCCGCGCATCGCTCAAGCCCGGCGGGCGGCTGGTGCTGCTCGAATACCGCAAGGAAGATCCTGACGTCCCGATCAGGCCCGAGCACAAAATGTCGGTGGCCGACGCGAAGCTCGAAGTGGAGGCCGAGGGCTTCAAGCTGACGAAGACCAACGAGGACCTCCCCCGCCAGCACATCTTGATCTTCACCAAACCGTAGGGGCTCGAGGCTAGGGGCTGGAGGCTAGGGACGCCAGCTTCTACGCATCGAAGTCCACCGCGACGATCGTCTCGCTGAGATCGCGGCCGAGTTTGGCGACGGGCTCGTGGCGGGGGTGCTTGGCGTAGACATCGAGTGCCGCGCGGTCGCGGAACGAGACCACCAGGCCCGCGTCGAACGAGCGTGGCGATCGGACGAAGTCCGCGCCGACCTTCAGATCCAGGACTCCATCGATATCGGCATGTGCCAGTGCGGACAGCTGTGCCTGATGGTCCTGCCGCGCGGCGTCGGAGACCTCCGGTTTGTATTTGAAGCTGACGATGTGGACGACCATCTCGGTGATTCTCCTTCAGTGATCAGTGATCGGGGGTCAGTGATCAGGGATCAGGGATCAGACTCCGCTCACTGCAGCGTTCGACCGTTCTCGCGCAGCCAGCGCCGCGCGGACTGGTAGCCGGGACAGGCGTCGGCGACCAGCTTCCAGAATTTTCGCGAGTGGTTCATCTGCCGCAGGTGCATCAATTCGTGGATCATCACGTAGTCGCGCACCCAGTCGGGCGTGTCCACGAGACGCCAGTTCAGGCAGATGTGGCCCTTACGCGAACATGATCCCCATCGCCACTTCTGGTTGCGCACGCTGACTTTCGAGACGGCGAGTCCCAATCCGGCCGCCAGTTGGAGGAGCCGCGGCGGCAGTTCGCGCTTTCCGCGTGCCCAGGCCTCGCGTTTCACCGGTTCGGGCACGACGGGCATCGTCGCCCGCGCGGCCTCGAGGCCCTGGCGCTGCCGATCGATCCAGCCCTGCTGTTCGAGCGCGAACGCGCGCGCCTCGCGCAGCGAGCCCCATCGCGGGAGCGTCACTCGAACGCCGCCGTCGTCGCGCACGGAGACGACGTAACGTCGCGCCCTCGGGTGGCGCACGAACACCGCCGGGGGGTATTCCGGGTCGAACGTGAGATCGAGCTGCATCAGCGGGTTGTCAGATCGTACACCTTCAGGACCTCGTCGGTGATCTTGCGGCATGGACGTTGCGGCATCACGACGATGTTAAGATGGCGGACGCATTCGCCGCCAAGTCTTTTCAAGGAGATGCGGCTGATGGACGACGCGATGATTGCCACCCGGTTCGAAAATCTCGATCGCCGGCTCGCGCGGGTGGAGCAGATTCTGCCCACGCTGGCGACCAAGGACGACCTCAAGGCCCTGGCGACCAAAGAGGAGATCCGCCTAGCCATTGAGCCACTGGCGACCAAGGAGGAACTCCGCCTCGCCATCGAGCCGCTGGCGACCAAAGAGGAACTCCGGCTCGCCATCGAGCCGCTGGCGACCAAAGAGGAACTCCGGCTCGCCATCGAGCCGCTGGCAACCAAAGAGGAGCTCCGCGAAGAATTCGGACGAGTGAGGCAGCACCTGACGATCCTCATCGAGCACCAGGACGACAAGATTCAGCTCCTCATCGACCATGTGCATTCGCTGCGGCCGCGGCGCTCCGGCGAGTGAGTTGATGCTTCTCCTCGCCGTTCAGTGGCCTTCGTCCAGAATTTCGCCTTCCGCAAACGGCAGTCCGCCGGTGAGTTCGGCTGCCTGCGGCATTCGGGGAATCTTGTCCACCGGCTCGAGCGCGGCGATCTCCTCGAGCGCGGTCGCGGCCTGCAGTTCCTTGAATTTGCGTGCCTTGACCAGGACATTGCCTTCGAGCGATCCGACCGCCCTGTTGTAGGCCTCGAGACTCGCCTTGAGCCGTCCGCCAAGGTCGCCGAAATGATCCCCGAGGACGCGCACCGCCTCGTAGAGCTGCCGGCCGAGGTCGGAGATCTTGCGCGCGTTCTCCTCCATGGCTTCCTGCTGCCAGCCGTACGCCACCGCCCGGAGCAGCGCGATGAGCGTCGTCGGGCTCGCCGGAACGACGTGCTGCTCGACGCCGAACTCGATGAGGTCCGGATCCTGTTCGAGCGCGGCGCTGAAGAACATCTCACCCGGCAGGAACATCACGACGAAGTCGGGGCTCGGATGGACGTGCGCGGCGTAGCCCTTCGCCGCGAGCTGGGATACATGCGTCCGGACCTGACGCGCGTGTTCGCAGAGAAGCGCCTGGCGGCTGGCCTCGTCCGGCGCCTCGAGCGCTTTCAGGTACGCATCGAGGGGCGCCTTCGCGTCGATCACGACGTGCTTGCCGCCGGGCAGCCGGACGATCACGTCGGGTCGCATCCGGCGGTCGCCGTCGCCGTTGGTGACGGTGAACTGCTCTTCGAAGTCGCAATGCCGGACCATGCCCGCGAGTTCGACCACGCGCTTCAGCTGCAATTCGCCCCAGCGGCCGCGAACGCCCGGCCGTTTCAGCGCGTCCACGAGCTTGCCGGTCTGGGCTCGCAGGTCCTGGCCGGCGGTGTCGAGTGAAGCGATGCGCTGCAACAGCTGCGCGCCGGCCTCGGTCCGCCGCAACTCGGCTTCCCTGATTTCACGGTCCACGTCGCCGAGCGTTTTCGCCATCGGCGCCAGCAGGTGCTCGATGGCCACCTTGCGCTGCTCGATGTCGGCCGCGGCCGCCGTGCGCGCTTCGCGCAGCCGCGTTTCGGCCAGGTCGAGAAACGCCTGGTTGTTGCTCTTGAGCGCTTCGTCGCTCAGCGCGCGAAACGTGTCCCGCAGGGAGCTTTCAGTAGCCGGCCGGGCGATGAGCCAGCCGATGAGGATGCCAATAGCGAGGACGACAAGGCCACCGATGAGCGTAGTGATCAGCAGCGTGGGTTCGATGGACATCAGTATGGCATACCGTGGTCAGTGATCGGTGATCAGTGATCAGTAGAGTCCGGATGTCACTGATCACTGGTCACTGATCACCGCTAACGCGATCCCACAAACGGCAGCCACGCTTCCGGCAGCTGCAGCTCGGCGGCGTGGAGGCCGCGCGTTTCGAGGCCAATGCCCAGCCGCTGCAACGCATGGCGCGCCGCAATCTGGGCATGGCGACGCTTGTCAACGAACCGCGCGGCGCCGACGCGCAGCTGCCGCGACTCGAGCCGCTCGGCTTTCAGGCGTGCCAGCCTCGGGCGGTTCACCGGCTCGAACGGCAACCCGGACTGGAAGCGCTCTTCAGACGCGGTGTCGAGCGAAGCCGCCGCCTGGAGCGCCCGCCGCCGCTGCGCCTCCTCGCGGTAGCAGGTGAAACAGAACGCCCGTGCCGGGGCGCCAGCCGCCCGCCTGAGCCGGCACAGACCGCACAGCCGGCTGGGCCGCCGGCCTTCGAGCTCGCCACCTGGCAGGGCAACCCATTCACCTTCAACAACTTGAGAGAGGGCACTCTGAATCGGACCGGCATCGGTTCGTGTCATGAGACGAGTCTAGCGGGCAGGCGTGACAGGGGAGGTCACGCGAGGCAGTCGGCAGTCGGCAGTCGGCAGTCGGCAGTCGACAGTCGGCAGTCGGCAGTCGGCAGTCCCGGGCCCCGAGCCCCGAGCCCCGAGCCCCGAGCCCCGAGTCAGACCGTGATGTATCGGACAGGATTGCCGCGGGCGGCGAGGAACCGTTCGAAGTCAGTGAAGGCGAGCACAACGGTGACGGTGTTGATATTGGGATGAAACGAGATGCGCTCGGCGGCCTTGAGATCGGCATCGAGAAACACGCGCACGTCGTGAGACGCATCGTTGATCAATCCGAACGGCGAAACGGAACCGGGAGTGACGCCGAGGTGCGTCAGGAGGCGTTCGGGCGAGGCAAAACTCAGTTTGCCGTCACCAATCTGATCGGCCACCCCACGGAGGTCAGCCCGCTTGGGGTGCTTCACGATGACGAGGTAATGCCGGTTTCCCTTCTGGTTCCTCAGGAAGAGGTTCTTGCAGTGCGCCGCGTCGATGCCGGCCCAGTGCTCGTCGGCCTCGAGCGCGGTGGCCACTGGCGGGTGTTCGTAACGGTCGAACGAAATGCCCAGCGTGACGAGCGCGTCGCGAACCTGGGCTTCCTGTGAGGTCATGAGCGCCGATTATAGAGAAACCGTGCGATCCTTGGTGTCCGCATGCCCCGCAACGCCGAAGTAATCCGGCAATGGAGCGTCCTTCGCGAGATCGAGCGCTCGCGCGCCGCCGGCGTGACGATCGACGAGCTCGCCTCCCAGTGCGGCGTGACGACGCGGACGATCCGGCGCGACCTCCAGGCACTCGAGGAAGCGGGCTTCCCCATCTACGACGACCGCACGCGCGACGACGGCCGGACGAGATGGATCATCAACGGTCAGGCATTCAAGGGGCTGTCGGCCGGCCTGACCCTGTCCGAGCTCTGCGCCCTCTACTTCAGCCGCTCGCTCGTGGAATCTCTCTCGGGCACGCCATTCCGCGACGACGTGGACCGCGCGTTCGAGAAGCTGACGGCGGCGCTGACGCCGCACATGCAGCGATTCCTCGACCAGCTGCCGCGCGTGCTCTCGGCCAAATCGCAGCCCCAGGCCATCGCCGACAGTTCCCTGCGGACGCGCATCGAGGCCCGCGCGCTCGAGGCCACGCTCCACCAGCGTCAGGCGGAGATCACCTACTACTCGAAATCGAGCGATCGCACCAAGGCCTACGTCGTGCACCCGTACCGGCTGGCCTACGCCCAGGGCGCACTTTACCTGCTCGCGTACGTACCTGAGTATGCCGAGGTACGGACCTTCGCCGTGGACCGCATTTCTGAACTGTCGCTGCGCGAGGACTCGTTCACGCCAATCGAGGACCTGCCGGACGAGGCGTTTCCGCACTCGCTGGGCGTGCATTCCGGGCCGCCGGAGCGCGTCGAGATCGAGTTTCAACCGGCGGCGGCGGACTACGTGCGCACGCGCACGTGGCATCCGTCCCAGCAGCTGCGCGAGACCGACAACGGCGGCGTGGCGATGACGCTCGACGTCTGCCTCGACCGCGCGCTCGAAAGCTGGATTCTGAGCTTCGGGCCCTTTGCCCGCGTCATCTCGCCGGACAGGCTCATGCGCACGATCGCGGGCCAGTTCCAGGAAGCGCGCGCACAGTACGGCGAATGACCGCCGACCGGCCGACTGCTCGACTGCCTCGACTGCTGACTGCTGACTGCTGACTGTTATGGTGCCGTAGAGCCCGTGTCGAACGTCGCCTGCCAGCTGCCGTCCTTCTGCTTCCGCCACACGGTCAGATACTGGCCGTGGGTGACCTTGACGGTGCCGTCGGGCGCCGGCGTTCGGCGTTCCCAGGTGCCGACCGTGTAGCCGACATCGCCGGCGACGAGCGATTCGGCCTTCGTCGGCGCCCACGAAAGCTTCGGACCGTCCGCGGAGAAAAAGGGCGCCCACGCCTTCCCCACCGCTTCCCTCCCGCGGCTCGCATTGAATGTCGCGTCTTCAGCCACCAACGACAGGAAACGGCTCATGTCCCGATCCGCGACCGCTTTGTTGAAGTCGCGATCGGCCTTGAGCATCGCCGCCTCAGCTACCCCTTTGGGTGTTGTGTTTCGCGCGGCAGTCTGCGCCGTCGCGACCCGGGAACCAGGCACCGCTAAAACCAGAAGCGCGAGCAGCGCGGCGCCGACCCCGTGGACCTTTGGGACCCATCGGACCGTGTGGACCTCGTGAACCATTTCCACCTCTTTGTTAAGTATGATCCGTTCGTGGCCCATCCAGAACGCCTTCCACGATCGACAATCGCGAGCCAGAGCCCGACGCCGGCCAAGAAAAAGCTGAGCCCCGGCGCCTGGGAAGAAGCCCGCGAGCTCATATGGAAACACCGCGTCCGCCTGGGCATCGGCCTGGTGGTGATGGTCGTGAACCGCCTCTCCGGGCTCGTCATGCCGGCGACGACCAAGTACCTCATGGACGACGTCATCACCCAGGGACACTGGGACCTGCTGCCGAAGCTGGCGATGATCACCGCGGCCGCCACAATCGTCGACACGGTGACATCGTTCGCCAACTCGCAGATCCTGGGCGTGGCCGCGCAGCGCGCCATCACGGACATGCGCAAGGACGTCGAAGCGCACGTCATGCGCCTGCCGATCCGCTACTTCGACTCCACGAAGAGCGGCGTCCTGATCTCCCGCATCATGACGGACGCCGAAGGCATTCGAAACCTGGTCGGCAGCGGTCTCGTGCAGTTGACCGGCTCCATCCTGACGGCAGTGATGGCGCTCGTCATCCTCGTCTACCTCAACTGGCGCCTGACCGCCGTCACCATCGTCATCCTGACGACGTTCGGCGTGGGCATGGCGACCGCGTTCAAGCGGCTGCGCCCGCTGTTCAGGGAACGCGGCCAGATTAACGCGGAAGTCACCGGGCGCCTGGGCGAATCGCTCGGCGGCGTCCGCATCGTGAAGGCGTACACGGCCGAGAAGCGCGAAGAGCTCGTCTTCGCGAAGGGCGCGCACCGCCTCCTCCGAAACGTGGCACAGTCCCTGACGGGTGTTTCGGCCATCGGCGCGTTTTCCGGTCTCGTGATCGGCGCCATCGGCATCGCGATGATGCTGGTCGGCGGCTCGGCCATCCGCGCCGGCACGATGACCATCGGCGACTTCGTCTGGTACCTGTCGATGATCGCCGTGATTACCATGCCGGTGATTCAGCTGGCGAATATCGGCACGCAGATGACGGAAGCGTTCGCCGGCCTCGATCGCATCCGCGAAATCCGCAAGATGGCCACCGAAGACCAGGAAGACGCCCACCGCCTGCCCATGCCGGACACGCGGGGCGAAGTCGAGTTCGACGACGTGACGTTTGAATACAACCCGGGCGTGCCGGTGCTGAAACACGTCTCGTTCCGCGCGCCAGCCGGCTCGACGACGGCCCTGGTGGGGTCGAGCGGATCGGGCAAGAGCACGCTCATCAGCCTCGTGATGGCGTTCAACCGGCCATTGTCCGGGCGGCTGCTGGTCGACGGCGGCGACCTGGGCGAGCTCAAACTGCGCGACTACCGTGCGCACCTCGGTGTCGTGCTGCAGGACAACTTCCTCTTCGACGGCACGGTCGGCGAAAACATCGCCTACGCCCGGCCCCACGCGTCGCGCGAGGAAATCAAGGCCGTCAGCCGCATCGCCCATTGCGACGAGTTCGTGGAAGCCTTCGAGAAGAGCTACGACACCATCGTCGGCGAACGCGGCGTGCGGCTGTCGGGCGGCCAGCGCCAGCGGGTGGCGATCGCGCGGGCGATCCTGGCCGACCCGAAAATTCTCATCCTGGACGAGGCGACGTCGAGCCTCGACAGCGAAAGCGAAGCGCTGATCCAGGACGGCCTGAAAGCCCTGCGACGCGGACGCACGACATTCGTGATCGCGCACCGGTTGTCGACGATCCAGAGCGCGGACCAGATCCTCGTGCTCGAAGGCGGGGAGATCGTCGAGCGAGGGACTCACGAAGAGCTGATCGCGAAAGCCGGCCGCTACCGGCAGCTGTACGACAAGCAGTACAAGTTCGAACGCGACCGGTTCATCAACCCCGGCGAGGATTTCACGCCGGAACCCGCTGCCGTCACCGGTCCGGCACGCACGAGCACGGCGCTCTAGACAGGCCGGGCAGGGCTGGCAAGGCGGGCAGGTCAGGCGGTCAGGCTGACATGGCGCGGACAACGATTCTCTCAGTCGCCCTGCTGCTTCTTCTATCGACCCACCGCGACCGCGCGCTCGCCGAGACCGCGCCGCCGTGGCTCGACGCGTATCGGGCGCCGGCCGCCCGGCTCATCGGTGAGGCGACGGGCGATGCGTTCGCCTGGCATCGGCTGGCCACGCTGACCGACACGATCGGTCATCGCCTCAGCGGCTCCCCGCAACTCGAGCAGGCCATCCAATGGGCCCTCGCCGAGATGAAGCGCGACGGCCTCGAAAACGTTCATACCGAGAAGGTCATGGTGCCCAAATGGGTGCGTGGCAACGAGAGCGCGGACATCGTCCAGCCGACACGGCTCCCGCTGGCGATGCTCGGCCTGGGCGGGAGCGTGGCCACGCCTCACGACGGCGTGGAAGCGCCGCTTCTCATCGTGCGTTCGTACGAGGAGCTCGAGGCGCACGGCGCCAAAGCGCGCGGCCGCATCGTGCTGTTCAACGTGCCCTTTACCAACTACGGCGAAACCTCGCGGTACCGATGGAACGGCGCATCGCGTGCGGCGCGCCACGGCGCGCTCGCCATGCTCATCCGCTCGGTGGGCCCGAACGGCCTGCGCCTGCCCCATACGGGCGCGCTGACGTACGCCGCCGATGCACCGCGGATTCCAGCGGCCGCCATCAGCACGGAGGACGCCGACCGGCTGCAGCGCATGGCCGACCGCGGCGACCGCATCGTCATCCGGCTCCGGATGGAGGCCCACCTGGAGCCCGACGCCGAGTCCGCGAACGTCGTCGGCGAGATTCGCGGGCGCGAACGGCCGGACGAAATCGTCGTCGTCAGCGGCCACCTCGATTCGTGGGACGTCGGCGCGGGAGCGACCGACGATGGCGGCGGGTGCGTGGTGTCGTGGGAAGCGCTGCGCATCATGAAGAAGCTCAACCTGAGGCCGCGCCGCACCGTCCGCGTCGTGCTGTGGACCAACGAGGAGAACGGCGGCCGCGGCGGCGTCGCCTATCGCGATCAGCATCGGGCCGAACTCGCCCGGCACGTGCTGATGATGGAGTCCGACAACGGCGTCTTCCGCCCGCTCGGGTTCGGCTTCGCCGGCAGCGACACGGCGCGCCAGACGATCGCGGCGGTCGCGACGCTGCTGTCCGGGCTGGGGGCGTCCGACATCGTGGCCGGCGGCGACGGCGCCGACATCACCCCCAGCGCCCGCGCCGGCCGCATCCCCGGCCTGTCGCTCGAGGTCGACGCAACGCAATATTTCCAGGTCCACCACACGCAGGCTGACACCGTGGACAAGATCGATCCGGTCGACATGGCGAAGTGCGCAGCGGCCGTCAGCGTGATGGCGTTTGTGGTAGCGGATCTGCCGTGGCGGCTGGGCGAATAGGCGGGCTGGCTAATTGGACACGCGCGGCGCCGTCGCCACGCGGCACGCGTTCTGCCATGCGTCCGTGATCGCGTCGCCTGGTGTTGCCGCATCGGCTGTCCGCCAGAGCACACCGCAATCAAGCGTTCGGCCCTCCGGCGTCAGGGCGGCAAAGAACAGCCGATCGCCGGCAATCTCGACGACCATGAAATGGTGCGACGAAGAACCCGCTTCGTCGAAGGCGCTCCTGCGGAAGTCGTACAAATTCCGGCCCCCGCCGCCCGAGACGAAATACCGAATCCCCTGCTGCGGTGCGATCCGTTCGTACAGATGATCGTGGCCGGTGAACACGACGTCCACGCGGTTACGCACGAGGGCCGGCTCGAGCGCCGGCCGGATGGCGTCGCGGCTCTGCTGCGCGTGGTCACCAGATGAATATAGAGGGTGGTGAAAGAAGCTGATCCGCCACTTCACGCCGGTATTCCCGAACGCGGTATCGAGCCAGGCGAGCTGGGCGCGGTCGCGCGGTTGGTTGCTGTTCAGGACGACGAAGCGCGCGTTGCCTTCAGTGAAGGCGTAGTAGGCCCGATCGCCCATGTTGAAGGGTTTGTAGTGCACCTCGAGGTCTTTGTCATGGTTGCCGAGGGCGGCGTAGAAGATCACGCCGCGGTCGAGGAGCCCCTTGTACGGGACCGAGAACTCGCCGATGTAGTCGTCGTCGTACAGATTGTCGCCGAGCAGCAGCACGAAGCGGAAGCGGCGCGCCTTCGTGAAGTAGCGAAGCATCGCGTCCGCGACGTTCTTCTGCGACTGGTCGCCGCTGCCGCTGTCGCCGATCAGCGCGAAGACGGTTGCGCCCGGGATATCCGGCAACGCCAGCATGTCAGACGACGTCTCGGCGATTTGGGCCACGCGAGCGCCGGATGGCGTCACGCCGGTCGCGGCCGGACTGGGTTCCGGGAAGGCGTCGGGGACGAAATCGATGACCAGGTCTGCATCAACGTCGCGCAGAATCAGGGTCGTCCCGCTGAAATCGTATGCCAGTTGCTCCGGCAACTGGGGCAGGCTCTCGAGCAGGACGGGCGGAATCCGTGACGCCGGGGCCACACGATTGACGGCCACCGTTGGCGGCGGGCCCTTCCGGCCTTCCACCTGCTCCGAGAGTTCGTCCCGAATCAGGTCCACTTTCGGGCCGGCGAACGCGGCCGCAATCCGTCGGCGAATGACGTCGGCAACCGGCGGCGGGAACACGTCGCCCTGCATGGCGCCGGGCCGAAGCT
This sequence comes from uncultured Acidobacteriota bacterium, assembly GCA_963712905.1. GTDB lineage: Bacteria > Acidobacteriota > Vicinamibacteria > Vicinamibacterales > CAVVIG01 > CAVQJU01. The sequence goes on along the minus strand of CAVQJU010000007.1, from coordinate 141,242 downwards.
TCGTCTGAATCGATGCCGCCAGCGCCTGCTGTCGAAGGCGGACCGCCAGATTCGCGTCGCCCGGGGACGTCGTCTGATTCGGTGCCGCGTTGCCCGTCACCGCCGCCGCTCTGCGAAACGGCTGCGTCTGGTCTACGTACACCTGCAACGCGGCGCGGAACCCGTCGAGTTCCGGCGACGCGACCACGGGCGCTGGCACCATGGTCGGCGGCAGATACGGCGAGCAGGCGAGAGTCGCAACGACGCACGCCGTCGTGAGCAGGCAGATGACGGCGCGATTCTTCACTGGCGCAGTCTGGCCGATTCCCGGCTCCGACAGGTGCGCCATATAGCACATGCGGATTGCGCACCCTCTGGCATCCTCTCGTGGAAGGACACTCACACTATGAGACGGATTCTCCTCGGCACGCTCCTGGCCGTGACCTGTGCGGCCTGCATGGCACCGAGGGTGCACTCGACGCTGCCCCGCCCTCCAACGACGTCGCAGATGGCTGAGCTGTGGGAGGAACCGCCCGATCTCGCCGCCCGCGACCTCTTCAATGGCCCGTGGCCCACCTCGTTCGCGCCGAACCCGACGGCTACCTATACGTTTGTCAGCACGAAAACCGTGGGAGTCAGCCCCGGGTTCACGGTCCGGGATGAACAGGGCGCCGAGTGGAGCGTCAAGCTTGGACAGGAAGTGAAGGTTGAGGTCGTCACATCTCGCATTCTGACCGCTCTCGGCTATCACCAGCCGCCGGTGTACTACCTGCCGACATGGACGCTCAAGGACGGTCCGGGCCAGAGCAGCAAACAGCCCGAGGGTCGCTTCCGCCCCAAGCATTCGGTTCTCAAAGACACGGGATCATGGTCGTGGCAGGAGAATCCCTTCGTCGGCACGCAGGCGTACGACGGACTCCGCGTCCTGATGATGTTGCTGAATCAATCGGACCTGAAGAACTCGAACAACACACTTTACGAAGTCAGAAAGTCAGACGGCGTCGACACGACGGCGGCCCGGTGGTATGTGGCACGGGACATCGGCGCCGGGCTGGGCGAGACCGGCCGTATCGATCCGAAACGCAACGATGTGGCGCTGTTCGAGCAGATCGCGTTCATGAAAGGCGTCGAGGCCGGCGACGTCCACTTCAACTATCACGGCCGCCACCAGGAACTCGCCGATCACATTTCGCCGGCAGACGTCCGGTGGATGTGCAACCTGCTCTCCAAGTTAAGCGACGCGCAATGGCAGGATGCCTTCCGGGCAGCCGGCTACGACACGGCGCTTGCGAATCGGTTCATCGCGCGGATCAAGGCGAAGATGGCCGAAGGCCGGGCCCTCGGCGACTAGGAATCGCCACGCGCCCCATGGGCGTCCTGGACGGCCTCCCTCACGGCTTCTTTCACGGCCTTCTTGACGACCTTCTTCATCGTGTCCTTGACATCCTTGTCGCTGAGAACGTCTTCGCCGACGTGGGCCACCGCGATCCTCACCGCTTTCTTGACGCTGACGGCGAGCGGGTCCAGCCCCTTGACGAGGATGGCCACGGCCTTCTGCGTCTCCTTGTCCCGCTCCGGCGCGACAGCCGGCCCGGCGTCGGAGGTGTCCGTCTCCTTCGACGCCTTCCCGGCCCCCTTCGCGGTCCAGTCGGATTCGAACGTCTCGATGAGCTTCTTCACGACCTGTGACTGCCTGACAATCAGGCCCACTTCGCGGCGTGAATCCAGTTCGGCGGTGCGAAGACTCTGGCTGCCGACGAACGCCTGCCGACGATCGCGGATGATCGTCCGGGTGTGCAGCCGCTTCCCGGCCAGCTTCTGCGACGTCGAGCCCCGACCGTCCCGCAACGGAACCAATGACCTTGATCTCGACGCCTGCCTTCGCGCGCTCGTGCAGGATGCGAAGCATCTCCGGGTCCGAGATCTTCGGGTCGTAGATCAGGAGCTGCGATCTGGCCCCTCGAAGAAACCCCCGAGCACTCTCCGCGAGTTGGTCGGGCTGACGACGAACGTGTCGGTCTTCTTCGCCGGCACATACGGCGTGTGGGTGCAATCGGCCTCGAACAGCCTGGCGGCTTCACGCACCCAGTTGGCGTTTGTCGTCACGATGCCGAAGCCTCGACTGTGGTCGATGTCCAGCCGCGTGAAATTGAACGACAACACGTAGAGCACACGGCGGTCGATCAGGATGTACTTGCCGTGATACCGGCTCAGATCGCTGGCGCTGCGGGCGACGATGATCCCGGCGTTCAGGAAGCGCAGTTCCAGCCGGCGCAGGTTCCCTTCGCCGCCGCGATTGGCAAACGCGATCACGGCGGTCACGCCGACGCGCTTCGCCGCCGCCGCCGCGTTCAACGCCATCTCGACGTCTCGGCGATCGAAGCGGAAGATGGCAATCTCGACGCTCTTCTTCGCGTTCCTGATGGCCGCGAGCAGCGGCCCGACGCCGGCCTCCGGCTCGACGATCAGTTTCACGATGCGGCCTCGAGGGTCTGGAGCCTGTACAGCTCCGCGTAGACGCCGTGCTTCGCCAGCAGCGCCTCGTGCGTGCCCTGTTCCGCCAGCTCGGCAGTCCTTGATCACGAAGATCACGTCCGCGTGCCGGATCGTGCCGAGGTGATGGGCGATGACGACGGACGTCCGGCCCTTCATCAGCGTGTCCAGGGCCTCCATGACCGCCTGCTCCGACGCCGCGTCCAGACCCGACGTCGGCTCGTCGAGAATCAGAATCGGCGTGTCGCGAATGATCGGCGCGGGCGATGGCGATGCGCTGGCGCTGGCCGCCGGACAGCGTCACGCCGCGCTCGCCGACCATCGTGTCGTAGCCGTCGGGCATCGCCTCGATGAACTCGTGCGCGTTGGCCAGTTCGGCCGCGCGCCTGATCTCGCCGGGCGAGGCGCCGGGCTTGCCGTACGCGATGTTCTCCCAGATCGTCGCGCGGAAGAGCAGCGTGTCCTGCAGGACGAAGCTGATCTGATCGCGCAGCGACTTCAGCCGATACCGCCGGATGTCCGTGCCGTCGATGACGACCGACCCGGACGCCGGATCGTAGAACCGCGGAATCAGGCTCACGATCGTGGTCTTCCCGGTTCCCGACGGACCGACAATCGCCGCGACCTGGCCGGCTTCGATCGTGAAGCTGACGTCCTTCAGGATCGGCTTGTCGGCGCCGTAGCTGAAGCTGACGTGGTCGAACTCGATCTGGCCCTTGAACTTCGGCGCCCGGCGCGCGCCCGGGCATGTCGCGGACGCGGCTTTCGATCTCCAGCACTTCCTGGATGCGCTCGTAGCCGACCATCGCCTTGGAGACGGTGTCGGTCATCTTCGACAGATCGCGCATCGGCTTGTACATCTTGCCCAGATACAGCAGGAAGACGATCAGCACGCCGGCGCTGAGCTCGCCGGCCAGCGCCAGTCGCGCGCCGTACCACAGCACCAGACAGGTGCCGACGGCGACAATCACCTCGACGACCGGTGCCAGCGTGGCCTTGATGCTTCGCGCCTCCAGCCCGGCTTCGACGTTGGCCAGGCTCTCCGATTCGAATCGCTTCTGTTCGTAGTCCTCCCGGGCAAACGCCTTCACCACGCGGATCGACGTCAGCACCTCCTCGCACGACGGACAGCAGCTCGCCCTCCTTCTTCCGCACCGCGCGCGACGCCTTCTTGATGCGCCGCGTGAAGCGATAGACCACCAGAAAGAGCACGGGCGATCACCGACAGCGCGATGAGCGTGAATCGCCAGTTGAGATAGAACATGACGCCGATCATGCCGACCAGCGTCATCACGTTGACCAGCATGCCGAGCAGCGCCGAGTTGATGAAGTCCTGGACGACGTCGATGTCGCTCGTGACCCGCGTGATCAGGTCGCCGCTGCGCGCCTTGTCGTGTTCGGCGAGCGACAGCCGCTGGATGTGGTGGTAGAGCGTCCGCCGCAGGTCGTGCCCCACCCACTGGCTCACGCTGGTGGTCAGGTACTTCTCGAAGTACGCGCTGACGGCGCCGACGATCGCGATGACCGCCACCGCCGCCACGGCGAAGTTGACGATGGCATACGCGGTTGTCGCCGAAGAGTCCCGTCACGACGCCGCCCAGCCAGCCCGGAAGGGCCTTCGACTGCAGGATGTTGTCGACGACGATCTTGATGGGCCACGGCTCGAGAATGTCCGTGAGCGTTTCGCCCAGCACGGCCACGAGCGCCAGCGTCAGCGCCTTCCAGTGCGGCCGGACGAGATCGATGATCCTCGTCGTTCGAGTGGATGTGGCGTCCCGTCGTGGTGTCTCGCACTCTGGCATGTCCGTCCTGGTAGCCGCGAGTGTACGCAGTGCGCCGACGTCCAGCTGTGCACTATGAGACAGCCGCTGTATACTTTCCCTCATGATTCGCATGATCGCGGGGCGTCTGTCCCTCGCCATTCCCTTGTTCCTCGTCGCCTGTTCGAGTTCCGCACAGCAGTCGACACGGGCGCAGGCGGGCACGGATGTCGTGGCCACGGTCGGCGCCACTTCGATCACGCTGAGCGAAGTCGACGACAAGGCCCTGCAGCAGCCGGCCGGCAACTTCGGCAACCTGAAGCTGTCGATGGCGGTGTACGAGGCGCGCCGCGCGGCCATCGACGAGATCGTCGGCGAGAAGCTGATCGCCCAGGAATCCAAGACGCGCGGCGTCACGACGGCCGCGTTGATGGACCAGGAAATCGGGTCGAAGATCGCGGCCGTGACCGACGCCGACGTCCTGGCGTGGTACAGCGCCAACCCGGGGCGCGTACAGGGCGCGCCGATCGATCAGGTCCGCGCGCCGATCAAGTCGCTGCTCACGCAGGAGCGGACGGCAACTGTGTACCAGGCGTACGTGGATCAGCTGAAGACGAAGACGCCGGTGCGCGTCACGCTCGACCCGCCGCGCGAGAGAGTGTCAGTCACGGGAAGCGCCTCGAAGGGGCCGGCGGCAGCGCCGATCGAGCTGATCGAATTCTCGGATTTCCAGTGCCCGTACTGCCTGCGGGCATACCCGACCATCAACCAGGTCCTGAGCACCTACGGCGACAAGATCAGGTTCGTCTACCGGCACTACCCGCTGCCGAGCCACCCTGGCGCACGGCCGGCGGCCGAGGCGTCGCAGTGCGCCGCCGAGCAGGGCCAGTTCTGGCAGTACTACGAGAAGCTGTTCGCGGATCAGACCCGGTTGTCCGACGAGGGCCTGAAACAATCGGCCGCGGCACTGGGGATGGACATGACGCGCTTCAACGCCTGCGTCGACACGCACAAGTACAAGGACCGCGTGGAAACCGACATCCGCGAGGGCAACGACGTCGGCGTCTCCGGCACGCCCGCCTTCTTCATCAACGGCCGCATGCTGAGCGGGGCGCAGCCGTTCGACGCGTTCAAGCGCATCATCGACGAAGAACTCGAACTGAAGAAAAAATAGCGATCCCGTACGTAGCCACAGAGACACGGAGGCCACAGAGAGTTCTCTTCCAAGGGAATCCTCTGTGTTCTCCGTGCCTCTGTGGCTGCGTTACGCGACTATCTTACGAACCGCAGGCCGGTCACAATCGACGCCACGATCGAGAGCGCGCTGGCGACGAGGCAGACGAGCGCGATGATCATGTGGTCGCCCCGCTCGCGCGTCATCGGGCCGAAAACGGTCGCGGTCAGATACCCGCCCACGAATCCGCCGATGTGCGCGTAGTTGTCGATGCCGAGGCCGCCCATCAAGACGCCGAACACCGCCGCCTGCAGCATGATCGACAGGGCCATCTGCTTGACCGCGCTGCTGGTCGTCCGGCCGTAGTGATACAGCGCGCCGATCAGGCCGAACACCGGCGCCGACGCGCCCACCGTGAAGTCCCCGCCGGCGAGGAACGGCAGCCTCGGGAAATAGGCGCCAGCGATTGAGCTCAGGGCAAAGCCCGCGACGCCGCCGGCCGTGTAGATGATCACGGTGCGCGACGGTCCGAACAACTCGGTGATGGACGGGCCCATCTGCCAGACCCAGTACATGTTCATCGCGACGTGCAGCAGCCCGCCGTGCAGCCACCCGGCACTGAGCACGGTCCACCAGCGGCCGGCCCCGAAGACCGGGATCGCGCCGCTCGAGCCGAACACGAACAGCACCTGCGTGCTCGGCGACAGCGCCGACAGGATGCTGCCGCCTCTGCCGACCCCGGCGCCCGACATCAACAGAGTCGCGAGCCAGAGCGTGACGCAGGCGCCCACGACAAGCTGCGCGAACCCGAAGTTCTGGCTGAATTGCCGGAGAGCCGGCCCGAACCCGAACAGGCCCGGATTTGCGCGGCCGCACATGTAGCACTTGTCGTCGCGGACCCCGACGAGCGACCCGCACGACGGGCACACGACCGACCCGGAAGTTCGCCGATTGAGCATCCCCAGCCCCCAGCCCCTAGGCCCTGACTCTAACCTCTAACCTCTAACCTCTATTCTTTCGCAGCCTTAGGCCGCATGTTCGACGCGAGGATGCGCTTTCTCAGGCGGATGCTCGACGGCGTCACCTCGACGAGCTCGTCGTCGTTGATGAACTCGATCGCCTGCTCGAGACCGAGCTTGCGCGGCGGAATCAGGCGAATCGCCTCGTCGGCGCTCGAGGCGCGCATGTTCGTCTGTTTCTTCTCTTTGGTGACGTTGACGTCCATGTCGCTCGGACGCGAGTTCTCGCCGATGACCATGCCTTCGTAGACGTTGGTCGCCGGGTCGATGAAGATCTCGCCGCGCTCCTGCAGGTTGAAGATGGCGTACGACGTCGCCACGCCGGCGCGATCGGCCACCAGCGCGCCGTTGGCCCGTGCCGGAATCGCACCATGCCAGGGCTCCCAGCTCGAGAAGATGTGGTTCATGATGCCGGTGCCCTTCGTGTCGGTCATGAACTGCGACCGGAACCCGATGAGCCCGCGCGCCGGAATCCGGAACTCGAGCCGCACGCGGCCACCGCCGTTGTTGACCATCTTCGTCATCACGCCCTTGCGCTCGCCGACCTGCGCAATGACGATGCCCTGATGGTCCTCGGGCACGTCAATCACGAGCTCTTCGACGGGCTCGACGACGACGCCTTTCAGCTCTTTCGTGACGATGTCGGGCCGCGAGACCTGCAGCTCGAACCCCTCGCGCCGCATCATCTCGATGAGAATCGACAGCTGCAGCTCGCCGCGACCGACCACCTTCATCTGCTCGGGCGTGTCGGTCGGCTCGACGCGGATCGACACGTTGCCGAGCAGCTCCCGGTCCAGCCGATCCTTCAACTGGCGCGACGTGACGTATTGCCCGTCCCTCCCGGCCACCGGGGACGTATTGACGCCGAAAATCATGGATACCGTCGGCTCGTCGATCGCGATGGGCGGAATCGCGATCTGGTGCTCCATGTCCGTGATCGTCTCGCCGATCGTGATGTCCTCGATCCCCGCCAGGCAGACGATGTCGCCTGCCGCCGCCTCCTGGATGTCGACCCGCTTCAATCCGTCGAAGGCGAACAGCTTGGTGACCTTCGTGTGCTGAACGGCCGTGTCCAGCTTCACGACGGCCACCGGATCGCCGATCTTCACCCGGCCGTTGAAAATGCGACCGATGGCAATGCGGCCCAGGTAGTCGCTCGAATCGAGGTTCGCCACGAGCAGTTGCAGCGGCGCGTCCGGGTTGCCGCGCGGCGGCGGCACGTGCTTGACGACGGCGTCGAACAACGGACGCAGGTCCTCGGCCGGGCCGTCGGCTGAAGTCGCCGCCGTGCCGGTCCGGGCGTTCGTGTAGAGCACCGGGAAGTCGAGCTGTTCTTCGGTTGCGTCCAGGTCGATGAACAAGTCGTAGATTTCGTTCAACACCTCGGCCGCACGCGCGTCGGGCCGGTCGATCTTGTTCATCACGACGATGGGCGTCAGCCGGCGTTCGAGGGCCTTGCGCAGGACGAAGCGCGTCTGCGGCAGCGGGCCTTCAGAGGCGTCCACCAGCAGCATCACGCCGTCCACCATCGACAGCGTCCGCTCCACTTCCCCGCCGAAGTCCGCGTGGCCCGGCGTATCGACGATGTTGATCAGGATGTCCTTGTAGTGGACGGCCGTGTTCTTCGCGAGAATCGTGATACCACGCTCGCGCTCGAGCTCGTTGCTGTCCATGGCCCGCTCGGCCACGCGCTCGTTGGCCCTGAACGTGCCGCTCTGATGCAGAAGGGCGTCGACGAGCGTGGTCTTGCCGTGATCGACGTGGGCGATGATGGCGACGTTACGACGTGATGGATTGGCTACTTCCGACGAAGGCATCCTCCCAGTGTATCAGTCTCGGGCCGATTCGGTGCGGTCGTCGTGAGTCCAAGGGCACCTCCATCACGAAGACACGAAGACCACGAGGGAAACGAAGCCTACAATGGGGTGAGGGCTGGCGCTCCCGTCGATGCGTGCCTTCGTGGTGAGCCGTCGCCGCAAAGCCGCAACGTCGCCTTTGATAGCACGCGACAGATTCGCGTTGGTCTTACAACTCGCGCAGCGCTGACGAGATCGGGAGCCTCGCGGCGCGGACGGCCGGGAGCAATCCGCCGATGAGCCCCATGATGAGCGCGTAGCCGAGACCTTGGGCAAGAAGCCCGGGCGTCACGGCAAACGCGAACGCGACCTGGCTGAACGACTGCCAGTTCATCGTGGACGTCTGGTAGCCGTTGAAGCCGACATACGCGATCAGCCCGCCCAGCGCGCCGCCGAGCGCCGCAAGACCAAACGATTCAGCGAGCACGGATACCAGCACGGATGCGGTGTTGAAGCCGAGTGCCCGCAGCGTGGCGATCTCGCGGGTCCGCGTGGACACCGCCGTATACATCGTCAGGATCGCGCCGAACACGGCGCCGACGCCCATCAAGACGGCGATAGCGAAGCCGACGGATCGGATCAGCCGGGTGAGCGTGACCGACTGCGCCATGTAGTACTCGAGCTCGGGACGCACGGACACGTTCAGCTGCGGGTTCGAGGTCAGCCAGTCCTTGAACTGCCCGTAGGTCTGCGGCGACTCGAGCCGGACGCGCACGGACTGAAAGCTGTTGCCGCGCCGGTACGCACCCTGGAGGAACCGCGCGTCGCACCAGATTTCCGTCTCGGCGACGCTGCCGCGAGACTCGAACATGCCGACCACCAGCCACGAGTTCTGTCCGGCCTTGATCTGGGAGCCAACCGTGAGCCCCGCGTAGTTGCGTGCGGCGGCCCGGCCGACCACGACCTCGTTGGTGCCGAACCGCAGCATCCGGCCCTCGATGAGCTTTGCTTCCTCCCGCACAAGGAAGCTGGCCGGGTCGACCCCGCGCATGGGCACGTTCGCGGGCGTGCCCGTCGACAGCTTCGGCAGGTCGATCAGCACGAACAGCTCTGCCGCCGCGAGCGGCAATGCTCCTTCGTGCCGCAGGCCCGGAGCCTGCTTGATGATGTCGGCCTCCGGCCCGCCAATTCCGCTCGTCATCTCGTCGTCTGCGCCGCTGCGCATCACGAGCGCGCGATCAGGCGATCCGGCCGCGGTCATCGCGGCATAGAAACCCTGCGCCATCGACAGGACCGCCACGAATACGATTACCACGCCGGCGATGCCGACGACGGCGACGGCGGACGATCCCAGCCGCTGCGGGATGGTCCTCAGGCTGAGCCAGCTGACGGCGAGAATCTGGGTAAAGAAAGACATAAAGGTTCAAGGTTCACGGTTCAAGGTTCACGGTTCAAGGTTCACGGTTCGCGCTACGCTTTCCGCAACGCATCGGTGATCTTGATGCGCATGGCGCCCGTCGCGGGCATCAGCCCTGCCGCGATGCCGACAGCCGCGATCAGCCCGATGCCCAGCACCAGGTCGCGCTGCGGCAGGTTGAACGGCGTGAGCAGTCCGCCCGTGGGGTCGCCGCGCGAGACGATCGCCCAGGCCACGAGCAGGCCGAGGCCCCCGCCGACGACAGCCACAAACATCGACTCGGCCAGCACGAGCGTCAGAATCAGGCCATTCGAGAATCCCAGCGTCTTGAGGACGGCCAGCTCGCTTGTCCGCTCGCGGACGGCCTGCGCCATCGTGTTCCCGACAACCAGCAGAATCGTGAAGAGCACGGCCACCAGGATCGCGATCATGATCGACCCGATGTCGCCGACCTGCTTGGCGAAGCCGTCGATGAACCCTTTCTCGGTCGTCGTGTTCGTCTCCGACGATGAGTTGGCGAACATGCTGTCGAAGGTCGACGCCATCTCCTTGGATCTTGACGCGTCCTTGATCTTGACGACGTACCACCCCACCGTGCCCGCGCCGGTCTCGGGCGAACGGGCCTCGTCGAGATAGTCGTAGCGGAAGAAGAAGCCGGTCTTGTCCACGCCCGGATCGCCGTCGTACAGGCCGACGATGTTGAACTCCCAGGCGTCGCTGCCGTTCTTCTTCCGGTAGATGCTGCCCTTGAGCGGCACGCGGTCGCCGACTTTCCAGCCAAAGCGTTTGGCCAGGTCGACGCCGACCACGGCGCCCTGCTTGTCCGCGGCCCAGGCTTTCATCTGGTCCGGCGGGATGTGGATTTCCGGGTACATGCTGAAGTAGAGCTCGGGCTCGGTCGCGATGGTCGAAAAGAAGTTGGTCGGATCCTGGTAGACACCGCCGAACCACGTGTTGTGCGTGACGGTTTCAACGCCGGGCACGGTGCGCAGCTGCGCCTGGTACGAGACGGGCAGCGGCATGATGATGCTGATCTTGTGAATCACCATCAGGCGATCGAGCCCGGCCAGATCCACACCCATCGAAAACGTCGCGCGGATCGTCATCAGCACGCCGAACAGCAGGAACGCGATGAAAATCGAGAGCAGCGTGAACGTCGTGCGGACCTTGCGCCTCCACAGGCTTCGCCAGACGAGCGGCAGAAATTTCATGCGGCCACCGTTTCGAGCAGCGTGCCCTTCTCGAGATGCAGCGTGCGTTTGGCGCGATCCGCGGCGTGCGGGTCGTGCGTGACCATGACGATCGTCTTGCCGTGATCGCGGTTGAGCGCCTGGAGCAGATCGAGGATCTCATCGCCGGCCTTGCGGTCGAGATCGCCCGTCGGCTCGTCGCACAGCAGCAATGTCGGATCCGTGACGATGGCGCGCGCGATGCCGACGCGCTGCTCCTGGCCGCCCGACAGCTGCCGCGGGTAGTGCCGGGCGCGGTCGGCCAGGCCGACGATCTTGAGGGCGATGCCGGCGCGCTTCCGTCGCTCCGCCTTCGAGAGGTTCGTCAGGAGCAGCGGCAGCTCGACGTTGCGCTCGGCCGTCAGCACCGGCAGCAGGTTGTACAGCTGGAACACGAAGCCGATGTGCTGCGATCGCCATTTCGACAGCCGCGCGCCGCTCAGCTCGTTGATGCGGACGCCGTTGACGTCCACGGATCCGCCGGTCGGGGTGTCGAGCCCGCCCATCAGGTTCAGCAGCGTCGTCTTGCCGGAACCGGACGGCCCCATCAGCGCCAGGAAGTCGCCCGGCGGGATGTCGAGATTGACTCCCTTCAGCACCTCGATGCGCTCGCCGCCCCTGCTGAAGTGCTTCTGCACGCCCGCAATCCGAACCAGCGCGTCGCTCATGTGTCCTCTTCTTTGTAGGGCGGGGCTTTCAGCCCCGCCGGCGGCCCTGAAAGGACCGCCCTACTTCACGACGACGATTGCCCCATCCTTCAGAGCCGGCGACGGGGAGACCACAACGGACTCGCCGGCCGTGAGGCCCGCGAGAACCTCGAGCTGGTTGCCGTCCTCGCCGCCCGTCCTGACCGCGCGCCGTTCGACGCTGTTGTCCCGGCGCGCGACGAAGACGACCGCCTGCCCGTTGTCGGTGCGAACGGCCGCTTTTGACACGAGCAACGTCGCACGCCCCGCCGCGGCGGCGTTGGCTGCCTTGTCCGGTCCTTTCGCGGCCGCCGCCAGAAACGTCACCTTCACGCCCATGTCGGGCAGGATCCGCGGGTCGAGTTGTTTGAAGCCGATCCGGACGAGCACGGTCGCTTTCTGGCGATCGGCCGTGGGCACCATCGTGATGACACGCGCCGGAATCTGCCAGTCCGGATATGCGTTGAGCACGGCCGTGACGTCCTGTCCGCTGACGACGCGGTTGATGTACGACTCGTTGACGTCCACGTCGATCTCGAGCGACTTCATGTCGACGATCGTGCAGATCCCGGTCCGGGTGAAGCCGCCGCCCGCCGACACGGGCGACACCATCTCGCCCGGCTGCGCGTCCTTGGTGATGGCCACGCCGCTGAAGGGCGCCCGGATGATCGTGTTGTCGAGATCGGTCTGCTGCATCGCCACCTGGCGTTCCGCGACGCGGACCATTTCGCGTGTCGCGGCGATCCGAGCCGCGATGGAATCGACGTCGGCCTGCGCCTGATCGACTTCCGACTGGGCCACCACCTTCTCTTTCACCAGCTGCACGCGGCGGCTCAACGTCAGGCGGGCGTCGGCCAGCCGGACTTCGCTTTCCGCGGTGTTCCGCCGCGCCGCTTCCGCCTGCGCCTCGGCAAATGCCAGGGCCGCCCGCGGGTTGGCATCGTCCAGGCGCGCGAGCACCTGGCCTTCCTTCACCGCCATGCCCTCTTCGACGTTCACCTCGACCACCTTGCCCGTGATCTTCGACGAGATGGTCGCGCGCCGGCGCGCCGTGACGTACCCGGTGGCATTCAGCACGGCCGCCTGCGTGCCGGCTACGCGCTCGGTGACGGGCGAGACCTGGACCTCGATGGGCCGTTCGCGAGTCGCCCACGCCCATCCGGCGCGGCCGAGGCCGGCGAGCACCACGAGCACGAGCGTCCACACCACGACACGCACGACGCCCGAGCGCTCGGGCGGACGCTCGATCCGCAGCGCCGCCAGGTCTTCTTTCAGGTCTGCCACGTGGTGTGCGAGATGGAGCCGCCGCCGGCTACCGCTGAACCTTGATGGTGTAGTCGGACCATTCCTTGATCTTGCCGTCCTTGACGAAGAAGACGCCCACGCCTTCCCATGTCAGCGGGCGCGCCGTCAAAAATCTGTCGATTCGGTGATTGATCACGATCGGTCCGGCTACGGCCGTATCCAGCACCCGGAATTCCACCAGGGTGGAGTCATCGAGCCAGGTCTTCAGCCGGCCGGTTACTCCGGCGTGGCCGTTGACCGGCGGCGTCGTTTCCGACATCCGGTACACGCAGTCGTCGGCCAGAAACGGGAGGACGCGCGCCATGTCCCGGGACGACCACGCTGCGCAGAAGTCGTTGACCGTTTTGACGTTGGCTTTCTCGCCTTCGTTCCAGTCGGCGGCCGCCACCCGGCCTGCTCCCGCGAAAAGCGCGGCCATGCCCAGCCCGGCCGAAGCCATGAACCCGCGCCGCGCCCTGGCTTTGCTCTCTGCTCTCTGCCCTTTGCCCTCGTTCATGGCCATCAAGTATACCGAGCAGCCGGGACAGATGAGGTCACGCCTCGGTTAACCCTGGTGTCAGAACGGCGTAATAGGGGCATATGAGACTTGTCCCCGCCGCCGCCCTGACGCTGGCCCTGCTGACCGGGCTGACCGCTGCCCCGGCGGCCGCTCAGAATCCGAGGCCGGTCAATCGCGGACCCGCCGAGGCTCCCCGGACAGTCGTCGTCCGGCCGGACGCCAACGCCGGCCAGACCCAGGGCGAGCTCTACCAGATCCTGTCGCAGTATCCACCATCGCTCGGCCAGATCCTGAAGCTCGATCCCACGCTGCTGTCGAATTCCACGTATCTGGAACCGTACCCGGCCCTGTCGGCCTTCCTCGCCGATCACCCGGAAATCGCCCACAACCCGGCGTTCTTTCTCGGGGAGTTCCGCGACTACGGACGGCAGCAGTACGACCCGAAGATGGCCATGATCAACGCGATGCAGGAAATCCTCGCCGGCCTGGCGCTCCTGATTGGGTTCCTGACGTTCGTTAGCACGATCGCCTGGCTGCTGCGGTCGGTCATCGAACACCGCCGGTGGCTTCGGGTGTCGAAGACACATACCGAGACGCACACCAAGCTGCTCGACAGGCTGACCTCGAACGAGGATCTGATGAAGTACATGGACTCGCCGGCGGGACGGCGGTTCCTCGAAGCGGCGCCGATTCTGATGGGTGCCGGCCCCCGTGCGCTGTCGGCGCCAATCGGCCGGATCCTCTGGTCGGTTCAGGCCGGGTGCGTGATTGCCTTTGCCGGCGCCGGTCTGGTGTATGCGAGCGGCCGGTTCGCCTCCAATGCCACGTTCACGGATCTCGAGCTGCCTCTCTTCGTGATGGGCACGACGGCGGTCGCCATCGGCACAGGTTTCGTGGTGTCGTCGGTGATTTCCTATATGTTGTCCCGGCGGCTCGGCCTGCTGGCTTCGCTCAAGAGCGACATCGAAACCAACCTGCGTCCGGTCTCGTAGTCGTATGATGGCTGCACATGTTTCCTCGTGACATGACCTTCCTCGACGTCGAACGCCTCGCCCGCGTCGCGGCCGAGGCCGTCGAGACCCTCCAGATGGACGAGGACACGTTCCGCGCGTTCTACGATCGCACGGCACGGCCCGTCTGGGTGTACCTGGCGCGGATCACCGGGGACCGCGCGCTCGCCGACGACCTGCTCCAGGAGAGCTATTACCGGTTCCTGCGCGCGGAGCGCCATTTCGACAGCGAGTCGCACCGCCGCAACTACCTGTACCGCATCGCGACCAATCTGGCGCACGACCGCCATCGCAGCCGGCGCGGCGTCGTGAACGTGCCGCTGCCGGCCGAGTACGACCCTTCCGCGCTCAGGAGCGGCGATGACGTCGCTGCCGACGCCGAGCGTCGCACCGATCTCGGACGGGCGATGGCGCAACTCAAGCCGCGCGAACGGGAGATGCTCTGGCTGGCGTACGCGCAGGGGTCGTCGCACGACGAGATCGCGCAATCGCTGGGCCTGCGCAAGGCGAGCATCAAGATGCTGCTCTTCCGCGCGCGGCGGCGGCTGGCCGCCCTGCTGACCTCGACAAACGGGGCGCGGACATGACACTCATCGAGTGCCCGCGCGAATCGGACGTGCTCGACGCGGTCGCGTCGGGAAAATGGCCGCACCGCGTCGCGCCGGAACTGGCCGGCCACGTGGCCTCGTGCCCCGTCTGCGCCGACGTCGTCGCCGTGGCCACGGCCATCCAGGCCGACCACGAGGCCG
This sequence comes from uncultured Acidobacteriota bacterium, assembly GCA_963712905.1. Taxonomy (GTDB): domain Bacteria; phylum Acidobacteriota; class Vicinamibacteria; order Vicinamibacterales; family CAVVIG01; genus CAVQJU01. Next base: position 126,126 of record CAVQJU010000007.1, on the reverse strand, counting down.
TCTGGGGGGACGCCAGCATTCCCTCGTCCGGGCAGGTGTGGTGGCGCGCGGAGATGCGCGTCCGCCAGGAAGCAGTCCGCCAGGCGTCGCGGCCCATCGCAATCGCGCAGGCCGCCGCGGTGCTCGCGGCCTTCGCGATTGCCGGCGTCGCCGGCTGGCTCGCGTGGACCTGGAACCGCGATCAGCTTTCTTCGTTCGATCTCGCCAGCTTCTCCTCGCAGGCGATGACCTCGCCGCTGGCCCTGTCGCTTGTCGTCGCGCTCTTCGCCCTGGCCGTGATCACGCCGCTCGCGCTGTATCTCGTTCTCTCGGACGAATAACAACGCGCAAGGTGCTGGGCTAAAAAGGCACTCTAAAGTGCTTGGCGCGAAGAGACATCCAACGTGCTTTGTGGAAAGTGCGCCCCAAACGTGCTCGGAACGAAGAGCACCTCAAGGTGCGCCCAGCACGTTGCGATAGTGGCCTCCCAGCACCTTAGGAACCGTGGCCTCCCCAGCACTTTGGAAGCCGTAGCGCCAAGCACTTTGCTGGATTCATCTCGTGGTGAAATTGACCGTGACGACCATCCTGACCGGCACGCTCTGCCCATCCACCATCGTCGGCGTGAAGCGCCAGTTGCGGACGGCCTGCAGCGCGGCTTCGTCGAGCATCGGGATGGACCGCACCACCTTGGCGTCCGTCACGTCTCCTGATTCGTTGACGACGATTTCAGCCAGCACGTTGCCCTGGATCCCGGCGGCCGCGGCCTCGGGCGGATACCTGGCCACGTCGAGACGCGAGGGCGCCGCGATGGGCCCGCCGACGCGGTACACGCCGTTCTCGTCGCGCTCGCCCGGGTTGCCCGTGGCCGGCGCGGGCGTCTGCTGCTGCACCTGCCGGCTGAGGGCCGTCGCGCGCCGAGCGTAGAACTGCGCGAGCATCCGATACGGCTCGACGCCGTCCGGCTGCTGCCGCCTGGCCGACAACAGCGTGTCTTCCGCCGCCTCGGTCAGCTCCTCGTCTTCGAGCTGTTTCGCCAGGCGGAACACCGGCCGGAGATCGTTCGGCAGCTGCGTGATCAGTTCCCGCAACGCGCTCTCCACCTGGCGCGGCTGGTCCAGATGCTGCGCGTCGTACACCTTCGTCAACGCCTCGAGCGCTTGAACGCCGGCATCCCCGCTCGTCGCGAGGCTCGCGGCGCGGCGGTAATGATCCGCGGCGGTTTCAAGCTGCCGGGTCCGCTGAGCCGACTGTCTCGGCAACGCCTCGGCCGCGCGCAGCTGATCTTCGCCGAGACAGAGCTCCGCGATCGCGGTGCCGGACGCCGGGGTCACACCGCACGCCGGAGGACGGCGTGCCTCAGCCGGCGGGGCCTGTCCCGGCCCGGCAAGAGTGAACAGGAGAGCGGCACTCAGGAGCATGGTTCAGCCTCGCTTCCTCGTCTCCTGGCTACTTCGTGGTCTCCAGGCTACTTCGTGATTCGCGCCGTGAGCTCACGCGCGCGTTCGCCGAACTGCTCATCGTCGGCGACCTTCTCCGCATAGCGCCGGGCCTCGTCCGGTTTCGACTGGTTGAAATTCGCCACCGCGGCGTTGAACCAGCACGTGGCGCGCATGCGGATCGCGGACGCGATCTGCTGCTGCCGCCTCGCTGTCTGCCTGGCCTTCCGCGCTTCAGACGATGTGGACGCGGCGACGCGATCGATGTCCTGCCTCGCCGCCGCTTCGGCATCGTCCAGGCAGCCGGCGGTGCCGACGGCCACCTCGACGAGAGCGGGCCAGCGCCGGAGGTCTCCGAGCGCCAGCTGGAGGTAGTATCCCGATTCGCAATCGTTGGGGTTGCGCTGGCGAGCCGTCTCGAGCTTCTGCCGCGCCGTGTCCGGCTGTTGCTTTCGCAACGCGATGATGCCCGCCAGCTTGGGCACGTCGCTGTTGACCATCGCCTTGTCGGCCGCCTCGATGTCTTCCCAGGCCAGGTCGAGGCGGTCCAGCTCCAGTTCGTTCGCGGCGCGCCAGTAGTACGCGTCGCCCGGATAACGCCTGAGCGCGAGGAGCTCGCCGGCGACAGCCAGCGCGTCTTCGTGCCGCGCCAGGTAGCTCAGCGCGCGAAGCTTGCCGAGCAGCGCATCGGGAAAAGACGGCGCGAGCACCAGCGTCTTCTCGTAGAACTCGAGCGCGGCCGGGAACTCCTCGCCCGTCATCGCGACGTTGGCAATCAGGAGCGTGGCCGCGGGCCAGGTTGCGCGCCACGCGTACGCCTCGCGATACCGCGCGTCGGCGGCGTCCAGATCGCGTTGCGCGCTCGCGATGAGGCCGCGGAAGTACGTGAGCTCCGCGAACCGCGGCTCACGCGCGAACAACGCATCGACGGCCCTGGCGTCCACGCCCAGGCAGATGGCCTGCCGGAACGCCAGCAGCGGCAGATCGCTCATCGAACGCACCTCGTCGATGGGAGCGACGAGGTCGCGAATCTCCGTCCGTCCCGAGCTGGTCTCGCACGCGTACGCCAGCCACACGTACGCCGACAATTCGTCCCGCGACGCCAGCGGCCGGAGGATGTCGGTGCGCGCGGCGCGATTCTGGTAGAGCGTGAGCGGCTGATCGGCCGTTCCGGTCCGCCCGGCGCCGGCCCGCCAGAGCATGATGCCGATGACGTCGAGGAGGGGGGCCACATCCCGCCGCAGGCTCTCGCTGCCGGCCGCCAGCGCCCTCGCCTTCTCGAGATACCCGCTGTCAGTTGTCCCCAGCTCGCGCTCGCGCAGCGCAAGCAGTCCCGCGGCGCGGACGGCGCCCGCGGTGGCCGCCGCGCCAACGGCCGGAACGGCCCGGACCGATTCGTATTGCTGAAGAGCCGAGGTCAGGCAGTCGAAGCAGCCGACGCGGACCAGCGCATCAGCGTCGGCGAGCGTGGCGCGGGCGGCGATTGTGGGGTCGGCCGGCGCTGGCCGTTTGGGTGCGCAGGCCGCTGCCGCGGACACCGCCAAGAGCAGGGGAAGACGCCATCGGCCCACGGACCTTTAGACACCGACCGCGGGAATCTGGCCGTCCAGGCGCACGTGATTCAACGGCTGCCCGGCGCGCCGGGCGATTGGCGTACTGGCTTGCCCGCGACACCGCCCTTCGACATCAGCAGGTCCGCCGTGTCCTTGTGAACGTCGACGCGTTGGCCACCACGGCTGTTGCCGCCGGCCCGGCCCATCGCGTAATCGACGGCGGTGTAGCCGCGGCTGTCGGCCAGGTTGATCTCCGCGCCCTTCTGCAGCAGGTATTCGACCACGCGATTCCAACCCCAGAATGCGGCCCCGTGCAGTGGGACCTGAGCAAACTGGCCGGCCTTGCCGTTAATCGGGCCGCCGGACCTGAACATCAGGTCGAGGGCCGCGATGGCGCGATCCTGCACATCCGATGTCGTGAAGTAGCCACGCGTGTCCGCGTCCGTCGAACCCATGCCGGAGGCGGCGAGCGTGGCCGTCATGTTGCGGCTGTTGGTGAGCGAGATTTCCGCCCCGTGCTCGAGCAGCGCCTTCATCGACTCGACATCCATCGCCTTGGCCGCGCGAATCAGCGGGGTCGTCCCCGGCGACAGCATCGGATCCAGGCCGCGATCGTTGCCGGTGGCTCGCAGGGGCGCTGTCATCTTCAGCTGCGGATTCGGGTCCGCTCCCTTGTCGAGCAACAGGCGCACGATCTCGATCGGCAGCGTTTCGTCGAGCGCCGGCTGGTCCGGGCGCCCGCCGTGCGGGAGCGTCACGTAGTCGACGGCCAGATACAGCGGCGTGCGACCCCACCAGTCCCAACGGTTGACGTCCGCGCCATGCGCGATCAGGTACTTCGCCACGTCGAAGCGCGTGTTCCAGACGGCCCACAGCAGCGGCGTCACGCCCTCGGGATCCGGAAGGTTGATCGCCGCGCCCTTCTCGATCATCGCCGCCACACAGTCCAGGCAGCCTTCGCGCGACGCGAACATCAGCGCCGTCATGCCTCCCGGCGAACGAGGCTGGGCACGAGGCTCGGCGCTGACCAGCGGCGTCATCAGGTCTGTCGCGGTTTTCGCGTCGAGGTCCGCGCCGACCTCGACCAGCAGCCGCGTCATCGGTCCCTGGCTGTTCGCCGCAGCCCACATCAAGGCAGTCTGCCGGCGCTGCGACTCGCCGGCCTGGGGATCCGCGCCCTTGCCGAGCAGCATCTTCGCCGCGACCACGTTGGGCCCACGGGCCACCAGCATCAGCGGCGTCTGCCCGTCGGCTCCAGAAACATTCGGGTCGGCGCCGGCGTCGAGCAACGCTTCGATGATCTCGGTGTTCGAGTGGAACGCCGCCTCCAGGAGCGGCGTCGTGTCGAGCTTGTTCCTGACGTTCGGATTCGCGCCGGCCTTCAACTGCCGCCTGACCTGCGCCACATCGTTATTGCTGGCGGCCACCAGCAACGGCGTCGATCCGCTGGCGTCCCTGGCATCAATGACGTCCGCGGCGAATGCCGGGGAGGCCGACATCAGCCCCAGGGCCGCCAGAGCGGTCAGGAGACGTTTGACCACGATCAGGCCTCCACCAGTTTCCCGGTGCTGTCGCCCAGCTTTTCCTGCGGGACGTCGATCTTGTCGAGGAACGTCAGCAGCACGTTCGAGAGCGGCGTCTTCTCCGGCGGCACCACGTGCCGGTTGCCCTTCACGGTCTTCCAGCCGCCGACCCATGAGGTCGGCAACGGATAGTGGTTGTGGGCGTTGCTGTTGCTCATGTTGCTGCCATAGAGGAACAGCGAATGATCGAGCATCGTTCCGTCGCCGTCCGGCATGGCCGCGAGCTTGTCGAGGAATTTTGCGAACACTTGCGTGTGGTACGTCTGCACCTTGACCAGGCGCTCCAGCTTCCCCGGTTCGTTGTTGTGGTGCGACAGCGGATGGAACGCGTCGGACACGCCGATGTGGTTGTAGGTCTGACCGCTGACCTCGGCCGCCATCATGAAGCTGAAGACCCGCGTCATGTTCGCCTGATACGCCAGCGCGACCAAATCGAACATCAGGTTGATGTGCTGGTCGAAGGGCGGTATGCCTGCCGGTGCGTCCGGGATGTCGACGTTCGACAGGTCACGCGCCTCCGTCTTCTGAATGCGGCGCTCGATTTCGCGGACGGTCTCGAGGTAGTCGGACAACACGCGCTTGTCGGACGGCCCCAGGCTGCGCTGGAGCGTCGCGACCTCGCCCGTCAGCATGTCGAGCAGCGACCCGTACTGCTTCGACAGGCGCGCGCGCTCCGCGGCGTTGTCGCCCTGACCGAACAGGCGAATGAACAGCTTGCGCGGATCGGTCTCCATCGGCAGCGGCGTCGTGGGCGAGCGGAACGAAATCGTGCCGGCGTAGGAGCACCCGTAGTCGCGGTCGCAGAATCCGCCGCCGCCGCGGACGTCGGTCGCGACTTCGAGCGACGGCAACGGCGTGTCCTGACCGATGTGCTGTGCGGCGATCTGGTCGATGGTGATGCCGGCGTGCGGCTCCTGGCTGATGGCCGGGCGGACGCCCGACAGCCACGTGCCCGGCGACAGGGCATGGACCGGGCCGATCGGCGCCTGGCTGTCGATGTTCGAGAACACCGTGGTCATCGCCTTGTACTTGTCCAGCGGCTTCAGGATGTCGCCGAGGTCACCGATGGCGCCCTCGCTGGCCGGCGTCCATTTATTCATCACCGCGCCGTGCGGGAAGTAGATGAAGCCCACGTGCGGCGTCGTTTTGGCGGCCGTCTGCGCGAGGGCCGTACGTGCCGGAATCATCGCGTCGAGGAGCGGGAGGCCGAGCGTGGCGCCGAGAGCCCGAAGGACCGTGCGGCGCGTCAGGTGCTTCCTGGTGACATACATATTCGCTACTCCTCACCGCGTTCGACGATGCTCGACCTGAACGCCGGCGCGTTCACGATGCCCATCACGATGGACGAAAACCTGTAGTCAGTCGCCTTCCCGCCGCGGACGATCGCGCGGATGCCCGGCATGTCGTAGTACTCGAGGCTGCGGCCCAGCGCATATATCGTGAGTCGCTCGGTCAGAGTCTGGACGAACTGCTCTGGGTGGGCCAGCAATGCCGCTCTCAGATCGGCGGGCCCGTTCACCCCCGTCCCATCCACCAGCTTGCCGCTGGTGTCGATCGTCGTGCGCGTGAAGGCGTCCACCGCGCGATACGCCCCGATGGTGTCGAAGTTCTCGAGCGCGAAGCCCAGCGGATCCATCACGCCGTGGCAGGCGTTGCAGGTCGGATTGGCCCGGTGCGTCTCCATGATCTGGCGAATCGTCTTGAACTGCTCGCCTTCCTTGTTTTCCTTGAACGCCTCGACGTTGGGCGGCGGCGGCGCGGGCGGCGTGCCCAGCAGGTTCTCCAGGATGTAGGCGCCGCGCAGCACCGGGGAAGTCCGGTTGGGATACGCCGTCACCATCTGGACCGACGCCTTGCCCAGGAGGCCGAAGCGGTTCGGATCGGTCAGCGTCACGCGGCGGAACTCATCGCCGCGCACGTTCGGCACCTGGTAGTGCCGGGCGAGCCGCTCGTTCAAAAAGGTGTAATTCGCCGAGAGCAGATCGATCACGCTGCGGTCTTCCCGGAACACGCTCTCGAGGAACAGCTCCATCTCGCGGCGGATCGCGGTGCGCAGCGGCGCGTCGAAGGCCGGATACGTGTACGGATCGGGGTCGAGCGCCGCCGTATCTCGCACGCGCAGCCACTGGAACGCGAAATTCGTCGTCAGCGTCTTCGAGCGCGGATCCGCGAGCATGCGGCGCACCTGCGCCTCGAGCGTCTTCGGCGCGCTCAGTTTGCGCTGCTCGGCCAGCTTCAGCAACTCGTCGTCCGGGATGCTCGACCAGAGGAAGAACGACAGCCGCGACGCCAGTTCGAGGTCGCTCAGCTTGTAGATCGCGCCCGGCTGGGCATTCGCCGGCGGCGGCTCGGTGCGATACAGGAACTTTGCGCTCGACAGCATCGCCGTCAGCGCGTTCTCGATCCCGCCCTCGAACGCCGCCTGCCCTGAGCCAGTCGAAGGGGCTTTGCGGCCGTCGGCGTAGAACTGCATCAGCGACGCCAGGTCCGTGTCGGTCACCGGGCGTCTGAACGCCGTGCGCGCCAGAGTCGAAACGATGCGCGAGGCGCACGCCGATTCCTCGGCGGGCGTCGCGGGTCTACACACGAAGACCTTCCTGCGGTTTGGCGCTTCTACCGCGGCGCCCTTCGGGTCGAACGGGCCATCGATCGTCACGGCCGGAGCCGTGATGGGCCCGCGTCCGGTCACGGCGGTGGTGCCGGGACTCAACGTCCCCGTGCTCGCGTAGCCGGTGCCGGCGGCACCAGGTACGAAACCATAAAGCGCGCCCTCGCTCTCGACCAGACTGCGGCCGATGGTCGCCATGACGACGGTGTGATCGCCCGCGGCCAGATGCGTCCGGCCGCCGGTGTCTACCATCCGGCCGTCGACGGCGAACAGGGCGGGCTTACCCGAGGTGCGTATTTCATAGTCGCCTTCGAAGGGCGCGAGGAATGTTCCGGTGACGCCCGTACGGGCGCCGGGAGGAAGCGGAACGCCGGCATTCACCCCGCGAAGCGTCGTTGTCGTCCGTCCAAGGGGAGCGGGCGCGCCGACGGCCTGCTTCGCCATCGCGCGGGCCGCCATGATGTATTGGTCGAGGAACGAGGGCGACACCTTCAAGGCACTGGCGATGTTGTCGAACCCTTCGCTGATGTCGTCGTTGGGCAGCAACGTCGCGACGTCGACGTCGAGGCTGAACAGGTCGCGCATCGCGTTCGAGTACTCGGCGCGGTTCAAACGGTGAATCCGCACGCTGCCGGGATTCGGGTTGGCGGCGCCCGCCGCGTCGAGCGTGGCCTCCAGGTAGCCGGCGAGGGCCTGCACGTCGGCGGCCGCGGGCCGCGCTGCCCCTGGAGGCGGCATCATCCCGCCACGGAGCTTGCGGATGGCGCGCTCCCACGTGAGCGCGTCTTTCTCGGGATGGGTGAGGTCGAGTTTGTCGAGCTCGAGCTTCGCCGTCTTCAGCCGCTGGTTGTGGCAGGTGACGCAGTAGCGATTGACGACGGCGCTCGGCTGCGTCTGCGCTTGCGCGCAAATGGCAAAGGGCAAAGAGCAAAGGGCAAAGAGGAGGGGACGAAGGGTAATCACACGATCCCACCAAGTTCCCGGGCGTGCGCCCAGAGCCCTCGATACGCCACATAGAGGAACGTCGCGGCATCCCCTGGCATCACGTCCTTGAACTCGTCCATGGCGTTGGCGTCGATCATGTTCTGCGCGCCCTGGCCCTTCTTCACCAGCCCAACCAGCTTCTCACGAATCCGGACGATCGTCGCCTGGTTCGCCTGCAGGTCGGCCCTGGTCATCACCGGCCCCGATGCCGGGACGATCTTCGTTTGATCGTCGGCCCGGTCCAGCAGCGCTTTCTGTGCGTTCTGCATGCCGCCAATCCAGCCCCCGCAGAACCAGTCGAGCGCCGGGAGCCGTCCAGGCTGCACCGCGTCGCCAACCGCCAGCACGTTCGCGTTCTTGAAGTGCACGAACAGATCGCCGTCGGTATGCGCCTGCGTCAACAAGCCGTATTCAATCCGCTCGCCCCCCATCGTCATCTCACCAGACGTCCCACGGAACGTCTCCGTGGGCAGCGCCGCCTTCGCGCGAGGCGGATACACTTTGCCGCCTTCCCAGTCGCGAATGATCTCCTGGGTCATCCACAGCTTCGAGTTCAGGTGCGCAATGATCTTCGCGCCGGCCGCGGCCATCGCGTCGTTGCCGCCGGTGGATTCCAGATGGTAGTGAGTGTTGAAGACGGTGCTGACTTTGCCGGCCAGCTTCAGGACACCTTGCAGAAGGGCGGGCGCGTGCGCGGCGTCGCCCGCGTCCACCAGCAGGCTCCCGTTGTCGCCCGCCAACGCGACGACGTTGTTGCCCGCACCAGTAATGAGGGTGATCCGCTCGCCGAGCGACGTTGTCAACGGGGCCACAGGTCCTGCCTGTGCCAATGTCGTGCGCGGCAGAGCGAACGGCATGGTCCCCAGGGCACCCGCTAACGCCTGCAGGAATTCCCGCCGGCCCCGGTGAACCACGTCCTCAAAGTGGCGTCGCATCGCTGAACGTCATTGTAAACAATGAACGGCTCGTCACGCTGGAGGATTGCTACCGTGGAGCCTGACCCGTGGGGGCCGCCCCAACAGCACCTGCGCTCGCGGCCGGGGCCGTGAGGTCGTTGAAGGCCTGCCGGCTTCTAATCTTCCAGACGCCGTTCTCGCGCACGAACGTGTCCTCGTAACGGCCGGCTACCTGGATGCCGGGGCCGCGTGCCGCGGACACGAATGCCCACCGCGATGACGCGGTGGCCGTGTCGCCAGTGACGCCGATCTCGAAGCTCGACATGATGTGGTAGGTCGAACCGAAGCCGATCGGCCGGGCCGCCGCGTTCCCCCCGCCGCCGATCCGGCTCGTCATGAAGTCGTAGATCGCCTGCGGTCCGCCGGTCACTTTGCCGAGGCCGCCCGACCAGGACCCATCCTTGGAGAACAGGCTGGCGTAGGTCTTGAAGTCGCGGGAGTCCAGGGCGCGGCCGTACGCGATCAGCACGTCGGCAACCGCCTCCTTGTCCTCCAGCACTTTGAGCCGCGCCGCGAGGACCTCGATCGTGCGCGCCTCTTGCGCCCGTGCAACGGGGGCGATCAAGGTAAGGACGAGACCCGAAACGACAAGCAAACCGGTACGTCTGGTCACCAAAAGCTGGCGCATGATGTGGCTCCTCTCGATTCCCACGGACGTGAGCGACCGGCAGGGAACCGCCCGACGGCACAGCGTAGCCCATCTCGTGTCTCTTCGTGGGAAAGTAAGGGGATGGAGTATCGCCAACTGGGGCGCACCGGCCTGAAGGTGAGCCTGATCGGGCTCGGCACGATGACGTTCGGCGAACAGAACACCGAAGCCGAGGGGCACGCACAGATCGACCGCGCGCTCGATTGCGGCGTCAACCTGCTCGACACCTCCGAAATGTACTCGGTGCCGCCGCGCGTCGAAACCTATGGCGCGACCGAGCGGATCATCGGCAGCTGGATCAGGCAGCGGCGTGGCCGCGACCGCATCGTACTGGCCACGAAGGTGGCCGGACCTGGTGGCGCACTGGGGCTGAACTATGTGCGCGGTGGAGATAATCGACTCGACCGCCGGAATATCATGGAGGCCATCGACGGCAGTCTCGAGCGGCTGCAGACCGACTACGTCGACCTCTATCAGGTGCACTGGCCCGGTCGTGCCACCAACTTCTTCGGCCGTCTCGGCTACCAGCACACCGACGATCCTGACCTCAGCCCCATCGAGGAAACGCTGGACGTGCTGGGCGATCTCGTCCGCACGGGCAAGGTGCGCTACATCGGCGTCTCCAACGAGACGCCGTGGGGCCTCCACCGCTACCTGCAACTTGCCGAGCAGCGTGGCTTGCCCCGCCCGGTCAGCATCCAGAATCCCTACAGCCTGCTCAATCGGAGCTTCGAGGTGGGGCTGTCGGAGATAGCCATCAGGGAGGAGGTCGGGCTGCTGGCGTACTCGCCGCTCGGCTTCGGCGTGCTCACCGGCAAGTTCCTCGACGGCGCCCGTCCGCCGGAGGCTCGCGTCGTCAGATGGAGCCGGTTTGTGCGTTACAACGGGGAACTTGCCGAGCGCGCCACCGCCGCCTACGTGGCGATTGCCCGTGAGCACGGGCTGGACCCGGCACAGATGGCGCTGGCGTTCGTCAACCGGCAGCGCTTCGTGACCAGCACGCTGATTGGCGCCACCACCATGGAGCAGCTCGAGACCAACCTGGCGAGCATCGACGAGCGGCTCTCTGACGAAGTGATTCAGGCCATCGAGACGGCGCACCGCGCCCATCCCAATCCCTGTCCCTGAACGAGCAAGGCACAACGCAATGATTCAGACAACGCAGGGTGGTTCGGCGCCGCGGGAGTCCGTGCGGCGGGTTGCCCTCGCCAGCATGGTCGGTACTTCCATCGAGTGGTACGACTTCTTCATTTTCGGGACGGCGTCGGCGCTGGTATTCGGCCGGCTGTTCTTCCCCACCTTCTCCGAGTTAGCGGGTACGCTCGCCGCGTTCGCCTCGTTCGCGGTCGGGTTCGTGGCGCGGCCGGTCGGCGGCCTGGTCTTCGGTCACATCGGCGACCGAAGCGGGCGGAAGACCACGCTCGTGCTCACGTTGACGATGATGGGCCTGGCCACGTTCGCGATGGGGTTGATGCCCAGCTATGCGGCCATCGGCGTGTGGGCGCCGATTCTGATGGTCCTGCTGCGATTCGTGCAAGGCCTGGCCGTCGGCGGCGAGTGGGGCGGCGCGGTGCTCATGGCCACGGAGCACTCCGGCGGCGCGCGGCGGGGCTTCTTCGGCAGCTTCGCGCAGATGGGCAGCGCCGTCGGCGGTCTGATGGCCACAGGTATTTTTCTGCTGATGCAGCAGCTCCCCGAGGAAGACTTCGTGTCGTGGGGCTGGCGCGTGCCGTTCCTGTTCAGCATCGTGCTGGTGTTCGTCGGCCTGTTCATCCGGCTGCGGATCATGGAGTCGCCGGTCTTTGCCAAGCTCAAAGAGGCCAGCCGAGTCGTCAAGGTGCCAGTGGTGGAGTTACTGCGGACCGAATCACGCAACGTGCTGCTGGCCGCCGGGCTGTACCTGGCGCATGGCGTGCTCTTCTACGCGATGACCGTCTACACGTTGTCCTACACGACGAGCGTCTACGGCCTGGCGCAGAACACGTACCTGATCGGCGTCACAGCCGCAGGCGCGGTGCAGCTGATCACGATCCCGTTCCTGGGTGCGCTCTCGGACAGGCTCGGCCGGCGCGCGGTGATCATGTTCGGCACGTTGTTCATCGTCGCGTTCGCGATCCCGCTCAATTTCATGATCACGTCCCAGGTCCCGATGCTGGCGTGGCTCGCGGTGATCATTGGCATCTGCGTCGGCCACAACGCCGTGTACGCGCCGACGGCCGCGCTGTATTCGGAAATGTTCCCCGCGCACGTCCGCTACAGCGGCACCTCCCTGGGCTACCAGCTCGGCGGTGCCATCGCCGGGTTCGTCCCGCTGATCGCCGCTTCCCTGGTGGGCGCCGCCGGCGGCGCCTACTGGCCGATCCCTGCGCTCATCGCGGGCGCGGGAGCGATTGGCTTCGTATGCATTCTGCTCGTGCGCCCGGCCCACGCAACACAACGACCGGAAGACGCAGACGATACCGCCGGCTGACTCCCAATCCCTGCATCGTGAGACCTTCGAGGCGAGGGTAGAATCCACGCGTGTCGAGCGTGTTCAAGATTCTGAGTGGCGAGAGCTGGGATTCGAACATGCGAAGCAACTCGCAGCCGAGCACAGCACGCAGCCACTTGCCGAGATTGCCGAAAGCCTGGTTGCCGCGGCCCGCGCACACGGAGCGCAGTTAGACGATCAGACCGTTTTGCTGATTCGGCGGCGGTAGAATTGAGACCGTCACCCGCCCGACTTGCCTGCCGTGCCCGGCCCGCCCGCCCTACCCGACCCACCCGACCCACCCGACCTGCCTGCCCGACCTATCTGCGTTCGCGCTCGCGTTCGATGGCCCGGGCGGCGCTCAGGATGTTGTGCAGACCGTAATTTCCTTCGTGGCAGGCGTATTCGTAGACGGGCTCGCGATCGTTGACGGTCAGCGGCACGGCAAACGTCCACGGCCTGGTCCAGGTCGATGGATCGTCCACGGTGACCGACCACTCGATTCGATCGGCCGCGGCGCGCGTGAAACGCTCGACGAGACGGAGTGTCTCGGGGTTGGCGTTGCGGTAGGCACTGCGCTCCTTGAAGTTCGTGGTCTCCACGACCAGCGTGTCGCCCTCCCAGCGCCCACGAGCGTCGCCCATATCGAGACGAATGGCCTTGCCGATGTGCGGACCGCCGTCCAGCCGAATGACCCGCGTCTCGTGCACCATCTCGTAGATGATGCCGACCCACCCGGGTCCCTGCAGAATTCGATACGAGTTCCCGTAGACGCCCGGAATCATCGACCCCGGGAGGCCGCGCGTGATGCAGCGATTCCACAAGTTGAGGTTTTCCGGGCCCGCGGGCAGGCCTTCGGGACCCTCGTTGCCGCTGACAAGACGCGGCGCCGAGGCGGCACGCCGTTGTCCCTCCGGCGTCAGCGGCGGCACCTTGCCGTCGGGCGGATCCGTGACGAACCAGGGCCGGCTGCCCCTCGTGATCTCGTAGATGTCGCGGAACTCCGCCGAGTTGCCGATCCGCCCTTCAGGATCGCCGCCCAGGAACTTCGCCCGGTCGAGCGTGTCCTGCTGCCGGCGTTTGACGGCTTCCTCGAGTTCCTGCGGCGTGACGTCCTCGAGCCGTCGTCCCTCGAAGCCCGCGGGGCGCTCGAACGGCGTGCTCGTCTCGTACTTGTTCGTGTAGTTGCCCTGGAGGTCCGGATCGCCCCACGGCGTCCGCGCCACGGCCCACGACTTCGCCGACAGCTTGGCCCGGCCTTGCCCCGCCCGAGGCGCTGCCGCCGTCCCGGCGGCAGCCAGCACGATCGCTCCGGCGTAGACCCACCGCGCTACTCTTCTACTTTGCACTTTCAACTGCTCTACTTCGACCGCGGCCAGACCACTCCCTGACTGGCCGCAACGGCTCCGACGCCTTTATACACGAACCGCTGCAGGCGCTTCCCTTCGTACGTTTCGGTCGTGTAGATGTTGCCCCGCGAGTCGGTCGCGATGCTGTGCACGGCGTAGAACTGGCCCGGCTGCCGTCCGCCATCCCCGAACGCCGTCAGTTCGGTCAACGACTGGCGATCGAAGACCCGGACCTTCTCGTTGGCGCCGTCGGCCAGGTAGAAGTACTTCTGCTGGGCGTCCTTCGAGAACGCGATGTCCCAGACCGATCCGTCGCCGCGGGTGTTCTTCGCGACGAACACTTCCTTGACGAACGAACCGTCCTTGTTGAACACCTGGATCCTGTCGTTGACGCGATCGCAGACGTAGACGAAGTTGTCGCGCGAGAGCTCGGCGCAATGCACGGGGTTCCTGAACTGCTGCGCGGGCGGCGCGGTTGGATTGTACGGGCCGAGAGGCGCATCGCTGGGCTTGTTACCGTAGGCGCCCCAGTAGCGCTTGATCTTCCCCGAGTCCATGTCGATGACGGCCACGCGCTTGTTCCCGTACCCGTCCGCGACGTACGCCTCGTTGTTCGGTTCGTCGAGAAACACCTTGGCGACCTTGTTGAACGCCCAGGGATCGTTGCTGCCCGCGCTGGCGTAGGCGAACCCGAATTGCTTGACGAACTTGCCTTCGCGTGTGAACTTCAGGATATGTCCATCGTTGGCGCCGTTGCCGCCAATCCAGACGACACCTTTGGAGTCGATGACGATGCCGTGGTTCGATTCCGGCCATTCGTAACCCGCGGCCGGGCCACCCCACGCGTGCACGACGTTCCCCTGCTGATCGAACTCGATCACCGGCGGCGCCCCGACACAGCATTCCGCGAGCGGCGGATCAGCGGCCGCATAGATTTCCTTGCGATCGAGCGTGGCCGCGCTGCGATGCACGATCCAGATGTGATCCTGGAAATCCACGCCGACGCCGATGACATTCCCGAGCAGCCAGTGGTTCGGCAGCGGCTTGGGCCACATCGGATCGACTTCGAATCGCGGAGCCTGCACGCTGTTGCCCTCGGCAGCCACCCGATCGAGTGCGGCCTGGCCGATGCCGAGCCCGACCAGCAGCACCAGAATCACCGCGCCGATTGCGTAGTCGCGTTTCATGAGCTTCTCCGTTTGGGGTATGCCGTCACTCTGCGAACACGCACCAACGAAGCCACCGAGGCACAGAGATCACAGAGCGCTCTTTCCGGAAGGTGATTCTCTCTGTGTGTCCTCTGTGCCTCCGTGGCTACGTCCGTTACTGCCGTTTCATCGATTCGAAGGCAATCTGCCTCAGGACGTCGACCTCCCTGGGGAGCTCGGCGCTTCCCTGCGGGAACTCGCCGCCTCCGAGCATCGCCGCCAGGATGTCCACATACTGCTGCCGGCTGAGGCTGTTGGGACTGTTCTGCGGCATCGAGATCCGAATCCGCTCCACCAGATCGCCCAGCGACAAGCCGTTCCAGTTCGCGTTGAACGTGCCGCCCGCAAGCGGCGGCGCCATCTCGCCGCCCTCGAACGTCGTCCCGTGGCACGATGAACAATGTTGCGCGTAGAGCGGCCCGCCGCGCTTCGCCTGTTCAGCCGTGTAGACGCCGTCCCACACCGAACGGGCCACCGGCGGAGGTTGACCGGCAGCGGAAAAAGACAGAACCACAAAGGTCACCAAGATTACAAAGAACACCTGTAGCGCGGCGCTTTCAGCCCCGCGACGGCGGCCCTGAAAGGGCCGCCCTACGTCAGTTGGTGGTCTTGGCATCGTCCGGTACGCTGAACGCGATGTACTCGCCCGAATAATTGCCGCCGCTCACGGCGACGATGATGTACTGCTTGCCGTTGACCGCGTAGGTCATCGGCGAGCCGCTCTGCGGAGCCGGCATGAGGACGGCGCCGACCTCCTTGCCGGTTGCCTTGTCGTACGCGCGCAGCATCGCTCCGCGCGGATGCTCAGGCGTCGTGGTGACCTGCGGATCGCCCATGATGACCAGCGACTTCGTGACCACGAGTCCGACAGCGCCATTCTGTCCCGTTCTCGGAATGTTCATCCCCTTCAGAGCAGGATGGTTCCGGACCACATCAGGCGTCTCGCCGTGCGGCACCTGCCAGACCATCTCCCCGCGATCGAGGCTGATCGCCGAGAGGAGGCCATAGGGCGGCTTCACGAGCGACAACCCCTGCACCGCGAGCGGATTGGCCGGCGCGGCGGCCGCTCCACGCCCAGCGGCGGCAGGCGCACCCGGAAGCGGGATCGGCGTCGGACGGCGCTGCGGCGCGTCGGCCGCGCTGCCGAAGCCGGGGCCTTCGCGCTCGAGGAACGGCTGGCCGGCCGTGCCCATCACGTAGCGAAGATCGGATCCGAACTCCTTCGGCGGCTCGATGAGGCCGATCGGCGCAAGCGACGCGTTCGACGCCGGCGCGAACACGACGTGCGTTTCGGGATCGTATCCGGCGCCCGGCCAGTTGGTCCCGCCGTTGAGCGTGCCGATGGTCAGCGCGGCCAGCGGCCCTCCGGCGACGCTGACGATCGGCGGCACGAACATCGGCCCGGTCTTGTAGAGCTGGAAGTTCTTGACCGCCTGCGCGCGCATCTCGGGCGTGAAGTCGATCAGGTCGTCCACGGTCACGGCCTGGCGCCCGTACGCCGGCGGCTTCGTGGGAAACGGCTGCGTCGCCGCGTACCACTCGCCGGGGACGTCCCCCTTCGGAACGGGACGCTCTTCGATCGGCCAGACGGGCTGGCCGGTGACGCGGTCGAACACGTACAGGAACGCTTCCTTCGTCGGCAGCGCGACGGCCTTGATCGCGCGGCCGTTGACGGTGATATCCGCCAGAATCGGCGCCGACGACAGATCGTAGTCCCAGATGGGATGGTGGACGATCTGGAAGTGCCACTTGCGCTGGCCGGTTTTCAGATCGACGCAGACCAGGCTGTCGCCGAACAGATTGTTGCCGGGGCGATGACCACCGTAGAAGTCCGAGGTCGGATCCTCGACGGGCAGGTACACGAGGCCGAGTTCCTCGTCGACCGAGATCTGGGTCCACACGCCCGCGTTGCCGTTCTCCTTCCAGGAGTCGTTCTGCCAGGTGTCGTTCCCGAACTCCCCGGGCCGCGGAATGGTGTTGAACGTCCAGAGCAGCTTGCCGGATCGCACGTCGAACGCGCGAACGAGGCCCTTGGTGTTGTTGTGCGCGTGGATGGTCATCCCTTCCTTGAAGGACGACCCGACGATGACGACGTCCTTCACGACGGTGGGCGTCGAGTGCAGCCCCGCCTCGCCGGTCTCCGGGTCGATGGCCTGACCCGATCCGGTGACCATACCCGTCTTCAAATCGACGATCCCGTCCTTGCCGAACGACGGCACCACCGCGCCCGTCTTCGCGTTGAGCGACACCAGGCGGTAGCCGGTCGTGACGTAGAGGACGCGCTCGTCGCCGCGGCCGTCGGTCCAATAGGAAAGCCCGCGGCCGGACAACTGTCTCGGCGCGATCGCCGCGCGATTCCCCTCGCGCATGCTGTGCGACCAGATCAGCTCGCCGGTCTTCGCGTCGAGCGCGACGACCGATCGACGCGTGCCGGCGGTCGCGTACACGACGCCTTTCACGACGAGCGGCGTGCCCTCGAGCTTGAACTCCGGGCGCGTGCCGAGGTTGTCGGTCTTGAACCGCCACGCGACCTCGAGCTTCTTGAAGTTCGTCGCGTTGATCTGGTCGAGCGGCGAATAGCGGCTGCCCCTGATGTCGGCCGTGTAGGCCGGCCAGTCGCCGTTCTTCGTACTCGGCTGACCGGTGTTCTGTCCCGAAAGGGACAACTGCAGCGACACCACCGCAAAACCGATGATGGTAGCTGCCAGGGCGGAACGCCAGGTGATTCGCGACATATGTCTCTCCTAATTCCTGACGTACTTCTTGAGGGCCTTCGGGCCCACTTCTGCGCCGAACACGTGGCCTTCGGCGTCGGCGGCCACGCCTTCGGCCGCGCTGGTCCCCGTCGCCGTCTCGGTGGGATCGGGGATGAACGCGGTCACTTTTCCATCCGCGACCTTGCCGATCCGAATTCCGCGCTTCCAGCCCGGGTGGTTACGCGCGACCGACTCCGACTCTGAATCGGCGACGTAGATATTGTCGCGCGCGTCGATGAAGACGCCGCTTGGCCGGCTGAACTGCATCCACTGCTCGATGAAGTTGCCGTCCTGATCGAGAATCTGAATGCGGTTGTTGTTGCGGTCCCCGACAAACAGGCGGCCTTTCGAGTCGAACGCGAGCGCGTGCGGCTGATCGAACTCGTTGGGGCCGGTGCCGGTCTGGCCCCACCGTTTGATCAGCTTCCCATCCTTCGAGAACTTCAGCAGCTCGGACTTGCCCTGTCCATGTCCCTGCGCCACGAAGATGTCGCCGTTCCGGCCGACCGCGACGTCGTTCGGCTGAAAGAAGTACTGCGGATCGACGCTCCCGCCGGGATCGCCCAGGGTCATCAGCACCTTGCCGTCGGGACTGAACTTGATCACCTGATGCCCTTTGGAGGCGCCGGCCTGGATGCCAACCGGCCCGCCGCGGCCGCGAGCGCCGCCGGCCGGCCGGGGAGCGTTGTCCTGGTAGTCGGTGACCCAGACGTTCCCGTCGCGATCCACGTGAATCCCGTGAGGCGACACGAGCAATCCGGCGCCGAAGCTTTTCAGCAGGCGGCCGTTCGCATCGAAATGGAAAATGGGATCGACCGTCGGCGACTCGAGGCACAGGCTGTTGCCGCCGCAGCGATCCGCGACCCAGATGCTCTTGCCGTCTTTATCGACGTCGACGGCGCTCAGCGACCCCCAGGCCCGTCCGGCCGGAAGCTGCGCCCAATTCTCGACCGTGCGATACGGGTTGGGCCCGCTATTGGTGGCGCCGCTGCCGGCGCCCGCCTGGCCCGAGCCGGCTTTTACGCTGACGGCGACGAGCACGTTCGTCCAGCAGCACTGGAAGCCGCCGCCGCCGTCGCCCGACGAGTCGTTGGCCTGCAGCCGCAGGATGTAGTCCCCGGGCACGCTGAACGTCGCTGTCGTGGACGCCCTGGTGTCGGCGGGATCGACGCGCGGCTTCACGTTCTCGAACACGACGGGGCCCGGTCCGCGAAACACGCTCCACCCGAGGAACACGGTCGGGGCCCCCGCGCCGCGACCCCGCCCGGTACCCGGCGCGACCAGCAGAGCATTGGCCACGGCGAGCTTGGGTGGCTCGTCGGTCGCAAATGCCGTCAGCGCCAAGGGGGCGGCAACAGCGGCGGTCAGGCTAGCGGCGACACCAGCGGGAGGACCGGCCAGCGGCGGACCGTTCGGCTGCAGCCTGACGATCGGCGGTTCGTTCTTCGACGCGGCATCCTCGAAGGGCTCGAGCACCCACTCCGGCTGCGTGTGCAGCGTGACGGTGTTGGTCTGCCCGTTGGCCACCAGCGTCCACGTCAGCTTCTTCGAGCCGAAGTCCGCCGGCACCTTGACCGAGAACACGCCCCATTGCCGCGAGGTGAGAAAGTGCGTGGGCTGCCCCTGGTCAGGTCCGCCAGGTTCGATGCGGTTGTTCGGCCCGATCGGAATGTCGAGCTCCTGTTTCGTGTTGCGGTTGAAGTAGCCCACGAGCAGGCTGACGCTGCCATCCTTGTTTCGGTACCAGCCTTCGTAGGCCCCCGTGACGCTCGATCCTCTCTCGCGAATCGGTTGCGAGAGCGGCAGGGGGCTCGGCGTCTGCCCCTGCCCTTGCTGGCCGGCGCGGAGCCAGGCGCCCGCTGAGATCACGACACCGGCGACGAGTCCAACGGCGAGTCGAGCGTTCATGTCGCTACCGCTGCGCCGTTTGCTGCGGTCCGGCCGACGTTGTTGCCAGGGCCGCCGGACGCGAACTGTTCCGGCGCGCCACTTCGGCCTTGAATTCCTCGTCGCCGAAGTACGTGATGTTCAGCCACGCGTGGCCCATCTCGTCAATCGTGCGATCGCCCCATCCGACCCATTGATCCGGATCGGGGTTGGCCTTGTTGCCGCGCGTGTTGTCGTACCAGGCAATCAGGTGCAGCAGGGTGCCCTTGGGCAGCAGTGGCGCCGCCTCGTCCGTGTAGATGTACATGTTGTGCCAGTTGAAGTTGAAATCAGTGACCTGGCTCAACATCTCGCGACGCCCGTCGGGATAGAGCGCCTCCATCGACATGCCCTTGCCGCGCAGGTGCATGTGCGCCTGGAAGTTTTCGATACGCGCGTTCTCCTTGAGCGAGACGAAGCTCTCGGTCGTCGTCACCTGGTTGGGCGGGATGTCGAGCATCGTGCGCGTCCCGGTGAACGTGTTGAACAGCGCCAGCACCTCGCGGTGCTTGGGCTCCTGGCCCTTCGGATAGAAATACACGCCGAGCTCAACCGAGTCGGTGATCGCCTCGCCGACGGCGTGGTAGTGCACTTCCCAGACGATCTTCGAGCCAGGCAACATGAGACGACCCGAATCCGGGCGCATCTCGTCGCCGTTCTTGCCGACGGCCCACTCCATGAAGAGCCCGTCGCCGGACACGTTGGGGTCGTTGGTGAACAGCTCGCTGCGCATGTTTTCGGCCTGCTGGAGCCGCGCGAGCGCGTGATGCGTAATCCGCCGCCCCTTGACGCTTGACGGCCGAATCTCAATGGCGCGGACCCAGCGCGCCTCCGTGAGACCGGTGTCCGAGACCGGTCGCCACCAGGCGTCCTGCGCTGCCGCGGGCATCGAGTACGGCGCGGACTTGATGACGAGGTCCGGCGTGCCGTACTTCCCGGCCAGCTGCCACTTGCTTTCGTCCGGCCACTGCTTCGGCGGCGGCATGTCTTTGGGATCGCCCTTCGGTGCGCCTGCCGCGACCCACCGGACGATCGTGTCGATCTGTTCGTCGCTCAGCGAGCGATCGTTCTTGAACGTCTGGATGCCGACGGTGCGGTCGATGTGCCACGGCGGCATCTGCCGCGTCTCGACCCGCTGGGCGATGGCGCGCGCCCACGGCCGCGCGTCCTCGTACGAGATGAGCGACATCGGCGCCATGTTGTCGGGGCGATGACACGCCTCGCATTTGCTCTGGAAGATCGGCGCGATGTCTTTCGTGAAGGTTGGCGCCGGTTTCGGCGCCGGCGTTTGCGCGGACGAGCCCACAACGGCGAGGGACACCGCCACGGCTGCCAGCGCGATACCGCTTGTCGACATCCTCACAGGCATAAGCCTTGCTCCTTGCTTGTTGTCGTGGCAGCTTAACAGGAACACGCCGCCGCGCTGGACGGCTCGTCCCTCTGATGCTCGCCTCGTCCCATCTGTCCGTAGGGCGGCCCTTTCAGGGCCGCCTGAACGCGGGGCTGAAAGCCCCGCGCTACTTCCGCCGATCCAGCACTCGGTCGCGGTAGTTCCGGCTCAACCGCAGCACCGTCCCGTCGCGGAGCGTCACGTCGAAGTCCCCGTGCCACGCGGCGATGATGTCCTGGATGCGATCGATCTGCACGATCGTCGATCGGTGGATGCGGGCGAAGCGCGCCGGGTCGAGCCGCCGCTCCAGCTCGCCCATCGTCATCCGCACCACGTTGCTCGCGCCGTGCGCGTGCAGGTGCGCGTAGTTGCCGGACGATTCGATCCAGTCGATGTCGGCCACGCCCACCAGTGCGATCCGCTGATTACGCTTGACCGCCAGCCGGGTCAGATAGCCCTGGCTGCCCCCGTCGCGATCCGCCGGGCGCGCGCGCGCGCGCCGCCGTTCCTCGAGCAGCTCGACGAGGCGCTGGTGCGTCCCGCGATCCCCGACTTGGCCACCTCCAGCCGCGCCCGATCGATGGCCGCGTGAAAGCGGCTCGCGGTGAACGGCTTCAGCAGGTAGTCCAGCGCGTGCGTCTCGAAGGCCTTCAGCGCGTACTGATCGTACGCGGTCACGAACACGACAATCGGCAGATGCTCGGACGGCACATGCTCGATCACCTCGAAGCCGTTCATGACAGGCATCTGCACGTCGAGAAACAGGAGGTCGGGGTGGATCTTCCGGAGCAGATCGACGGCGTCTGCGCCGTCGGCCGCTTCTCCCACCACCTCGATGTCCGGCTCGCCCTTGAGACGCAGGCGGATCGCATCCCGCGCCAGGGCCTCGTCGTCGACGATTACCGCCTTGATGGGCACCGGCATGCGACCTCCTGAACCCCAGCCCCTAGTCCCTAGCCCCCAGCCCCCAACCTCTAACCTCTAGCCCCTAAGCCGGCCGTTCGTGAAACGGAATCGAGATGCGCACGGACGCGCCGCCTTCGGGCCGGCTGCCGTACTCGAAGAGATACCGCGATCCGTACAGCTGCTCGAGCCGCGCGCGTGTGTTCGCCAGCCCGATGCCCGCCGGCAGATCCGACGAGCGAAATCCCGGACCCGTGTCGCGCACCTCGATGACGAGCGAGCCGTTGTTCCTGACGGCGCTCACATCGACGTGCCCGGGCCCGCGCTGCGCGTTGACGCCGTGCTTGATGGCGTTCTCGACAATCGGCTGCAGGATCATCGTCGGCACCAGGCCGTCGAGCGTGTCGTCGGCGATGTGTTTCTCGACACACAGGCGATCGGCAAACCGGATCCGCTGGATGGCGACGTAGTCGTCGAGGAATTCCATCTCCCTCGTCAGCGCGATCTCCTCCGTGTGTTCGTCGAGCGCGGCCCGCAGCAAACCGCTCAGGCGGCCGATCGTCTCGGTGACCGCCGGCTGATCGCCCTTGAGCGCCAGCGTCGAGATGGCATTGAGCGTGTTGAAGAGAAAGTGCGGATTGAGCTGAGCGCGCAGCGCAGCGAGCCGCGCCTCAGCCAGGCTCGTTCGCAGGTTCGAGTAGTGCAGCGCCAGGTACATCCCGACAATTGCCCAGTACGTGAGCACGTCGAGGTAGAAGAGCAGGCGGATTGCGACGATGAACGTGTGCCTCAGGCTGGCCCAGACAATCGGTTCGCCGGCGTTCAGCACCCGGAACGGCGTGATGAACACGAGATGGAGCGCACAGAACGCGGCGCATCCCAGCGCGTGGACGATCACGCTCTCGACCCGGTTGCGGCGCTCGAAGGAGAACCGGCTGGCGGCGGCGACCGTTGCCAGCGACAGCGGCAGCAGGATCAGCCACGACGGCGCCGTCCAGATGAACGCGTCGTGCCACGACACCTGCCGCGTCGCGTAGTTCCAGGCGGACTCCATCAAGCCGCGTGCGGTCGAAAATCCGGCGACGATGAAGAGCGTGTTGGCGAATTGCCGTTGACGTTCGGCAGCGACTGGATCGTCGTGCATCGGACGAGATCTAAGCACGGCCGACAGCGGCGGCAAAGGAAAACCTCGGTCCAAACGTCATTCCGTCCCTGCCCGGCTCACCCTGTCCCATTTCCATTGTCTGCAGGGCTTTAGGTACGCAAGATCGGCCCACGACTGGCGGTTGGGGTCGGTCTGACGAGGAGGAGACTCATGCGGACGCTGATCGGGTGTCTCGTGGCTGCTCTCATGTGCGTCCTGTTCGTTCCTGGCACGGCCGTCGCGCAAAGCGCGATTGCCGGTACCGTGAAAGACGCGTCCGGGGCGGTGTTACCCGGCGTCACGATCGAGGCAAGCAGCCCGGCGCTGATCGAGAAAACGCGAAGCGTCGTAAGCGATGGGCAGGGCAACTACAAGATCGTGGACCTGCGGCCCGGCGTTTACACGGTCACGTTCTCGCTCGCAGGCTTTGGCAGCGTCAAGCGCGACGGTCTCGAGCTGCCCTCCAACTTCACCATGTCGGTGAACGCCGACCTGCGGGTCGGTTCGTTGCAGGAGACTGTCATCGTCACGGGCGAGTCGCCCGTCGTCGACGTCCAGACCAACACCCGGGCGGCGGTGCTCTCGCGAGACATCCTGGATTCAGTGCCGAACGCCCACACGCTTCAGTCGGTGGGACAGCTGGTGGTCGGCGTCACGCTCACCGCGCCCGACGTCGGCGGGTCGCAGGCCATGCAGCAGACCTACTTCTCGGTCCACGGGGCGGGCGCCGCACAAACCGCCGTGCTCATGGACGGGATGATCATCAACGGCCTGCAGGGAGACGGCGCGATCCAGAGCTACCTGAACGACGCCGGGAGCCAGGAGATGGTGTACCAGACCGGCGGCGGCGCCGCCGATTCGACGAGCGGCGGAGTCCGCATCAACCTGGTGCCGAAAGAAGGCGGCAACTCGTTCCGCGGCTCGTTTTTCGGGGGTCTCGAGCGGAGCGACGGATTTCCCGGGCAAAGCGACAACCTGTCGGATTCCCTGCGTGCCGCCGGTGTCAGAACGCTCGACAAGATCGGCCTCTATCGCGATCTGGATGTGACGCAGGGCGGCCCGATCGCCAAGGACAAGCTGTGGTTCTTCGCGTCCGCGCCGTGCGTTCACCGTGAACAAGCCCATCTCCAACACGTTCCATGTGCCCGCCGGACAGACGTACGCCAACTGCGTCAACGGCGTCGTCAGCTGCGAGCAGGGGGTCGACGATCAGACGATCAACAGCGTGCTGGCGCGTGTCACGTGGCAGGTCAGCCCTCGCAACAAGTTCTCGGTGTACGCCGACAAGATCTGGAAGAGCCGCGGCGCGGCCATGAACCCGGGCGACGATCCCGACAGCTCGTCGGTGGTCTGGACGTCGCCGCTGTACCTGACCAACACGATCAAGTGGACGTCGACGGTGAGCAGCAAGCTGCTCGTCGAGGGCGGATACTCGATGAACATCGAGCGATACGAGAACCTCAACCAGCCTGGCATTGCGCAGCCCTGGGGCACGGCAGCCTGGCTGGCCGGCGCGCCGTACCGGGACTCCGCGCTTGGGACGACGAGCCACGCCGTGTCGGTGGCCACGGGCGGCGGGGAATATCAGAAGTCTCCGGATCGGTACAACCTGCAGGCGTCGGCTTCGTACGTCACGGGATCTCACAACGTCAAGTTCGGCTTCCAGCATTCGTGGGGGCGGGACGGCAGCACCCTCCGCCAGAACGCGGACCTGGTGCAGAACTACCTGAACGGCGTCCCGTCGACGGTCGTGCTGGAGGGCACGGCCAACCCCAGGACGTACTGGACCGAGCGGTTGAACGCGAACCTCGGGATTTACGCGCAGGACCAGTGGACGTTCAAGCAACTGACGATCAACTACGCCCTGCGATGGGAATACGTCAACGAGCAGGTCGACGGGCAGCCGGCGCAGTCGGGACGTTTCGCCAACATCCCCGCGTTCGGCGACATCAAGATGCCGATCTGGAACAACTGGTCGCCGCGAGTTTCGGCCGTCTACGACCTGACCGGTGACGGGAAGACGGCCGTGCGGTTTGGTTTCAACCGCTTCCAGTCCGCGGCCACGACGACGTTCGCGTCGCTGTACGATCCGGCGAACGCGCTCATCATTCAGACCACGGCGCCGTGGAACGACAAGAACAAGGACAATATCGCGCAGGGCAACCGCGGCTGCAACTTCGCCACCGATCCGGCGTGCGAGATCAATTTCGCGACGGTGCCGACGAATTTCGGGACGATCTCGCTCTCGAGTCCCGATCCGAACGTGACGCGTCCGTACGGGGATGCGTACAATGTCGGCATCACGCGCGAGGTGCGGGCCGGGTTGTCTTTGTCGTTCGACTGGTACCGCAGCTACGGCAAGGACCTGCTCGAACGAAACAACGTCCTGCGGCCGGGCACGTTCAATCCTGACGGAACGGTCACCAACCCGAGCTACAGACCGGTCACCGTCTTCAGTCCCGATCGATGGCCACCCCATCACGATGTACGACACGGTCTCTGCGGCGGCGCAGCAGGCCGTCCGGAACGTGGACACCAACGACCCGAATCTGACGCAGCGCTACGACGGGTTTGAAATCAATTTCAACGCTCGTTTGCGTGGAAGGGGCCGGATCTTCGGCGGATCGGCCACCGATCGCACGATCGCCAACACCTGCAGCGCGGCGGCGACCAATCCAAATCTGCTGAACTACTGCGATCAGACGCTCAGCGGCATTCCGTGGCGCACCCAGTTCAAGCTCGCCGCGACGTACGAGATTCCCTGGGGGATCAACGTGAGCGGCGCGTTCCAGAGCCTCCCGGGCTATTTCAACAACGCCCCGTTCGTGCCGGCGCTGCAGGCCGGGGGGGCCGGCAGTCCAAACCTGACGAACGTGAGCGGGCTGGGGTCCATCATGACCGTCCTCCCGACCACCAGGTACGTTGTGTGCCCGGGCAACCCCGCCGGGTGCACCGTCGGAGCGTTGATCGTGCCGGGCATGAATTCGGCGTCGTTCAGCGTTCCGCTGATTGCGCCGAGCACGGAGAACACGCCGCGAATCACCCAACTCGATCTGGCCGTGAGCAAGCGCATCAACATGGGCCGGATCAAGCTCGTACCCAAGGCCGACGTGTTCAACGCGCTGAACTCGAGCGATTACTTCAGCGTCCGATCAACAACGTTTACCCCGACGTCCGTGCCGGGCGTGTCGGCGCTCGGACCTGGCGGGACGCCGACGGCGTACCTGGCGCCATCGAGCATCCTGCAGGGCCGGCTTCTGCGCGTCGCCATCGACGTCACCTGGTAGTTTTTGAACGAAGGGGCGGATTAGCCGTCCGCCCCTTCCCTCAGCCGGCCTCCGTCAGCGCGCTTTTCCTGATAGCTGTCCGCGAGCTCGAACCGCGCTGGTCAGGTTGCGGCTTGCGTCCTCGAAGTCCGGCCGCAGCGTGAGGGCCTGCTGAAACTGATCGATGGCCTCTCCGAGGTTCCCCTGCGAAGCGAGCGCGATCCCCAGGTTGTTGTGCGCTTCGGCGGAACCCGGTTGCAGCTCGAGCGCGGCGCGATACTCATCGACCGCGGCTCCGTACTCGCGGGTCTCGAGGAACACGCTGGCGAGATCGTAGTGCGCTTGATCATCGTGCGAGTCGAGTTGAACGGCGCGTCGAAGCTCTCGGAGTGCCTCGTCGTAGGATCCGTGCGACGCGAGCGCATTCCCCAGGTTCCGGTGGGTTCTGGCTGAATCGGGATCGAAGCGGAGGGCCTGTACGAAACTCTTCGATGGCGGCGTCGACTCGTCCCTGAGCAGCCAACGCGGTGCCGAGATTGTTGTGCACGTCGGCCGAGCCGCCGAGAGAGACCAGCGCCGCCCGGAAATGGTCAACGGCCGCGGCGGGCTTCCGCTGATCCAGGAGAGCATTGGCCAGGTTGTAATGCGCGTCGGCGAAGTCTGGACGCAGCGCCAGCGCCCGTTCGTAGCTCGCCACCGCCTTATCGAGGCCGCCTTCCGCGCGGAGGGCCGTACCCATGTTGTTGTACGCGGGCGCATAGTCGGCGCTGAGCGCAATCGCACGGCGATAGTGGTCCGTGGCCTCGCCGAGTCTCCCCTCGTCCTGCAGCGCGACCCCCAGATTGGTTTCGGTGACGGCTTGCATCAGATCCCTGGAGACGAGGGACCAGTTCGCGAATACGGCGAACGCCAGGACCGACGCAAGCGCCAGGGCCGACCGTCGAATCGACCCCCCTCGAACGAATCGCGGGACGGATGCCAGCCCTGCCGAAGCGAACAGCACCAGGAACGGCACCAGAGGAAAGCGATACCGCGCGAAGACGTAGAACATCGCCACGCTCGCGGCGTACGCGATCGCCATGGCGTACAGGATCCACAGGCGTTTGCGCTGCGGCCAGGTCGCCCACACCCCGAGCGCCGCGAGCGGCACGAGGACGCCGAAGTGACCGACATACGCGCCGAGACGAACCGGCGTCGACCACTCTGCGTAGCTCTCCTGGCTCTCGGTGTCGAGGACCTCGACCGCATTCGACAGGAGCGCGACTTTTCTGCCGAGCAGCGTCAGCCAGGCCGCGGGCTGCGACGTGATGAAGTCGAGCGCCCGATCCGCCCAGTAGCGCGAGACCTCAGCCGGCGTCAGACGCCGGCCCGCGGCGCGTTCGGCCAGTTCGATCGCGTCCTGACGCTCGTACTCCGGCGATCCCCTTCCGAAACGCAGCGGCCTGTACGTTCCATCGGCCTCGGGGTTGTTGCCGATGTAGAAATTCGGACCGAACTGCGAGGTCGTGACGTAGAATCCGCCGCCGACGATGTTGTTCCGGGCGGCAACGGGCAGGAGCACGAGCGCCAGCCCGAGAGCAAACGCGCCCGCAGCGGCAACACGTTCCCTGGCGCCGCGGCGATCCCGGACGACGATCCAGACGAGCACCACAGCAGCGAGGACGACCGCGTTTTCACGCGTGAGGCTCAACGCTCCGATGCCGAGACCGAGCGCCAGCCAACGCCCTCGTTGCCGTCCCTCTCCCGCGACGAAGCCGCTCACGATCCAGATCGTCAAGCAAACGAAGAACACGTCGAGCACGGACTTCTGGAGCAGGGTGTCGAAGAAGATCGCGGGCGCGTAGAGCGCGAGCAGCAGCCCTGCGATGAGGCCGACTCGCCCGGAGAAGAACCGCCGGCCCGCGAGGCCGAGCCACACGCACGCGATCGATCCGATGATCGCCTGGCAGATCCTGACCATCAACACGTCGCGCCCGGCAACGGCGTAGAGGATTCCGAGAAAGTACGGGTACAGCGGCGCCTGATAGAACACCTCGTGCCCCATCCAGTCGCCTCCGGCGATCCGCCGGGCCCACTCGTCGTATGCGCGAGAGTCGCCCATCAGGACGCTGAAGAACGGCGCGTTCCGAATTTGCCAGACGTGGATGAGGCGAACGACAAGCGCGGCCGTGAAGATGGCGAGGGCCGACCAGGCAAACCCCGCGGGGACCGGGATTGGGCCCGGGACAGGCGTCCGGGGACGGCGTGTCAACGAGTTTCCGGCAGGCATGACGAAAGGCGAGCACCGCGCCGCCGCAGGCGCGATCTATCTCGTATCCGTGACCGGCCTGACGTCGGCCAGCTTCCCACCCGCAATCCAGACCGAGTCGATCGCCCGCGTGTTGCGGACGTTGTCGAGCGGGTTGGCGCGCAGCACGACGAGGTCCGCCCAGTTGCCCGGCACGAGCGAGCCGACCTGCTTCAAGCCCATCAGCCTCGCGGCGTCCCCCGTTGAGGCGACGATCACCTTCATCGGCGACATGCCGGCCTTGTTCATCATCTCCATCTCGACCTGTTCGAAGTACCCCTGCCAGCGGCCGGGGTTCGACGCCACGCCGCTGTCGGAGCCCATCGCAATCGTGATGCCCGCATCGCTGAGCGTCTTCAGGTTGCGCTCGCCCTGCACGAGCGCCTTCTTCGTCATCTGCGCCGTCGGATCCTTGCGGACCTTGTCCTGCCACTCAGGCGTGGTCACCGTCGGCAGCGTCTCCCCGTAGAGCGGCATGCCACGCTGGAAGAACGGATCCTTCAGGAAGTCCGGCGTGGACTCGTAGACGAACACGGCGACGTCGCGGACGAGCGTGGGGATATAGCCCACATGCTTCCGCTTCATCTCCGCGACCACCTCCGGCGACACGTCCATGTCCCGGATGCCGTGCGCCAGGATGTCGACGCCGTGGTCGAGCGCTGCCTTCGCGTCCTTCTGGTAGAAGATGTGGACTCCGACTTTGAGTCCCTTCTTGTGCGACTCGTCAACGATGGCGCTCCACGTCGCCTCGTTCATGTCGTTCGAATTGCCGTTGATGTGGAACTTGACGATGTGCGCCTTCAGGTCCGCGAGGCGATCGACGCTCGCGCGCGCCTCTTCCGGCGTCTTGCCGGCCGCGTTCAGCCCGGCCGTGTAGAGGCGCGCCCGGTCAAGACCGGCGCGATCCTGGTCGTGCATCAGCGTGAAGCCCTCGAGCTCGTCGGCCGGCGTCGAGCCGAGGCTGACCGTGCTCGTTACGCCGTACAGCGCGTAGGTCTTGAGGCGACGCACGAGGTCGTCGCGGACCGGCCGGGTCGCGCCTCTGTCGACGTTGAGGTGCGCGTGGGCGTTGATGAAGCCCGGAACGATCGTCTTGCCGGTCGCGTCGATTCGCTGCGCGCCCGCGGGGATCGTCGTCGATGCGGCCGGCCCGACAGCCGTGACGCGGCCGCCGCCGACCACGAGCGTCCCGCGTTCAATCGGCGCGCGCCCGGTGCCGTCGATGATGCGCACATTGGTGAACGCGACGATGCCTCCAACGGGCGGCGACTGCGCGAATGATGGAGGTGAGGCGAGCATCGCCAACGCGAGCATCGTGCCCGCCCCGAGCGCCGCCATGCGCAATGGAGTACGACTCATTCGGTCCTCCTCGACACGGCAAGAGCCGCTTCTCTAGTTCGCGGCGCCCGCCTGCCGCGGCTGCGGGAAGAGCTTCGCGTAGTCGCTCCACGGAATCGGCTTGCCGTGGATCGGCACGATCTGCGCCACATCGAGCTTCAGCCGCGTCACCTCGGTGAAGAGCGACTGCATGTCGCGCGTCGGCACGGCCGGCAGCGGGTTGTTCGTGTTGACGATGTCTGATTCGATGAGGATCTTTTCCTTCGGCAGGTACGCCATCAACATGCCTTCGGCGTGCTGGAGCGGATTCACGTAATAGATGCGCATCACGCGGCCGGCCTCTTCGATCGTGTAATTCTCGCGGACGGTCTCGTAGTAGTAGCCCTCGGCGAGCTCGGTCGGCGGCCACATCGTGACCATGTCCGGCTTCACCGTGCGCGCCGCGTAGTTGATGAAGTCGTGGTTGTAGAACTCCCAGTTCTTGATCTGCGTGATCACGGTCGCGCCGATATGGAAGTAGGTCCGCAGCCCGCCGGCCGCGTCGAAGTGCTGGTGCGAGTTGACCACATAGCGGATCGGCTTGTTCGGAATCTGCCTGACGATCGCCTCGATCACCCGCAGATTGAAGTCCTCGCTCCGCGGCGCTTCGAACACCGTGATGGTGCTCGGGAACTCGACCGCGACGCTCTTGTAGTGACCCGTCTCGAACGCGAGGACGCCGTCGGCCAGCTTCGTCATGGTGGGCTGCGTCGGGAACTGCGTGTTGCGGATCGCTTCGGGCACCGCAAGCGAGTCGGCGCAGACGTTCGCCTTCACATCTTTCATCGTCCCGCCGAATGCGTTATGGCCGGCACTGATGTTCTGGTTGTTGAAGTTGTCGTCGTAGCCCTGGTGGGAGTGCCAGCCGGTCGGGAACTTGATGCCGCTGCCGATATCGATGTAGCTGTCGTTGGTGAACTCGTGCTCGTAGTTCAGATCGCCCAGCACGGGGTCGGCCACCAACGTGTGCAGGCGCTGGAGCATGTGCTCCTTGTTGATCGTCGCGTCGATCTTGAAACCGCCCGGCGCCGTGATCCGCACGACGTACATCTTTTCGGGGATCGTCGTCGGGCCGTCGCGCCCCATCTCACCCAGCTCCCAGCGCCAGGTCGCCTGCGGGTTCGCGCCCGGCATCCGCGCCGCCTTGAGGAAACCGTGCGGATTCATCCACAGCTCGACCGGGAATATTTCCGCCACGTCCGGCTCGTTGGCAACCGGCTGGCCGTCCGGTCCGTCCATGTGCCAGGCGAAGGTCTTCCCGCCGGAGGCGTTCAACATGAAAACCTGATGCGGGTGCTGCTGGATCGGCCCGTCGATCCACCCGATCCCGTACTTCCAGGCGGCGGGAGTCAGGCCGGGTTTCCGATCGAACTCCTCCTTCATCGTCTTCGCCTGCCAGTTCATCGTGCGGGTGTAGTTGGCCAGTTGGTCGGGGCGCGGCCAGTCGACGTTCTTTTCCGACAGCCTCGCCTGACCGACGGCGCCGTTATACGCGGTGCCGGACAGTGTCACGCAATTGAGTCTGTCGTTGCCGATCGCCTGGACGGCGGCGTCGAGAATCGGCTTCGGATCGACGAAGCCCGGAGGAAACTGCTGCTGCGTGGACACCGACCCGCCCCTCAGCGCCAGGAGACCGGCGAGCAACAACGGCATTCCGAACCTTCTCGACATACTGCCTCCAGTCGGGAGCCGGTCATGCGTTCATGTGCGACGGCGTCGCCAAGAGTGCATGCGGGTGTGTTCCCCGACCCTCGGATACGACAGCCACGTGGCGGGACGCTGCGCCGCGCTCGGAGTAGACCGGAACGGGTCACTGTTCCGAACACTCCTGCAACGAGGCCGGGATGATAGCACGATGGTCACGCTCCTTCGGCAGTGCCGCGTTGACCCGCGAACAGGAGGATACGCGGCCACGCGAGACTGACTCGCCACTCCAATCCACCGGCGGTAGGCCCTGAATCTCGATGCGTGTTATCTTTCTGGCTCCGTCGTGTTCCGCGTTGAGCGGGGGCCTCTGTCAATGACGTTCATGACGCGTCCGCCGCGCCGCGACCGCCTGACGTGTCTCGTCGCCAGAGTCCTGGCTGCCCTTCTGTTGAGCGCGCCCGCCGTTCGAGCGGGGCAGATACCGGACGTTACCTTCACCAGCGACGTCGCGCCGCTGGTCTTCGATCGATGCGTCATCTGCCATCACGAGGGCGGAGCGGCGCCGTTCAGCCTCACCTCGTATCCGCAGGTGAGACAGCATGCCCAGCAGATCGCCGCGGTCACGAAGAGCCGTTTCATGCCGCCGTGGAAGGCGGAACCTGGCGACGGCGGCGACTTCGTCGGCCAGCATCCGTTGACCGCGGCCGAAATCGCGATGATCCAGCGTTGGGTTGCCCAGGGAGCGGTCGAGGGAGATCGGCGCGATCTCCCGTCGCTGCCGCAGTGGACGGCGGGCTGGCAGTTGGGACAGCCTGATTTGATCGTGACGCTCCCGAGTGCGTACGCCCTGCCGGCCGAGGGAACTGACGTCTTCCGCATATTCGTGATCCCGCTTCCGGTCGACGTCGCCCGGTACGTGAGGGGCGTGGAATTCCGGCCGGGCAACGCCAGGGTCGTGCATCATGCCAACATTCGCATCGATCGCACGCCGACGTCGCGTCAACTCGACGAACAGGATCCTGCGCCGGGCTACGACGGGCTGATGGCGCGCACGGCCGTGTATCCCGACGGCCACTTTCTCGGGTGGACGCCCGGACAGATCGCTCCGCTCCTTCCGAGGAATCTGGCGTGGCGCCTCGATCGGAGCACCGACCTCGTGGTTCAGCTGCACATGCAGCCGAGCGGCAAGCCTGAGAGCGTGCAGCCCACCATCGGGCTCTACTTCGGCGGCGAGCCTCCGGTGCGAACGCCGGCGATGCTCCGGCTCGGCAGTCAGGGCATCGACATCCCTCCAGGCGAAAACCACTACACCATCTCGGACTCTTACGTGCTGCCAGTGGACGTGGAACTGCTCGCCCTCCAACCGCACGCGCACTA
Organism: uncultured Acidobacteriota bacterium; assembly: GCA_963712905.1. Lineage (GTDB taxonomy): Bacteria > Acidobacteriota > Vicinamibacteria > Vicinamibacterales > CAVVIG01 > CAVQJU01. The sequence continues at coordinate 93,275 of CAVQJU010000007.1, read as the reverse complement.
TCGCGCGCAGGAGATCGTGGGAGCGGCCACGCTTCCAGACGGTACCCGGAAGCGGTTGATCTACATCAAGGACTGGGATTTCAGATGGCAGCACGTCTATCGGTTCGTCACGCCTCTCGCGCTGCCCAGAGGGACCACGGTCACCCTGCGGTTCACCTACGACAACTCCGCCGAGAACCCGCGCAATCCGCAACTGCCTCCTCAGCAGGTCCGCTGGGGCCAGCGCTCGTCCGACGAGATGGGTGATCTCTGGCTGCAGGTGCTGACCCGTGACGATCGCGATCTGACCACGCTGGTTCGCGGGTTTCAGCCCAAGATGCTCGCCGAAGACGTCGTGGGCTACGAGACGATGATCCGCGCCAATCCCGCCGATATCGAGCTTCATGACGACGTGGCGATGCTGTACCTGCAGCTGGGACGGACGCGCGAAGCCGTGACTCACTTCGAAGCCTCCGTGAAGCTGAAGCCCGGGTCGGCCGCGGCGCACTTCAACCTGGCAACGGCGCAGACAAGAGCCGGCCGGCTGGAAGAAGCCATCGGAGAATATCGTCAGGCCCTGCAGATCAAACCCGACTACGCCAACGCTCACAACAATCTGGGCAGTGTCCTGAGCTCGCAGGGCAAGCTGGATCAGGCGATCGATCAGTATCGCGAGGCCTTGCGCGACGATCCGCGTCATGCGCCCGCCCACAACAATCTCGGGCATGCTCTTGCCGGCGAGGGCAACGCCGTGGAAGCGTTGCCCCATTTCGTGGAGGCGTTGCGAATCAATCCAGACTACGCCGACGCCCACTACAACCTCGGACACGCGTATGCACGGCGTGGCGACTGGGCGGCCGCCATCGATCACTTCCGGCAGGTCGTGCGGCTCGAACCGGAATGGGAGCTCGGCCTGAGCAACCTGGCGTGGCTCCTGGCCACGGCGCCAGAGGAAACGCTCCACGACGCAAAGCTGGCAGTCCAGCTTGCCGAACATGCCGCGAACATCACCCGCAGACAGGACGCCAGGGTTCTGGATGCGCTCGCGGCCGCGTATGCGGACGAGGGTCTGTTCGATCGCGCGCTCGCCACGGCGGATGCGGCGCTGCGACTGATGCCGCCTGATTCGCTTGCCGCCGACATCCGCCGCAGGCAGGCTCTGTACCAGGCGCGGCGCGCGTACCGGACATCCGCGGTGAATTAGCGAGAAGGAGTGACAATGTCGAGAACTTTCTCGTCGAGCCTCGTCACGGTGCTGTTCGTCGTGTGTCAGGCCGTTGCCTTTGCGCAGTCCAAACCCACCGCGGCTACTTACATCACCGACGAAGAGGTGAAGGCCGTGAACGCCACGCCGGGAGTCGACCGGACCATCCGGGTCGTCGATATCGGCAACGAGAATTTCGCGGTTGGGATCATTCACCGGGTGGCTGCCGCAACAGGCGCGGCGCGCGGAACTGGAGCAGGCACGGGGGCCGTGGCGCCGGCCGGTGGTGGACGCGCGGCTGCCGCGCCGTCAACGCCGTGCGGCGAGCAGGCGACCACGCCGCCGGCGGGTGCGGTGCCTGGCGGGATTGCCCACGATTCGCAAACCGAGGGCTACGTCATCGTGTCGGGCAGCGGCACACTGATCACCGGCGGGCACATCGTGAACGGCAACAAATCAGCGCCAGAAGCCGCCGTCACGCGCGAGCTGAACGGTCCGTCGTGCAGCGGACTGATCGCGGGCGCCGACATCGTCAGGCGCGTCGTGAAGACCGGCGACATCATCATCATCCCGGCCGGCGTGCCGCACGGATGGACCGATATCACCGACCACGTGGATTACCTGAGCCTCCGGCCGTCCGATCACGTACTGCAAGCCGGGTACGTCCACCCCGCGATCAAGAAGTGAGCATTTCGTTCCGCGCCTGCGAACGCGCCGAACGGATTCAGGGCGTGACCGACACCTTCACGACTGCGGTCGTCCAGCAGCACACGAAGCCCCCGCCGCCCTCGCCGGAGAGGTCGTTCGCGGTGACGTGCAGCACGTAGTCGCCGGGCTCGCTGAACGTGACATTCGTCGTCGCCTTCCCGCTGAACGGCGCGCCGCCGCCAGGCAACTTCTCCATTTCGGGCTTCGCGTTGTCGAACGTGACGGCGCCAGGCCCACGATACTTCGACCAGGTGAGCGCCACCGGCGGCCGCGGCGTCCTCAGCGGCGCGTTTGTGCCGCTCGTGTACTTCATGTCGTCGGTCGCCCAGAGCGTGACCGCCAGAGGCGCGGAGAGCGACGCGGTCCGGGCCGGGGCCGTCGCCAGGGTTGCGACCGGACCCTGGATCGCCGGTCCGTCCTGCGCAAACCGGATGAGCGGCGGCGTGTTCCCGACGGCGACTTCCGAGAACGGGCTGACGATGTAATCGCCTTTGAGACGCAAGGGAATGCTGGTGGACTGTCCGTTGGCCACGATCGTCCACGTGAACTGCTGCTGCGGACCGAAATCCTTCGGCACGGGGACGACGAACATGCCGTGCTGCCTGCCGGGAAGGAAATGTGTCGGTTGCCCCAGGTCGGGGCCGCCCGGCTCAATGCGGTTGTTGGGTCCGATCGGCACGTCCAGAGCCTGCGTCAGGTTGCGATTCAGATACCCGACGAGAAAGCTGCGGCGTCCGTCCGTGGTCTCGAACCAGCCCTCGAATGCGCCGGTCACGCTCGCGCCGAACTGCCGCCGCGGCTCACTGGGCAGTTGCTGCCCAGACAACGCAATGCCGCCGGCGAGCGCGCCGGCGGCACAGAGGATCGCGACCGTCTTCACTGCCGCTGCTCGTTCGCGGCTCTCATCGTCTTCGTCTTGCGTTCCGCGGACTGGGCCTTGTATTCCTCGTCGGTCAGATAGACGACGTTCATCCAGGCGTGCGCCATCTCGTCCACGGTCCGGTCGCCGTAGCCCACCCATTGATCGGGATCAGGGTTGTTCTTGTTCGCCTTCGTGTTGTCGTACCACGCGCTCACATGGATGACCGTGCCCTTCGGCAACAGCGGCGCGGCCGCGTCGTCGTAGATGTAGTTGGTCATCCAGTTGAAGTTGAAGTTCCCCACGTAGCTGAGGATCTGCGTGCTGCCGTCCGGCAGTACCGCCTCGACCTGCATGGCCTTGCCGCGCAGATGGAAGTGCGGCTGGAAGTTGGTGATGAGCGCGTTCTCCTTCAGCACCGTGAAGCCTTCCGTGTGCGACACCGAATTGGGCGGGATGTCGAGGAATCCCGGCTGCCTCAGCCCGGTGAACCCGATCAGGTAGCTGCGCTTCGCCGGTTCCTGCCCTTTCGGATAGAACCAGATCCCGATCTCGGATCCCGAGGTGATCTCCTCGCCCACGGCGTGAATGTGCTGGTCCCAGGAGATCTTCTCGCCCGGCAGGATCAGCTTCCCCGTGTCCGGCCGGAAGAGGTCGTAGCCCTTGCCGATCGCCCATTCCATCAACTGCGGACGCCGGTCCACGAGATCGTCGGCCCGGCCCGCGCCGCCACGACCGTTCGCTGTCCCCGTGTTGACGGCGTCGGGATCGTTGTTCAGCACCAGATATGCGATCGAGTGGTGGATGATCTTCCGGCCCTTCATGTTCGTGGGCCGAATCTCGACCATCCTGGCCCAGCGAGGCTCGGTGATGGGAATGTCGGACATGGGGCGGTACCACACATCCTGGTGCTGCGCCGGCATCGTGTATTCGGACGACTTGATCACGAGGTCGGGCGGGCCGAAGCCGTCCTTCTCGCCCTTCCACCCGTTGTCGGTCACGAGCGGTTTGGCCGGCGGCAGATCTTTCGGGTCGCCCTGCGGCGCCCCGTCGTTGACCCACCGGACGATGGTGTCGATCTCATCGTCGGTGAGCGACATGTCGTTCTTGAACTTCTGGACGCCGACGCTGCGGTCGATGTGCCACGGCGGCATCTGGCGCGCCGCGACGCGCTCTCGAATGGACCGCGCCCAGGGCCGCGCCTCCTCGAAGGTAATGAGCGACATCGGCGCGATGGAGTTCGGCTGATGGCACTCCTGGCACTTCGCCTGAAAAATGGGCGCGACGTCTCTGGAGAACGTGATCTGTTTTGCGCGCGCGTCGGCCGCCCAGGCCGGTGCCGTAACCGCTCCAACGATTCCGAGCGTCACCAAGCCCGCCAGAACAAGACGCCGCCGCTGCGATGCGCGAGCCATCATGAGCGCCTCCTTGCCCATGGCTATTGTAGCTGAGCGGGCGATCACGCTGAAGCCGGTGCGAGGGGCCAGCGGCCTCCAGCGTCATTTTGTCCCTGCCATCCTCCTTCTGTCCCATTTCCGTTGTAGGCGACTCTCGAGGTGCGCAAAATCTGCACGATCAGAAGGAGCCGCCCATGAGAAGTCTCGGCCGTTTCTTGTTCATCGTCACCATCCTGGCCGCGTGGTCGACGCCTTTCGCGTGGGCGCAGGCCAGGACAGATGTCACCGGCAAGTGGCTGTTCACCGTTGAGACGAGCGCCGGCGGAGGAACGCCGACGATTACGCTCAAGCAGGACGGCGACAAGCTGACCGGCCACTACACCGGTCAACTCGGCGAGTCCGATCTGACGGGAACCGTCAAGGGTCAGGAATTGACGTTCACGTTTTCGGTGGAGGTCCAGGGTACCGCGCTCGTGTGCACGTACGCCGGAAGCATCGAGAGCAAGGATTCACTCAAAGGAACCGTCAAGATCGCGCCGCTTGGGGACGGGACGTTCACGGCCAAACGCCAGTAAGCGAACGGTTCAGCGCGCGTCGAACTGGTCGATGAAACGGCTCATCGCCTGCGCGTACTCCGGAGGCATCGGCCCTCCGACGGCGATCGCCGTCAGGTGCGTCTTGCCCGGCAGGATCACGTTCTGAAACGTCTTCGCCTCGCGCCACAACCGGTGCGTCTTCGCGTACGGGCTGTCGAACGAGCCGTTGATGCCGAGAATCGGGATCGTCAGCGCGGCGAGATCGACCGCCGGCGGGGCCGCCGCGGGCGCACTTGCGGCGGGCAGCGTGGTCGCGACGCGCGCGCGGAACCGTTCCATGGCGGCCGCGTCCGCACCCTGGGCCTTGGGCGCCGCCTCATCGAGTGCCGCGGCCTGGGCCCGCAGCGCGGGGTCGGTCTCCTGGAGCCCGGACCCGCCAAATCCCGCCGTGATGAACCGCCCGGGAATCAGCGCGAGCAGCTGACCGGTGAGGGCGCCGCCCATCGAGTAGCCATGGATGTGCGCCCGGTCGATCTTCAGGTGATCCATCAGCTCGACGATGTCCTGCGCGCGGCCCGGACCGCCCGGCTGCGGCTTGCCGCTCTCGCCGTGATTGCGGTTGTCGAGCGCGACGACGCGGTGGTTCCTCGCGAGCACCGGCGCGATGCCCGTCGTGAACCACATGCGCTGCGCCGAGTCGCTGTAGCCGTGAATCAGCACGACCCACGACCCGCGGTCGCCGAGCGTGAGATAGCGAATCTTCACGCCGTCTGAGGTGTTAAAGAACGCGCTCGCGGGCTCGACCGGCGCCGGAGCCTGCTGGACGATCAAAAAGAGATTGTTCGCGTCGGGCACGACGGACAGCTGCCACGGACGGCCGCCGAACGACATGCGTACCGGCACGCCACCGGTCGAGATGACGCGTGCGCCGGCGTTCGCCAGCGTCGCCAGCGCCACGTCGATGCTGCCCATGGTGAGCTGCAGTCGAAACGACCCGGGATCCTGCACCCGCGAAGGCGCGGGCGCCGCCGCCGAGTCGAGGCCTCTGAATCCCATCAACTCGAGGACGAGCGCGGACCCCGGCATCTGAATCGTCGCCAGCTGATACTCGCCTGCGTCCGGCAACCCGGCCATCGCCATGACGCTGGGATTGCGCACGAACGGGCGGGCCGTTCCCTGGATCCCCAGCACCTTCTGGTAGTACGCCAGGGCCTGGGACACGTCGGCCACGGTCAGCCTCAACCGGATGCCGACGACGTTGCTCGCGGCGGCGACAGTTGACGCCGGCATCGGATCGATCTGCGCGAGCTCGACGAAGTGCCCGTCGGGATCTTCCACGGTGACGGCGCGAGTACGGTTCGCCGTGCTCATGCCGATCGGCGCGCCGCCCGTCGTGACGATCCGCGCGCCGCCCGTCTTGAGCGCCGCGAACGCCGCGTCGATGTCGCGGACCATCAGGATGATGGTCGCCGCGCCGGGGTCCTGATAGCGCCGGCGCACCGGCTTCCGATCGACGTTGGCGAACTCGACCAGCTCGATGCCGCAGCGGACACCGGGCATGCGCGCCTGGATGAACCGCAGCCGCGCGTTGGGCAGGCCATGCAGGTTGAGGTGTCCGGGATCGGTGTCCCAGGGCAGCGGCCCCGGCGCGGGCGCGGGCATCAGGTCCATGCCCAGCAGCTCGTGGTAGAAGCGGGCCGACCTTTCGAGATCCGAAACGATCGGACTGATATGACAGGCGCCGACGACCGCGCCTGACGGCGCCTCGGCCAGCACGTTAGGCGCGCCGGCCAGGCACGCCGCGACGACGATCGCCTTCGGTACGTACGAATATTGTCATGGGCGACTGGCGAATCCTACGCCTTCGGGACTTGACCACGAAGCAAAAAGAGGTCAAATTTCCGTCAACCGTGGAAGAACGTTCGCGCGTCGCCATCACGTTCGGCCCCTTCTCCCTCGACGCCTCGGCGACGCAGCTGCTTCGCGACGGCGCGGAGGTCCGTCTCCGCCCGCAGGCCCTGCGCGTCCTGAAGGTCCTGCTCGTTCACAGCGGCCAGTGGGTGCGCTACGAGCAGATGATCGCGGAGGGCTGGGAAGGCACGCAGGTCTCGCAGCACACCATCGACGTCACCGTCGGCGAGGTGAAGCGCAGCCTCCAGGAATACGGCAAGTGGATCGGCAATCGCCCCAAGGTCGGCTACAGCCTCGACGTGCCGCGGTCCGACGAGCTCGTTCGCCGAGGCTGGCACTTCTGGAACCAGCGCACGCGTGAAGGCCTGGAGCACGCGATCGAATGTTTCGAACAGGCCGCCACCGAGTGCCCATCCGACTTCCGCGCGTTCGAGGGCCTGTCTTCGTCGTACCTCACGCTCGTGACGTTCGGGATGCGCTCGCCCGCCGAGATGCACGACCGGTTTCTCGAGGCTCACCGCCGCGCCGAGGCGCTGTGCGGCCTCACGCCGGATCTGCGGTGCAACTTCGCGTACGGCCTGCACGTGTTCGAGCGGAAGGTCGGCGAAGCCGAATCGGGGCTGTTGCGAACCGTCGACGAGAAACCCACGCTCGCATCCGCCTACGTGCGCCTGGCGCTCCTGTACGGCTCACTGGGCCAGATCGACAAGTCCGTGGAGATGGTCAATCGCGCGCACGCGGCCGATCCGCTGTGGCCGGTGGTCTCGATGATGGAGTGCGAGGTCCGGTTCTGGCGCCGCGAGTTCCACGAAGCCACCGTCGTCGGCCGAAACGCGATCGCGCTGCACCCGTATCTCCAGGCGGCGCGCGCCGTCTACGCCCAGGCGCTCGAGTACGCCGGCCGGCCGGACGAAGCGCTCGTGCAGTATCAAATTGCCGGAGGACTGGATCCCGATCTGCCCTGGGTGCGTGCTCAGGAGGGCGCGTGTCTCGCACGAATGGGCCGCACCACGGAAGCGCTGTCGATTCTTCATCGGCTCGACGAACTGCGCGGCACCCAGTACGTCGACGCGTTTCACATGGCGATCCTCCGCCACGCGCTCGGACAGGTGGACGAAGCCTTCGAGGAACTGGAGCGCGCCGGAAACGAGAACTCCGCCCGGCTCTACTCGCTGAGTGTCGACCCGAATATCGACCCGTTCAGAACCGATCCCCGCTACGACCGCCTGTACGACAAGCTGGTCGGCCACTGCATCGCGCAGCGAACCTCGGGACTCACTCAGAAGTAGTGCAGGCCTTCAGGCCTGCCGTGTCTGCAGGCCTGAAGGCCTGCACTACATCAGGCTGGCGACGGCCGGGACCAGAGCCCGTCCGAGGACGTCGTGCTGATCGGCGTCGAGGTGCACGCCGTCCACGGCGCTCACATGAACGACCGCACCCGCGTCGAAGAAGGCGCACTCGAGTTCTGCGGAAACCCGCCGGAACGCGTCGGCAACGCCCGCGCTTCGTTCGTCGCCGCCGGCGAATTTCTCCGCCATCTCGCCCCCGGGCGTGCGAATCGGCGGCGGCGCGACGACGAGTATGCGTGGCGCCGGCATGCCGGGCTCGATCGGCGCGCGGCGAACCGCGCGAACCAGCGCGGCCACGCCCTGCGACGATTGCCAGGCCTCGTTCCGGTGCACCGACTGGAAGTCGTTTGTGCCGAGCATGAGCACCACCAGCGCCAGCGGCGAGTTGACCTCGATCCGCTGTTCGAGGCCGGTCAGGCCGTTGCGTCCCGCTTTGAACGGGTCCTCCCACACCGTGCGCCGCCCGTTCAGGCAATCCTCGACGATCCGCACGTCGCGGCCCTGCTGCCGCAGTTCGCGCTCGAGGACGAGCGGCCATCGGCGCTCGGCCGCCAGGCGCCGGCGCGTGCCGGGGATGATGCCCCAGGTCAGGGAGTCGCCGTAGACGAGAAGATGCTCCATCGTGCCGGTCTAACATAACACCATGAACAAGACGCGTCTGGAAGCCTTCAGCGACGGCGTGATCGCGATCCTGATCACGATCCTCGTGCTCGAGTTGAAGGCGCCGCACGGGACCGACCTGGCCGCGCTGCAGCCGCTCGCCCCGGTGTTTCTGACCTACGTCCTCAGCTTCGTGATGCTGGGCATCTACTGGAACAACCATCACCATCTGCTGCACGCGGCCAGCGGCATCAGCGGCGGCGTCCTCTGGGCGAACCTGCATCTGCTGTTCTGGCTGTCGCTCATCCCGTTCGTCACCGGCTGGATGGGCGAGAATCACTTCGCGGCGCTGCCCACTGCGGGGTACGGTCTCGTGCTGCTCCTGGCGGCAATCGTGTACACCATCCTGGTCCGCGCGATCATCGTTCACGAGGGCTCACATTCGCGGCTCGGGTCGGCCGTTGGCCGGGACTCCAAGGGCTATATTTCCCTCGCCATCTACGTCACGGCGGTCTTCTCGACGCTGGTGCATCCCGCGATCGCGCAGGCTCTCTACGTGGTGGTCGCCATGATCTGGCTCGTCCCCGATCGGCGAATCGAGAAGAGGCTAGAGGCTGGAGGTTAGAGGTTAGGGACGAGCTAGTCCCCAGTCCCCCCCTAGAAGATCGGGTGAATCGTCGTGAACAGCGCGAGGCAGATCGTATAGAGCAGCGCCGAGATCGCGAGCATCGTGATGAACCCCGCGCGCCACCTGATGCCGGCCGCCAGGATGAAGAACGGAAACAGCACTGCGCAGTAGCGGCCCATGCCTTCGTACTGCCCGGAGGAGAGCGGCAGCCAGAGGTTCGCGAGCATGTACAGGCCGTACGCCGTGCCCAGGCGCCACCACACGAACGGGACGGACAGGACGAACACGAGGCCGGTGAGACCGTTCAGCGTGTCATACGGCGCGACACGCTGGCTGGTCAGGTACGCGAGCGGGTGCGTCGCGAGTTCGCGCACGAGCCGCGCCAGCGCCAGCCACGGCGCGCCGCCCGGGTAGTAGCCCCAGCGCCGTATCGCCGACGCCCACTCGAACGGGTTGTCGGCGAGCGTGTAGACATAGACGGAGTACGCGCCGATGCCGCACGCGACGAGGACGAGCCCAATCGCCGCGCGAAGCCGGTCGCCGGTGTTCGGCTCGGCCCGGCGCCAGGCAATCCACGCGAGCGCGGGCAGAATGAGGATGCCGTTCACACGCGTGGCCGTCGCGAGGGCGCCGAACACACCGCCCAGAATCCACCACCGCTGACGGAACGAGTAGAAGGCCGCGAGCACCAGCAGCAGGAACGTCGCCTCCGTGTAGACGACGCCGAAGAAGAACGCGAACGGAAAGATCGCGGCGAAGTACACGGAGCGTTCCGCCTGTTCCTCGTCCACGTCGAGCATCGCGATCTTCAGCAGCAGCACCATGGCCAGCACGAACGCGACCCACGACACGAGAATCCCGCCGTAGGACATGTGCTCCGGGGAGGTGCCGAAAAGCCGGCTCGCGTAGCGCATCAGCAGCGGGTACACCGGGAAATACGCGATCTTGCCCGGCTTGCCGACGCCGACTGACGGTCCGCCGACGACAAATGCGTAGCCGTTTTTCGCGATCTGGTAGTACCACCCGCCGTCATAGCGGGTGAACGGATCCCAGAACGCGCGCAGCGATCCGAACACGCTCGGAAACTGCTCGGGCTGATACAAGGGGAACACGAGGTTGCACAGAAACGCCAGGAAGGCCGACAGCGCGCGAAACGCCAGCGCGCCGGCGGCGATGCGTGCGATCAGCGCAAGCGAGGACCTGGCGGGCTTTGGCCCGGCTGCGACACCCACCATCGGGGATGTAGAATATCTCATGCCCCTTTTCGAATACGAATGCCGCGCGTGCGGCCGTCAGTTCGAGTACCTCACGCGGGCCGGACAGTCGCCCGCCTGCCCGTCGTGCGCGAGCGCCGAGCTCGAGAAGCGCCTCTCCGCCTTCGCCGTCGGCGCCGGCGGCAGCACGGCGTCGTTTTCGGATGCGCAACCGATGGGACCGTGCGGCGCTTGCGGCGATCCGCGCGGCCCGGGCGCCTGCTCGATGAACTGACGCGGCCGTCGTGCCCCGCGTCACCCGCGCGCTCCGCCACGGCAACTACCGGCTGTTCTTCTTCGGCCAGCTCGTGTCGCTCGTCGGCACCTGGATGCAGCAAGTGGCCGAGGCCTGGCTCGTTTATCGCCTCACCGGGTCCGCCGCGCTCCTCGGCGTCGCGGGCTTCGCCAGCCAGATTCCCGTCTTTCTCCTCGCCACCATCGGCGGCACCGTGGCCGACCGGAGCAACCGCCACCGGATCCTCGTCATCACGCAGACCACGTCGATGGTGCTCCCGCTCATCCTCGCCGCCCTGGTCTTCACCGGCCACGTCCGTGTCTGGCACGTCTTCACGCTGGCCGCCACGCTCGGGGTCGTCAACGCCTTCGACGTGCCCGCGCGCCAGTCGTTCGTGGTCGATATGGTCGGCAAGGACGATCTGGTGAACGCGATCGCGCTCAACTCGTCGATCGTCAACGGGGCGCGCACCGTCGGCCCCGCGGTGGCGGGCGTGCTGCTCGCCGCCGTCGGCGAAGGCTGGTGCTTCCTCCTGAACGGGCTCAGCTACATCGCGGTGATCACCGGCCTGCTGCTCATGAAGCTGCCGGCGCGCGCAAGAGCCGCGCACCCGCCGGCGTCGCTCGCCCATTCTGTCGAAGGCTTCCGCTTCATCCGGCGCACCACGCCGATTCGCGATCTGCTGCTGCTCGTCGGCCTTGTCAGCTTTGCCGGCATGTCGTACTCCGTGCTGATGCCGATCTTCGCGGATTCGATCCTGCGCGGAGGCCCCCGGGGGCTCGGCCTCTTGATGGCGTCGGCCGGGCTGGGCTCGCTCTGCGGGGCTTTGATCATCGCATCGCGCTCCAGCACCCGCGGCCTCGGCCGGATTGTCGCCGTGTCGGCGCTCGCGTTTGGTGTGTCACTGGCGCTCTTCGCGATGTCGCGTGTGTTCTGGCTGTCGGCGGCGCTTCTGCTGGTGGTAGGGATGTCGATGATCACCCAGGCGGCGTCCACCAACACGCTGATCCAGTCGATGGTTCCGGACGCGCTGCGCGGCCGCGTGATGGCCGTCTACGCGATGATGTTCATGGGCATGTCGCCGATCGGCGCGCTCGTCCAGGGCGCGCTCGCCGAGCGCATCGGCGCGCCGTACACGCTTGTCATCGGCGGCTGCATCTGCGTCGCCGGCGCGATCGCCTTCAATATCCGCCTTCCCGGTCTCCGCGTCCTCGCACGCCAACTGATCGACGCGCAGCGTGTCGCCCCATCGGAGACGCTGCCGAACTAGCGATCGCGCAGCCGCCGCCCGATTGCGGTCCAATGCGGCTTGGCCTCCTTTCGCCGGCCCGTTTGGCCTCACACTGTCGAGGTCATGCCGTCTTCCATGCAGCCGACGACCGACCTGCTGAACGACGCCGCCCTGCGAGCGGCCACCTATCTCGAGCGGGCGCGCGATCGTCGCGTCGCTCCGGCCGCGTCCGCCGTCGAGGCGCTCGAGGCGCTGGCCGGGCCGCTCCCGGACGAACCGGCGCAGCCCCATGACGTGCTGGATCTGCTCGATCGCGTGGGATCGCCGGCCACGGTCGCGACCAACGCCGGCCGCTACTTCGGGTTCGTGAACGGCGGCGCGCTGCCCGCGTCGATGGCCGCCACGTGGCTGGCGGCCGCCTGGGATCAGAACGCCTCGCTGCGCATCATGTCCCCCGTGGCCGCCATGCTCGAGGACGTTGCGCTCGAGTGGGCGCGCGACGTCCTCGGCCTCCCTTCCGGGTGCGGCGGCGCCCTGACGACGGGCGCCACGATGGCCAACTTTACCGGCCTCGCGGCCGCCCGCCATGCGCTGCTCGAACGCGCGGGCTGGGACGTCGAGCTCGACGGTTTGTTCGGCGCACCACCCCTCACAGTCGTCGTCGGCGACGAAGTGCATGTCTCGTTGCTCAAGACGCTGGGGCTCCTCGGCCTCGGGCGCCAGCGCGTCCAGCGTGTGGCCGTCGACGGTCAGGGCCGTCTGCGGCCGGACAGCCTGCCCGCGTTCGATGCTCGTACGGTCGTGTGTGTGCAGGCCGGCAACGTAAACTCCGGCGCGTTCGATCCCGCGGCGGAGATCTGCGCCCGCGCGCACGAGAAGGGCGCGTGGGTGCACGTGGATGGCGCCTTCGGGCTCTGGGCCGCGGCGTCGCCGAAGTATCGCCACCTCGCGGCGGCATTCGGCGAGGCCGATTCGTGGGCGACCGACGGCCACAAATGGCCGAACGTCGGCTACGACTGCGGCGTCGCGTTCGTCCGGGACGCGCGCGCGCTGCAGGCGACGATGGCGATGTCGTCGGCGTACTTCGCGCCGACCGGCGACCGGGAGCCGTCCCAGTTCACGCCAGAAATGTCGCGGCGCGCCCGCGGGATCGAACTGTGGGCCGCGCTTCGTTCGCTCGGCCGTGCCGGGCTCGCCGATCTGATCGAACGAACGTGCGGTCACGCGGCGCGCTTCGCCGAAGGCCTGCGCGCGCTGGGTTGCGATGTGTTGAACGAGGTTGTGATCAACCAGGTGCTCGTGTCCTTCGGTTCGGACGCCGACACACGAGCCGTCATCGAACACGTCCAGCGGGACGGCACGTGCTGGTGCGGCGGCACCGAGTGGCACGGGCGCGCGGCCATGCGGATCAGCGTGTCGTCCTGGATCACCACGGCCGATGACGTCGACAGCAGCCTCGCCGCGATCGAGCGCGCGATGGCCGGCGCCCGCGAAGCCGGCGGAGCGCGGCCGTGACCGTGCCGGTCAATCCGCTCGGGCAGCCGATTGGCGCCGCGCTGCCGGGCTGGACTCCCCCACCGCTCCCCCGGCGCGAACCGATTGAGGGCCGCTACGTTCGCGTCGAGCCGATTGACGAACGCTTCGCCGCCGATCTCCACGCCGCGAACCTGACTGACGTGGACGGGCGCAACTGGACGTATCTGCCATACGGCCCGTTCGCGCACGAAGCGGATTACCGGAACTGGATGGCGGCGACATGCTTCGGCGCGGACCCGATGTTCCACGTGTTTCTCGATCGAACAGCGGGCCGTGCGATGGGCCTGGCCGCCTACATGCGCATCGCGCCGCAATCGGGTGTCATCGAGGTCGGCCACGTGCACTTCTCGCCGCTGCTGCAGCGCGAGCGCGGCGCGACCGAAGCCATGTACTTGATGATGCAGCGGGCCTTCGCGCTCGGATACCGCCGCTGCGAGTGGAAGTGCGACGCCCTGAACGCCCCGTCGCGGGCAGCCGCCGCGCGGCTGGGCTTCTCCTTCGAGGGCATCTTCCGGCAGGCCACCGTCTACAAAGGCAGAAACCGGGACACGGCGTGGTACGCGGTCATCGACTCGGACTGGTCGGCCCTCGCGGGCGCGTTCGAGGCCTGGCTCGCTCCGGAGAATTTCGACGAGGCGGGACGCCAGCGATCGAGGCTGAGCGACCTGACCCGGCCGCTCGTCATTCGGTAGGGCGGCCCTTTCAGGGCCGCGTCATGTTCGAAGCGCGGCCCTTTCAGGTCGCGTCATGTTTGTAGGGCGGCCCTTTCAGGGCCGCCTCGCGTCTTTCAGGCACCGCTCTTGTAGTTCCGTCCGTCATGTACCACCGTCGACCGCCTCGAATCCACGGCTTCGACTACCAAGGTCCGCGTATTTACTTCCTTACTATGTGCACGTTCCAGCGTCAGCACTGGTTCAAGCGCGAGGACTGTGCGACCGCGGCCATTCTAGACCTAGTGCGTACGTCGAAGGACTATGGGTTTGCAGTTATTACGTACTGCCTGATGCCGGATCATATGCATTGTCTCGTAGAGGGACTGAGAACTGACTCAAACTGTATGAAATGGATCGCGATGTTCAAGCAGCGCTCCGCGTTCCGCCACGCTCGCAGCCACGGAGAGCGGCTATGGCAAGCGGGATATTTCGAGCGCGTGCTTCGGCCAGACGATGACTACCTCGGGATCGCTGCATACATCGTCGCCAATCCGATTCGAGCCGGTCTGTGTCACGCCGTGGCCGACTACCCGTACCTAGGTTCAGATCGCTACACGATCGATCAATTGGGCGAAGCTATTCAGATGCGCCCCGTCTGGAAGTAGGCACGGCGCGGCCCTGAAAGGACCGCGCTACAACGGCCGATCGCGGCCCTGAAAGGGCCGCGCTACAGGCGTACACGGCGGAGGCGCAGAGCGTTGGTGATCACGGAAAGCGAGCTGAGCGTCATGGCCGCGCTCGCCCAGATGGGGCTGACCTGCCACCCGACGAACGGATACAGGACGCCGGCGGCGAGCGGCACGCCCAGCGTGTTGTAGACGAACGCGAGAAACAGATTCTGCCGGATGTTGCGCAGCGTCGCGCGCGACAGCCGCCGGGCCCGCACGATGCCGCGCAGGTCTGGGCGGACGAGCGTGATGCCCGCGCTCTCCATGGCGACATCCGCGCCGCTCCCCATCGCGATGCCGACTGTCGCCTGCGCCAGCGCCGGCGCGTCGTTCACGCCGTCGCCCGCCATCGCCACCAGGTGACCCTGCTTCTGCAGATCGGCAACGATGTCGCGCTTCCCGCCCGGCAGCACCTGCGCCCGCACGTCGTCGATCCCGAGCTGCGCGGCGATGGCTCGCGCCGTCGATTCGTTGTCGCCAGTCAGCATCACGACCGCCAGCCCTTCGTCCTTCAGAAGCCGGATGGCTTCGGCCGACGATGGGCGCACACCATCCGCCGCGACGATGATGCCGGCGGGTCGGCCGTCGATCGCGACGAGCAGCGCGGTCTGGCCGGTTCGCCGATGCCCCTCGGCCCGCAGCGCCAGCACGCCGGCGTCGACGCCCAGGCTGATCAGGAAGTCCACGGTGCCGATATCGACGGCTCGCCCGTCCACGAGCCCGCTGACGCCACGGCCGGTCGTCGACACGAACCGCGTGACGGCCGGAACGGCGACGCCCCGCTCACCAGCCGCGTTCACGACGGCCGCGGCCAGCGGATGGGCGCTGCCGCGCTCGACAGCGGCAGCCAGCCGGAGCAACTCGGTATCGTCGACACCGGCGACGGCCTCGATAACTTCGACAGCGGTGACGCGAGGCTTGCCCTCGGTCAGCGTACCGGTCTTGTCCACGACGAGTACGTCTACGCGCGCGAGCTGTTCGAGCGCCTCCGCGTTTTTCACGAGCACACCGGCGTGCGCGCCACGTCCCGTTCCCACCATGATGGCCATCGGCGTGGCCAGGCCGAGCGCGCACGGGCACGCGATGATCAGGACAGCCACGCTGTTCACCAGGGCGTGCGCGAGCCTGGGAGAGGGACCCCACAGGCCCCAGGCGGCAAACGATGCGACGGCCGCGAGGATCACGGCCGGAACGAAGTACGCCGCGATCCGGTCCGCGAGCCGCTGAATGGGCGCACGCGTGCGCTGCGCCTCGCTGACCATCCGGACGATCTGCGCCAGCAGCGTGTCGCTGCCGACGCGTTCGGCCCGCAGGGTGAGCGTCCCCTTCACGCAGAGCGTCGCCCCGATGACACGATCTCCGGGCGCCTTATCTACGGGGATCGACTCGCCGGTGACCATCGACTCGTCCACCGCGGCCGCGCCGTCCACAACGACGCCATCGACGGGGACCTTCTCGCCGGGGCGCACGCGCAGCATATCGCCCCGCTGCACCGACTCGAGCGGGACGTCTTCCTCGCGATCAGCGCGCACCATGCGCGCCGTCTTCGGCGCCAACCCCAGCAACTGCCGGATCGCGCCGCCGGTACGGTGACGCGCGCGCAGTTCCAGAACCTGGCCGAGGAGCACGAGCACGGTGATGACGACGGCCGTGTCGAAGTACGTCTCGACCGCGCCGTGCACGCGCAGGCTCGCGGGAAACGCGCCGGGCGCCACCGTCGCCGCCGCGCTGTAGACGAAGGCCGCGCCGGTCCCGATGCCGATCAGCGTGAACATGTTCGGGCTCGCGTTGACGAATGAGGCCCACATGCGATCGAAGAACGGACGGCCGCACCACAGGACGACCGGGATCGCGAGCGCCAGCCCGACCCAGTTCACGACGCCGGCGCCGAGGCGATGCATCAGCGCTCCACCCGACAGCATGTCGCCCATCGTGACGAGGAAGACGGGCGCGCCGAGCACCACGCCAATCCAGAAGCGGCGTGTCATGTCCACCAGTTCGGGATTCGGCGCGTCGGCATCCGCCCTCAGGTCTGTGATCATTGGCTCGAGCGCCATGCCGCATTTCGGGCACGCGCCCTGCTTGTCGCTGACCACCTCGGGGTCCATCGGACACGTGTACAGACTCGGTGGGGACTTGGGGCTGGGGGCCGGGGGCTGTGGACTGGACGAGGAAGAGGGCAAAGGGCTGAGGGCAGAGGGCAAAGGGGAAGAGCGCTTGAGGCCGCCGATCTGCACGACCGGCGTTATCGTCATTGGCTCGCGCGTGCCGGACAAATACTTGCCGGGGTCCGCCGTGAACTTCGCGACACAACCCTTCGAGCAGAAATGGTAGGTCGTTCCCAGGTGTTCGACGTGGCCGGCGGCGCGGTCGGGGTCCACCATCATCCCGCAGACCGGATCGAGGACGCGGTCAGCCATTGGCGATCTTTCTGTTCCGCCTGACGCGCTCAGGCGCCGACAGCGACTCGATGATCGGGCAGCTGGGCGTCCCGCCCTGATGGCACGACGCGACGAGGCGGGTCAGCGCTCTTTTCATCGCGCGGAGCCGGGCGATCTTCGTGTCGATGTCCGCAACCTTGCGTTCGGCGATGGCCCGCACCCGGTGGCGCTCCTCCGGCGTCACGCCGCGCAGCCGCAACAACTGCTGCACCTCGTCGAGCGAAAACCCGAGCTCCTGCGCGCGCTTGATGAACAGGACGGCCTGCACGGCGTCGTCGCCGTAAGCACGGAAGGCGCCGCGGCGAGGCGGCCGCGGCAACAACCCCCGCCGCTCGTAGTAACGGAATGTCTGCTGGTTGACGCCCGCCGCCTGCGCCGCCTGTGCGATCCACATGGCGCAAGGATCTACCCTGTACCTGAGTACAGAGTCAAGCCCGCGGTCTCTCAGCGGCCCCGGGCGGGGGGTGCCGCGCTCTGCGAAGAGGAGGCGCCGGCGACAAGTTCATCGGCCGTCGTGAAGCGGGGCTCGATGTCCACCGGCACGCCGACGAGCCTGTCGAGCGCCTGTTTGACGACCGGCCGCACCACGCCGAGCCGATCGCGCAGCGCGACGGCCTTCGTGTAGTCGCCCTCGGCCTGGATCGTCATGATCTCGCGCGTGAGCCCGGCGACGCCGCTCTTGACCTTCACCAGATCGACCGCGAAGGTGCCGTCGGGCCGGGCCTGGAACCCGCCCTGGTCGAGCAGGTAGTTCATCTGCACGGCCACTCCGCGCCCGTGCGCTTCGTTGATGCCGAAGCGGATCGACCGGAACGCCGACGCCAGATAGGTCGTATACAGCGGGCGCTCGAGCGACTTCGGCAGGACGCCTTTGTCGATCCAATACTGGATGGCGAAGAGGCCCGAGATGTCCGCTTTCGCTTCCTCGAGAAAACTGGACGCTTCCTTCATCGCCTGCCGAACAGTGGTCTGACGGCCTCCGGCGGTGATGTTGTGCGGGCCCAGCCCGTGCATCAGCTCGTGGACGACGATCTGCGTGAAGAAGGCTTCGAAGGACAGGTCCTTCTGGTCCGCCGGCGACAGCACCACTTTCGAGATGGGCACCAGCGTCTTCGCGAACTTCGCGTCCTGGACGTTCTTCAGCATCACGCGTTTCGCGCCCTTTTCACGCGTGACGCGCTCGTCGTTCGGCAGGTTGTAGGCCGCCGTCTGGACGCCGCGGTTGGCGTCGCCGGCGGCGAAGATTTCGTTGACCACGACGATGGGCGCGAGGGCGCCGAGCTTCGGGTTGCGGTGCTTCGGATCGATGGGGAGATGATCCTCGACGTCCTGGAGCAGGCCGGAGAACTTCTGCAGCTTCGCGGACTCGGCTTCGTCCCGTACTGTGATGAACGCCTCGAACGCCGCCTTGTAGTTGAACAGCTCGTCTTCGTACACCTCATACGGCCCGAACGTGGGCTCGATGTTGCCCTTCAGCTCCATCCAGGCCACATCAGAGTCGTAGTAGTCATTCGACAGCAGCGCGGTCGCGCGCTTGGCCAGGAACGTCTTCAGTGTCGGCTCGGACGCGAGCGCCGACGCCTCGCGCAGCAGCGCGGCCGCGCGAACGAGCTCGGCCTGATACTCGACGTTGTACGGCACGGCGCTGAAGCCGCCGCCGCTGCGGCGGATGGTCGTGAAGAACCCCGTCGCTTTCGCCCGATCCGCCTCGGGCAGCGACTGAATCCACCGCTCGAGTTCCGCCTTGGTCGCACCGTCGGGATAGAAATTGGCGCCAGCCGGTTTGGGCGGCGCGCCCGGGACGAAGACTTCGTCGTGATCCAGCCGCGACCACGGTCCCTTGTTGACCAGGAAGTAGTGCAGGCGGGCGCGGCCTTCCGGCGTCGTATCGCGCGCGAGGTCCAGCATCATCGCTTCGTTGCCGACCCACACCTGGCGCAGGAACAGCGCGTCGAGAAGTTTCGACGCCTCGACCAGCTTGGCCAGCACGCGCTTGTCGGCGGCCGACAGCTTCGACAGGTCCGCGCGGATGCTGGTGGGAGCAAAACGCGCCGTCATCTTCTCCAGCCGGGCGGTCTCCGACACTCTGGCCTCCTGGGCGAACAGTCCGACGGACAAGGCTGCTGCCACGGCAGTCGCGGGTATGAAACGCATGGGGACATTCTATCAACGGGACTAGGGGCTAGGGACTGGGGGCTGGGGGCTGGGGGTGGGGGCTGGGGCTGGCAGAAATTGCAGGGGACGAGCGATTCGGGGCGTCGAGAACTGCACTGCCTCGGAGATCTAACGCGGTTGTGGCGGAATTATGGGCGGCACGGCTTCTGCTTTCCTCGGATACACATGGCACCACCGTTCACATACCGGGATCTTGACGTCTGGAAACTCGGAATGACGCTTGCGGAGGAATGCTACCGAGGGACGGCCTCGTTTCCGCGCTCGGAACTTTACGGGCTGACGAGTCAGTTGCGGCGGGCCGCCGTCTCGGTCCCGGCAAACGTGGCTGAAGGCCACTGCCGCCGGACCACGAAGGCGTACGCGAACCACGTCAACATCGCGCGAGGATCTCACGGCGAACTCGAAACCTGCCTCGAACTCGCCTTCCGTCTGGGCTTCTTGCCGTCTGACGATCGGAAACGCCTGCTCGCGACGAGCGATTCGGTAGGTCGACTGCTGACTGGGCTGAGTCGCGCTCTCGCTCGAAAGCTCGCACAGCGGCGCGCCGGGCGCCGCTCCCCAACCCCCAGCCCCTAGCCCCCAGCCCCGAGCCCCAACCCCGCCCCTAGTGCACGCCCCTCGACATCTGCAAAGACGCCGGGTCGGCGCCGAGGCGGCGAATTGCGGCCTCCCACATGCGCTCTGGCGGCGTGTTGAAGATCAGGTCGCAATCGACGTCGCTCAGCAGCCAGGCGGATTCGGTAAGCTCCGCTTCGAGCTGGCCCGGGCCCCAGCCGGAGTAGCCGACGATCAGCCGGGTACGCGGAGGCGGATTGGGATCGAGCAGGCGCCGCAGCAGATCGGGCGACGCCGACAGGCTCAGCCCGTTCGCAATCCGGTGGCCCGGCACCGGCTCGTCGAGCTCCAGATCGTCCCCGACGAGCATCCAGCTGCTCTGCGGCTCCACCGGGCCGCCGACCCACACCTGCAGCTCGCGATCGGTTTCGACGGGCGGGTCGAGATTGACGACCACGCGCCCCGCCGTGACGAGCGGGCGGTTGACCACCAGGCCGAACGCGCCCTCGCTGTTGTGCTTGCACAGCAGCACGACGGTCCGGTTGAAATTCGGATCGGTCAGCTGCGGCATCGAGAGCAGGAACGCCGGGGCGAGTGACGACGCCATGGATTCGATCGGCTCGCGGCTCATGCGGTCATGATGGCCGTGACCGTGGTGCGGTACACGACCTCCTCATAGGCTTCGAGCATGCGCTCGATTGGTACTACGCGCGTGGCGAGCGACTTCGCGTCGTACTGCCCGGCGTCGAGCATCGCCACGAAGCGCGGGATGTCCCGCATCGGGTTGGCGCCGCCGGCCTGGCCCGCGTGATGCGTGCGGCCGCCGATGGCGAAGAACACGGCGGGAAACGAGATCGTCCCCATGGGCAGGCTCGTCGTGATTACGTGGCCGCCCGGCGCGCACATCTCGTACGCCTGGCGCATCGGGAGCACGCCGGTCGGATCGGGACCAGCCTCCACTCTCGGCTTCGCGCGATCGGCGCCGACGCCCTCGATGACGAAATCGGCGCCGCTGCCGCCGAGCAGTCCGCCCGAATCGCGCCCGCCGGACCAGAGCCGGTTGTTCGGCGTGCTCGACATCTCGCGCACTTTCGCGACGAGCTTGTCCCCCTCGACGTTGGGATCGAGCACATGGGTCGCGCCGACCTTAAGAGCGACGTCGCGCCGCGCGCGCACGGGATCGATGGCGATGATCTTCGAAGCGCCGGCGATTCTGGCGCCCTGGACGGCGCTGAGGCCCAAAGGGCCGCAGCCGACAATGGCCGCAATCGCGCCGGGCGCCACGGCGGCGAGTGTCTGCGAAGTGGCCGTCCCGAGACCGGCCACGCTCACGCAGCTGCACACCATCCCGAGCTCGACGGCGCTCGCCTTCGTGAACACCGGGACGACCCATTCCTCGAACGTCACCATCAGCTCGGCAAGGCCGCCGATGTGCGAGCTGGCGAACACCGGCGTGCCGTCGCGCATGTCGGCGATCGGCACGAGGTCGGCGGGTCCCTGCCGGCCGAGGAACTGGCACATGTCGGCGCGGCCCCGCAGGCACTGGTAGCAGTTCCCGCACTGGGGCGTGCCCGACACGCATACGCGGTCGCCCACCTGGACGCGCCGCACCTCGGGACCAACCGCCTCGACGACGCCCACGCCGCCGTGCCCCTGGATCAACGGCATCTGCGCCATCGGGCCGCCGAACATGCCGGGCAGGCCGAGGACGTCGGACGCGTTCGAGTAGCACAGGTTGGTCGCTTCGGTCCGCACGACGACCTGGCGTCCGCCGATCGGGCGCAGCGTCAGTTCCTGGAGCGTCGTGCGGCCGGCGCCCGCGCCGCGGGAAACCCAGCCGCGAAACTTGCGGCCGGGCGCGGCCGGCCGCGATGCCTGGCCGAGCCCGCTCGCCGCTTCTGCGCCGGGTGCCGCCAGTGCGGCGCCGCCGACCGCCGCGGCTTTCTTCAGAAGCCGCCGCCGGGAGATCCTCGAGCCCATAGACGATCGATTCTAACGCGTTACGCGTCTCCCGCCCGTAACGCCTCGGCAAGGTTGCGCCGGAGCCCCGCGACCTTCGTACGCCGCATCGCGCTGCCCCGCATCGCCGCGCGCAGAGCTTCGTCGGATCGGCTGGACAGTTCCTGGAGGCGGGCGCCGTCCCAGGCGGCACGAGGCTGCCAGGCCGGATCACCCGACACGGCGGGCGCCGCGTTCCAGGGGCACACTTCCTGGCACACATCGCAGCCGTATACGTGATTGCCGATCGACGGCGCGAGCGCCGCGGGGATATCCCCCTTGAGCTCGATCGTGAGGTACGAAATGCATCGCGTGGAATCGAGAACACCCGGCGCCACGATCGCGCGCGTGGGACAGGCGTCGATGCACAGCGTGCAGGTGCCGCACTGATCGAAAGAGGGCTCGTCGACCTCGAGCGGCAGGCTGCAGATGATCTCGGACAGGAAGATCCAGGAACCGCGCTCAGGGTTGATCACGCAGGTGTTCTTGCCAATCCACCCGATGCCGGCGTACTGCGCGTACACGCGCTCCTGCACCGGGCCGGTGTCCACGTACGCCCGCGCCTCGAACGGTTCGGGCAACACCTCGTGCATCCACGCGACCAGCGCCTCGAGACGATGGCTGATGACGTCGTGGTAATCGTCGCCCCACGCGTAGCGCGCGATGTGCGCCCGGTCGTGGTCGGCGGACTCGGTCGAGTACGGGCGATCGGTGTTGTAAACGGTTGCCGTGACGATGACGGTGCGGGCCGAGGGAAGGACCGCGCGGACGTCGGCGCGTCTCTCGGCCGATCGCGCCAGATAGCCCATCTCGCCCGCGTAGCCGCGGTCGAGCCATTCGCGGAAGAACCCGAGCTCGGGATGGCTGGCCGCGGGCGCGATCCCGCAGAGATCGAACCCGAGCTCGCGCGCCTTCTCCTTGATGCGAGGATGCACCCAGCATGTCTGCGGCGGCCCTGAAAGGGCCGCCCTACGACTTCGTAGCGCGGGCCTTTCAGGCCCGCGTCATTTCCCCACCAGCTGCCGCAGCACATACGGCAGGATGCCGCCGTGCTTGAACGCCACCAGCTCTTCGGGCGTGTCGATTCGCACGAGCGCGTTGAACTCGACCGCCTTGCCGGCGTCGTCCCGGGCACGCACCGCCACCTCGCCGCCGGGGCGCAGGCCGGTGGCGACGCCCGTCACCTCGTACGTCTCGCGGCCCGTCAGTCCCAGAGTGGACGGCGATCTGCCCTGCCGGAAACTGCAGCGGCAGGACGCCCATGTTGACCAGGTTGCTGCGATGAATGCGCTCGAAGCTCTCGGCGATGACCGCCTGCACGCCGAGCAGCAGCGTGCCCTTGGCCGCCCAGTCGCGCGACGAGCCCGACCCGTACTCCTTGCCGGCGATCACGAGCAGCGGCACGCCCGCGTCCTTGTATTTCATCGCGGCGTCGTAGATCGGCATCACCTCGGCGCCGGGCAGATACGTCGTGAAGCCGCCTTCGGTGCCCGGCGCCACCTGGTTGCGCAGGCGCGTGTTCGCGAACGTGCCGCGCATCATCACTTCGTGGTTGCCGCGACGCGCGCCGTACGAGTTGAAGTCGGCCGGCTGCACACCGTGGGCCATGAGGTACTTCCCCGCCGGGCTGTCCTTCTTGATCGATCCGGCGGGCGAGATGTGATCGGTCGTGATGCTGTCGCCGAGCAGCGCCAGCACGCGCGCGCCGGCGATGTCCTGCAGCGGCGCCGGGTCCATCGTCACGCCCTCGAGAAACGGCGGGTTGCGCACGTAGGTGGAGTCGTTCGCCCAGGCGAAGCGGTTGCCCGTCGGGCACGTCGAGCTGCTGCCAGCGCTCGTCGCCGTGGAACACGTCGGCGTACTGCGTGCACGAACTGCTCGGACTTGACCGACGCCAGCATCGTTTCCTGCAGTTCGCGCTCGCTCGGCCAGATGTCCTTGCAGGTAGACCGGCTTGCCGTCTTTCCCGTTGCCGAGCGGCTCGGTGGTCAGGTCGAGGTTCATCGTGCCGGCCAGCGCGTACGCGACCACGAGCGGCGGCGACGCGAGGTAGTTCGCGCGCACCTGCTGCTGCACGCGGCCTTCGAAGTTCCGGTTGCCGCTGAGCACCGACGCGACGACGAGGCCGTCGGCATCGATCGCGGCCGAGACGTCGTCTGGCAGCGGCCCGCTGTTGCCGATGCAGGTCGTGCAGCCGTAGCCGACCAGGTTGAAGCCGAGCTGATCGAGATACGCGTCGAGGCCCGACCTGCTTCAGGTAGTCCGTGACGACCTTCGATCCCGGCGCCAGGCTGGTCTTCACCCACGGCTTCTGCGTGAGGCCCTTCTCGACGGCTTTCTTCGCGACGAGGCCGGCGCCGATCATCACGCTCGGGTTCGACGTGTTCGTGCAGCTCGTGATCGCGGCGATGACGACCGATCCGTGCTCGACGGCCGCCTGCGGCGGCGCTGCGACGGCCGTGCCGCCGCCTCCGGCCGTCTTTTTCGCCACCATCATCCCGGGCAGCGCCTGCGCGAAGCCCTGCTTCGCGCTCTTCAGCGGCACGCGATCCTGTGGGCGCTTCGGGCCCGCGAGGCTCGGTTCGATCGCGTCGAGGTCGAAATCGATGGTTTCCGAGTAGGACGGGTCGGCCGCGCCCTTCTCGAAGAACAGGCCTTGCGCCCGGGCGTAGGCTTCGACGAGCTCGACGCGCGCTGCGATCGCGGCCGCTCAGCCGCAGGTAGTCGAGCGTCATCGCGTCGATCGGGAAGACGGCAATCGTCGCGCCGTATTCAGGGCACATGTTGCCGAGCGTCGCGCGGTCGGCCAGCGTCAGGTGCTCGAGCCCCGGGCCGTAGAACTCCACGAACTTGCCGACGACGCCGTGCTTGCGCAGCCGTTCCGTGATCGTCAGCACAAGGTCCGTGGCGGTCGTGCCCGCGGGCAGACGGCCCGACAGCTTCACGCCCAGCACGGCGGGAATCAGCATCGACGAAGGCTGGCCGAGCATCGCCGCTTCGGCTTCGATGCCGCCGACGCCCCAGCCGACGACGCCCAGGCCGTTCACCATCGTCGTGTGCGAGTCGGTGCCGACGAGCGTGTCCGGGAACGCCAGCGTGCCCTCCGGCGAGTCCGCCGTCATGACGACCCGTGCGAGGTATTCGAGGTTGACCTGGTGCACGATGCCGGTGTCGGGCGGCACGACGCGGAAATTGTTGAACGCGCTCTGGCCCCACCGCAGAAACGCGTAGCGTTCCTGGTTGCGCGCGAACTCGAGCTCGGCGTTCATCTCGAAGGCGCCGGCCATCCCGAAGTAGTCCACCTGCACCGAGTGGTCGATGACGAGCTCGACGGGCTGCAGCGGGTTGACCCGGTTCGGGTCGCCGCCCAGGCGGACGATGCCGTCGCGCATGGCCGCGAGGTCGACGACGCACGGCACGCCGGTGAAATCCTGCAGGAGGACGCGCGCGGGCATGAACGAGATTTCGCGCTGCGCGGCGCTCTTGACGTCCCACCTCGCCAGCGCTTCGATGTCGGCTGGCTTGACGAATCGGCCGTCCTCGTGCCGCAGCAGGTTCTCGAGCAGAATCTTGAGCGAGTACGGCAGGCGCGACACTTCGGGGAATCCCGCGGCCGCGAGCGCGGGCAGGCTGTACATCTGGATCGGGCGGCCGGCGATCGGCAGCGCCTGGCGCGTTCCGAAGCTGTTCACGGTCGGCATGAATCAGTCCTTGAAAATATTCATCGTACCACATGGGATCGCGGCCCTCGCGCCGCGAGCAGGCGCGGGCTCGTAACGAAAGTGTTGCGCCACCGCCGTCAAGAGAACACTAACGTTCACACGAATGTCTTCAATTTTACATTTTCCTGATATACACTCCCGCCCCGGCAGCGCTCTCTGTCGATCTGACAGCTCGCAAGATGGCCCACAGGAGACCACCGCATGATTAGCCCGGCCGATACGGCATGGATGCTCACTTCCACGGCGCTCGTGTTGCTCATGACACCGGCGCTGGCGTTTTTCTACGGCGGCCTGGTGGGCGCCAAGAACGTCCTGAACACGATGATGATGAGCATCATCGCGCTGGGGTTCATCGGCGTGCTGTGGGCGGTCATCGGCTACTCGCTCGCGTTCTCGACCGGCTCGAACTGGATCGGCGACACGTCGTACCTCTTCCTGCGGGGCGTCGGCCTCGAGGCCAAGGGCAGCATCCCCCACCTGCTGTTCATGTCCTACCAGGCGACCTTCGCGATCATCACCGCGGCCCTGATTTCCGGCGCCATCATCGGGCGCATGCGCTTCTCGGCCTACGTGGCCTTCATCAGCCTGTGGGCCGTCGTCGTATACAGCCCGATCGCGCATTGGGTCTGGGGCGGCGGCTGGCTGGCGCAGATGGGCGCGCTCGACTTCGCCGGCGGCACCGTCGTGCACGTGAACGCGGGCACGGCGGCGCTCGTGACGGCAATCGTCGTAGGTCCCCGCCGCGGATATCCGAACGTGCTCATGCTGCCGCACAACGTGCCGTTCACGATTCTCGGCGCGGGCCTGCTGTGGTTTGGCTGGTTCGGCTTCAATTCCGGCAGCGCGCTGGCGGCGAACCAGAGCGCGGCGCTCGCGTTCACGACCACCCTGCTCGCCCCGACCGCGACGCTGGTCGTCTGGACGCTGCTCGATGCGATCCGCACGCGGAAGCCGACGGCGGTAGGCGCCGCGACGGCAATCGTCGTCGGGCTCGTGGCCATCACTCCGGCTGCCGGCTACATCGGTCCGATGAGCGCGCTCATCCTGGGCGGGATTGCTGCCATTCCCAGTTACTACGGCCTGCAGTGGCGGGCGAAGACGTCGCTCGACGACTCCTTGGACGTCGTGGCGGCGCACGGCGTCGGCGGCACGGTCGGCGCGCTCCTGACGGGCGTGTTCGCGCAAAAGGCAATGAACGGCACAACCGATGGCCTGCTCTTCGGCAACCCCGCGCAGCTGGGCATCCAGGCCACGGCGGTGGCGGCCGCGATCGTCTACAGCGGCGTGATGAGCTTCGTGTTGCTGAAACTGATTGGCCTGGTCATTCCGCTCCGCGCGGAACGCGAAGACGAGTCCGGCGGCCTGGACCAGAGCGAGCACGGCGAAGAAGCCTACGTCCACACGGGGGGCGTTACGGCCAACTAGAGGTCCAAGAGGTCCAAGAGGTCCGAAAGGTCCAAGGGGTCCAAGAGGTCCGTCTGAACGCTGGAACCCTGGAACTATTTTGATGTCAAGAACTCCGCGACGATCTGAGGAACGTCGCGGTGCTCCACGTCAGCCGCGTAGTTGAGCGACCGCATGTCGGCGGCAGTCACGCGGCCGGCGAGGCGTTCGAGCGCGACGCGGACCTGGGGGTACTTGAGCAGCGTCGCGGCACGAGCCACGGGCGCGGCGTCGTACGGCGGAAAATAGTGCCGCGTGTCCTCGAGCTGCACCAGATCGAGCGCGCGAATCAGCCCGGCGGTGGCGTCGCCGGCGATCAGATCGACCTGGCCTGACGCCAGCGCGCGGTAGCTCAGCGCGAGGTCCATCACGCGCGGGGCGGCGGCAAACCGCAGCCCGTACGCCGCCGCCAGCCCCGGGTAGCCGTCCGGCCGCTCGAGAAATTCGTAGCCGAATCCGGCACGCCATCCCGGCGCTTCCCGCACGGCATCGTCGATCGTGCGGAGGTTCTTCGCGCGCGCGTCGCTGCCCGCTGACCAGAATCGCAAACGTGTTGTCGAAGCCGAGCGGCGGCAGCAGCGTCCGCCCGGTGCGAGCGTACTGGTCGCGCACGCCGTCGAACACCGCGCGCGCATCGGTCTTCGCCGGCTGATGAAACACTGCCGTCAGCGCCGTCCCGGTGTACTCGACGTAGACGTCCACGTCGCCGGTCAGAAGGGCGCGGTCGCAGATGAGGGTGCCGCCGAGGTTGAGTCGTCGCTGAACGCCCAGGCCAGTGTCGCGCTCGATCGCCTGGGCAAGCAGCTCGCCGAGAATCACCTGCTCCGTGAAGTTCTTCGATCCGACCACGATCGCGCCGCGCGAGCGGCCGGCGACGGCGGACAGCGGCAGCATCAGCAGGACGACGGCTGCGGCGGCGACGGCGGCTCGGCGCGACGCGGTCCGCCGCCTCGCCGACAGCTGCCGCTCGACCCACAGCAGCCCGGCGTCGACGACGAGCGCCAGCAGCGCGGCGGGAACCGCACCGGCCAGGATCACGGTGGAATCGACCATCGACAGGCCGCGGTAGATGTACTCGCCGAGGCCGCCGGCGCCGATGGCCGCCGCGATCGTGGCGGAACCGACGCCGACCACGGCCGCCACCCGCACCCCGGCCGCGATCGACGGCAACGCCAGCGGCAGCTCGACGAGACGAAGCAGTTCGCGAGGCGTCATCCCCATCGCCACGCCAGCCTCGCGAATGGAGGCGTCGATGCTCGCCAGCCCTGTGATCGTGGTCCGTACGATGGGCAGCAGCCCGTACAGAATCAGCACGACGATGGCGGCGCGGGCGCCGATGCCGCCGACGAGGGGAACGGGCAGCAGGAACCCGAACATCGCAAGGCTTGGAATCGTCTGGACGACGTTCGCGAGACCGACGATCGGCGCGCTCAGCCGCGGGCGGCGCGCGGCAAAGATACCGAGCGGGATCCCGATGGCCACCGCCACGAGCGTCGACACAGTCACGAGCGTGATGTGCTGGGCCAGCAGCGAAACGAACTCGGCGCGATGCGACGCCCAGAACGCGAGCAGCCTGGTCATCGCGAATCCGTCAAGGATGCGCTGGCCAGCAAATCGCGCACCCGCGGATCGGCGGAGCCCGAAAGCGCCCGGGGCGTGTCGCATGCGATGAGGTGCCCCCCATCGAGCACGCCGATGCGATCGGCCAGCGCGAAGGCCTCGCGCATGTCGTGCGTGACGATCATCACGGTCTTGCGCAGGCGGCGCCTGGATGCGCCGGAACTCGTCGTGCAATTCGGTGCGCGTGATCGGATCGAGCGCGCCGAAAGGCTCGTCCATCAGGAGGATCGGCGGATCGACGGCCAGCGCGCGGGCGACGCCCACGCGTTGCCGCTGGCCGCCCGACAGTTCGTCCGGCCATCTCGCCGCAAACCGATCGCGGTCGAGGCCGATCAGCTCGAGCAGTTCTCCGACGCGGGAGGCCGTGCGGTCAGGCGCCCACCCTTCGAGCCGCGGCACGACGCCGACGTTGCCGGCGACGGTCATGTGCGGGAACAACCCGACTTCCTGCAGCACGTAGCCGACGCGGCGCCGCAGGCGGATCGGCTCCCACTCGCGAGTATCCCGTCCTTCCACGACGACCGTGCCCTCGTCCGGCAACAGGAGTCTGTTGACGAGCTTGAGGAGCGTCGTCTTCCCGGCGCCGCTGCGCCCGACCAGCGCAAAGACCTCGCCCGTCTCGATGATGAGATCGAAGCGGTCCAGGACGCGCTGTCCGCCCGAGCGCGTGAAGGAGACGCCCCTGAACTCGACCGACGGCATGCCTAACTCTAGCGCAGGCTTCATGCGATCCGGGCGGGTAGAACGAGCGCGTAGAATATGTCGAGCGGGACATGGCGCGAGGCTTTGAAAGCAAGGACGTCGAGTTTCAGCAGGCCGAAGCCGAACAGCGGAAGACCGCTCGCCGGGCGCCGAGCGCGGACGAACGCGCGGCCGCCGAACGGCGCCGCACGCTGGAGCTGACGCTTATGCGGGCGAAAGGCGAGATGGCGACCGCTCGCACCGGCGCGCACCGGGAGATGCTGGCGCAGGCCATCGCAGCGCTCGAGCAGCAGCTCGCCGACGAGGACGCCTGATGACGCACTCCCCTGCGCTCACGCGCCAGCGCATCTGGACCGCTTATGCGGTGGCCCTCGCCGTCGATGCCGTGCAGTTCGCGCTTGGGCCGATCGGCTGGGCGTTCGCCGACGAGATCCTCGACGTCGCGGCGATGTTGCTGACGTGGCGCCTCATCGGCTTCCATCCGCTGCTGCTGCCGACGTTTGTCCTCGAGGTCGTGCCGGTCGCCGATCTCGTGCCGGCCTGGACCGTGTGCGTGGCGATCGTCATCGCCCTTCGCCGGAAGCAGCAGAGCACGCCGCCGGCGCCTCCGATGCCCGGTCCCGTTATCGACGTGTGAGCGCCAGAATCGCCTCCGCGGCGCGCCGGCTCGCGCCGCCGCCGCCGAGACGCTCGCGGACGTCCCGAAGGCCCTTCCTGATCTGCGCGGCGCGCGCCGGGTCGGTCAGCATCGACACCGCCTCTGCGGCAACGGCCTCGGGCGTGAACGCGTCCTGAATCAGCTCGGGCACGATCCGGCTGCCCGCAATCAGGTTCACCATCCCGAACGTGTCGACCTTGAGAAGATGCCGGCCCAGCCGGTATGTCCAGGGCGAGACACGATACACGATGACCATCGGCGTGTCGTGAAGCGCGGCCTGCACGGTCGCGGTGCCGGACGCGGTCAGCGCCACGTCGGCGGACGCGAGCACCGTGTCGGTGTCGGCGGTGACCGTGACCGCCTCCGGGAGCCCGCTTCTCAGGATCGCGAACAGCGCATCGTCCAGGTTCGCGCGCGCGCGACGACGAACTGAACGCCAGGCACTCGGGCGCGCACGAGTGCGGCCGCCGCCACGAGGTCCGGCAGAATCCGCGACACCTCGCCCGCGCGGCTGCCAGGCAGGATCGCCACCGTCGGCGCCGCCGCCTGCAGCGTCGATGCCCGCCAGGAACTCCGCACGCGGCCGCATGGGCTTCGCCAGGTCGACGAGCGGGTGCCCGACGAACTCGACCGGCACGTCCGCGTTCCGGTAGATGGCTTCCTCGAACGGAAAGATGACGAGCACGCGCCGCGCGATCTCGCGCATCGTCTTCAGACGCCACGGCCGCGACGCCCACAACTGGGGGCTGACGTAATAAACGACGGGGATACCCTGCCGGCCGAGGCTTCGCGCCAGCTTGTGGTTGAATCCCCAGAAATCGATAGGCACGAACACGTCGGGACGGGTTGTGCGGGCAGCCGCCAGCAAGCCGCGGCGCGCGGCCATGAACTGGGGGATTCTGGCGATGGGTTCGGTGAGTCCGGTGACCGACAGGCCGCGATAGTCGGCTACGGCGCGCCCGCCGGCGGCTGTGAAGGCCGGCCCGCCAAGGCCGAAGACCTCAACGTCCGGCGCAAGCGCCCGCAGTTCGCGGGTGAGCGCGCCGGCGTACAAGTCGCCCGACGGCTCGCCGCAGGACAGCAGGACGCGCGTCAAGGAGCGTTTCGTGTGCCCGCACTCTTGAAGTCAACGGCTGAGAGATCCAGGTTGCCGATCTCGACGGTTTCGAAGGAGCCAAAACCTACGCCCTTGAGCTGGTCGGCAAACGCCCTGGCGTTTCCCACGAGCGCGACCGAGAGCCGATCGGGCTTGAGATACAGCCTCGCGACGCGCTGGATGTCGTCGACCGTCACGGCATTCACGCGGTCGCGGAAGTTCTGGAGCTGTTCGATCGGCAGCCCGTAGAACATCACGTTGAGCACCTGCAGCGCGATCGCGTCCGGCGTTTCGATCGTCAGCGGAAAGCTGCCGGTGAGGTACGCCTTGGCGTCGGACAGCTCGCGTTCGTTGACGCGCTCGCGCTGGAGCCGCCAGAACTCGTCCACGATGAGCCGGAGCACCTCGCCGGTGGCCTCGGTGCGCGTGGTGGTTTCGGCCTCGAAGTCGCCGCTGTCCTTGAACGTGTCGAAGTTCGCCTGCGCGCTGTAAGTCAGCCCGCGCGCCGTGCGCAGCACCTGGTGCAGGCGGTTGCTGCCTTCGCCGCCGAGAATCCGGATGGCCAGGTTGACGGCCATGTAATCGGGGTGGTTCCGCGGGATCCCGATGTTGCCCACGCGCACTTCGGTCTGCACCGAATCCGGCTTGTTCACGATGACGACGCGCCGGGTCGGCATCGGCGGCTCGATATTCGTCTGGGCCGGCACCTCGCGCCGCTCCCAGTCGCCGAACACTTCTTCCGGCCGCCAGAAACGCTTCGTCGGCGGTCACGTCGCCGACAATGGCCAGGATCGCGTTGTTCGGCACGAAATACTTCCGGTGAAACGCCGTCACGTCGTCGCGCGTCAGGCTCGCGATGGTGTCGGGAGTGCCGGTCTGCGGCAAGCCGTACGGGTGGAAGCCGTACACCAGGCGATCGAACACGGCGTTGGCGATGAACCCCGGATCGTCGAAGCTGACCTGCAGCGACGACAGGAGCTGCTGGCGCTGGCGATCGATTTCCGCCTGGGCGAACGCCGGGTGCCGCGCCATGTCGGACAGCATGCGGAGCCCCGCGTCGAAGCTGTCCTTCATCACGACCATGTTCAGGTAGGACAGATCGCTGCCGGCGCCCGCGCCCGCGACACCCCCGATAAAATCGATGGCGTCGTTGAACTCCTCGGCGGATGTCGCACGCGCACCCTCGGTGCCCTGATCGAGGAGCGAGGACGTGAGGTGCACGAGGCCCGTCTTCGACCTTCGGATCGGCCGCGCTGCCCGCCCGGACCAGCAGGCGCATGCTGACGGCCGGCTGCTCGTGATGGAGCACGACCATCACCTGCAGTCCGTTCGGGAGGGTCTGCATCTGGTACGGCGGAAACGCCACGCTGCGGGCCGCGAGCGGCCGCGGCGGGAACTCCTGCGGCCACTGCCGTCTGCGCACGAGCCGGCACCGCTGCGATCGCGCAGACGAAGCCACAGAGGCACAGAGACCACAGAGACCAGAAAGCAGAAGACACACCGGCTCTTCGGTAGCATTCTCGTGCCCTCTGTGCCTCAGTGGCTACGTCGTGCACCTCATTGTGCGGCCGGCTTTCCTGACGGCATCAACGTGAGGATCGTCCGATTCTGCGTGGTGAAGTAGGTGCGCGCCACGCGTTGCACGTCGGCGGCCTTCAGGCTCTGGAAGATGTCCCACTCTCCATCGGCGGTCTTGATGTCGTGATGGATCACCACGGCATGGGACAGCTGCCGCGCCTTCTGCTCGTCGGACTCGCGGCCCAGGATGTAGTCGCGCGAGAACTGGTTCTTCGCGCGCTGCAGCTCGCGCTCGCTGATCGGCTCGTTCTTGAGGCGTTCGAACTCGGCGATCAGCGCGTCGGCCGCCTCCGCCGGCGTGCGCCCGGGCGACACGATCGCCACCGCGTAAAACAGGTTCGGGTCCTCGATCAGGTTCGGCCCGCCGAATGCCGCGACCGCCAGCGACGTGTCGTAGACGAGCTTCTTGTAGATGCGCGAGCTCTGGCCGTCTGAGAGCACCTTGCCCGCGATGTGCAGCGGGTACGAGTCGGGATGCCCGTCATAGGTAATGTGGTACGCCACGACCACGGCGGGCAGCGGCCAGGGCGTCGGCACCGTGAGACGCCGTTCGGCGGTCTGCGGCGGCTCTTTGGGGATGTCTCTCGGCACCGGCTTCGCGGCCTTCGGCACGCGGCCGAGATACTGGCTGACCAGCTGCAGCGCCTGCGCCGAATCGATGTCGCCGACCAGCGTCAGCGTGGCGTTCTCGGGCACGTAGAACGTGTTGTAGAAGTCGCGCACGTCGTCCACGGTCGCGGCTTCCAGATCCGCCATGCTGCCGATCGTCGGGTGCTTGTACGGGTGCGTGGTGAACGTGTTCTCGTAAATGATCTCGTTGAGACGCCCGTACGGCTGGTTGTCGATGCGCAGCCGCCGCTCCTCTTTTACCACTTCGCGTTCGTTCGCGAACGTGTCCTTGTCGATGCGCAAGCGTGGCCAGCCGGTCGGCCTCGAGCCACAGCATGAGCGGCAGGTACTGCGACGGCGCCGTTTCCCAGAAGACGGTCTCATCGTCGGTCGTGTAGGCGTTGCTCTGCCCGCCGACGGAGGCAATCATCGAGGTGTGGCCTTCGGACTCGACGTTCTTCGAACCCTTGAACATGAGGTGCTCGAACAGATGGGCGAAGCCCGTGCGGCCCGGCTTTTCGTTCTTGGAGCCGACGTGCATCGTGAGCTGCACATGAACGATGGGGACGGAATGGTCCTCTTCGAGCACGACGGTCAGGCCGTTGGGCAGCGTCGCGATTTCGTACGCGAGCCGGGGCGGCCGGACGGCCGCCGAGACGGCCGCCGTGCCGAGCGCGAGCGCGCAGGCCACCGACACCGCGCCCGCAACCCGTCGAACCGCCCTCGGTCGTGTCATCGGGGTGTCCTCTCCGGCATTATCCCCCAACTCACTTGTTGACCAGGCGGAATCCCATGATTCCCCACGTGATCGGCACGTAATCGTGTAAATCCGCATCCATGCGGTGCTCCACACCGGCAAACAACTCGAGCGCGGCGCTGCGCGCGTTGAACCGCACGCCGCCCTCAAACCGGCCGGAGTTTTGCGGCTGCGTGCGTCCCTTGATGGCCGGGTCCACGCCGAACGTGTCGCCAAATCCGCGCGCGTAGATGTCCAGGCGCGGCCTGACGGGACGGCGGACGACGACGTCGAAATTCAGGTTCCACGTGTAGTCCACGTCGACGTGTGTCACGACGTTGCCGGCGGCGGCGATCAGCGCGACCGTCGTGCCGCTGAAGTCGAAGTTGCGCAGATACCGCGCTTCGAGGACGTTCCACGCGGTCGGCTTGGGCTTCAACCGATCGGTGAGGTGACGCGACACGTGGTGAAACACGAGCGCGAATTCGTGCTCGCGATAACGCCCGGACGTGGACGCTTCGAGGATGTAGAGGCCCTGGTTGACGTCGAAGTTCTTCCGCTCGCTGCCGACCACGGCCTCGTAATCCCCGACGATCCCGAGACGGCCGAAGTGGTAATCGAGCACATCGGCACTGCCGCCCCAGCGTGCGTCCCATGTGAATCGGGGATCGCCGCCGCTCAGCGTGTTGGCGGTCAGATGGAAGTTGGTCCGCGGCAGGAACTCGGCCTTGTCCGGCGAAATGCTGTCGACGGGCCGCGGACCCGGCTGTTGAGCGCCGGCCCGGCCCGCGCCCGCCATGACGACGACCACGAACGCAACGAACAGCCGGCACGCGGCACCTGCCGCGTGCCGGCCTAGGAATTCCGGGGAGTCTGGGGATTCAGCCGCGACCGACATTCTTCGAGTTTCTCCTCGAGTTCGGCGATGCGATGCTCGAGCTCCGCAACGCGTTTCCTGAGCGCCGGCAGCTGCCGGTACGCCGCCGATGTTTTCAGCCAGTCCTGGTGCGGGATGGCCGGGGAGCCCGACACGTACTGGCCCGCGTCGATCGAGCTGGGAATACCGCTCTGCGCCGTCGCCATCACGCCCTTGCCGAGCCGCAGGTGGCCCGCCACGCCGACCTGACCCGCCAGAATCACGTCGTCCTCGATGACCGTGCTGCCGGACACACCGACCTGGGCCGCGAAAATGACTCGCTGGCCGACCGTGACGCCGTGCGCGATGTGCACGAGGTTGTCGATCTTGGTGCCGGCGCGGATCCGCGTCTCCCCGACCGCGGGCCGGTCGACGGTCGAATTGGCGCCGATCTCGACGTCGTCTTCGATGACGACGCCGGCAGTCTGCGGGATCTTCAGATGCGTGCCGTCGGCCTGCTTCGCGAACCCGAACCCGTCGCTGCCGATCACGACCCCGTCGTGCAGGATGACGCGGTGGCCGACGACCGCGCGGTCCCGAAGCGAGACGTGGGCGTAGAGAAGGCAATCGTCGCCCACGCGAACGCCGGCGCCGATCGCCGCGTGCGGGAAGACGATGGTGCGCGCGCCTATCGATGCGCCCGCGCCCACCGTGACGAACGGTCCGATCGACGCACCGGGTCCGATGGCGGCGTCGGGCGCGACGCTGCTCAGCGGATCGACGCCCGGCTTCTGCGTCGGCGCCGGCGCGAACAGCGCCACGGCCCGCGCGAACGTGATGTAAGGAGTGGCGCTGCGAAGAACGCCGAGCGCGACGCCGGCGGGGATCGCCTGGGCGGCGGACACGATGACGGCCGAGGCGCGCGTCGTGCCCAGAAACGATCCGTACCGGGGGTTGTCCAGGAACGTCAGGTCGCCGGGTTGCGCGTGCTCGATGCCCGCGACGCGCTGGATGTCGATGTCGCCGGGATTGGGAGCGTCGCCGCCGCCTTCGAGGCGGCATTGCAGCTGGTCGGCCAGGTCGCGAAGCTTCATCAACGATCCTGCTGCGCCGGTTGAGCCCGCTGGACCCGCTGAACGGGCCGCGGCTCACCGCTTCTGAGGTCGGGCTTCCCCGCCTGCTCCCACGCGCTGAGCACGAGGGAGGCGGTGGCGGTGATGGCCGACGCCAGGCGCTCCTCGAGCATCGGCTTCGCCCTCATGAAAAATGCCTCGAAGTAGACATCGTCGTATGCGTCCCTGTTACCGATCGCTTCCTTATCGGCCCGCAGCAGCGGATCCACGAGCCGGTGGCTGGCGAGCAGCGCGTCGAACGCGGCGTCGCGGGCCGAAGGAACGGCGCGGGGCGCGGCCGGCGCGACGTTCAGGCGCGCCTCGAACTTCTCGACCAGGTCGCGCTCGAAGCGGGAGTGAATGCCCCTCTGCCCGGTCAGCTGGCCGTCGTAGTTGTTCGAGGCGTGGAACGGCTGATGCGCGTCCTGCACGTAATGCGATACGACCGCGGCAAACAGCACGGCGTCGCTCGCCCCGGTACTGGTTGCCGCGCTTGAACCCTTCGAAGGCTCTCCGGAGGTTGCCGAACTGCTCGTCCGCCCGCCACGGCAGCGTCCCGAACCGCTTCAGCGCGGCCGCGCCGAACTTCTCGAGGGCCGCCCCCTGCTCGCGCGGGAACGCCGCGAAGGGGTATGGTCCAAGCTCCGGCGCGCCGAAGTTCACGAAATGGTTTGGATCGTCCTCCCAGCCCACATTCCGCCACAGATCCGGATCGACGACGCGGATGACGACTTCGTCCCGATGCTGCATGAAGAACGGTTTGAGCTCGGCCGGCAGGACGTCGATGGCGCGCCGCATGATGTAGCGGTGAGCCGCAAAGCCCCACGCGGACGCCGGCGACGGCAGCAGCACGATCGAGACCATCACGACCAGGAGAGCGCCGCTGCGGCTGCGTGGCATCCGGTTATATTACCAACGGGACGGCCCCTGGCCTCATTCAATGGACAACCTGACTCATACGCTCTTCGCCGTGACGCTGGGCCGGACGCCGCTCGGCCGGGCCGGGCGCGGAACGACCACGGCGCTCGTCCTCGCGTCAAATGCACCCGACACCGACATCGTCACCGCTGTGCGCGGCGGGTCTGCCTACCTTCAGTGGCACAGAGGTCCGACGCACGGCCCGCTGGGAATCATCGGCCTGGCGGCCCTGACCGCCGCGATCGTCTGGGCCGTCCAGCGATACACCGACCGCAGGGGCGTCCGCCCCGGCGAGGGGCCGAGCGCCACGTTCCCGATGCTCTTCGCGGTGTCCGCCCTCGGCGTGCTGTGCCACATCCTGATGGACTTTCCGACATCGTACGGCACGCGCCTTCTGAGTCCGTTCAGCTGGCACTGGTTCGCCGCCGACCTGATGCCGATCGTCGACGTGTACCTGGTCGCAGCGCTGTTTGCCGGCCTCCTGTTCGGACAGGCGTCGGAAGCGTCGAGGCGCCGTAATGCCGCGATTGTGCTCGCGCTGATGGCAGCCAACTACGGGGTCCGCGCGGTCGCGCGGCACGAAGCCATCGCCCTCGCGCCTCGGGTGTTCGGCCCGCTGATGCCCCAGCCGTGTGATCCCGCGCACACGGAGCGGCCGCTCCTGGCCCAATGGCCGCGCGAACAGATCGATGTCGCGGCGCTCGCGGCAATGCCCATGCCCATGCCGGGCGGGGCCAGCCGCTGCCTCGCCGACCTGGCGGCGATGCCGACGTTTCTTTCGCCGTTCAAGTGGCGTCTGGTCGCTCGCCTGTCGAACGCCTACGAACTGCACGACGTCGACGTTCTCGATGCCGCGTTGCGGCGCCCCCCCGAAGCGGGAGAAGCGCCGTGGCGCGTGACGATCCGGTACCCCGACCAGTGGACGCCGACGGTCAAGACCGCAGCCGCGGCGCCGCTGGCCCGGACGTTTCTCGGGTTCTCTCGCTACCCGGCGGCCCGGTGGGTCGCCGATCAGCAGACCGGCGTGGTTACCGTCAGATGGACGGACATGCGGTTCGCCAACGGCATGACGATAGATCAGCGGA
The DNA here is from genome assembly GCA_963712905.1 of uncultured Acidobacteriota bacterium. Lineage (GTDB taxonomy): Bacteria > Acidobacteriota > Vicinamibacteria > Vicinamibacterales > CAVVIG01 > CAVQJU01. The sequence goes on along the minus strand of CAVQJU010000007.1, from coordinate 55,164 downwards.
TGGGCCGCGGAAACCTGTTCGGCGCGACCGTCCGCGTAGGTCCAGGCGGCCAGATCCTCGATCAGCAGCTCGGTCAGTGAGCCGGCTCGTCGCCGAAGACGTCGGCCTCGAACCGCCACACATCCGCGCCCTGCCGCCAGCTGTCGGCGGCCAGGCCGGCCTTCCGGCACGTCTGTGACAGGAACGTGGCCGCGTCCCAATCGCGCTCGGTGGCCACCTGTGGGAGTAGGAGGCCACGCTGCCGTCTCATCTCGATCAGCAGCCCGTGCCGTCCGATTTCCACATCAGCCGGCCCGGCCACCGGTTCCATGGGCCCGAGCACGGAGATTTCCAACTGCATCTGCCGCAATTCCGACGCGCTGACGGCCGGGAATCTGGGATCTTCGCTGCACGCCGCGACCGCGCAGCGCGCGACGCTGGCCGGCAGCGGCTGATCGGCCTCCAGGTGACCGATACAGCCACGAAGCTCGCCGGCGTGATAAATCGTGACGAACACACCGGCTCGACGGTCAGCGAGCGGATCCGTCTCGACGTCCTCAGGCCCGGCCGACTGCGGACTGCCGACTGCCGACTGCCGACTGACATGAGCTTCAATTGCCCGCCGGGCGATCTCCAGCAACCGCGCGCGTTCGACCTCGGTCGTGCGGGCAATCACGGGAAGTTCCCGAGCGCGGCCGCCAGATAGCCCACGACGGAGGACTTATCCCCCGACACGTCCCCGGAATCGCCGTAGTGCAGCACCATCGCGTCGCGCGCGCCGAGTTGCCGCGCGGCCAGCATGACCGCGACCGCCGGCCCGCCGCCACACGCATGTTCGGGATTGGTGTCAATCGCCGCCTGCAGGCCCTCGGGATCCAGGTGCGAGATGTGGTCGATCACCACGGCGTCGAGGCGCGCGGCTTCGGCCGCCTCGTGATAGTGCGACAGGTCGGTGCTCGCCACCAGTAGCGCCCGCCTGCCGCGAAGCACGGCGGTCAACGCGTCCCCGAGAGCGCCCGCGGTGGCCGCCGTCTGCCGCCCCATCACCAGCGGCACGATGGGCAATCCCGGCGCGAGGTGGCGGAGAAACGGCAGCTGCATCTCGATGGAGTGCTCGCGCGCGTGGGCCGGCGCGTGTTCCCGCACGATCGGCGATGCCTGCGCGAGCGCCGCCGCACTGCCGGCGTCGATCGGAACCACCCCGAGCGGCGTGTCGAATCCTCCTGAGGGGTATACGGCGACGCCGTCGAAGGCGACAAAATGCGATGGGCCGACAATCACGGCCACGTCAAAGGAACGCCCGGCGAGCAACCGGTACGCGTGCGCAGCGACAGGCCCGGAGTACATCAGGCCCGCGTGAGGCGCAATGAGCGCGACCAGCTCGCCCCCCACATCGCGTGTGGCGTGAGCCATGTGAGCATCGACGGCCACCGCGAGTGCCGACGCGGTTCCCGGATACCACGTGCCTGCGACTGCGGCCGGCCGGATCATTTCCCTAGCCCCCAACCTCTAACCTCTAACCTCTAACCTCTAACCTCTAACCCTTCCCCAAGTCCCAAGCCCCCAGCCCCCAGGCCCCAGATGGCGGCATGCTAGCATTTGCCATGCCCGTACTGACGAGAGCGCAGGTCGAAGCCGTTGCCGCGCTCGCGCATCTCGAGCTCGAACCCGGCGAAGTCGAGCTGTTCGCACGACAACTCGGCGACATCCTCGCGCATGCGAGCGAGCTCCAGCAGCTCGACACGACCGGTGTCCCTCCGACCGCATACGGCGTGGCCAGCCGGGGCGCCGATCGGCCCGACGAAGTCAGGCCGTCCCTCAGCGCCGACGAGGTGTTCGGAAATGCCCCGGAGCGCGACCGTGCCAGCGGCGCCCCGCAGGCTGTAGGCGGCTTCTTCAAAGTACCCCGCGTCATTGGTTAGCACGCTCTCGGACATCCGCGACGCGATCCGGTCGGGCGAACGATCGGCCGTGGACGTGTGCCGCGAGTCGCTGGATCGGATCGCCGCGGCCGACGGATCCCTGCACGCGTTCAACACGGTGATGGCCGACGAGGCGCTGGCGCGCGCCGGGGAGATCGACCGCGATCGCAGCCGGTTTCGCGATGCTCCGCTCGCAGGCGTCCCCGTCGCGCTCAAGGACAACATCTGCACGAAGGGCGTGCGAACGACAGCTTCGTCGAGGATTCTGGAAGGGTTCGTTCCGCCCTACGACGCCACGGTCGTGTCGCGCCTCACCCGCGCCGGCGCGGTGATCATCGGCAAGACCAACTGCGACGAGTTCGCAATGGGTTCGTCCACCGAGAACTCGGCGTTCGGCCCGTCGAGCAACCCATGGGCGCTCGATCGCATCCCGGGCGGGTCGAGCGGCGGGTCGGCCGTCGCGGTCGCCGCCGGCCTCACGCCCCTGGCGCTCGGCTCGGACACCGGCGGGTCGATTCGGCAGCCGGCGGCCATGTGCGGCGTGCTGGGCCTCAAGACAACCTACGGCCGCGTTTCCCGGTACGGGCTGCTCGCCTTCGGCTCCTCGCTTGACCAGATCGGCCCGCTGACGCGTCGTGCCCGCGACGCCGCCATCGCCCTCGAGACGATCGCCGGCCTCGACGCGGCCGATTCGACGACGGCGACCGAACCGGTCGCGGACTACCAGTCGTCGCTGAGCGGCGACGTGCGCGGCACGCGGATCGGTGTCCCGTGGAGCCTCATCGAGAACGGCGTGGACGCCGGCATCGTGGCCGCCTTCAGGACGGCACTCGACGCGTTCACGGCGCGCGGCGCGACGCTGATCGACATCGAGCTGCCCCACGCGAAGTACGCGATCCCCGTCTATTACCTCGTGGCAACCGCCGAAGCGAGCTCGAACCTGGCTCGTTACGACGGCGTGCGGTACGGACTTCGGGACACGCAGGGCGAGCTGGGCGCGATGTACTCGCGGACGCGCGAGAAGGGGTTCGGCGCCGAGGTCAAGCGGCGCATCATGCTCGGCACCTACGTATTGAGCGCGGGCTACTACGACGCGTACTACGTCAAGGCGCAGCAGGTACGCACGCTGATTCTGCGCGACTACGACCGGGCCTTCGAGCGCGCCGACGTCGTGGCGATGCCGACGAGCCCGACGCCCGCGTTCAAGCTCGGCGAGCGGACGTCGGATCCGCTGCAGATGTACCTGGCCGACGTCTTCACGGTGAGCGCGAACCTGGCCGGCCTTCCAGCCGTCAGCGTTCCGTGCGGGTTCACTGCATCGTCGCCCCGGCTGCCGATAGGATTCCAACTCACGGGCCGCCGGTTCGACGAAGCGACGCTGCTCCGGATGGCCGACGCATACGAACGCGATACCGAATGGTGGATGCAGGCACCGCCGACCGCGAGCCGCTGAAGCCGTCCGACTGGACGACGCTCGGCGACGACAAGCTGCTCGAGATCCGCATGTGCGATCTCGGCCTGCGCATCGAGGGGACCGAGCTCGAAGCGCGCATCGCCGTCGTCAGCGGCGAGCTCGAGGCGCGCGGCGTCAGGTTCCGGCCGCACTACTGGCTGTCCGACGAGTGGTTCACGCCGGACGGCGTCCCCGGCGTCGCGATCCCGTTCTACCTCGCCCACCCGCGCCTCGAAAAGCTCGAGCTGGCGCAGATGCTCGAAGTGGAGGGCGGCGACGCGCCGACGTGCCTGAAGATTCTGCGCCACGAGGTCGGCCACGCGATCGACAACGCGTACGAGATCAGGCGTCGGCCAACGAGGCGGCGGCTGTTCGGCAACCCCGCGACGCCCTACCCCGAGTACTACACGCCGAAGCCTTACAGCAAGAGCTTCGTCCAGCACCTCGATCACTGGTATGCGCAAAGCCATCCGGACGAGGACTTCGCCGAGACATTCGCGGTCTGGCTCGATCCGCAATCGCAGTGGGCGACGCGGTTCGCGGGCTGGCCGGCCCAGCGCAAGCTCGAGTACATGGATCGTCTGATGCGGGAGTTGGCCGCCCGCCGGCCGACCCTGCGGTCGACGCGCATGGTCGATCCGCTGCCGCGGCTGCGCAAGACGCTGGGCGAGCACTACCGGAAGAAGCGCGAGCACTACGGCCTCGATCACCCCGACTTCTATGACAGCGATCTGCAGAACCTGTTCTCCGCGTCGCCCGCGTTTGCAAAGAACCAGACAGCGGCCCGCTTCGTACGCAAGATCAGGCGCGAGGTGCGCACGATCGTGGCCAGCTTCACCGACAGCTACCAGTACACGATCGACCAGTTGATCGAAAAAATCGTCGAGCGCTGCCGCGAGCTGAACCTGCGCCTCATGGATACAGAAGAAGCCACCCGCCTCGACTTCATCGTCTTCCTCACCGTGCAGACCATGAATTACCTGCACAGCGGCCGGCATCGGGTGGCAGTGTGAGCGTCAACAAGCTGCGCATCCTGGCGCTGATGCACCGCCACCTGGTGCCGCCCGACACCATCGAAGAGGGCACCGACATCACGGCGGCGCCCTGGCGCACGGAATACGACGTCGTCTCGACGCTGACGGCGATGGGCCACGAGGTCCGGCCGCTGCCCGTGCACGACGACCTCGGCGACATCCGCCGGGCGTCGGAGGAGTGGAAGCCCCACATCTCCTTCAACCTGCTGGAGGGCTTCGACGACGTCACGATCTTCGACCAGAACGTCGTGAGCCACCTCGAGCTGCTGAAGCTGTCCTACACCGGCTGCAACCCGCGCGGGCTGCTGCTGGCGCGCGACAAGTCGCTCTCGAAGAAGCTCCTGGCGTATCACCGCATCCACGTGCCCGAGTCCGAGGTGTTCCGCATCGGCCGGCCGATTCGGCGGCCGAAGCGCCTGACGTTTCCTTTGATTGTGAAGTCGCTGACGCAGGAGGCGTCCATCGGCATCTCCCAGGCATCGGTGGTGGACAGCGACGAGAAGCTCAAGGAGCGCGTGGCCTTCATCCACGACAGCATCGGCACGGCCGCCATCGTCGAGCAATACATCGAGGGCCGTGAGCTCTACGTCGGCATTCTCGGCAACCAGGCGCTCCAGGCACTGCCGGTCTGGGAGTTGTTCTTCAAGAACATGCCCGAGGGCGCCAAGCGGATTGCCACCGACCGCGTCAAATGGAGCGTGAAGTACCAGAAGAAATACGGCATCGACAGCGGGCCCACCGTGGACCTGCCCGAAGCCAAGATCAGCGAGATCCAGCACCTGTGCAAGCGGGCGTACCGGGCGCTCGAGCTGAGCGGCTACGCGCGAATCGACTTGCGGCTGGACGAAGCGGGGAACGTGTGGGTGCTCGAAGCGAATCCCAACCCCCAGATTGCGCGGGGAGAAGACTTCGCGGCCTCAGCCGAGAAGCAGGGCGTGAGCTACGAAGCCCTGCTCCAGCGAATCATCAACCTGGGATTACGCTGGCAGCCCGAGAGTGTCGCGTGATGGCCCAGATGATCAGCGCGACGAACGCCAGCGGCAGCAGCGGGGTGAACAGCGCCAGCATGACGCCGGCAAACGCCATCAAGAGGGCGCCCGCCACCACGAACAGGACGAACGGCACCATGACGAGGGCGAACAGGAGCTTCAGAACGAACCGGAGGATCAGGAACGGAAGGACGATCGGGAAAAACAGGATGCCAAAAAGAAGGCACAACATACCCCTATTTACGGGCGGCGGCCTCCACAAGTTCCGGTGAATGCAGCTGGTCGGCGGGCCCCCGCGGGTCCCCCGGCATGAGGTATTCCATAGGCTTGCCGGTCATCTGTTCATCCAGGCTCTTGATGACCATCGTCCTGCCGGCGGTCTTCTTGAGCTTGGTGAAGCCGACGATGGTGCAAAAGCCGATCATGAGCGCCAGGATGAACACGGTGCTCGACGCCACGCCCTGCAAGACTCCGGCGATCAACTGCTGAATCTCGGTCAAACTCCGCCCTCCCCGGCCTCAACCTTAGGCGCCAGCACGTTGTAGTAGACCAGGCCGCGCCGGACTTCTTCCATGGCCAGGCGTTCGGCCTTGTGGGGCAGGGGCCCTTCCTCCGCGACGACCCTCGGCCGCGCCCCACGCCGCAACTGCTTTGCGCGGAGCGCCGCCACGTCGACAAACAGAAACCGGCTCTCAATAGGAGGCGCCGGCTCGGAAGGGATCTCGGAGCCGTCGGCTCCCGATTCGATGAGTTCGCTCACGTCGTCCATGACGGGAATAGAGCGTAACACGCGGACACGAAACGAGAAAAGGGCGGGCCGGCCGGGCGGAGGGCAGATACCTGCCCGGCCACCCGACCCACACGCCCTACCTGACCCACCCGACCTACCAGGCCTACCCGACCTACCAGGCCTACCCGACCTGTCAAGCCGCCACGTCTACCTTGATCTGGCGAGGCTTGGCTTCCTCGCGCAGCGGGAGCCTGACGGTCAGCACGCCGTTCTTGTACTCGGCCGACACCTTGCTCGCGTCCACGGTCCTCGGGAGCGAGAAGGAGCGGCTGAACGACCCGTAGCTCCGTTCGATGTGGTGGAACTGCTCTTCCTTGACCTCGCCGGCGAGCTTTTTCTCGCCCTTCAGGGTCAGCACGAAGTTCTCGACCGTGATGTCGATCTCCTCGCGCGAGAGGTCGGGCAGTTCGGCCTTGAGCACCAGTTCGTGCTCGCTGGTCTGATAGATGTCGACCGGCGGCACCCACGTGTTGCCGGAGGTGAAACCGAAATCGCGAAACGGATCCCAACGAACGATAGTCATGATGTGTGCTCCTTCAAAAATGAGAGCGCTTAGACGCTCTCGGCGTATTCAGCGTCGACAACCTCGGCGTCCTTCACTCCCGAACCCTGACGGACCCTGTGGACCCTGTGGACCCTGTGATCCCTTGTAAAGCAGTTCGCCGATCGCGTGGGCGGCCTGCTGCAGTTCCTCCGTGGCCTTCCTGATCGCCGCGAGGTCTTCGCCCTCCGCGGCCTTCCTGGCGCCCGCGATCGCCGTCTCGAGACGCGCCACCTCTCCCGCCGGCAGCCGGTCGCGGTTCCCGGACACCGTCTTCTCGGCCTGATAGGCCAGCGAGTCGGCCTGGTTCCGTGCGTCAATCAAGTCGCGCCTGGCCTGGTCCTCGCCGGCGTGGCTGGCCGCCTCCTTCACGAGACGATCGACCTCCTCCTTCGACAGACCGCCCGTGCCGCTGATCGTGATCTTCTGTTCCTTGCCCGTCGCCAGGTCCTTTGCCGATACGTTGACGATGCCGTTGGCGTCGATGTCGAAGGCGACTTCGATCTGCGGGACGCCGCGAGGCGCCGGCGGAAGGCCCGTCAGGTGGAACCGTCCGAGCGTGCGGTTGTCGCGCGCGAACTGGCGTTCACCCTGCATCACGTGGACCTCGACGCTCGTCTGGTTGTCGGCCGCCGTCGAGAAGATCTCGCTCTTGCGCGACGGGATCGTGGTGTTCCTCGTGATGAGCTGCGTCATCACGCCGCCCAGCGTTTCGATGCCGAGCGAAAGCGGCGTCACGTCGAGGAGCAGCACGTCGGTGACTTCGCCCGTGAGCACGCCGCCCTGCACAGCCGCGCCGACCGCCACCACTTCATCGGGGTTCACGCCCTTGTGGGGCTCTTTCCCGAAGAAGTCGCGCACCAGCTGCTGCACCTTCGGCATGCGCGTCGAGCCGCCGACGAGCACGACCTCGTCGATCTTCTTCGGATCGACGCCCGCGTCGTCCAACGCCTTCTTGACGGGCGCCATGGTGCGCTGCAGCAGGTCGTCGACCAGCTGTTCGAGCTTCGCGCGCGACAGCTTCGTCTGCATGTGCTTGGGCCCGCTCTGGTCGGCCGTGACAAACGGCAGGTTGATGTCGGTTTCGAGCGCCGTGGACAGTTCGATCTTCGCCTTCTCGGCCGCTTCCTTCAGGCGCTGGAGCGCCATCCGGTCCTTCGACAGATCGATCCCATCGGTCTTCTTGAACTCGGCCACGAGCCACTCGATGACCCGGTCGTCCAGGTCGTCGCCGCCGAGATGCGTATCGCCGTTGGTGGCTTTCACCTCGACGATGCCGTCACCGACCTCGAGCACGGAGATGTCGAACGTGCCGCCGCCGAAGTCGTAAACCGCGATGGTCTCGTTCTTCTTCTTGTCGAGGCCGTACGCCAGCGCCGCCGCCGTCGGCTCGTTGATGATGCGCAGGACGTTGAGGCCCGCGATCTTGCCGGCGTCCTTGGTGGCCTGGCGCTGCGCGTCGTTGAAGTAGGCGGGCACGGTGATGACCGCGTCGGTGATTTTCTCGCCGACATGGTCCTCGGCGGCCTGCTTGAGCTTCTGGAGAATCAACGCCGAGATTTCAGGCGGCGAGTATTTCTTGTCGCGCGCTTCGATCCACGCATCGCCGTTGCTCGCGCGAACGACGGCGTACGGAACCCGCGACGCTTCACTCGAGGTTTCCTCGTGCTTGCGCCCCATGAAGCGTTTGATGGAGAACACCGTGTTTTCGGGGTTGGTGACGGCCTGCCGCTTGGCGACCTGACCGACGAGCCGCTCGCCATCCTTGGCGATGGCCACCACCGACGGGGTGGTGCGGGCGCCTTCCTGGTTGACGATGACTGCGGGCTGCCCGCCTTCCATGACGGCAACCACCGAGTTGGTGGTGCCGAGGTCGATGCCGATGACTTTGCCTGCCATGTTGATAAACCTCCCGTTCTTCGAATCGGTTTGAAAACTGGTAAGAGTTTAAGCGCGTAGTTAGTGTTTGTCAAGCATATTATCTGCGTTATATACACTCATATACTGCTTGGCCATATCCCTATGCGGATGTGCCGGTTACAAGAAGCCGCCTTCGGCCGCCCGCTCCAAGTCCCCCGGATTCGCGTAAACTCGACTGACCCCCTCATGCGAATCCTCTTTATCGGCGACATCGTCGGCCGCCCCGGACGGCAGCTGGTCCGGACCGGCCTTGCCGCCCTGGTCAGCCGCCATGCGATCGATTTCGTCATCGCGAACGGCGAGAACGCCGCCGCCGGGTTCGGCATCACGCGCGAGATCGGCGACGAGCTCCTCGACCTGGGCGTGGACGTGGTGACCTCGGGCAATCACATCTGGGACAAGAAAGAAGCGCTGGACTACATCGGCACGGAACCAAGGCTGCTGCGCCCGGCCAACTACCCCGCCGGCGTGCCGGGCAACGGCAGCTATGTCGCGCGCGCGCGCAACGGCCACTCCGTCGGCGTGATCAACGCGATGGGCCGGGTTTTCATGCTGCAGATCGACGACCCGTTCGCGGTCGTGCTTCGCGAAATCGAGGCCATGCGCCCGCGGACGCGCATTATCTTCGTGGACTTCCACGCGGAAGCCACTTCGGAGAAGATCGCGATGGGCTGGCATCTCGACGGGAGGGTCACGGCCGTCGTCGGGACCCATACGCACGTGCAGACCGCCGACGAGCGGATCCTCCCGAAAGGCACCGCCTACCTCACGGACGCCGGGATGACCGGGCCGCACGATTCCATCATCGGCGTCGAAGTCGAGCCGGCGCTCGGACGTTTTCTGACCGGCTTGCCTTCTCGTTTCGAGACCGCGACCGCCAACCCGCGCCTGAACGCCGTCGTCGTGGACGCCGACGAGGCCACTGGAAAGGCCACCGACATCGAGCGCCTGAGTTACAGTTTGGACGAGCTCGCCGAGCTCGCAGCCGATGAGCGACCTGTTCGATCTTCCGTTTGAAGACGACGACGATGCCGAAGTCGACAGTCGGCAGTCGACAGTCGGCAGTCAGCCGTCGAGCAGTCGACAGTCAGCCGTCGGCAGTCGACAGTGCGGAGCCTCGCCCGCCAATCACAGAGCGCCCGCCGATCAGGCGTGTCCACACCGTCACCGAGCTGACGATCCGGGTGCGCGATCACCTCGAAGCGGAGTTCTTCGAGGTGTGGGTGGAGGGCGAGCTCTCGAACTGCCGCCCGTGGAACGGTCATCTGTACTTCACGCTCAAGGACTCGACGGCCCAGCTCCGCGGCTTCATGTTCCGGTCGAACCTGCGGTACCTGAAGTTCAAGCCGGCCGACGGCCTGCGCGTCGTCGCGCGCGGAAAACTCTCCGTTTACGAACCGAAGGGCGAATACCAGCTGGTCTGCGAGCACCTGGAGCCGCACGGCCTGGGGGCGCTGCAGCTGGCGTTCGACCAACTCAAGAAGCGACTGCAGGACGAGGGGCTGTTCGACGCCGCGCGCAAACGGCCGCTGCCGGCGCTGCCGCGCAAGATCGGCATCGTGACGTCGCTCGAGGGCGCGGCGATCCGGGACATCCTCAACGTGCTCAAGCGCCGCCACGCGAACGCCCACGTCGTCATCCGGCCCGCGCGCGTGCAGGGTGACGGCGCCGCCGGCGAGATCGCCCGTGCGCTGCGCGCCATCGGACGCGTGCCGGGCGTGGATGTGCTGATCGTCGGACGAGGCGGCGGGTCGATCGAGGATCTCTGGGCCTTCAACGAGGAAGTCGTCGCGCGCGCGATTGCCGCCGCGCCGGTGCCCGTCATCTCGGCGGTCGGTCACGAGACCGACGTGACCATCGCCGATTTCGTGGCCGACGTCCGCGCGCCGACGCCCTCGGCGGCAGCCGAACTGGTCGTGGCCCGGACGGACGAATTCGCGGGGCGCATCGATCGCCTGCACGAGCGGCTGGTGGCCGCGGCGCATGGACGGGTGCAACGTCTCAGCCGACGGGTACACGTGGCCGGCAGCCGGCCCGCGATGGCGGGATACGCCGCGCGCCTGGCGATGAAGAGCCGCCGTGCCGCGGAGCTCGATCGGTCGCTCGACGACGCGGTGCGGATGGCCATCGGCGCGCGCATCCGGCGGCTCCAGGCCGTCGGGCGGCAGCTGGACATGCTGAATCTGGCGCGCCGGCTCGGGACGATTCGAACGCGCCTCGTGGCGGCGGACGGCCGTCTCGCGGGCGCGGTCGCGCGGAGACAGCATCAGGCGGACGCGGCGCTGCGGGGCTGCGCCAGCCGGCTCGAATCGCTCAGCCCGCTGGCGGTGCTCGGCCGGGGCTACGCGGTCTGCTGGAACGCCGACCGGACGCGGGCCTTGCGCGAGGCCGGCGAGGTCGCGGCAGGCGATACCGTCCGTGTGACCTTGAGCCGCGGCGAAATTGAGGCTAAGGTGTCGAGAACAGAATGAGCGACGCATCATCCATCAAGGATTTCGAAGCGGCCATCGCCGAGCTCGAATCGGTCGTCAAGAAGCTCGAGGAAGGCGACCTTGCGCTCGAGCAGTCGCTGGCTCTTTACGAACGGGGCGTGCAGTTGTCACGGTTCTGCCACGCGCGGCTCGAGGACGCCGAGCGGCGCATCGAGATTCTCAGCGAACGCGGCGATGTCAGGCCGGCGCCAACGACGCTCGCCTCGGGCGACGACCGCGATCGCTGATCTCGTGACGGCCGCCGACCCGCTTGCCGCGTTCCTCAACGAAGCCCGGGCGCGCGTGAATGGTGCCCTCGAGAAGTGCCTGCCGTCGCCGCCGGCCTGCCCCGCCATCGTCAGCGAGGCGATGCGCTACAGCGTGTTCGCCGGCGGCAAACGTCTGCGGCCGATTCTCACGCTGGCCGCCGCCGAGATCGTCAGCCGCACGAGCGCAGCCGCCTCGCCGGCGCCATCGGCGATGGACCTCGCGCTCCCGGCAGCCTGCGCCATCGAACTGATTCACACGTACTCGCTGATTCACGACGATCTTCCCGCGATGGACAACGACACGCTGCGGCGCGGGCGCCCGACGCTTCACGTGGTGTACGGAGACGGCGTGGCCATCCTGGCCGGCGACGGCCTGCAGGCCGAGGCCTTCGCGCTTCTCGCCCGCGAGCCGGTGTCAAGCGATGACGTTGTCGCCCACCGGAAGCTGAGGGTGCTGAAGGTCATCGCGGAGGCGGCAGGCGCCACGGGGATGGTGGGAGGACAGGCGATCGATCTGGTGGCCGCCGGCCAGGTGCCGGGACACAGCACCGCGCTCGACACCGACAGCCTGCCCGCCATGCACGCGCGCAAGACGGGCGCGATCATCCGCGCGTCCGCCGTCAGCGGAGCGATCATGGCCGGCGGGAGCGAGGCCGCCGTGGTTGCCATCGATCGATTCGCCACCGACATCGGCCTCGCCTTTCAGATCGTGGACGACATCCTGGACGTCGAAGGCAGCGCCGAAGAGTTGGGCAAGACCGCAGGGAAGGACGCCGCCGGCACGAAGCCGACCTACCCCGCGATCTTCGGCCTCGACAGGTCTCGCGCGCTCGCCGCCGACTGCATCGCGCGCGCGAACGCAACGCTCGACGCCGCCGGCCTCAGCGGCGGATGGCTCGCGCCGATCGCCGAATGGGTCGTCTCGCGGCGCAGTTGAATCTGCTTTCAATGGCGGCATGGCCAGCCTCCAGCGCCCGTAAATCACGAAGGCACGAAGAACACGAAGGACCTTCTTGGGTATTCGTGGTGAATGAATGAGTACCCGCAAGATCCGGCTCGACGCGGCGCTGGTGGAGCGCGGGCTGGCCGCGTCCCGCGAACGCGCACGCGCGCTCATCATGGCCGGCCACGTCAGCGTCAACGATCGGCCGGTCAACAAGGCCGGCACCGCGGTCGCGGAGGACGCGCGCATCGAGGTCGCGGAACCGGATCATCCGTACGTCAGCCGCGGCGGGGTCAAACTGGCCCACGCGCTCGACGCGTTCGGCGTGGATCCGGCCGGCAGGCATGCGCTTGACGTCGGCGCGTCCACCGGCGGCTTCACCGACGTCCTGCTGCAGCGCGGCGCCATCAGCGTGATTGCCCTCGACGTGGGACGCGCGCAACTCGACTGGCGGCTGCGCAGCGACCCGCGCGTCACGGTTGTCGAAGGCGTGAACGCTCGATCGCTGACTCGGGCCGACGTGCCCCATCCCGTCGATCTCGTCACCATCGACGTGTCCTTCATTTCTCTCGGCCACATCCTGCCGGCGCTGCCGCCCCTGCTGGCCGCCGGCGCCGACATCGTCGCCCTCGTCAAGCCGCAGTTCGAAGCCGGGCGCGAGCAGGTAGGCAAGCACGGCCTGGTGAGCGATCCCGCGGTGCACGCCGAGGTGATCGAACGCGTGACCGTCCATGCCGCGGCGGCGGGACTGCAACGCGTGGCGATGGCGCCGTCGGCGCTCAAGGGCGCCACGGGGAACCAGGAGTTCTTTCTGCACCTCCGACTAGAGGTTAGAGGTTAGAGGTTAGAGGTTAGAGGTTAGGGGCTAGGGGCTGGGGGCTGGGGGCTGGGGGCTGGGGCCGTTGGGCAAGGCCTGAAGGCCTGCACTACTTTCGACTGCCGACTGCCGACTGCTGACTGCTGACTGCTGACTGCTGACTGACTACCGTTGTCCCCAGTTCAGCTTTTCCCTCAGGACTTCGAAGTAGCTGCGGGTCGAGGGACGAATGAGCCGCATTGGCTCGGCGGCACGTCCCACCGTGATCTCGTCGCCGGCTCGCAGTTCGAACCCGGCCTGGCCGTCGAGCGTCACGAAGGCGCCATCGCGATCGCCGATCACGGGCTTCACGCGGACCGTCGCCGACGCGGGGATGACGATCGGTCGGTTGCTCAGCGTGTGCGGCGCGATGGGCGTCAGGACCATCGCGTCCACGCTCGGCTCGACGACAGGGCCTCCCGCCGAGAGGTTGTACGCCGTCGAGCCCGTGGGCGTCGCGATGATCAGGCCGTCCGCCCGCACGTTCGTGACGAATTCGTCGCCGACGAAGACCGACAGGTTGATGAGGCGCGAGGGCGCGGCCTTGTTGATAACAACGTCGTTGACGGCCACGCCCACCTGGGGCGCCGCTGACGAGTGGACGGTCGCCCGCAGCATCAGCCGTTCCTCGACGTGCGCGCGCCCGGCCAGCGCGGCTTCGAGCGCCGGGTACAACTCGGGCAGCGTGACCTCGGTGAGAAACCCGAGGCTGCCGAAGTTCACGCCGAGAATCGGAACGCGCCTGCCGGCCTGCGCAATGCAATCGGCCATGCTGAGGAGCGTGCCGTCGCCGCCGAGCACCAGTACCAGTCCGGCGCGCGACACCAGCGCCTGCTTCTCGGCCACCTCCCGGGTTGGTGAGGGCGGCATCAACGCGGCCGTCGCCGTCTCGACCACCGCGACGATGTTGCGCGCGCCGAGCCAGGCCTCGACCTCCAGCAGGTGAGGCGTCGCCGCGCTCAAGCGCGACTTCGCGACGATGCCCACCGTGCTGAGTGTGTCCATGCGATCGCGATTATGTCAGAGGGGCCGGGTGCGCCGGGTAAGGCAGGTAGGCAATCATCGATTCGACTTGGCGGTCTTTCTTCCCCCACCAGCCTCACCCGACCTACCAGCCCCACCCGCCCTGAAGTACTCCACCTGGTACTTCTGGACGTTCCGATTGTGCTCATCGAGCGTCGCCGCGAACTCGTGCGAGCCGTCGTTGCGGCTGACGAAATAGAGGTACTTCGAGTCTGCCGGGTGGACGACGGCGTCGAGTGACGCCCGCCCGGGCGCGGCGATGGGACCAGGCGGCAGGCCGGGGTATCGATAGGTGTTGTAGGGCGAATCAAACGACAGGTCGTCGTGGTGCAGGTTGCCGTGATAGCGGCCGGCCTGCTCGAGCGCGTAGATGACGGTCGGATCGCATTGGAGCGGCATGCCGATGCGGAGGCGATTCTCGTACACCGAGGCGACCAGCGGCCGCTCCTCCGGCTTGCCTGTTTCCTTCTCGACGATCGACGCCAGCGTGACGAGCTGCCGGATCGAGAGCCCCCGGGCCGCGGCGGCTTCCCGCAAGTCCGGCGACAGCGCCCGGTTGAAGGCGTCCGCCATCAACCGCACGATGCCCGGCGCGTCCTCGTGCCGGGACAGCGGGTACGTTTCCGGGAACAGATACCCTTCCAAATCGCGCGCCGCCGGGTCGATCGCGTGAACGGCCGACGTATCGCGAGCGGCGTCAACGAAGGCGGAGGCCGGCCCGAAGCCTTTGGCCTCGACGATTTTGGCCGTCTCCCGGATCGACAGCCCTTCGGGAATCGTGAGGGGGATGACGAACACGTCGCCCCGGGCGAGTTTGTCGATTACGTCGCCCGGTGTCGCGGGGTCGGTGAACCGGTATTCGCCGGCCTTGAGCCGCGTCGCTTTGCCGCTCATCCACAGCGCGATACGGAAGGTCAGTTGATCCCGAACGACGCCGGCGGCGGCGAGACGCTGGCCGATCGCGCGTGTGCCGGTCCCCGGCTTGATGTCCACGAACTGTTCGGAGGCGCCGTAGCCTCGGTACGCCTGCCGCGCGCCGAGGAACAACCAGCCGGCGGTCGCGCCCGCGGCAACCAGGATCAGGACGATGACGAACGCGAGGAACCGTTTCACGTTGAGCCCGGTTTCAGTTCCCCGCCCGGTCGAGATACTCCTGGAGGATGATCGCCGCCGCGGCCGCGTCGAGCTTTTTCTTGCGCTGCCGCCAGTCGCGCTCCTGCACGCTCAGCCGGCTCTCGGCCTCGCGACTCGTGAGCCGTTCGTCGGCCGTCACGATGGGCACGTTCGTGCGCGTCTTCAGCGCGTCGACGAAGGCGGCCACGCGGGCTGTTTCGTCGCTGGCGGACCCGTCGAGCCGCACCGGGAGCCCCACCACGACGGACGACAGGCCATCGTCGTCACGCTCGAGCCGGCTGATCTCTTCGGCGACGCGGCGGACGCCCTCGTCGTGGCCTCCGACGGCAAGCGTCGTGAGCGGCCGCGCCAGAGTGGCGGACGGGTCGCTGATCGCGAGGCCAATCCGGCGTCCCCCGACATCAACGGCAAGCACGCGCATCGTGCAATTATCCCATGCCGACAACCTGCCGGAGCTGTAGCGATACTGCGGCGTGCCGATATGTAAGGCGATGGGTGTATTTCTGCTCGCTTCCGCACTATCGCTCGCGCTGCAGGCTCAGCCGGCCGACCGCCCGCGCGCCGAGGTGCTGGCGCAGCGCGCGACGGATCGGCTGCAGACGCTGCAGAAGGAAGCCGACCGTCTGGCCGCCGAGGAGCGCACACTGCTCGGCGATCTCCGGAAGCTGGAAGTCGATCGCCAGATCAAGGCGGAAGAGCTGCGGCAGCTCGCGGCGGACACCGCGCAGATTTCCGGCGAGCTCACCGCGAACCGGCAACGGATGCACGACCTCGAGCAGCAGGAAGCGGCGAGCCGCCCCGAGCTTCGCGCCAGGCTCGTCGACATCTACAAGATGGGCCAGGGCCGCTACCTCAAGCTCCTGCTGTCCACCGCCGATATCCGCCAGGTCGGCCAGGCCTCGCGCGTTCTGAGCGCGCTGGCGAAGCTCGATGCCGACCGTGTGGCTACACGGCAGCGCACGCTTGCGGAGTTGAAACGGACGCGCGCCGCGCTCGAACAGCGCGGTCGCCGGCTCGGCACGCTGACGGCCGAAGCCGAGCGCGCGCAGGCGGCGCTCGGCCGCGCCGCCGAATCGCGCAGCGCGCTCATCCGCGACATCGACAACCGGCGCGATCTGAACGCGCAGCTGGTCGGCGAGCTCCAGGCGGCCCGGCAGAAGCTGCAGGCGACGCTGCGCGATCTGTCGGCGGGCGCGTCGGCTGTCGAGCCCGCCGCCCTGCCCCTCCGGCCGTTCCGCGGCGATCTCGATTGGCCGGTGGCCGGCGCGCTCGCCCGCCGGCCCAGTCGTCAGGCAGGCGCGTCGGCGGCCAACGGGATCGCGATCGGGGCCGCGGAGGGCTCTCAGGTGTCCGCCATTCACGACGGTGTCGTGGCCTTTGCCGACACCTTTGGCGGCTTCGGCAACCTGGTCATCGTCGACCACGGGTCCCAGAGCTTCAGCCTGTACGGGGATTTACTCGAGGTATCGGTCAAGAAGGGCGCCCGGATCGAACGTGGTCAGGCCATCGGAACGGTCGGGTCGGCGCCGGCCGGACCGTCCGAGCTCTACTTCGAGTTGCGGATCGACGGTCAGTCCGTCGATCCTTTACAATGGCTGAAGAAACGGTAGGGCCATGAGTTCACGCACCCGCGCCATCGTTATCGCCATCACCGCCCCGGTTGTCGCCTTCGCCATCGTCGGCGGCGTGCTCGGCACCGTCATGGCGCGGGAAGACACCTATCAGCACCTCAAGATCTTCGACGATGTGGTGAGCCTGATTTCGAGCAACTACGTTGAGCCGGTCAACATTGACAAGGTGATGCGCGGCGCCATGAACGGCCTCGTCGACTCACTGGATCCGGACAGCGCCTATCTGTCCGCGGACGAGGTCAAGCAGGCCGAATCGGGGTCCGCCCTGCCGGCCGGCGATCTCGGCATCGAGCTGACGCGCCAGTACTACCTGCGCGTCCTGGCGGCACGCGACAACTCGCCCGCCTCGAGGGCCGGGCTGCGCACGGGCGATTACGTCCGCGCGATCAATGACGTCCCGACGCGCGACATGAGCGTGTGGCAGGGCATGCGCGCCTTGCGCGGCGCCGTCGGGTCGAAGGTCACCCTCACGATTTTCCGCGGCAACGCCGCCGACCCGCACGTCGTGACGCTGTCCCGCGAGGCGCTCGCGCCAGCCGACGTGTCCGGACGAATCGCGACGCCCGGAGTCGGATACATCCGCGTTCCCGCCATCGGCCCGCGCACGGCCGATCAGCTGAAGGCGCAGGTGGCCGACGCCTCGAAGAACGGCGCCACGAAACTGGTCATCGACATCCGCCGGACCGCCAGCGGCACCTACGATCAGGGCCTGGCCCTGGCGCGCCTCTTCGTGGCGAAGGGGACGCTGGCCCAGCGGGAAACCAAGGGCGTCGCGACGAAGGACACGATCGCCGCCAGCTCGGGCGACGGCAGCATCAGCCTGCGGGCCGTCCTGCTGATGGACAACGGGACGTCGGGCGCCGCCGAGCTGTTCGCCTCGGCACTGTCTGGCAACCAGCGCGCCGACCTGGTCGGGGAACACACGATCGGCCGCGCAGGCGTGCAGAAGCTGGTCAAGCTCCCCGGCGGCAGCGGCCTGTGGCTGACGACGGTCCGCTACCTGACACCGGCCGGGACACCCCTCCACGAGAAGGGACTGGAACCCACCGTCCCCGTCGAGGCGCCGGACGTCGAGTTCGGACAGCCTGCCCCGGCAGGCGACATCATGCTGGACAAGGCGATTGAGCAGGTCCAGATTGCGCCAGCCCCAGCAGCTCGCGTCGCCCGCGCGACGCCGCCGACGCCGATCTGGCTCGCCGAAAAGAAAGCCGCCTGATATACTCAAGTGTTTGCGGTGTAGGCGCGTAGCTCAGAGGTTAGAGCGCCTGCTTGACACGCAGGAGGTCGGTGGTTCGAGTCCACCCGTGCCTACCATTCGACTCACCTCCGCCTCGCCTTCGGCGAGCCGGAGGCTCGCTCATGGCGGGCCATCTGCCGCGGAGAATGCCCTGAGCGAGCGCAGCGAGTCGAAGGGCTAGATTCACCGCAGACAGGTCGAACGCCAATTCTCACATGAGTCAGATCACCGTCACGCTGCCTGATGGGTCGACCCGCGAACTCGCGGCCGGCGCACCGGTCCGTGCGGTGGCGGAGGCGATCTCGCCCGGCCTCGCGAAAGCCGCGCTGGCAGGGGTCGTTGACGGGACGATGGTCGACCTGTCCTGTCCCCTTCAGCGCGACGCGTCCGTCCGCATCGTCACCGACCGGAGCCCGGAAGCGCTGATGCTCATGCGTCACAGCACGGCGCACCTGCTGGCGGCGGCAGTGACGAACCTGTTTCCTGGCACCCAGTGCGGCATCGGTCCGGCGACCGATGAGGGCTTCTTCTACGACTTCATCGTGCCGAGGCCGTTCGTGCCGGAGGACCTCGAGGCGATCGAGAAGAAGATGCACGAGCTCGCGCGCGAGGACGTCGTGTACGAGCGTCAGCTGTGGCCCCGCGAGGAAGCCAAGGCGTTCTTCGCGGCGCGCGGCGAGCCGCTGAAGGTCCAGCTGATCGACGAGAAGACCGAAGGCCAGCGGGAAGTCTCCTGCTACACGATCAAAGACAAGGAGACGTTCATCGACTTCTGCGTCGGCCCGCACGTGCCGTCCACCGGCAAGCTCAAGGCCTTCAAGCTGATGAGCACGTCGAACGCGTACTGGAAGGGCGACGCGAAGAACCCGCCGATGCAGCGCGTTTACGGGACCGCGTTTCTCAGTGACAAGGACCTGAAAGCGCACCTCACCCAGCTCGAGGAAGCGAAGAAGCGCGACCATCGAAAGCTCGGGCGCGAGCTCGGCCTGTTCACCTTCCATCCGTGGGCGCCCGGCGCTGCGTTCTGGCAGGACAAGGGCACAACGCTTTACAACCTCTTGTCCGCCTACATGCGCGAGGTGCTGCTGCCGAACGGCTACGTCGAGGTGAAGACGCCGCTCATCTACAACAAGGCGCTGTGGGAGACGTCCGGGCACTGGGCGCACTATCGCCAGAACATGTTTCTCGTCGAGGGTTCTGAAAACGAGCAACTGGCCGTGAAGGCCATGAACTGTCCCGGGCACTACCTGCTCTACGGGAGCCAGGCGCACAGCTACCGCGAGCTGCCGATCCGTTTCCACGAGCAGACGCCGCTGCACCGCAACGAGGAGTCGGGCGTCCTCGGCGGCCTGACGCGCGTCCGGCAGTTCTCCCAGGACGACGGCCACTGCTTCGTCACGCAGGAGCAGATCGGCGACGAGGTCGAGCGCATGCTGGGGTTCGTGCAGCGCGTGTACCGCGACTTCGGCCTCGAGTACGCGGCGAAGCTCTCGACCCGGCCGGCGGAGTTCCTGGGCGACATCGCGACATGGGACTCGGCGGAAGCGCAGCTGAAGACGGCGCTCGAGCGCGCGGGTCAGCCCTATACGATCAACGCGGGCGACGGGGCCTTCTACGGGCCGAAGATCGATTTCGACGTGACCGACGCCATCGGCCGCAAGTGGCAGTGCGCGACGATTCAGCTGGACTACAACGCGCCGCAGCGGTTCGAGCTGAAGTACACCGGCGCGGACAACACCGAGCACCGGCCGGTGGTGATTCACCGTGCAATTTTCGGCAGCTTCGAGCGCTTCATCGCCATCCTGATCGAGCACTACAGCGGGGCGTTTCCGCTGTGGCTGGCGCCGGTCCAGGCCGTGGTCCTGCCCATTTCCGACCGGCACCTCGAGTACGCGGGCAAAGTCCGCGACCGCCTGCAGGCGGCCGGGCTGCGCGCAGGCCTCGACGAGCGCCAGGAAAAGATTGGATATAAGATCCGGGAGGCCCAGCTCCAGAAGATCCCGTATATGCTGGTCGTGGGCGACAAGGAAGTTGCCGAGGGTTCGGTCTCGGTGCGGAGCCGTTCGGGCGGCGATCTCGGACCAGAGACGGTTGACGGATTCGTGAAGAAGGCGCGGCAGGAAGTGAGCTCGAAGGGCACGATGCCCCTCGGCGAGGCCGCCCCCGGGGCGGCCTAGCGTCCGCCGCACTGCAGGTTTTCAAGGAGGCCTTTATCGCTTTCGACAGAAGTCCCCGCCGCGACGACCGTGTCCGCGTTAACGAGCGCATCCGCGTCCGTGAAATCCGGGTGATCGACGACACCGGCGAACAGCTCGGCATCATGCCGCCGCCACAGGCCCTGGCCATTGCCAAGACCAAGGGGCTCGACCTCGTCGAGATCTCGCCGACGGCCGTGCCGCCGGTCTGCCGCATCATGGACTTCGGGAAGTACCAATACCAGGAGCAGAAACGCGCCCGGGAGGCCCGGAAGCACCAGAAGGTGATCGAGGTCAAGGAGATCAAGTTCCGTCCGAAGGTGGACGAGCATGATTACCAGTTCAAGAAGAAGCACATCGAGCGCTTCCTCGAGGACGGCGACAAGGTCAAGGCCACGATCTTCTTCAGAGGCCGCGAGATGGCGCACCCCGAGATCGGCCGGCGCATTCTCGAGCGGCTGGTCCAGGAGCTCTCCGAGCTGGCCATTGCCGAAACGATGCCGCGGCTCGAAGGCAACCAGATGCACACGATCCTGAGCCGGCGCCCACAGAGCGGCGGCGGCCGGGCGAAGCCGGCGGCCGCGGCGGCTTCACGAAGCTAGATTCAAGTTGGAAGCGAAGTAGATCGATCGAGGGAGACGATGCCGAAACTGAAGACACATCGGGGCGCGGCCAAGCGCTTCAAACGCACGAAGACAGGGAAGTTTCTGCGCAGCAAGGCGTTCAAGCAGCACATCCTGAGCAGCAAGACGACCAAGCGCAAGCGCGCGCTCCGCGGCACGACCACCGTCGCCGCCGTGGACACGGCGAAGCTCGCGCGGATGCTTCCGTATAAGTAGAGGTTAGAGGTTAGAGGGTTAGGGGTTAGGGAGATTTGAGATGCCGCGTGTAAAAAGAGGAACGGTTCGCCGGGCAAAGCGCAAGAAGCTGCTCGGATTAGCCAAGGGATACTACGCCAACAAGAGCAAGCTGTACCGCGCCGCGAAAGAGTCGGTCGATACGGCGCTCAAGTACGCGTTCGTCGGCCGGCGGCGCAAGAAGCGCGACTTCCGGCGGCTGTGGGTGGTCCGCATCAACGCTGCGGCCCGCGAGCACGGCCTCACATACGGCCGCTTCATCAGCGGCCTGAAGAACGCGGGCGTCACCCTCGATCGCAAGAGCCTGTCGGAGCTTGCCATCGGCAGCCCGGCCGCGTTTGCGAAGCTCGCCGAGCAGGCCAAGGCCGCAGCCAAGACTGTCGCCAAGGCACCCGCCCGCGCTTGATCGTTTCGATTTCCTGTTCTTTACGAAGCCGCGAGCCACGAAAGGAAGAAATCCTTTCGTGCCCTTCGCGACTTCGTGATTAACTGTCCTCGCTCCATGGCTGTCCCCGATCAGGCGTCCGTCGAAGCACACACCCGCGCGTTCGAGGCCGAGCTCGCCGCGGCGGCGTCGCCGCGCGACGCGCAGACGGTCAGGGACCGCTACCTCGGACGAAAGAACAGCGTCGTCGCGTCGTGGATGCAGGCGATCGCCGGCGCCACGCCGGAAGGCAAACGCGAGATCGGCCGCCTGGCCAACGAACTGAAGCAGGCGATCGAGGCGCGCTGGACCGAGCATCAGTCCGCCGCCTCGGCGCAGGCGCGGCCGGCGGGCGCGATCGACGTGACCCTGCCGGGACGTCCGCTGCGGCTGGGGCATCGCCATCCGTTGACGGTCGTACGCGACGACCTGGAAGCGATCTTCGCCCGCATGGGGTTCACGGCGGTCGAGGGACCCGAGGTCGAGGACGACTGGCACTGCTTCGACGCCCTCAACATGCCGGCGGAACATCCCGCGCGCGACATGCAGGACACGCTGTACCTCGCGGCGCCCATCGCCGGCGACGGGCCGTCGGACCGGCGCACGCTGCTCCGGACGCACACCTCGTCGATGCAGATTCGGTACATGCAGGCGCACAAGCCGCCGATCCGCATCATCGTGCCCGGCCGCGTCTATCGGCGCGACGACCTGGATTTGACGCACTCGCCGGCGTTCGGACAGATTGAAGGTCTCGCCGTCGGCGAAGGCCTGTCGCTCGCGCATCTCAAGGGGACGCTCCTGGCGTTTGCGCGGCAGACGTTCTCGCCCACGACCCGCGTGCGGTTCCGGCCCAGCTTCTTCCCGTACACGGAGCCCAGCGCCGAAATCGACCTCAGCTGCTGGCAGTGCGACGGCGCCGGCTGCGCGATGTGCAAGAAGACGGGATGGATTGAAATCGGCGGCTGCGGCATGGTGCATCCGGCCGTCTTCGAAGCCGTCGGGTACGACGCCGAGCGCTATACCGGGTTCGCCTGGGGCATCGGCATCGAACGCATCGCGATTCTCAAATATCAGGTGGAAGACATCCGGTTGTTCTACGAGAACGACCTGCGGTTTCTCGAACAGTTTACGTACTGATGGTCGCTCTCATCACGAAGCCACGAAGGCCACGAAGCGACCCGAGATCCTCTTGTACGAAAGTAGTTTGTGATCTTCGTGTTCTTCGTGTCTTCGTGAGTGGCAGGCGGCGGAAGTAAATGCGGCTCGTCATTTCCTGGCTCAGGGATTTCGTCGACGTGAAGGCGACGCCCGAAGAGATCGCCGAGACGCTGGGGCTGCGCGGCTTCGAGGTCGCGTCCGTCGAACCGCTGGACGCCGGCGACGCGGTGATCGACTTCGAGGTCACGGCCAACCGGCCCGACTGCCTCAGCGTTATCGGGCTGGCGCGCGAGGTGGCGACCGCCTATAACGTGCCGCTGACGCCGGCGCAGGCAACCGCCGGCGCGACCGTTCCCTCCGGGGAGTCCGATCGCATCCACGTCACCATAGAGGACGCGGAACTGTGCCCGCGGTATGCCGCTGCTGTGGCAGACATCGTGGGCGCCGGCGTCCACACCCCGCCCTGGATGTCGGCGCGCCTGCAGGCGGCCGGCGTGCGTCCCATCAGCCCCATCGTCGACGTGACGAACTACGTGCTCCTCGAGCTGGGCCAGCCGATGCACGCGTTCGACCTGGACAAACTCGCCGGCCGGTCCATTCTCGTGCGGCGCGCGGCGAAGGGTGAGTCCATCCGGACCCTCGACGGCGTCGATCGCAAGCTCGAGCCCGACATGCTCGTCATCGCCGACCGCGATCGCGCGCAGGCAGTGGCCGGCGTCATGGGCGGCGCGGCCTCCGAGGTCTCCGCGTCCACCCGCGCGATCGTCTTCGAGAGCGCGTGCTTCAAGCCGGCCTCGGTTCGCCGTACGGGTAAGCGGCTGGGATTAAAGACCGAGGCGTCCGCCCGGTTCGAGCGCGGCGCCGACGTGAGCGCGCCGGTCGTCGCGCTGCAACGAGCCATCGCGCTGATGGAGTCCATCGGGGCGGGAAAAGCAGCCAGCGCGATCGTCGATCGGTACCCGGCGGTCGTTCAGCCGAAGAAATTGCACCTCCGCCGCGCCCGCCTGGCGTCGGTGCTCGGCGCCGGCGTCCCCGACCGCGACGTCGAGCGCATCCTGCGTGGTCTCGGCCTCGACGTGGCCGGCGCCGCCGACGGGTGGGATGCGGTGGCGCCCACATTCCGCGTCGACCTGCTGCGCGAAGTCGATCTCATCGAGGAGGTGGGCCGGCACTACGGCTTCGATCGCCTCGAAGCGGCGTTTCCGCCGCTCACCCAGCCGGCGCCGGCTCCCGATGCGCGAATCGGCCGCGACCGGACGGTCCGCCGCGTCCTCACGGCCGCCGGGCTCTCGGAGGCGGTCACGTTCGGATTCGTCGAGAGCAAGGCCGCCACGCCGTTCGAAACCGGGTCCGACACCATCTCCATCGCGAACCCGCTGTCGGCGAAGTTCGACACGCTGCGCCCTTCCCTGCTGCCCGGGCTCGTCGATGCCGTCGCGCACAATCGCCGGCACGGCCGCCGCGACGTCGCGCTCTTCGAAATCGGCGCGCGCTTCACGGCCCGCGGCGAAACCCGCGGCGTCGCGATCGCGTGGACCGGCGCCGCCAGCGAACACTGGAAGGACGGCGTGCGGGACGTGGACTTCTTCGACGTCAAAGGCGTCGTCGAACGCCTCGCCGAGGCCGTCGGCGTGACGACTGGTTTTTCGCCGGCCGCGCCCCCGTATCTGGTCGCGGGTCACGCAGCCGCCATCGCCGCCGGCGCGACGCCGCTCGGCGTGATCGGACAACTCACGTCGGCTATCGCCGACGCCCGGGGCGCGCCGCGCCAGGACGCGATCTTCGTGGCCGAGATGGACCTCGATGCCGCGTGGGCCGCGCGATCGGAGCAGGGCGACGCCGTGCAGCCGCTGCCGCGTCATCCATTTGTCGTCCGCGATCTCTCGATTGTGGTCGATGACGCCTTGCCTGCCGAGATCATTCGTGGCAACATTCTGGCGGCAGGCGCAGCGGCGCCGGCGCCGATGGTCAGCGTTCGCGTGTTCGATCGGTACGCGGGCAAGGGCGTGCCGAACGGCCGAGTCAGCCTCTCGCTGCGGCTGACGTTCCAGGCGCCCGAGCGCACGCTGACCGACGCCGAAGTCCAGCAGAGCGTCGAGATGATTCTGGCTGCGCTCGTCCGCGAGCACGGCGCGGTGTTGAGATAACGAAGCAGGGGATCGCATATGGCGAAAACGGCAACGCGCGACGTGGAGCTCGAGCCCCTCGATCGCCTCGAGGACAAGGTCAAGCGCCTCATCGGGATGGTCGATCGGATGACCGCCGACCAGAAGCGGGCGGCTGAGGAAAACCAGCGGCTGAAGAACGAAATCGACGTGCTACGCACGCGCGCCGAGTCCAACGAAGCCCTGACGACCGAGATTTCGGCGCTGAAAGACCAGCGCGACGTCATCCGGACCCGCGTCGGCGAAATGCTCGACCAGCTCGAAGCCCTGAACCTGTAAGTGTCTGACTCCGGCCGCGTCATACCGGTCGAGATCTGCGGGCAGCGTTATCCGATCCGGACCACGCTCGATCCCGAGTACGTCAACCGGCTGGCGACCTACGTGGACGAGAAGATGCGGGCCGCCGGCGAATCGGCCCCGACCGGCGATCCGCAGCGCCTGGCCGTCCTGGCCGCGCTGAACGTCGCCGACGAGCTGTTTCGCGCCCGCGAAACCACCCGCGCCCGGGACGGCGAAGTCGCCGAACGGGCCGGGGAGCTCGAACGCCTGGTGGACCGCGTCCTCCTTGCTTGAACCTGACACCTTGAACGACTAAGATTCACTCAGCGATTGGGTTCCCTGCTTTGCGCGTGATGACGGAAGGCTGTTTGAGCCAACGTTTCACCTAAGTGAGTCGCGACGCCGCGTGGTGTGCATGCCTCTGTAAGAGGAAGCCTGAAGCGCGGCTTATTAGAGCGGTTCCACCTGTTTACGCAGGTTCAACGACCTCCTCACACGGCAAAGCGGGGATCTCTTCCGTTCGTCCATCCCAGTTGCTAGCGATCACAATTCTCTTCGCGGGGCACTTCCCCGCGCGCGGCGCCGGCCCCCACGAACTCCCGATGTGGGTCACGGGAAAGGACGTCACGCGTGTTGCCGATAGTCGGATACGTCATCAACCTGGCCATCACCGTGGTGGCGGCCGGGGCCGTGTTTGCCTGGTGGGTGGCAAACCGCAAACGCATCGCCGCTGACACCGTCGGCAGGGCCGAAGACCAGGCCGCGCGCCTCGTCAAGGACGCCGAGCGCGATGCCGACACGCTCAAGAAGGAAGCCCTCCTCGACGCCAAGGAGAAGGCCCACGAGCTGGTCGTCGAGTCCGAGCGCCAGGCGCTGCAGCAGCGTCAGCAGGCCGCCTCCGTCGAGCAGGCGCTGGGCAAGCGCGACGCGGTGCTCAACGAGCGGCAGGCCACGCTCGACCGCCTCGACAAGGACGTCGGCGCGCGCGATCGGGCCGTCGCCGAACGGGAGAAAGCCGCCGCGGCCGCCGCGAGGAAGTACGAGGAGCTGGTCGCCCGCCAGCAGCACGAACTCGAGCGTGTCGCCAGCCTCACCGCCGACGAAGCCAAAGAGCTGCTGATCAAGCAGATCGAAGACCAGGCGCGGCACGACTCCGCCAACCTGCTCAAGCGCCTCGACGCCGAAGCCCGCGAAACCGCCGTCGACCGGGCGAAGCACTACATCACCCAGGCCATCCAGCGCTGCGCGGGCGAGCACGCCGTCGAGACAACGGTGTCCGTGGTCGACCTGCCGAGCGACGACCTCAAAGGCCGCATCATCGGACGCGAGGGCCGCAACATCCGCGCGCTCGAAATGGCGACCGGCGTCGACCTCATCGTGGACGACACGCCGGGCGCGATCATCCTGTCGGGCTTCGATCCGTACCGCCGCGAGATCGCGAAGCAGGCGATCGAGCGCCTCATCGCCGACGGCCGCATCCACCCGGCGCGCATCGAAGAGGTCGTCCAGAAAGTGAAGGACGAAACCGACGAGTCGATGCGTAAAGAAGGTGAAGCCGTCGCGTTCGACCTCGGCCTTCACGATCTGCACCCTGACATCTGCCGGCTGATGGGCCGCCTCCGGTACCGCACGAGCTACGGGCAGAACGTGCTCGCCCACTCCGCGGAAGTCGCCCGGCTGGCCGGCATCATGGCCAGAGAAGTGGGTCTGGATGCGCACGTCGCCGTCCGCGCCGCCTTCGTGCACGACATCGGCAAGGCCATCGACCGCGAGATGGAAGGCACGCACCTGCAGATCGGCATCGACTTCCTGCGCAAGCACGGCGAGAGCGAGGCAGTCGTGATGGCGATGGCCGCGCACCACATGGACATCGACTGGCCGTCGCTCGAGGCCATGATCGTGCAGGCGGCCGACGCGATCTCGGCGGCGCGTCCGGGCGCGCGCCGCGACATCCTCGAGTCGTACGTGAAGCGCCTCGAGAAGCTCGAAGGCATCGCCGACTCCTTCAAGGGCGTGTCGAAGTCCTTCGCCCTGCAGGCCGGCCGCGAGATCCGGATCATGGTCGAGAGCGAGAAGATTTCCGACGAGGAAGCAATCTGGCTGTCGAAGGACATCGCCCGCCGCATCGAAAACGAGCTCGAGTACCCCGGCCAGATCAAGGTCACGGTCATCAGGGAAACGCGCGCCACGGACTACGCCAAGTGATCAGTGGTCGGTGGTCAGTGGTCAGTGGTCAATCACCGGCCACTGTCGGAGACCTCACCGAGCGTGAGCTGATTTCCCGTATCCAGCGCTGCCTGCCCCCGCCCCCGGACTGGATGCCCATCGGCATCGGCGACGATGCCGCGGTGGTCGTGCCGGAGCGCAACCGGCTCGAGGTGCTCAGCGTCGACGCACTGGTCGAGGGCGTGCACTTCGATCGTGCGTTTACGCCGCCCGCCGCGATCGGCCACCGGGCGCTGGCCGTCAACCTCAGCGACCTGGCGGCGATGGGCGCCGCTCCACGGCTCTGCCTGCTGTCGCTGGTCCTCCCGCCGGAATGGCCCGTACATGAGTTCGACGAGATGGTCCGGGGGCTCACCTCGCTCGCGGCGCGCAATCACCTGCATGTCGCGGGCGGCAACCTGACGCGCTCGCCCGGGCCGCTGGTCATCGACGTGACCGTGTCGGGTTCCGTGAAACGCCGCCGGGCCCTCACGCGCGCCGGCGCCCGGCCGGGCGACGAGCTGTACGTGACCGGCGCCATCGGCGCGGCGGCTGCCGGGCTGCAGATGCTCAAGGCGGGAGTGACGGCAGAGGCGTCAGGCCCGTGCGGCAGTCGTTTTCTTTATCCCGAGCCTCGGGTCCGGGCCGGCACGCTCCTCGGCCGGAACCGGGCAGCCAGCGCATGCGTCGATCTAAGCGACGGTCTGGCCGATGGCGTCCAGCGCCTGGCCGAACAGAGCGGGGTCGGGGCAATCATCGACGCCGGGGCCCTGCCCATCGAGCCTGCGGCGCGGACATGGTTCGACGGGCAGGCACAGGACGCCATGTACTCGGCAATCACCGGAGGCGACGACTACGAGTTGCTCTTCACCGTCAGGCCGCGAACGCGCGGGAGGCTGAAAGCGGCGATGCGCCCGGACGACACGCCCCTCACGCGAATCGGCGTCTGCACGGCGGACCGCGCGGTCTTGCTGCGCGGCGAAGGAGCCGGGGACCGGCCGATGCCGGCCGGGTACACCCACTTCCGATGATTCATCTGACCAAGGCCCTGGTCCGGCGATGGCTGGGCACGCTGCTGCACGTCGACGACACCCCGGAGCGCACGGCGGCGGCGTTCGCGCTCGGAGTGTTCTTCGGATTCTCGCCGTTCCTCGGTTTCCACACGATTCTGGGCGTCGCCTTCGCGTTCCTGCTGAACTACAACCGCGTGGCCGTCCTGCTCGGGGTCTACTCCAACCTGCCCTGGATCATCGCGCCCTATTACACGCTGACGACGATGTTCGTCGGCGCCCCGCTGACAGGGCACCGGATTCCTCCGGGGTTCCGCCAGCAGGTCGTGGATCTGTTCGAGCTGTCGCTCTACCAGGGCGACTTCTGGCACGAGCTGGCCCGGATTCTCCGCCCCTTCTTCTGGCCCTACACGGTTGGCTCGATGCTGGGTGCCCTCATTCTGGCTGTCGCCGCGTACCCGCTTGCCCTCGCCTTTGTGACCAGCCGCCGGCGCATCAAGCATCTAATTCATAGCAGCGATTGAAGATACCTGAATTGTAAGACGCCAAATTGGCGTTATTTTGGCGCCCAATCCGGCAGGGGACGTCTACAATTGGAGGGTGATTATTTCCCGTTCGCTGTGGCGGAAAGCCCTCGTCACCGCCGCGGCCGTGGGGGCGTTCGTCTCGACCTACGAAGTCACCATCCTCGATTCGAAGTACGCCACCTGGGCGGGCGCCCAGCGCGAGGCGACCGCGGAGCCAACCCCCGGGGCGCGCCTGGCGTTCAAGGCCACGGCCTACTGCAAGGGCATCACGACCAGCGCGGGTACGCCGGTGCAGTCCGGAGTCGCCGCCGCTGACCCGGAGGTCCTGCCGGTCGGCTCGGTCGTGCAGCTGGATTCGGTTCAACGTTACAGCGGGATCTACACGGTGCTCGACACCGGCCCGAGCGTCCAGGGCCGGCTCGTGGACCTGTATATGTGGAGCTGCAACGAGGCCCTCGCGTTCGGCCGCAAGGATGTCCGGCTGACGGTGCTCCGCCTGGGATGGAACCCGGTCGCGACCACCCCGAGCCTGCTCGACCGCCTCTTCAGCCGCTCGGAGCGTCCTGTGCGTTCGCCGCTGCCCGCGCGTCCGCTCCCTCAGATCCCCGCCGACAACTGAACGCGCAGACCCAGGGCGGCCCTTTCAGGGCCGCCATTCGCGCGGTGGCGCGCACCACCGGCGTGCTACAGTTGCGCACCTCTTTCTAGCATATCTGCGAGCGAGTGCAACTAGACGGAGCCCTCCCGTCAACCGCCGAGATTTCAGAAGGAGAACTCCATGAAACCACGCGTGTTGGTGCTTCTCTGCGGCATCATCGTGATGTCCACGCTTGCGATCAGAGCCAGTCAGTCTACGGAGTCGCCTGTCAGCGCCGACAATCAGCAACAGCAGAACCTGTCGCACGCGGCTGCGTTCGATTGCGACGGAGAGCCTTGCGACGCGGTTCTGCGCGGCCTCCTCGCGTTCGGCGACCGCCGGCTGCGTGGCCTGGGCGCAAACGGGCGTGCGTGCGCCGACTGCCACATGCCGACCGACCACTTCCAGCTCTCCCCCGCCGACGCCGAGGCGAGGTTCCAGTTGCTGCAGTTGCGCCGGCGGTTCAACAGGAAGGCGGACGATCCGCTCTTCCTGCCCATCGACGCGGATGATTTCCGGACCAATGGCGAGAACGCGAGCGATTTCAGCAACCTCCGGCAGAACGGTTTGATCAGAATTGTGTTCGCACTGCCGTCCAATGTCAGGCTCATCGTTCCCGGGGGCACCGACGTATCGGACGAGACCCTCGTGGATGTGTGGCGTTCCGTTCCGACAGTGAACGACGTGGCGCTCACAGGACCGGACGGAAGCGATCCCGTCTGGGCACGCGACCCCAACCGCACCGGCGGATACCAGTTGGATGCTCGAATCAGTTCGCTTCAGCAGCAGGCGCTCGGCGCGCTCGTCAATCACGCCCAGGCCCAGAACGCGGTGCCGCAGCAACTTCTCGACGACTTGTCCTCGTTCCAGCGCGTGCTGTTCACGAACCATCGCGTCCGCGCGCTCTCCGACGCCATCCGAGCGGGCACCACACCGTTGCCGGACCCGGATCCATCGCTCAACGCACTCGAGCAGCAAGGCAAGGTCGTCTTCACCCGAGCGTGCGCTCAATGTCACGGGGGCCCCGGACAATCGACGCCGAAGCTCCCGGTCATTCGTTTTCACGATATCGCGACGCAGTGTCCCCGGCCCGTCGATGCGGTGAGCCCCGCTCGCTTCGTCTTCAAGGCGTGCCCGGACCGCCTGCTGCGGAATGCGCGGACCTACGAGATCACACAACCGAACGGCACCAAGATCCGTCGCACGAGCTCCGATCCGGGTCGGGCTCTGACGACGGGAGTCGCCGGCTTTGGTCTTCCGGCGCCGCAGGACGACTGGAACAAGTTCGACTCTACCGCGCTGCGCGGGATCAAAGACACCGCGCCCTACTTCCACAACAACAGCGCGGACACGCTCGAAGAAGTCGTCGACCATTACATCGAGTTCTTCAAGCGCGTCAAAGCGAATACGGCGCCTGGCGCGCCTATCCCGCCGGTCGCCACGACGGATGGCATCAACTTCGATCGGGCGCCGCTGCCCGAAGAGCGCGAGTCGCTCCTCGCGTACTTGCGGAAGCTGTAGACCCCCAGGCGACCCGTGGCGCGGCCCTGACAGGGCCGCGCTACGGATGGACTGCCGACTGCTGACCGCCAACTGCTGACTGCTGACTGCCGACTGCCGACTGCTGACTGCCGACTGCCGACTGCTGACTGCCGACTGCCGACTGATCGGCCGACTGTTCCATGTTCTTGTACTGCAGCTCGAACAGCCGGAAGTAGATCCCGCGCTGCGCCAGCAGCTCCTGGTGCGTGCCCGACTCTCTGAGGTGCCCCTTGTGCAGGACCAGGATCCGGTCCATGTCCTGGATGGTCGAGAGGCGATGGGCGATCGCGATCGTCGTGCGGCCCGCCATCAGCACGTGAAGCGCGTCGCGGATGAGAAGCTCCGTGTCGGTATCGACGCTCGACGTGGCCTCGTCCAGAATCAGCACGCGGGGCTCGAACGCCAGCGCGCGCGCGAACGAGAGCAGCTGCTTCTGCCCGACCGATAACGTCGAACCCCGCTCGGCCACGGCGGTCGCGTAACCGGCCGGCAGCTGTCCGATGAACGCGTCGGCGTGCACCGCCTGCGCCGCCCGCCGCACATCCTCGTCGTCCAGCGCCTCGTTGCCCAGGCGGATGTTGTCGGCGATCGTCCCCGAGAACAGGTGGACGTCCTGCAGGACGAGGCTGACCATGCCGCGCAGCTCGGCCAGGTCGAGCTCGCGGATGTCGACGCCGTCCACCGTGATGCGGCCCCGGTTGACGTCGTAGAACCGCAGCAGCAGGTTCGTGATGGTGGACTTGCCCGCTCCGGTCGCCCCGACGATCCCGACGCGCTGCCCGGGCTTCACTTCGAAGCTGACGTCGCGCAGCACGTAATCGGCGTCGTCTACTCCGGGGGCCCCTGCCCCCCGGTGGTTGTACGCGAACCACACGCCTTCGAACGCGATGTGCCCGGCGGCCACGCGGCGCCGCACGGGCGCGGCCGGCGAGCGGACGGCAATCGGCTCGTCCAGGAGCGCGAAAATCCGCTCGGACGACGCCATCGCGGCCTGCAGCACGTTGAATTTCTCCGACATGTCGCTGATGGGCCGGAAGAAACGCTGCGAGTACTGGAGAAACGCCACGAGCGCGCCGATCGTCAGCGTCTGGCCGATGACGCTGGCGCCCCCGTACCAGATGATGAGCGCCGAGGCGAGTGCCGCAACGATTTCGATCGCCGGGTAGAACACGGAATAGTAGAAGATCGAGTCGAAGTTCGCGTCCCGATGCTTCCGGTCGATCTCGTCGAAGCGCGCGAAGTTGAGGCTCTCGCGCCGGAACAGCTGCACCGTCGTCATCCCGGTGATGTTCTCGTTGAGGAACGCGTTGATGCGCGCGATCCAGCCGCGGACGATCCGGTACGAGTCGCGCACGTGGCTGCGGAACCACTGCGCGACGAGCACGATGAGCGGCAGCACGGCGAAGGCCACGAGCGCGAGGCGCCAGTTCATGGCGAGCATCACGGCCATGATCCCGACCAGCGTGAACACGTCGCCGAAGATCGTGACGACGCCGGAGGTGAACAGATCGTTCAGGACGTCGACGTCCGAGGTCACCCGCGTCATCAGGCGGCCGACCGGGTTGCGGTCGTAGTAGCTCAGGTCGATGCGCTGCAGGTGGCCGTAGATGGCCATCCGCAGGTCGAACATGATCCGCTGCCCCGTCATCTGCATCGTCCAGGTCTGCAGGTACTCGAGGGCGAAGCTCGCGATGAGGATCGCCAGATAGGCGGCAGCGAGCCACCCGAGGCCGTCGAGGCGGCGGACCGCGATGAACCGGTCGATGGCCAGCTTCACCAGGTACGGCTGCGCCAGCTGCGCGGCGGCGCCCGCGATGATCGCCGCGAGCGCCACGGCCACTTCGCGCCAGTACGGCCGCAGGTACGCCAGCAGCCGCCGCATCAGGCGCGCGTCGTAGGCCTTGCCGAGGACCTCGTCGTCGTTCATGACGCCGCCAGCTCCTCCTCGAGCAGTTGCTTCTTGTACAAATCCGCATACAGGCCGCCGCGCGCCACGAGCGCGTCGTGCGTGCCCCGCTCGGCGATGCGGCCGCCTTCGAGCACCAGAATCAGGTCGGCGTCGCGCACGGTCGACACGCGATGCGACACGATGATCGACGTCCGTTGGCGCATGACGCCCCGCAGGCGCGACAGGATTTCCTCTTCGGTATACGTGTCGACGGCCGACAACGCGTCGTCCAGAATCAGGATGCGCGGGTCGATCGCCACGGCACGGGCCAGCGCCGTCCGCTGCTTCTGTCCGCCGGACAGCGTGATTCCGCGCTCGCCGACCACGGTCTCGTAGCCCTTCGGGAAGTCGGCGACGTCTTTGTCCAGGCGGGCGACGTTCGACGCCGTCACGATCCGGTCGTACCTCGCCGCGCGGGCGCCCGGGTCGAGGCTGACGGCCGGGGACTGGGCATCCAGGCCGAAGGCGACGTTGTCGGCGAGCGTGTCGGAGAAGAGAAACGGCTCCTGCGGCACGAAGCCGATCGCGCTTCGAAGGGTGTCGAGCGGCAACGTCCGCACGTCCACGCCGTCCACGAACACGGTCCCGGGCGGCGGGTCGTGCAGGCGTGCAAGCATGCTGATCAGCGTCGACTTGCCGGAGCCGGTGGGCCCGACGAGCGCGACCGTCTGGCCGGCGTCGATGTGGACCGACACGTGGCTGAGCACGGTCGTCTGGCCGTACGCGAACGTCAGGTCGCGAAACTCGATTTCCCCGCGAATGGGTTCTCGTAGGGCGGGGCTTTCAGCCCCGCCGAATGGCGGACCTGAAAGGTCCGCCCTACTGACGACATCTCCGATTGCCGGTTCCGTCTCCATTACTTCCAGCATCCGTTTCCAGGACGCCATCCCCCGCTGCAGCATGTTGGTGACCCAGCCGAACGCGATCATCGGCCAGCTGAGGAGCAGCAGATAGGAGTGGAACGCCACGAACTGCCCCAGCGTGATGCGTCCCTGGATCACGTCGCGGCTGCCCATCCAGATCACGACCAGGGCGCCGAGCCCGAGGAACAGCGACATGCACGGAAAGAACAGCCCCTGGATCACGACGAGCTGGCGGTTGCGGCGGAGGTATTCCTCGTTCGCGCGGCGGAAGCGTTCGATCTCGGCGGCTTCCTGGCGGTACGCGCGCACCACGCGGACGCCGGACAGCGCTTCCTGCGCCACGGCGCTCACTTCGGACAGCTGCGCCTGAATCTGCTCGAACCGCTTGTGAATCATGCCGCCGAAATACTTGACCGAAATCGACACGAACGGCAGCGGGATGAGCGCGAACAGGGTCAACCTCGCGTCGATGGCGATCATCAGCCCGAGCGCGACGACGAAGCCGAGGACCGTGTTCGAGGCGTACATCACGGCCGGCCCGATCATCATCCTGACGGCGTTCAGGTCGTTGGTGGCCCGCGACATCAAGTCGCCGGTGCGATGCGTCTGGAAGTACGAGAGCGGCAGCTTCTGCAAATGCGCGAAGAAGTCGTTGCGCATGTCGTACTCGATGTCGCGCGACACGCCCGTGAGGATCCGCCGCATCAGGAACCGGAAGACGCCGCCGACGATCGCGACGCCCAGCAGCAGCGAGCCGTACAGCGCGAGCTTGGCGACGGTGACGCCCTTCGTCAGATCGTCGATCGCCAGCCCGAGAATCCTCGGCGCCAGCAGCGACACCGCCGTCGTGACGATAACGCAGGCGAGGCCGCGGAGAAACTTGGGACGGTATCGAAGCGCGTAGCCGAGCAGCCGCCTGAAGGGAGTCATAGGGGGATTCCCTATTCTCCTATGAGAATGGCCGAGCAGAAGTGGGAAGACGCGAATTTGTCTTGTACCGGCGCCTCCTTCCTGCTATCCTGAGATCGCCTCGCCAGCGGGCCTCGTCTCGGAATTTCGGAGTACACCACCCTCTATGAAGTTGGATTGTTCGGTTATTCGTCTGTACGCCGCCATGATGGTGGCAGGTCTCAGTCTTATCGCTCCGGCATCCGCGCACGCGCAGTTTCAGCCGCGCCCCGTGAGCGACCCCGCCACTGGCGAGCAGTTCCACATCGAAGGCGCGATCGGCATGTGGTTTCCGGGCACCGAGATGCAGATTTCGAGTTCGGCGCTTGCGATCGCCGGCAGCAAGATCGATTTCAAGACCGACCTCGGCCTGGAGGATCAGAAGTTCCCCGAGTTCCACCTCGTCGCGAAGGGCGGCAGCCACAAGTTCCGGCTGCAGTACATCCCCCTCGACTATTCGCAGGAGGCGATTCTGCGGAGAACGATCGTCTTCAACGGCCAGCGCTACGACGTCGGCCTTCCGGTCAACTCGAGATTGGACTGGCAGGCCTGGCGCGTCGGCTACGAGTACGACTTCATCACACGGGATCGCGGGTTCGGCGGGTTCATCCTGGACGTCAAGTACACGGACGTGAACGCCTCGCTCGCCAGCCCGATTCGATCGGACTTCGTCCATGCCCAGGCCCCGATCCCGACGATCGGCGGCATCTTCCGCGTCTATCCGGTTCCCAACATCGCGTTCACCGGAGAGATCACGGGCTTCACGCTCGGCTGGGCCCCCGACTCGATCAGGGGCGACACGAACGGCCACTACGCGGACCTCGACTTCTACGGCACGGTGAACTTCACGAACAACGTCGGCGTGCAGGGCGGCTACCGCCGGTTCGACGTGGGGTACGAGCTGAAGAACGACACGGGCGCCTTCACCGTGAAGGGGATCTACCTCAACTTCGTCGCTAGGTCCTGAGCGCGCGCGCCGGCGCCACTTTCGCCAGGCGCCGCTCGGCCTCGGCGAGCGTTTCGTCTTTCTTGCAGAAACAGAAGCGCAGTTTCGTCCTGCCCTTTTCGGCGTTCTTGTAGAAGCTGCTGCCGGGCACGGCCGCCACGCCGACGTCTTTCACCAGATATCGCGCGAACTCGACGTCGTCGCGATACCCGAAGGCGCCGATGTCCGTCATGATGTAGTACGCGCCGTACGGGCGGTAACACGTGAAGTGGTGCCGCTCCAGGCTGTCGAGGAGCACGTCGCGGAGCCGCGTGTACTTCGCCGCCAGGTCCGCGTAATACTGGTCCGGCAGCGACAGCGCGACCGCTCCGGCCGCCTGCAGCGGCGCCGGGGCGCCGACCGTCAGGAAGTCGTGCACCTTCCGGATGGCGCCGGTCAGCGACGGCGGCGAAATCGTCCAGCCCACCCGCCACCCCGTGACGCTGTAAGTCTTCGACAGGCTGTTGAGCGTGACGGTGCGCTCCGCCATGCCCGGGATCGTCGCAATCGGGACATGCCGGCGCCCGTCGTAGATGATGTGCTCGTAGATTTCGTCCGAGATCGCGATCGCGTCCCATTTCTGGCAGAGCGCGGCGATCGTTTCGAGCTCCTGGCGCGTGAACACCTTGCCCGTCGGGTTGTTCGGCGTGTTGATGATGATCGCCTTCGTCTTCGCGTTGAACGCGGCGGCCAGCTCGTCCGGGTCGAAACGCCAATCCGGTTCGTGCAGGGTCACATAGCGCGGCGTCGCCCCGGACAGGATGGCGTCCGGCCCGTAGTTCTCGTAGAACGGCTCGAAGACGATCACCTCGTCTCCCGGGTCGATGATGGCCGTCATCGTCGACATCATCGCCTCGGTGGCGCCGCAGCAGACGGTGACCTGTTCGTCGGCGACGACCTCGACGCCGTAGCGGCTGGTGAAGGCGCGCGCGATCGCCTCGCGCAGCGGACGCGCGCCCCACGTCACCGCGTACTGGTTGACGTCGGCGTTGATGGCGGCGCACGCGGCTTCCTTGACCGCGGCCGGCGCCGCGAAGTCCGGAAACCCCTGCGACAGGTTGACGCCCCCGTGTTTCTCGCTGAGCCGCGTCATCTCGCGGATGACCGATTCGGTGAACTGCAGGGCCTTGCGCGATCCGGTGAGCTTGGACATGGTCGGAATCAGGCGGCGGCGCGGCGCTTGCGGGCGGCCGGCTTCGCCGGGGCCGCCTTCTTCTTCGGCGCGGGCGACTTCTTCGCGACGGCCTGCGGCGTCACATCGGAGGGCGGTTCGCCCGGACTCGCCACGGGAATCTCGTCATCGTCGGACACGCCGCCGCCCGCCGCACCGTAGATGCGGCGATAGTCCTCCGCCGTGCCCAGAATCCTTTTGACGTAGTTCTGCGTCTCGGGGTACGGGATGTCGTCGATGAACTCTTCTCTCGGCAGCACCGGGCGCTCATTGAGCCAGCGATGCACGGGGCTCTCACCCGCGTTGTAGCTGGCCAGCACGAGATGCAGATCGCCGAACTCCCGGACCTTGGCGGCGAGATACGCGGTCCCCAGCCGAAGGTTCGCGTCCGGATCCGTCAGCGTCTTCGACGTGTACTTCATATTGAGCCGCTTCGCGATCTGCCGGGCCGTCGGCGGCTCGAGCTGAAGCAGCCCCACCGCTTTGGCGGGCGAGCGGATGTTCGCGACGAAGGTGGACTCCTGCGCCGCGAGCGCCGCGACCATGTACGGGTCCAGGCCCGCTTCGGTGGCGTATTTCTGAATCGATTCCCAGTAGGCAATCGGATAGATGACTCGCAGGATGGCGCGCGGCAACTGCTCGCCGCCGGCGGCCAGATACTGCGGGTACGCCCGCTTCATCAGGTTGATGGCGCCGCGGTAGAGGCTGAACTGCATCGAGCCGGTTTCCACTTTCCCCTGCTCCCGGTACGTCCACGCGAGCGTCGCGCCGATGGGCGACGAGTCGCCCCACACGTTCTGCGCGTAGCGCATCTCGTCCACGGCCTGCTCGTACATTTTCGCCACGAGCAGCTCGCGCACGACGGCCGCGTTCGGCGGGAGCGACGACACCGGCGGGACGGCATCTGCCGGCGCCTGCCCGCCGCGCCTGCCGGCCGATGTCGCAACCACGAGACGGCGGTCCGGAGCGCGGCCGTCGAGGCGCGCCAGCGCAAGCCGGCCGTAGTAGCTGTTCAGGTAGTCGGTGGCAGCCAGCGTGAAGCGCGCCTGCGCCTGAAGCTTGTCGCCCATCGCGTCGTGCGCGCGGCCGGCCCAATACAGCCACGACGGCCGGTAATCCGAGCGCGGGAAATCCGCCGCCGCCCGCGAGAAGATGTACGCGGTCTCGCGGTAGTCGTCCATGCGGTACGCGCGCCAGCCAATCTTCCAGGCCGCGCGCTCGGCATACCGCCCGGAAGGGAACTTCTGGTACAGCTCGCGAAACGTCTCGTCGGCCAGCCCGTCGTCGTCGTCGCGGATATAAGAAGTGGCGAGATTGTTCAACGCCTCTTCCGCCCAGCGGTCCGACGGGAACTCGTTGATGACCCGGCGAACCAGCGTCGCGTACTCGGCGCGGTCTCCGAGGCCGCGCTGCGTGAGCGCGTAGAAATACAGGGCCTCCGGCTGTCGCGGTCCGTCCTCGGCGAACGGCTTGATGGCGTCGCGCGCGGCCCGGTAGCGCTCCATGTAGTAGTCGGCCTCGGCCAGGCGGAGGCGGACGAGATCGCGATCGTCGCCGGTCACGGCCGGGCGGAGACGTTCGAACGCCGCCCTCGCGGGCTTGTACTGCTTCGCCGCGAACAGGCGTTCGGCGCGAGCGAGCTCGCGCCGCACGGCGGTATTGCCCGGCACGATCGGCTCGTGACCGAGTTCTTCGGCGGCGGCAGCCGCCAGTTCGCTCAACGGGTAGTCGAAGTACAGGCGTTCGAGCGCCGCGTGGGCCTTTTCCTCGTCTCCGCCTGCCCGGGCCGCCTTGGCGAGGCTATTCAGCACCTGATCGGGCG
The DNA here is from genome assembly GCA_963712905.1 of uncultured Acidobacteriota bacterium. GTDB lineage: Bacteria > Acidobacteriota > Vicinamibacteria > Vicinamibacterales > CAVVIG01 > CAVQJU01. The sequence goes on along the minus strand of CAVQJU010000007.1, from coordinate 16,236 downwards.
CCGTCGTCTTCATCGCCGCGAGACGCTCGTACACGGCAACGGCCGCGGCGTAATCGTTGAGGGCCTCGTCCGACTCGGCTTCCTTCAACAGAGAGGCCTCGGCCAGAAAGCCCGTCGGTGTATGAGCCTGCAGGGCCTGGAACGCCGCGCGCGCATCGGCAGGCCGTCCCAACCGGAGTTGCGCCAGCCCCTTGTAGTACTCGACATAAGGCGCGAGCGGCCCCTGCTGCGCGGTTGCCGGGTGCGCGAGCAGCGCCAACGCCTTCGCGTGGCTGCCCTCTTCTTCGAATTTGATCGCCATCGCGAGATTGGCCTGCGCGGCCGTGCGCACGCGACCAGGCTCGGGGGCCATCCACAACTGCGAGAGGTCCCGCGACACGCGCGGGTGATCGGTCGGCTTCAGAACGAGCGCGATGTTCGTGACGCTGCCCGTGCTGGCCGCCGGGACGGCCGGAACAGTTGGAGCCCCTGGAGCCGACGTCGCGGACGTCGCCGACGTCGCGCCGCCGCCAGTGGCCTGTTGGGCTTGGCCCGAGGCAGACAACGCGAGGACGAGGACGGTGAATGCGGTGAGTGCAGCTCGCGCGGGCGCCATCGATCTTGTATCGGTTTGGCGCGAGCGCAGGCGCAGCCCGGCGCGCAATCGCGGCGACGGCTTCTCGCAGTTCATCGGCGTGCCGATATTATACGGCAACTCCAATAAATACAGTGGGTTGAGCAGCTCAACCGGTACCGTCGTGCTACACTGGGCTGGTCAGATCACGGGTTCTCCCGGCCACGGATTCGCTCAATGAGGGGGCGACACGGCTTCGACGGGGGTAAAGACTCGTGGGATGCATGCCGAGCCCCAATGACTCGTAAATCCGTTGGAACACAACGTAACTGCGAACACGCAGCTGCCTCTCGCGGCTTAGCTAAACCCTAAGTCCGCGACGTCCCCCTCGTCCTCGCCTGTGGGATGGGGAAGGATGTCATAAATGCAGGCTGGTCGCCGCGGGCTGCTCCGACGCGCGGCGACGAGACATATCGGGGCTAGCGGTCCACGGTTTCCGTCGCTCTTTGACGTGGGACGCGAATATTCAAGGGCGGCTACGCATGTAGAGTCCTGCGACGAAAGACTCTCGGACGCGGGTTCGACTCCCGCCGCCTCCAATTCTCCTCACTGCGCTCGTCGAATTGTCGGCGGCGCGTCCAGGCTTCGAGCGACGTCCTTCAAACGTCGCTCTCGGCGCGACTCCCGCCGCCTCCACCATCTTTAAGCTATTGAAACAAACATAGCTTAGAGATTTCCGTTCAGAGTTGGTACAAATCAGGTACAGCTCTGACGCGCGTTCAGATCCCGCCCCCTCCATTACTCTCGAAGCGAACTGCGCGTTCGAAGGCGCGTTATCATCTCGTCAATCGCGAAGGCTTCTTCGAAGGCTGCTTCAATGATGACAGGGTCTGCGTCCGTGACGATGGCGAGCGGCACCGTGATCTTTGCGTCCCCAAAGAGTCGCCCTATCGAGGCAAAATCAACGCCACCAACCGGAACAACGGCGACCGCGCGCTGTCCGAAGTCGATGCCGAGACGATTTGCCAATGCAGGCAGCAGGAGGTATTCCTTGATTCCCTCTACAAGGATCACGCCTTGCGCGAAGAGCAAGCTTGCGCGCGTGACATCCAGCACACGTCGAGGCTGGCGTTCTTGCCGCTTGTCGAGACCGCAGGCGTCAACGCGGACGACGCTGCGGAGCTGCGCCGCGTCGCGGTGCATGATGGCGAGCTGGCTGACGTTGGCGTCAGGCCAGAGAGCGGTCAGGAGGGTGTCCTTGGTCACCAGGGTGCCGGCACGCTCAAGGAGGTAGACAAGCAGGTCGAGCAGCTGCGGGGTGAGGTCGAGCGCGTCGCGCCCACGCCAGAGGCGGTAGGCGACGCTGTCGACGAGAAACGGCCCGAACCGGAGGAGGCTGAAGCCATCGGTCCTGACCAAAAATGCTACTGCGCTGGAGCACGGGTCGGGGGCTAGCGGGCGGGTTTCTGCGCGCACGTCGAGGCCGGGCGCCAGATCGTCGCAAGCCGGGCGGAGGGCGGATGCGTTTCCGCATCGCACCCTTTACACGAAGGCCTCGAAAAGTGCACCCACGTGGGGAAGAACTCGCCTGTCTGCTGACGAGCACGGGCCCCGTGGGGCATGGTCGGCGCCTGCCCTGGATGCCAACTACTGCTCGAACACCCTCTTTACCTGCCCGATCTTCTCCTGGACTTTTCCGGCCAGCTTTTCCGCCTGGCCTTCATTCGTCAGGTCCGGGTTGTTGGTAACCCGCCCGGCCGCTTCTTTCACGTCGCCTTTGATTTCGTGGAGCGTGCCTTCGACCTGGTCCGTTGTGCTCGATTTCATATCGTCTCCTTTTCGCTCTTGCCACAAAGCCCTCCATCAGTGCTGACGGAGTCCAGACCGCTGATGGAAGATCAGCGGCGACTGTCTATGCGAAGCCGCGGCGACCGCTGATCACGCTGACCAAGAACAGCACGATCGCGACGACCAGCAAGACGTGGATGAACGCGCCGAGCGTGTAGCCGCTCACCAAACCGAGCCCCCACAGGACCAACAGCACCACAGCGACGGTGTACAACATGACCGGACTCCTTTCCAGGACGGTGTCCTGCACGATTCCCTGCAATCGAAACGCCATGACCCTGTCGAGCGCGACCGCTCGGCTTCCGTGGTACGCAGGTTGCCACGTTCTCATCGAATCAACAGCACCATTGACAACAAAGGATGACAACGTCATGAAGACTCACGCCGTCGTCTGGATCGATCACAAAGAGGCCCGCATTTTTCACGTCCATCCGGACGCGACCGACAGTACGACGGTCCTCGCGCCGCAGCACCAACTTCACCGGCATCCGAAAGAACGGGGCGAGGCGAAAGAGCACCCGGATGATGCGCACCGATTCTTACGCGAGGTCGCGCGCGCACTCGACGGCGTCGATGCGCTCCTCATCGTCGGGCCCTCGTCGGCCAAACTCGAGTTCTTCAGGTACCTGAGCGAGCACGACCGCCGGCTGGAAGCGAAGGTGGTCGGCGTCGAATCCGCAGATCACCCTACCGACGGAGAGATTGTCGCCCGCGCCAGGACATGCTTCATGGCGAGCGATCGAATGAGCTGAGATCAGCGGACTATTCCCCGGAACACCCGGACTAATTCGCGCTGATCCGTCTCCGACGCCTGAGGGACGCGGCCGTACGCACGACACCCCGGTGGTACGACATTTGCCGTCCTCCTTGGAGGGAGCAGGTATGAAGCGCGGAGGCCGCCTGGAGGTGATGACATGACTGCGATCAAAATGGCCGCGATCGCGCTGATCGTGGCCGGCGTTCTGGGCCTCGTGTACGGCGGTTTCAGCTACACGAAGGAAACCCATTCGGCCAAGCTCGGTTCGCTGGAGCTGTCGGTGAAAGACAACGAAACGGTCAACGTCCCGATCTGGGTCGGCGTGGGAGCCATCGTGATTGGTGGAATCCTGTTCATGGTACCCAGGACGAGTTAGCACCGCGGTCATTCCATGATCGGGTAGCCCGTTCAGATGGACGACCCACCGTTGCGCGCCACCCCCGCCGCTCTTCTGGTGTTGCTGTCAGTCGTCACTGCGGGCTGCGCTACTGGCAAGCCAGAAACGCCGGTCTCGAAGCCCCCGACCGTCGCGACGCAATCTCGCACGCCGCAGCCGCCCGCCAAACCGGCACTGGCGAGGCCGTCTGCACCTGCCACGGCATCCCTCCCGCCCGTTGCGAAGGCCCCCACGCCCCCGGCGCTGGGCCTGAACGAGCTGGAGACGCGGCTCAAGGAAACCGAGGCTATCGGCTTCTTGACAAAGATCACGCTCAAGAATCAGATCGACGATCTGCTGGACCAGTTCCGCGATCACTACGAGGGCAAGGCGAAGCTCACGCTGACGGATCTGCGACGGTCTTTCGACCTGCTGATCATGAAAGTGCTGTCGCTGCTGCAGGACGAGGACCGGCAGCTCGCGTCCGCCATCGTCTCCTCGCGGGAGGCGATCTGGAGACTGCTCGCGGACCCGAAGACGTTCGCAACCATTCAAGGCTGATACGGGGCGCATCATGAACAGACTCACAGTGGCACTGGCCAAATCGCTGGTCGCGGCGGCACTCTTCGCCGTGCCGTCGTCTGCGGGCGATGACGAGGCGCTCAAGAGAGATTTGACGGCGGTGATCGCGCTTCACGGCCTGCCGTGCGGACAGGTCGTCGCCGTCAAGGTCCAGGCCGAGAGTGACTACGCGGCATCGTGCAAGGACGGCAGCAAGTACCGCGTCCGCCTCAATGCTGAAGGGCGGGTTGTCGTCGAGAAACAGAAGTAGGCGTGGCCGTCCGGGATACACCTCCACTCGCGGGCCTTCCCCTTGGCGCGAAGGGGCCCAGCGAATCCGCTCAATTGCTGGCGAACGCGCGTGTCGATACCGCAACCCTGCTGCAGACGTTGGCATCGCGCGTGGAAGGCCTGAGTCAGCCCGAAGCCGACGCCCGCCTGAAACAGCACGGGCCGAATGAGATCGCCCGCGAAGGGCGCCAGTCCCCTTTCCGGCGCCTGCTGGACAACGTCAGGAATCCCCTGGTCATCCTGCTCGCCGGCCTCGGCACGCTGTCATATCTGACCGGTGACCTTCGGGCGACAGTCGTCATCTTCGTGATGGTCGTGCTGGGCGTGGTGCTGCGCTTCTACCAGGAACTCCGCGCCGACAATGCGGCCGCCCGGCTCAAGGCCATGGTGAGCAACAAGGCGACCGTGGTGCGTGGCGGGGTGGAGTCGGAGATTCCGCTCGGACTGTTGGTACCTGGCGACATCATCCGGCTGGCCGCCGGCGACATGGTGCCGGCCGACGTGCGCGTGCTCGTCGCCAAGGATCTGTTCCTCAACCAGGCGGCGCTCACCGGCGAAGCCTTGCCGGTTGAACGCAAAGCCGGTCCAGTGCCGGCGGATGTCGAGAACCCGCTCGATCTGCCCAACCTCTGCTTTCTGGGCTCCAACGTGGAAAGCGGCGCCGCGACCGCGGTCGTGATGCAGACGGGAGACCGCAGCTACCTGGGCTCGCTCGCGTCCAGCATCGTCGGACAGCGCCAGCTGACCAGCTTCGACAAGGGCGTCAACAAGTTCACCTGGCTCATGCTTCGTTTCATCGCCGTGATGGTGCCGGCGGTGTTCCTGATCAACGGCGTGAGCAAACACGACTGGCTGGAAGCTTTTCTGTTTGCGATGGCGGTGGCCGTTGGACTGACGCCGGAGATGCTGCCCATGATCGTGACGGTCAACCTGTCGAAGGGCGCCCTCGCGATGGCGCGCAAGAAGGTGATCGTCAAACGCCTGAACTCCATCCAGAACTTCGGGGCCATGGACGTGCTCTGCACGGACAAGACCGGCACCCTCACCGAGGGCAAGATCGTGCTCGAAAAGCACCTGGACGTGCACGGGGCGCCCAGCGAGCAGGTGCTGCACTACGGCTACTTGAACAGCTATCACCATACCGGCCTGAAGAACCTCCTCGACGACGCCATCCTCGCCCACGAGGATCTGGAAGAGGGCCTGAAGGCGAAGGAGAAGTACCGCAAGGTCGACGAAATCCCCTTCGACTTCGTGCGGCGGCGGATGTCGGTGGTGGTGGAAGACGAAACCGGGTTGAACACGCTGATCTGCAAAGGCGCCGTCGACGAAGTCATGGGCCTCTGCACCCGCGTGACCATCAACGGGGAGATCCTCGACGTCGAGCCCGAACATGACGCCCACCGCCGGCAGATCGTGAACGATCTGAACGCTCAGGGCTTCCGGGTGATCGCGCTCGCCTACAAGGAGATGCCGGGCTCGTCCGATGAACCCGTTTACGCGGTCAAGGATGAATGCGATCTCATCCTGCTGGGCTTTCTCGCGTTCCTCGATCCCCCCAAGGCGACCGCCGCGGAGGCCTTGAAGCGGCTGCACGGCCTGAACGTGGGCATCAAGATCCTCACCGGGGACAACGAGATCATCACGGTGCACATCTGCAAGGAAGTGGGCCTGCCGGTTGAACCCATCCTCGTGGGCTCGCAACTCGAAAGCATGAACGAGGCGGCGCTCGCGGATTCGGTCAGCGCCGTGACTGTCTTCGCCAGGCTGGCCCCGGCTCACAAGCAGCGCATCATCAAGGCGCTTCAGAGCAAAGGGCACGTGGTCGGCTTCATGGGGGACGGCATCAACGACGCGCCGGCACTCAAGGCCGCCGATGTGGGCATCTCGGTGGACAGCGCGGTAGATATCGCCAAGGAGTCATCCGACATCATCCTCCTGGAAAACAGTCTGCTGATCCTGGAACAGGGCGTGCTGGAAGGCCGGCGCGTCTTCGGCAACATCATCAAGTACGTCAAGATGGCGGCCAGTTCCAACTTCGGGAACATGTTCAGCGTCGTGGGCGCCAGCATCTTCCTCCCCTTCCTGCCCATGCTGCCGATCCAGGTACTGACCAACAATCTGCTCTACGACTTCTCGCAGACGACCATTCCCACCGACGACGTGGACGCGGACTGGCTGACCAGGCCCCGCGCGTGGACGATCGGGGAAATCCAGCGCTTCATCCTGTTCATCGGCCCGATCAGCTCGATCTTCGACTACCTGACATTCTTCGTCATGCTGACCGTGTTCGACGCCTGGCACAATCCGGCGCTGTTCCACACCGGCTGGTTCGTGGAGTCGCTGTTTACGCAGACACTCATCATTCACGTGATTCGCACTCACCGGATCCCGTTCGTGCAGAGCCGCGCGAGTTGGCCGCTGATTGCCTCGTCCTTCATCATCGTGGCGGTGGGCGCCTGGCTGACGGTTTCACCGCTGGCTGCCACGCTGGGGTTCGTCCCGCTGCCAACGCTGTACTGGGTGTTGCTGGCGATCATGCTGCCCTGTTACGTCGTGCTGACCCAGTTGGTAAAGACGTGGTTCTATCGCAGGTTCGGCGAATGAACGCGTGTAGAATCGTTTCTCGACTCGCTGAGACTTCATGACAACTCGGAACAACCGGGAGCGTGCGTTCCGGCAACTGCTGGTCCGGGAGGCCGGAACGGGAGCCGGCGCACCGGCTATTGCCGCAGCCGTCCGCAAGCTCGGTGACCACCTCACACAGCGGTTGGCCCCCGTTATCGGCGACGGGGGCGCCGCCGCGATCTGCGATCGCAGCCTCCACCTGACAGAATCCCGGTTCTCCGGGCTCACAGCGCGTCGCTCGAGCGAACAGGGTCCAGGACCCTTCGCACGCGCCCAAGTGTCCCTCGAACACCAGGAATCGGCCATGGCCGCCGACGCGGCGGTTGCGTTGTTCACCACCGTGAGCAAGTTGCTGGCCTCGTTCATCGGCGAAAGCCTGACGACCCGCCTCTTGCGCGAAGCGTGGCCCGACGACTTTCCGGCAGCGGAGTCCCCAGGAGATCCCCCAGATGACTGAGAAGGTTCAGATCCGTCGCCTGGCGACCGGTGTACCCGGATTCGACGCCGTGCTGGGCGGTGGCGTGCCCGAGTTCTCCTTCAACGTCATCGCGGGTGCACCCGGATCGGGCAAAACCACGCTGACCCAGCAGATCATGTTCGCGTTGGCGCGTCCGGATCGGCCGGCACTGTTCTTCACGGTGCTCGGCGAACCCCCGCTCAAGATGCTGCGCTACCAGCAGCAGTTCGAGTTCTTCGATGTCGTGAAGGTGAACGAGTCGGTCCGGTTTATCAACCTGGCCACCGAAGCGATGGACGGTGGGCTCAACGAGGTGTTGAGGCGCATCGTCAGGGAGGTCGAGGCCGCATCGCCCGGCATCGTTGTCGTCGACTCGTTTCGATCGGTCATTCAGGCGACGCAACCGACAGGCGGGCACCTCGACGCGCAGCACTTCGTCCAGCAGCTCGGGATGCGGCTGACCGGGTGGCAGGCGACGACGTTTCTCGTGGGCGAGTTTCAGCTGACCGAAACCGAAGACCACCCTGTCTTCACCGTGGCGGACGGCCTCGTGTGGCTGTACCAAAGCCTCGACCGGAATTCCATGGTGCGCAAGATGCAGGTGATGAAGATGCGCGGCCAGGCGCCCATTCCGGGCCTGCACACCTTTCGCATCACGGAGCGGGGCCTGCAGGTGTTTCCGCGATTGATCGTCGGGCCGTCAGACACGCCCACAGCCGGCGGCCCGCGCCAGAAGACGCCCCGGCTGTCGGTCGGCGTGGCGGTTCTCGACGAGATGATGGGCGGGGGCATTCCGTCCGGCTACTCCGTGCTCGTCGCCGGCCCCTCGGGATCGGGCAAGACCATCCTCGCCACCGAGTTCATCCAGGAGGGCGCCCGTCGCGGCGAACCGGGCGTCATGGCGATCTTCGAAAAGCGCCCGAGCGAACACGCGCAGACGCGCGCTCTCGCGGTCGACCCGGCCGTCCGCGACGGGCTCGTCACCGTCGTCCACACTCGCCCGCTGGACCTCTCGATCGACGAAATGCTGCACGAGTTGACCGACGCGATTCACCGGATGAACGCCCGGCGCGTCGTCATCGATTCACTATCGGGGTTCGAGCTCGCCCTCGCTCCCACGTTCCGAGAGGACTTCCGCGAGTCGTTGTACCGGCTGATCGCCAACCTGACCGGGATGGGCCTCACGGTGATGATGACGGCGGAACTGGAGGACCGCTACACCGATCTGCGGTTCAGCCCGCACGGCACGGCATTTCTGACCGACGCGATCATTCTCCAGCGGTATCTCGAGATCGACGGCCAGCTGCAGCGTGTCATGGCCGTGGCCAAGGTTCGTGCGAGCGCCCATAGCAAAGACGTGCGACGGTTCGAGATCACGGCCGACGGCATCGTCGTCGGTGATCGCGTCGGCGGCTATCAGGGACTGCTCGCCGGAAATCCTCACGAAGTCTCAACGAAGCGCCGGGAGGCGCGTCGCCGTCCAGTCGCCCGCCGGCCGAGGTCATGAGCGCGTGAAGTCTTCGCGGGCGCGGCGGACGGACGGCGCCTCACCGAACGCCTCGAGAAAGGCTGTGGCCCGCCGACGTGCCACACGACCACGCCGTCAACGTGTCGCACGCACCGCGGCGGCGATGGAGGCGAGCGTCCAGAACCGGGGGCCTGAGCCCACGCTGGAGACGTCCCTCTCGACCGCCGCGGAGGCCGAGCGACTCATGAGCCAGATGCGGGAGGCGAACGAACGGCTGATTGTCGCGGCCCTCCGCGCGCAGAGCCTTTCAGACGAGGCCCAGGTGGGAGCTGCACAGGCCAGGGCGGATTTCGAACGCCTCATGCGCGAGCTTCACGATGCGCAGCAGCGGCTGACCGCCGCCGCCAACAAGGCCCACGCCATGGCCGCGGAAGCCCGACGGCGCGAAGGGGAATATCAACGCCTGTCCAGCCGGCTGCTCCAGCTGCAGGATGAAGAACGGAAGCGTTTCGCGATCGACCTGCACGACTCGACCGCGCAGCGCCTCGCCGCACTGACCATGAACCTCGATGTGGTCGAAGCCGCCGAGGACGTCCTCGACGTCAGGTCGCGCCGGGCGCTGGCGCAGAGTCGGGCCCTGGCCGATCAGTGTTCTCGCGAGGTGCGCACGCTGGCGTACCTGCTGCACCCACCGTTGCTCGACGAGGCCGGCCTGCTCGCGGCCGTGCGCTGGTATGTCGCGGGGTTCATGGAACGCAGCGGGATCTGTGTGGACCTCGAGGTCCACGAGGTTGGCCGATTGCCGGGGCCGATCGAGACGGCGCTCTTCCGGGTCGTCCAGGAGGGTCTCACCAACATCCATCGCCACGCGTCAACACCGAACGCATCGATTCGTCTCGCGAGTACCGCCAGCGCCGTCGTGCTCGAGATCCAGGATCAGGGACGCGGGCTTCGCGACCACCCGACGCTGCGGCCTGGCACACGCGTCCCGGAAGTCCTGGGCGTGGGCATCCAGGGGATGCGGGAACGGATCCGTCAGCTGGGCGGGACATTCGACATCGAATTCACGGAGGCGGGAACGACCGTTCACGTTGCCGTGCCATTGGTCGCGGGCGCATGACGTCCGTACGCATCCTCATCGCCGACGACCACGAAGTCGTGCGCCAGGGTGTGCGAACGGTGCTCGAAGGACAGCCGGAGTGGGCGGTGTGCGGGGAAGCGAGCACGGGCCGCGATGCGGTCGCGATGGCCGTCGACCTGCAGCCTGACCTCGTCGTTCTCGACATCAGCATGCCGGAGTTGAACGGCCTGGAAGCGACACGCCAGATCCGGCGCGCGACATCGGCCAGGATCCTCATCCTGACCGTGCACGAATCCGAACAGGTCGCCGATGAAGTGCGGGACGCCGGCGCGCACGGGTATGTCCTGAAAGCCGAGGCGGGACGAACGCTGGTCGAGGCGATCCGCGCCCTGCTCGATCATCGCGAGTTCTTCACCGAGCGCGTGCACGCACGGGCGGCTCGGCAGATGGGGCCGCATGTGAAGGCCGCGTCCGGACGCGAGTCCGGTCGCCTGACGCCGCGCCAGCGTGAGGTCCTGCAGCTCCTCGCCGAAGGACGGTCGAACAAGGAAATTGCCGCGACTCTCGGGATGACCACGAAAACTGCCGAGACGCACCGCTCGAACATCATGGCCACACTGCATCTCCACTCGATGAGCGAGCTCGTGCGGTACGCGATTCGGAATCGCATCATCGAGCCGTAAAACGCGGTGTAACAAGACGTCCGCGACGATATCAATACAGAATCCACCGTATTGCCCCCACGGCTGAGGCTCACTACACTCGACTTCTAGGCATCACCGGCCTCGTTCCCAGCGAACCTCATGGAGCACGGCATGTCTGCATCGGCCATCGCTCCAACTTCCCGAATCGTGAAACCGATCCCTGCCTTCGAGGAACCAGCGCCGCTTCCTTCTGTGGGCGGCCAGCCGAAGGACGCTGACGCGCGTCACAGCTCTGACGGCATGCCGGCACAAGCGAAGCCCGAGGACGGAGACGTCGTGATCGGCCAGCAGACGCGGGAAGGGAGGCGCGCGTATGTCCTGCACACGGTCCCCGGCCCCGACCAGTGCCTGCTCCGCACGCAAGAAGAGGCGGCGAGGCACGCGATGAGGTTCGCCGAGTGGCGCGGTGTGCGTGCGTGGGTCACCAGGAATGGTTCAGATTTCGTGCTGCTTCGCGACTTGCAGACGCTGCGCTCGAGGGAGACGGCCTTGTTGGGGCGTCAGAACACCTGGCACGCGCGGGACGATGCGCCCAGCCTGCGGGAGGAGTCGGTTCGCACGCGTGAAGCGGTCGCGCAAGCCCGCTCGGAGCTCGATGCCCTCATGTGTCAACTTCGGGAAGCCAACGAACAGCTCGTCGTGGCAAACCTCCGGTCGCAGAGCCTCGCCGAAGAAGCGGACCGGACCAATCATCTGAAGGATGAATTCATCGCCGTGGTATCGCACGAGCTGCGCACGCCCCTCAATGCGGTGCTCGGATGGGCGCAAGTGCTGGCGCCGCCGAGGATCGGAGTCGCGTCATTGCGTCGGGCTTCCAGGCGCACGTCTCGAAGCCGTTCGATCCCATCGAACTGACGGCGACGATCGCGGCGGCTACAGGACGGACCGCCCACTCGCCTATCTCCAGTTAGCGACCTCCGGCCGCCCCGGCCAGTCGCGAGACATACAGCATCTACTGTATTGCCCAAGCCGCTGGGCCTCTTCTACGCGCGCAAGCTGAGGCGTAATCCTGACGAAAGCCGACTCCCGTATGGCCACACTCGATCTCCATTCGATGAGTGAGCTCGTGCGATACGCGATCTGCAACCGGATCACCGAACCGTGATGCGCGGTGTTACAAGACGTACACAACGTCGATACAACGGGCGCCTGCGACGCTCGCCGAGATCCCGGCGTTGCGACGTTCATGCTCGAGGGCCCGGAAAATCTGGGAAGGTGTCCGAAATGGTACAGCGCACCGGAATCGCCCTGTAATAGTCTGCCTAATCAAGCGGACTTTGCTAGAGGACTCCGATGCTGTCGACAAACCCCATGATGTCAACGAAACAAGGTGAAGATGTCTCCTTCCTCGGCGAAAGCCCGGCCATCGTCGCGATCCGAAGGGAGATTCGCGAGGCGGCACGAACTCATGCAAAGGTCTTGATTCTTGGAGAGACGGGCGTGGGCAAGGAGGTGGTCGCGAACCTGATCCACCGGCACGGCCCGAGGCAAGGTCGCCCGTTCGTGGCGCTCAATTGCAGCGGCATCCCGGAAACGCTGCTGGAATCCGAGCTCTTTGGCCACGTACGCGGCAGCTTCACCGGCGCCTACCGTGACAAGCCCGGATTGGTTCACCAGGCCGAGGGTGGCACGCTGTTTCTGGACGAACTCGGCGAGATGAGCCTTCGGATGCAGGCGGTGCTGCTGCGGTTCAGCGAAACGGGAGACGTGCAGCCGGTTGGCGCTGATCGGCCGAGCGCACGCGCGAACGTCCGTTTGATCACGGCCACCAACCGGGACTTGCGCGCCCAGATCGTCGAGGGCAAGTTCCGCGAGGACCTCTATTACCGCTTGAATGTCATTCAGCTTCGCATTCCGCCCGTCCGTGAACACTCCGGCGACATTCCCCTTCTGCTGCGGCATTTTCTCGAACAGGCCAGCGAGGCACACCGGCTGCCGTGCCCCGTGTTGTCACCGGAGGCGGAGGCGGCGCTCCGAGCCTATCCGTGGCCCGGCAACGTCCGCGAGCTGAAGAACCTCACAGAGCGTCTCGTCGTGCGCGACATGGGCGCGCCCATCCTGTTTGATGATCTTCCCGCCGAACTTCTCGATGGGTTGCGCAAGTCCGCAGGTCCGGATGCACCCTTCGCGGTCGGGCCGGCACTGCGCGTGCCGGCGGGGTTGGACGAGATCCCATGCCAGTGTTCCTCGATGGCCGACGCTCTGTGGCAGAGGATGGTCGACGGCGACAACTTCTGGTCCGTGGCCGCCATGTACAAGTCCCATGACATTACGCGAGCCGATTTGCAGAAGCTGATTCACATGGCCCTTCAGCGGACACACGGCAACTATCGGGCGGTGCTGCGCCTCTTCAATCTCCCGGACCGCGACTACAAGCGATTTCAGGCGTTCCTCTTCCAGCACAAGAGCAACTTGCCCTTCCGCAGCTATCGCTCGGCCGAAATGTTGGAGGTGTCATTGAATCAGGCACCACGATACCAAAGCGCATCGTGAGCCTTCGCTGCCGCCCCGTGGTCGTGTGTGTCATCGCGTCGTTCCTGACGCTGGGAACCATGCGGGCCGAGGCGCAGAGCGGCGCGAACGTCCTGGTGGTGGTCAACGACGCGAGTGCGACGGGCGAGACGATCGCGAAACTCTACGCCGGGCGGCGCGGCGTACCCGCCAGCAACATCTGCCACCTCTCCACCACCGTGGACGAAACGATCGAACGGCAGACCTACGGGTTGCAGATCGAATCGCCGATCTGGCGGTGCATCACCCGCCAGGTTGCCCAGGATCGCATCCTCTACATCGTCCTCACCAAGGGGGTGCCGATTCGCATCGCGGGCACGGGAGGCCGATCGGGCACGGTCTCCAGCGTCGATTCCGAGCTCACGCTCCTGTACCGGCGTCGGGTCGGACAGCTGGCGGCGATCGTCGGGTTCGTCCCCAACCCGTATTTCGCCGGCACCGCGCCGGTCTCGACCGTCACGCCGTTCACGCATGAGAAGTACGACATCTACCTGGTGACGCGTCTGGATGGCTACACCCTCGAAGACGTCATCGGCCTGATCGACCGCGGCGCGGCGCCGGCGCGGGATGGCCGCGTCATCCTCGACGAGCGGGCGTCGTGGAGCGAAAACGGCAACACCTGGCTTCATCAGGCGGCCGACCGGCTCACGGGTGACGGTTTCGGCGATCGGGTGTGGCTCGACGAGTCGAGCAAGGTCATCACCGAGCAATCCTCCGTGCTCGGCTACTACTCGTGGGGGTCGAACGATCCGGCGATCCGGATCCGCCATTTTCAGTTGGGATTCGTCCCTGGTGCGCTCGCGGCCATGTTCGTCAGCTCGGACGCCCGGACGTTCAAGGAACCGCCGCCCGAATGGATGCCGGGCGACAACAACAGCACGGCCGGTCCGTTCGGCGGTTCGCGCCAGTCCCTGACCGCTGATTTCGTGCACGACGGAGTGACGGGCACTGCAGGTCACGTGGCGGAGCCGTACCTCGACGCCGCGATCCGCCCCGACATCCTGTTTCCGGCGTATCTCAAAGGCCTGAACCTCGCGGAAGCGTTTTACGCCGCCATGCCGCATCTGAGCTGGCAGACGATCGTGCTGGGCGATCCGCTGTGTGCCCCGTTTCGAGTCCATGCCCTGACGGAACGTGAGATCGATTCGGGGTTCGACGCCGCCACAGAAATGCCGGAACTGTTCTCAAAACGATTTCTGGCGCTGCTGCAAGGCCCCAAGCCGGAGGCTCGCGTCGCGTGGGCGAAGGCAACGGTCCGTGAGGAGCGCGGCGACCTGGCCGCCGCAAAAGAGGCTCTTGGGGCCGCGATCGCGGCCGAGCCCCAGTTCACGGTTGCGCGATTGCAGCTCGCGGCTCTCGAAGAACAGGCTAGGCGCTACGACGACGCCATCGTTCAGTACCGCGCGGTCCTCGCGTACACCCAGAATCAGCAGATCGCCCTGAACAACCTCGCCTACCTTCTGGCGTTTCACAAAGACGCGGCGGAGGAAGCGCTGCCGCTCGCCGAGCGCGCCGCGGCGATCCACGGGAACGTCCAGACCTTCGAGGACGTGCTGCGCCTCGTCGAGCGCGCCGCGACGCGCCACGTGAACGTGAACGTCTCGACCGTCCTCGACACGGTCGCCTGGATTCAGCACCTGCTCGGCCGTCACGCCGACGCGGCGCGGACGATGGCAGCCGCGATCAGCGGCTCTCCACCTGAGGACCCGGAGCTCTTCTGGCACGCGGCGGTCATCTTTTTTGAGACAAACGACCGCGCGCGGGCGACGCTGATGCTGCAGAACGCGCTGAGGCTCAACGCATCGGTCGCCGATCGGCCGGAGGTCAAGGAATTGCGGCAGCATCTGGGCGGTCGGCCGTAGGGAAGTCCGGGATCGCCGGGGACGAAGTTCTCGAAAACGCGGACTTCCTTGTCGCAGCGTCGCGCGTCCTGGGGTTCCGACGTTCCGCTATCGATAACCCAGGTAGACATTTACGGTCGATGAGCCTACGTCTGGCCCTTGCGGACGATGATTTGCTCTGGAATGGCCGTTTGGATCGGGTGCGACCTCCCGTATGACCATCGACTCGAGAAGAATCGGCGCGGCGTTGCTCGTCGCGGCCGGTTTCCTGCTTCTGTACCGGCACGTGCTGGCGAAGCTTGCCTCGGACTGGTGGACTGACGACAACTACTCGCACGGCTTCTTCATCATCCCCATTGCCGCGTACCTCGCCTGGGAGCGACGTCATCGCTTTTTCGAGGCGGCGCAGCGGCCGACGGTTGCGGGCCTGATCGTCCTCGTCGGCAGCGTCCTCGTGCTGGTCGGCGGTGTGCTCGGATCCGAGCTGTTCCTGACGCGTATCTCGCTCCTCGGAACCACGGTGGGCATCGTCCTCTTCTTTTTCGGCTGGGCCCGGCTGCGCGTCCTCGCGTTTCCGCTGGCGTTTCTGATCCTGATGATTCCGCTGCCGGCGATCCTCTTCAATCAGATCGCACTGCCCGCTGCAGCTGCTGGCGTCGAGATTTGGCGAGGGGGCTATCGGCGCGGTCGATATTCCGGTCCTGCGCGAAGGCAACGTCCTGATCCTGGCCAACACGACGCTCGAGGTTGCCGAGGCGTGCAGCGGCATCCGTTCGCTGATCTCGCTGCTGACGCTCGGCATCGTGTTCGGGTATTTCGCGGATTCCCGGGGGTGGGTGAGAAGCCTCATCGCGCTCTCGTCGGTTCCGGTCGCGATCGTCGCGAATGGGGCGCGTGTGGCTGGAACGGGGATCGCGGCGGATTACATGGGGCCGGCGGCCGCGGAGGGCTTCTTCCACGAGTTCTCGGGCTGGATGGTCTTCGTCGCGGCGTTTGCGATGATGATCATCGTCGAGCGCGCCATTCGCCTCGTTGCCCCGCGACCCCGCGTCAAGCCCAGGGCGGCGGCGCGGGCCGCTTAAGACTTAAGAGAGGTCACATGCTGGCTCGCGCGATCGTCGTGTTTGTCTGTCTGGCCGGCGGCGCCGGCGCGATTGCCCGCG
>CAVQJU010000006.1:0-191617 GCA_963712905.1 uncultured Acidobacteriota bacterium | reverse complement strand
GCAGGTAGGTCATCGTCAGCCGCACGTGCGGCGGCTGGAACGTGCAGGCGTGCCAGTACGTGACCGGGACGTCGATCCCGCCGACGGCGATGATGGTGCCGCGCTTGCTCGATCGGCCGGGCTCGGCGCCCGTGCGCCCGAGCACCACGAGGGTGCCGGCGATCATCGCCCGCGCGGCGAGGCTCCCGGCATCGCCGACCGACGACGACCAGGCCGCGGCGTGTCCGCGCGGCGGCGTCGCTGCCGGCCGATCCGCTGACCACGATCTCGCCGCCGGTCATCCCGCGGGAGGCGCTGGGCGCCGGCGGCGCCCAGCCGGTCGCCTGCGTTTCCCGAAACCCGAAGCACGCCGCCGCCCATCGCCGCGCCGGCATCGTCTCCGCACGTTGCCGCGCACGTCCACCAGGCCGCCGGTCATGCCGGCGCCGACGCGGTCGCCGGCGTCGCCGTCGATGATCAGTTCGCCTCCGGTCATGCCGGCGCCGAGGCCGTTCACGTTCGCCACCGAACCCAGGACGCACACGCGGGCGGAACGCTCGCCGCGGACCTTGAAGAAATCGCCGAGCGCGCCCTGTCGCGTGCCGGCCCACGCGGGAAGCGCGGCGATCTCGCGTACGCCGAGCGCCGCAGAGGCGATCCGCGGTGACGCCGTCCGTTTCGACCACGCCATCGACCGGCGCGCGCAGTTCGAGCGCCACGACCGCGCTCATGCGGCGCCGTCCCCGGCCATGATCCGGCGCAGGTGGAAGTGGTGCGGGCCCAGGTTGCCGCCGTGATTGCCGGCGGTGATCGCGCGAACGCCGGGACGGCACGCCGCGTCGATGCCGATCCGCATCGCCTGGGCGATCGCGTCGGTGCTCAGCCCGTCGAGCACGATCTCCAGGACGGAGTTCACGCCCTCCGGCAACGCCGACGCCGTCGTCAGCCGCAGCGTCGGGCAGTAGGCGTCGTTGGTGGACGCGACGAGCGACGTGTAGCCGCGCGAGCCGACCTTGCTGCCGCTCCGCACGATGCCTCCCGGAAACGGCAGGATGACACCGGGCATGCCGTCGATCGCGGCCACGGCGGCTTCGGCGGCGCCGAGTGCGCTGTCGGCATCCTCCGCGAGGATCAGGAAGTTGCCGCCGCCGATGCCGTCCTTCTCGATGCCGAAGCTCTCCTGCAGCAGGCATTCGCCTTCCATCACCGGCACGCGCCAGTAACGCTGGCCGCCGACGACCTTGCTGATCTGGAACTTGTCGCCGAACACCCGCAGCGCACGGCCGGCCGGCACGCGGTCGGGCGAGTCCGGCAGCCCGTCGAAGCAGTTGGCCGTCGGGCAGGTGAGCACCGTCTGGCCGATGCGCTCGATGAGACGTTTTCCGAGGCCGTCGGTGTCGGTCGAGAAGATCAGGATGCTCGCGCCGGGGCGGGCATCAGGCGTCTCTTCGGGCGGCAGCATCCGTTCGATCGCCGCTTCGCACTTGCACACGGTGACGGACGTCGCAAACCCGGTGAACTTGAGCGCGGCTTCGCGCGCCCACCGCTCGCTTTTCGCAGTCACGACGATCCGCGCCGCGCGCATGGTGAAGCCCTCGGCGAAGGTGTCCTCGATGAAGACGCTGCGGTTCGTCACGGCCCATTCTCCCCGCGTCGCGCCTGCGGCGACCGCAGCGCTCAGCCCTGCGCGGACGGTTCAGCCATGAGCGCGTGGAGCGGGAAGTGGTGCTTCCCGAGCTTGCCGCCGTAATTTCCCGCCGAGATCTCGACGACCCCGGGACGGCAGGCGGCGTCGATGCCGGCGCGCAGGGCGCTCTCGATAGCGGGACGGTCCAGGCCGTCCACCACGATCTCCAGCACGGAATTCACGCCTTCCGGCAGTTCGCTCGTCACGCCGGTTCGTCCGCGCAGCGTCGGACAGTACGCGTCGTTGGTGGACGCGATCATCTTCTTCGAGGTCTTCGCGCCCACCTTGCTGCCGGCGCGCACGATCCCGCCAGGGAACGGGAGAATGACACCGCGGACCTTCCGCATGGCATCGACCGCCGATTCCGCCGCCGCGAGCGCCGTGTCTTCGTCTGCCGCCAGGATCAGGAAGTTGCCGCCGCCGATCGCCTTCTGGATGCCAAAGGCCTCCTGCACCAGGAACTCGCCTTCCATGACCGGGATCCGCCAGTAGCGGCGACCGTCGAGGAACTTGCTCGACTGGAATTGGTCGCCGAAATGGCGCAGCGACCCGCCGACCTTGACTCGCTCGGCGGCCTCGGGCAGGCCGTCGAAGCAGGCCGTGGTCGGGCAGGTGAGGACCGTCTGGCCCACTCTGTCGACGAGCCGGCCGCCAAGCCCGTCGGCGTCGAAACCGAAGACGAGCACGCTCACGCCCGGCCGGCCGTCCAGGGTCTCATCCGGGCGGAGTTCTGCCTCGATGCCGGCCTCGACCTTGCAGCCGATCACCGAGGTCGCGAAGCCGGTCATGGCCTGAGCGGCGGTTCGCGCCCACGCGGTCGAGCGGGCCGTGATCAAGACGCGCGCCGCGCGCATGTCGAATGCCTCGGCGAACGTATCGACGATTCTCACACCGCGCCGGACCATGCTGTTCTCGCCGCTCACGCGTGCCCCCTTCGCCCCGTCGCCACCGTAGCGTAGCACGACACACTCGTCTCAACGGCGTGGCAAGATGGTACGTGGGCGCGACGTCGCGCAACCTCGAACGCCAACAACGCCGGAGCCGCGAATGGAACTCGTCGTCGTGAAGAACGCCACCTGCACGTATTGCGGGTGCCTGTGTGACGACATCGAACTGCATGCGAGCCATGAGCGCGTGCTCAAGGCCAAGCGTGCCTGCGTGCTTGGCCGCGCGTGGTTCTTCAACCACCCGAATCAGCCTGCGCTGCCGGCAGCGCTCATCGACGGCCGGCCCGCCACGGTCGATTCGGCCCTCGAGGCCGCGGCGGAAATCCTGGACGACGCGGACATGCCGCTGGTCTATGGCCTGGGCAACTCGACGTGTGAATCGCAGCGGGCGGCGATGATGCTGGCCGAGCGGATCGGCGCCGTGATCGACAGCCATACGTCGCTGACGTACAGGCCCGGGGAAGATCGCCGGCCAGCTCGCCGGCAAGCTGACGTGCACGCTCGGCGAAGTGAAAAACCGCGCCGACTTCGTCGTCTACTGGGGCGCCAACCCGGTTGAGAGCCACCCGCGGCACTTCAACAAGTTCGCCCTCAGAGCGAAGGGCAAGTACGTGCCCCGGGGTCGGAGGGATCGGACGATGGTGCTGGTGGACGTCCGTGAAACGCCGAGCGCGAGGGCCAGCGACGAGTTTCTGCAAATCCGATCCGGCGCCGATCTCGAAGTGCTGACCACGCTGCGAGCCCTGGTCAACAATCGAACCGTCGATCGCGGCCTTGTCGCCGCGACAGGCCTGACGCTTGAACAGCTTGTGGGCCTGGCTGAGCGGATGAAGCAGGCCCGTTTCGGCGTGTTCTTCTTCGGCAGCGGCCTGACGATGACGCGCGGAAAACACGCCAACGTCACCGCTCTCCTGTCTTTGACCGCCGAATTGAATGCCTTTACGAAGTTCGCTGCCATGCCCTTGCGCGACTACGGCAACGAGACCGGTGCCGACGCCGTGATGAACTCGCTGGCGGGGTACCCCTTCGGCCTTGATTACTCTCGCGGCTACCCGCGTTCCAATCCGGGGGAGTTCACGGCCGTGGACGTGCTCGTCCGCAAAGAAGCGGATGCCGCGCTCATCGTGGCCGCCGACCCGTGGACGACGATGCCCCAGGCGGCGCTCGATCACCTGGACCGCATTCCGCACATCGTGATCGATCGCAGGATTACGGCGGCCAGCCTCGCGGCGCGCGTTCACTTCACGACGGCGGTGCCGGGAATCAGCGAAGTGGGAACGGCGTACCGCATGGACAGGATTCCATTCCCGCTTCGGCCGGTGTTGCGTTCGCCGCACGCCACTGACGAGGACATTCTGAAGGGCATCCACGACGCGCTGATCGCGACGTGAACGCATACGGCAAGCTCAGGAGGCACCTGCAAACTTTTAGGCCTCGGCCTGCTTGCGGGGAACCTTCCTGACGACGGCGAAGAGACCCAGCCCCAATGTCACGTATGCCGCAGCAATGGCGTATATCCTCCACCCCTCTGGAAAGGAGCCAGCCCGCGCGCTGGCGAGGCTCTGAACGGATGCGAACAATTGCCCCTGCCAGAAGAAGGCCCGCGCCAAGCGGCGCGAGAAGAAAGAACAACAGGATGTGACATTGACTCGGAGGCTGGCTTTCGACCTCCGTCGCGTCAGGCCACGGGCTTCCAGACGAGAATCTCGCCTCTGCCCGGCACGCACGCGTCGCCGGCATAGCGCTGGTAGGCCCCGTCACCGTCTTCGTAGGGGAGCGTGACGCCGAGCGCGCCCAGGTGCCGTCCGTACAGGCGCATGAACGTCGGGTTGTACGTGGACGCATACGAGAACGTCGGCAGGAGCTTGATCGGCTTCAAGGAGATGATCGTGCCCCGGACCATCCACGCGCCGGTCCGAAGTTCGGCGCCGCTGCGCAGCACGATGGTTCCGCCTTTCATCTGCAGGCCGGCGAAGTCTCTGACCAGCCCGCCGATGGCGATGATGCCGCGTTTCATCCGCATGCCGACTTCGAGGCCAGCCGTGCCATCGATGATAATCGTGCCGTCGGTCATCCCGGAAAGACTTCCCCGGTAGGCGGCCCCGACCTGTCCGCCGGCATTCCCGCGGATCCGGATAACGCCCCCCGACATCTCGGCGCCGGCCCAGTCCGCGGCGTTCCCGGACACGTCGATGGAGCCGCCCTTCATGTGGGCTCCCAGGTGCATGCCGACGCTGCTGGCGACCGTAATGCGGCCGCGAGTCATGCCGCGGCCGATCCATTTGACCTTTCCCACCTCGCCGCGGATGTCCAGTTCGTCGCTTTTTTCACCCTCGACCGAAAAAAAGTCGTCCAGGCGCTTCCGCCTCTTGCCCAGATAGACCGGGAGGGCCCGGATCTCGTCGTTCGCCAGCGCCGCCATCACGTCTGGCGAGAGCATCTCCGCTTCAAGCGGAACGTTGGGCTGTTCTTTGACGGTCAGGGTAATCATGCTCGTCCGAGATCACGCGCAGGGCTTGATGTCAGGTTCTTGAAGGCGTTCGATTTCCACGGGATAGTTGTCGAACGACATCGTGTACACCTTCTGGAACAACGGCCGCAGGTACGCCTCGATCTGATCGTCGAACGCGGGGTGCACGAGGAACTGCCGCCCGTTGCTCACGTTGCGGAGCTGTCCCTCTTCGACCACGACGTCGCCGCCCTTGATGACGTAGCGCGGGTATTCGAACAGGATGCCGTTGTCCGGGCGTTCTGCGTACAGCGCCACATCTGCATCCGCGCCCGCGCCGAGGTGCCCTTTCTGCGACAGGCCGAGCGCGCGCGCGGGGCCTGCGGAACTGATGATGGCGATCTCCGAGAGCGTGTACTGGCGATCGATGTCGGCGAGGGCTGTGCGGTTCAGCGTCTCCGGCGGCAGCGCCTTGATCTGCTCCTTGCGAAACTCGGCATCCATCAGCAGGCGGATGATCTCCGGGTAACGCCAGAAGCAGGCGCCGTTGGGGTGATCGGTCGTCAGGAACACTCGCCAGGGGTCGTTGATGAGCAGCAGCAGCTCCAGTCCGACAGCCCACTGGACCGCATTCACCAGCTTGCTCGGCTTGTAGGTGTGCGGGACGATGCCGCAGCCGGTCTCGTTCTCCACGTCCACGTTGCCCCACTTGCGCCCGCTGAGCTGATGGAGCAGGTGCTCGAGCGGGCCGTCGGCCGTGATGGTCACCGTCTCGCCGAACAACATCGCCCCCGCATCGGTGGTGAGGTTGGGGTGCGTGTTGAAATATTCGGCCAGTACGGCCGCCTCCGATCGAATCGTGCCCCAGTCGTCGCCGCCGTAGGCGTGGAACTGCAGATGCGCGAGGTGAGCCCGGTGTCCCTCGAGGATCTTCAGGGTTTCGAGCGTGGTCGAGACGTTGCCTGGAGTGCCGAGATTGTTGCAGTGCAGATGGAGCGGATGCGGCAACTTGAGGTCGTCGACGATTTTCGCGAGACCGGCGATGACCGTCGCCGGCGTCAGGCTGCTGTAGCCTTCGATCGGTCCCGACAGCACCTTGGCGTCCTTGCCCCATTTCCACGCGGCCACTCCTCCGGGGTTGACCGCCTTGACCCCGTAGGCTTTGGCAGCCCAGATGAGCCAGCCGACGACATGCGTGGCGCGCTCGATCTCACCGGCCTCCAGAAGATCCAGCACGATCTCGTTGTTGGCCATCAGCACGAGGCACGACTTGTCCACGATGGGCGTGTCGTGCAGTTCTTCGTGCGTATGCCGCGCGGAGAGGATTGGAACAGCGGCCTCGTTCACGGTCGTCCAGCCCATGCCGGCGTACAGATAACCGGTGGCGAACGTGGTGGGCGTGACGCCTCCGAGCCCTGCCCGCAGGTCCTTCGTGTGCACGAAGGGAAGACCCCGGCGCATGTTTTCCGGCGTGAGGCCTCGCGCAAAGTTCAGCGCCGCGCCCGCGACGTGGGTGTGGATGTCCACGCCGCCGGGGAACACGATCAGGCCGGTCGCATCGATCGTGCGCCCGCCTTCCGCGTGACGCACGATGCGGCCATCCGCGATGCACACGTCCTGCACGACACCGTCGACCCCGTTCGCCGGGTCGTAAACCCTTCCGCCGGTTATCCGCAGCATGATGGGATGGTTTCCGCAGGCCTTCTCGCCGTCGGTGAAGGTCCGCACTACACCTGTCAGTGCGCCTGCTCAGGAGAACGCCGTTGTGACGTTCGTTACGGGAGCCCAGGCGGGTTTGGCCGCCACCGCCTGCCGGATACGCCGGACGACTTCCTCGTCGGTGGGGTAGGGCGACGTTGAGAATCGGCCGCAGCGGCAAGGGGATTTCGTCCATGCGATAGGCGGTCCCGGGCGCGCTCACGCCCGTGACTGCGGTCGTGATGTGCACGCGCGCGAGGCGGCTCGTGTGCGTCACCTTGGGATCCAGCACGATCGTGGGGATGCGCGCCAGATGGTCGATGCCTGGTTGCGGCATTGTCGCACCCGGATCGGCGCCCAGGATGAGCGCGGCGTCGTTGTCCCCGCGAACGATCAGATCCACGGTCGAGAACTCTCCTGGATTGAATCGCGGGTAGCCCCTGCTCAGGCTGACGCCGAACGGATAGCCGGTCGACCAGCGCAGGACCATGTCCGACCCGGTCACGTTGCCATGTCCTCGCATCGGCATGCAGACGAACTTCGTGAATTCGTTCAGCTCTGCCGCCAGCGACAGCACACCCGCCGAGTTCATGTGCTTGCCGCGAGTCATCGAGAGGCCCATGCCGAAGAAGATCACGCCGAACCTGGCGCGCTTCATTCGATCGACCAGGTCCTGGAGCTGCTCGAGCGTGAGCCCGGTCTCCGCGACCGCCGCCGCGTTCACTCGCTGGTTCTTGACGAGCGCGCGCAGGATGGTCAGGATTTCGAAGTCCATGCCCGGCCGAATCTGCAGAAAAATGTCGGCGGCCTTGGCGCTGGCCGTTTCCCGAATGTCCACGAGGACCATGGTGCGGCCCTTGCGGCCCTCCGGCACGAACTTGCCCTTCTGGGTCAGCGTGTACTTGGTGAAGTGCCGCGGGTGACATTCTGCCGGGTTGCCGCCCCAATAGATGATGAAGTCCGCCCGATTCTTGACCTCGCCCAGGGTGCACGTAATCTTGCCACCCAACTGGGCGGCTATCTCAGTGGGGCCGTGTCAAAGGGAAGTGTGGCTGTCAACCACACCTCCGATCAGCTCACCGAGCGCGACGGCTTCGCGCTGCGCCTCGCACGTGACGTTGCTCAGTCCGTAGACCAACGGCATGTTGGCGGCATACAAGTGTTCCGCGGCGGCTTCGATGGCGTCGTCGAGCGAAGCGGGCTTTCCGTCGATGAGCGCGTCGGGATAGAGGCGTTCCGCCGTGTGGTGCTTGAACCAGGATTCCCCGAGGCTGCAGGCGTTCTTGGCCTTGACGATGCGATCGCCGTCGGCGTGCAGTTCGATGTCGTCGCAGACGCAGCCGCAGAAGGTGCACGTCGCGTCTTTCACAACGGTCAGGCTCATCGCTGCCTCTAATCCTTCTTCGTAGCGTCCGCCTTCAGGCGGACGTCGCACGGCCGGCTGAAGCCGGCCGCTACTCGGTCTTGCTCCCGCCCGAACCGGGCGGAATGACGAACGTTCAACCAAGCTCCCGGCCGGGGAAGCTCCCCCGGGTGCGGCGCGGCATGTAGCGTCCGGCCGCGATCATCTCCCACGCAGCGACGTGTTCCGCCGCCGGTCCCTCGTCGAGAACCCGGAGGGGCCAGATCTTCTTCTGTGTCAGATCAGTCTCGTCCATACCACTCACGAACCGATCGGTGCCGCTGTCTCGGGCGCGATCGCCTCGACCTCGACTTCCCATCCTTTGGACGTGGGCATCCCGGTGCCATCGGTGTATTGGCCCATGAGATGACAGGTCGGCGGCCCGTAAGGCACGAAGATCATCCCCTGCGGAACTTTGCCCGCATTGCAGAGGAAGACGACCTCGCCGTAATCGGACCGCACGCGGACGCTGCCGCCGGGCTGAATCCCGGCCTCCTGCATGTCTTCGGGATGCATCGTCAGGGTGCCCACGATGGCCTTGTACTCGGGGGAATCCTTGCCGATGTTGATCTGCTGGCCCTGCTTGGTGGTGCGGCCCGCGTTCATGATGAAGCGCTTACCTGCCATTGGTCCGGCAATCATAGCATGCGGGCATTCGGCGTCGTCGATTCGCAAACACACCGTGATAGGATGCGCCCCTGCGATGAGCTTGCTGCGCTGCAGTTCCGGCTTCACCTGATAGTCCCGCCTGCGGCGCGTCGCGCCGCCCTTCCTTTCGCAACCGTCGTTCGCACGATCGAATGCGTGAGAGCTCGCGCATCCGGAGATCCGCATACGAATGGATACCATCACCGTCTCGCTGCGGGTGACCGCGCCTGACCCAGCCGCCGCGCGGGTCTCGGTCGGCCGCCGCCAGTTCTCGATCGGCCAGCCACTGGAGTTCGATGAGGCGTCGCCGCACGTCGCCGCGATCGAGTACGCCCTCGGCGCGATCGGAGGCGAAGTGGTCAACGGCCTCCGGGCGTTCGCGGACAGGCGGCGGCTGCCGGTTGACGCCGTTGAAGCGGTCGTGACCGGCGAGCTGGAGAACGGGCTCACGTACCTCGAAGTCGTCGGCGAGCAGGGGCAGCCGAGAATCGCGCGCATCCACGTGAAGGTCTTCGTGGCGTCTGGAGACGCCCCGGCTACGCGCGCGTTGTTCGAACAGATGCTCGAGCGGCTGCCGCTCGTGTGCACGCTGCGCGCGGCAGTCGCCCTGACAATCGATCTGAACCTCACCTCGTGACAGGAGACCCTGACATGTACCGATTGAACGACGAACAGCAAAGGATCGTCGCGGACGCGGCCGCCGTCGCCGACGCGCAGATCGGGCCGCAGGCGGCGACGTGTTGATCAGCACGCGGCGTTTCCCCGCCAGTCGATTGCGGCGCTCGGCGAACGTGGACTGCTCGGCCTGACCGTGCCGACCAGCATACGGAGGCCTCGGCCAGGGCCTGCGCACGATGGCCGCGGTTCTCGACACGGTGGCGCAGCGCTGCCCGTCGACGTCGATGGTGTACCTGATGCACCTGTGCGGCGTGGCCTGTTACGCGACCGCGCCGGACAAGACGGAGCCGCTGCTTCGCGAAGCGGCCGCCGGGCGGCACCTGTCCACGCTCGCCTTCAGTGAAAACGGATCGCGCAGCCATTTCTGGGCGCCGGTGAGCCGCGCGGTCAATGGAGACGCAGGGACCGGCGCCGTCCGCCTGACCGCAAGCAAGTCGTTCGTGACCTCCGCCGGCCACGCCGACGGCTACGTGGTCTCGACGCTCGCGGCCGGCGCGGCGACACCGCTCGAAAGCACCATCTACCTCGTGCTCGGCGGCGACGCGGGCCTGAGCGTCGGCGGCGCCTGGCGCGGGCTCGGCATGCGCGGCAATTCCAGCGCGCCGATGGCGCTCCACAACGTCACGCGTCGGCGCGGACCGGGCGCTGTCGGCGCCCGGCAAGGGGCTCGACATGATGCTCGGCATCGTGCTGCCGGCGTTCCAGGTGGGTTCCGCCGCCGTCGGGATCGGCATCGCCGAGGCGGCCGTGCAGGCGACGATCCGGCACGTGACGCAGGCGCGGTTCGAGCACCTGAACAGCTCGCTCGCGGAGCTGCCGACGCTGCGCGCCCAGGTCGCCCGCATGCGAATCGAGACCGATCGCGCGCGCGCGCACCTCGGCGCCGTGCTCGACTCGCTGGAGGCGCCGGGGCCCGCGACGCAGCTGATGGTCCTCGAGGCCAAGGCGGCCGCGACCGAGGCCGCCGTCGTCGTGACGGACCTCGCGATGCGGACGTGCGGCGGCGCCGCGTTCGGCGGCGCGCACGGCATCGAGCGGCTGTTCCGCGACGCGCGGGCGCCGATCGTGATGGCGCCGACGAGCGATCAGGCCTACGACTTCATCGGGCGGGCGCTGTGCGGCCTGGAGGTCTTCTGATGGAGCAGCCGCTCAAGGTCGGCGCGGTGATGTACGACCCGAAGGTGTCGGTCATCTGGGAAATCATCCGCGACTTCTTCGAGTCGCAGGGATGTCCGATCGACGTCGCGTTCTACAGCACCTACGAGCTGCAGGTCACGGCGCTGCTCGACCGTTCGATCGACATCGCCTGGAACTCGCCGCTCGCCTGGCTCGACGCGCAGCGGCGAACCGGCGGCACCTGCCGCGCCATCGCCATGCGCGACACCGATCGCGACAGGCGTCTCGTATTTCGTCGCGCGGCGCGGCGGGCCGGTGCGAAGCCTGGCCGACCTGCGGGGCCGGACGCTGGCGACCGGTGCCATCGATTCGCCGCAGGCCACGCTCATTCCGCTGGGGCGGCTGCGCCGCGACGGCCTCGACCCGGCGCGCCGACTGCACCATCCGGCGCTTCGACGTGCTCGTCGGCAAGCACGGCGATCACGTCGGCGGCGAGCGCGACGCGTTCGAGAGCCTGAAGAGCGGCGCAGCGGCCGCCTGCGCGATGCTCGATCTGAACTGGGACGGCTGGACGAAGGACGGCACGATCGACGCGGATCAATTCACGGTCGTCGCCGAAACCGACCGTTTCGATCACTGCGTCTTCACGGCTCGCGACGACTTCGCTCCCGCCGCCGAGCGGCGCTGGCTCGACGCGCTGTTCGCGATGCAGTACGACAATCCCGCGCACCGGGAAATGATGGATCTCGAGGGGCTGAAGGCGTGGCTTCCCGGCCGGACGAGCGGCTTCGGTCCGCTGGCCGACGCCGTCGTCGCGGAACGGTTCTTCGAGCGTCCACGCGCCGTCGTGAGCGCGCTGCCGCTGTTTCCCGTGACGACCGTCGGGAGCTGGCCACGGCCGCCGGAGGTCGTCGACGCGCTGGGCCGGTTTCGCCGCGGGCGCATCGGACCGCGCCGGGTTCGACCGGGTGCTCGACGCCGCGGTCATCGACTGGCTGCGCGATGCAGGAGAGCCTGGGGTGCGACATCGTGACCGACGGCGAGCTGCGCCGCGACAACTTCTATTCGTTCGTCGCGGAGAAGCTGGCCGGCGTGCGCCTGATGACGCTCGCCGAGATGCTCGACGTCGTCGAGGACAAGGCGGGGTTCGAGCGGCTCCTCCAGACGCTCGACGTCCCGGCGTATTCGATCAGCAGTCCCATCTGCGCGGGAAAGATCGAACGGCGCCAGCCGCTGGCCGTCGACGATCTGCGGTTCATGAGGCGCCATACCGATCGGCCGGTGAAGATCACGCTGCCCGGGCCGTACCTGCTCACCAGGGCGATGTTCGTCTCCGAGCTGACCCGCGCGTTCTATCGGACGAAGGAGGCGCTCGCGGAGGATGTGGTGGCGCTGTTGAGGGCCGAGCTCGCAGAGCTCGCCGCCGAGGGTGCCGACTTCGTCCAGCTCGACGAACCGGTGTTGA
Source organism: uncultured Acidobacteriota bacterium (assembly GCA_963712905.1). Lineage (GTDB taxonomy): Bacteria > Acidobacteriota > Vicinamibacteria > Vicinamibacterales > CAVVIG01 > CAVQJU01. Next base: position 179,548 of record CAVQJU010000006.1, on the reverse strand, counting down.
CCGAGGTGGCGTTCGCGCCGGGGGGCACACGCACGTTCATGTGCGCGGCGCTGGCGGCGCGACGGGATCCCGCCGAGGAGCTCGAGCTGGCCGTGTCGCTGATCAACCGGGTCGTCGACGGCGTTCAAGGCGTGCGGATCGGCGTGCATGTCTGCCGCGGCAACTGGAGTCGCGACGAAACGACGCTGCTGAGCGGCGGGTATCAGCCGCTGGCGCCGTATCTCGAACGCCTCGATGTCGCGCAGCTCGTGCTCGAGTACGCCACCGATCGCGCCGGCGCGCTGATGCCGTTCGGCGGCAAGGAGCTGGGCGTGGGCGTGGTCAACCCGCGGAGCGATGCCGTGGAATCGGTTGCGGCGATTCGGGCGGTGGTGGAGGAGGCGCTTGGCTTCCTGGCGCCCGGCCAGATCTTCCTGAATCCGGACTGCGGCTTCGGCACGTTCTCGAACCGGCCGATGAACACGACGGCAATCGCGGCCGCGAAAGTCGGCGCGATGGTCGCCGCGGCTCGTGAGCTTCGCGGGTCGTGAGAGCGAGGGATGGCGGAGAAGGGAGGGAGTCGAACCCTCCGAGGACCTTTACGATCCCCAGACTGGTTTTGAAGACCAGCGGCGCCACCGGACACCTTCCTTCTCCCGAAGGAACACGAATGGTACCATCCCTCACAATGGTTCGAGATCCGCTTCGCGAACTGCCCGCCGTGGACCGGCTGCTCGCGCACCCGCGAACGCAGGCCCTGCTGGCTCGATTCAGCCGGAAGTATGTTCTTCACCATTGCCGCGCGATCCTCGACGAGCTGCGACGCGAGATCGGGCGAGGACACCAATACGGTCCCGGCGAGCTCGGGGAGGAACCCATCCTCGACCGGCTCCAGGAAGCGCTCGACCTGACGCGTGACCTCGGGCTCACGCGAGTCGTGAACGCCACCGGAACCATCCTCCACACGAATCTGGGCCGGGCGCTGCTCTCTCAGACGGCCATCGACGCGGTTGGCCGCGCATGCAGCAGTGCCGTCAACCTGGAATACGACCTGGCTCTCGGTGAGCGCGGAAGGCGTGAGCAGGTGATCGAAGAGCTTCTCGTCGATCTCACCGGCGCCGAAGCGGCCACGGTGGTCAACAACAACGCCGCGGCGGTTCTCCTGGCTCTCAACACGCTGGCGAGTGGCAAGGAAGTGATCGTCTCGCGCGGTGAGTTGATTGAGATTGGCGGCGCCTTCCGGATTCCGGAGATCATGGCCAGAAGCGGCGCCGTCCTCAGAGAAGTGGGCACGACCAATCGCACGCACGCGGCGGACTACGAACGTGCGATCACCGGGAACACCGGGCTCCTGCTGAAGGTGCATACCAGCAACTATCGGGTGGTTGGCTTCGTCGCAGATGTCGGCCTGGCCGATCTGGCCGCGATCGGAAAGAACCACGGCGTCCCCGTCATGGAAGACCTCGGAAGCGGCGCGCTCGTCGACCTGAGCCAGTACGGGCTGCCGAAAGAACCGGTTGTGGCGGAGCGGATCTCCCTCGGCGCCGACATCGTCACGTTCAGTGGCGACAAGGTCCTGGGAGGACCGCAGGCGGGTCTGATCGTGGGGACGTCGGCGTGCGTGAGTCAACTGAGCAGGAATCCGCTTCACAGGGCATTGCGCTGCGGCAAACTCACGATTGCCGCGCTGGAAGCGACTCTCCGCTTGTATCGGGAATCCGCCACTCTTGCCGACGACCTGCCGACGTTGCGGATGTTCACGCGTCCGCTCGCTGAAATGGAGACGCTGGGAAGGCAGGTGATGCCCGCGCTCGGCGAGGCCCTGGGACCCGGGTTCCGATTGTCCCTGCAGGACTCCACGTCTCAAGTTGGAAGCGGCGCGCTGCCCACTGAGGAGATTCCGACGAAAGCCATCGCGGTCGAACACGACGGCATGGGAGCCAATCACGTGGCGGAGCGATTTCGCCGCGCTCGACCGCCGATCATCGGTCGCATAAGAGACGACCGGTTTCTTCTCGATTTGAGAACCATTTTCGATCCGGACGATCTCATCCCGAAGTGGGCCTCCGAGGGCGCGAAACGCGTTCCGCGTTAGCCGTCACCATGCCCTACATCGTCGGCACCGCGGGACACATCGATCACGGGAAGACGAGTCTCGTCAAAGCTCTGACCGGGCAGGACACGGATCGGCTGAAAGAAGAAAGAGACAGGGGCATCTCAATCGATCTGGGCTTCGCACACCTGGATCTTCCCGACGGCATCCGGGCCGGCGTTGTCGACGTTCCCGGACACGAGCGTTTCATCCGAAACATGCTGGCCGGGGCCCACGGCCTCGATCTCGTGCTGTTCACGGTCGCGGCCGACGATGGTGTGATGCCGCAGACCGAGGAGCATCTCGATATTCTCCATCTGCTCGGGATCGACCGTGCGATCTTCGTGATCACGAAGATCGATCTGGCGTCGCCGGCGAGAATCGCTGATGTCGAGAAGGAGATCCGGATCCTGACGGCCGGGACGTCTCTGGAGAACTCGCCGGTCGTTCCGTTCTCTTTCGTGACTGGTCAAGGGTTGGACGAGCTCCGCGCGCAAATCGCGGAGGTCGTGCGGAGCCGGCCGAGACAGCCGCCGCCCGGCTACTTCCGGCTGCCCGTGGATCGGGTCTTCGTGCTCCAGGGGCACGGCCTGGTCGTCACGGGCACGGCGCAGAGCGGCGAACTCCGCCTCGGCGAGCGGGTCCGCTCTCTTCCAGGAGACCAGCTGTTCCGCGTGCGCGGCCTTCAGGTTCACAACCAACCGGTGCCGACAGCGACATGGGGCCAGCGAATCGCGTTGAACCTGAGCGGATCGGAAAAGATCTCCCTCACGCGCGGCGATGTCATCTGTCACGAAGAGCTCACGCGGCGCTCGGACCGCTTCGACGCGTCACTCGAGGTGCGGCCGTCGGCCGGTGTGGGGCGCGCGGGGATGAAGAACCACCAGCGCGTCAGGGTTCACCTGGGAACGGCCGAACGGATGGCCAAACTGGTCCTGCTGGGGTCGCCGGCCGCCGGCGGACCTGAGCCGCCCGCTTTTTGCCAGGTCGTTCTTTCGGAACCGCTCCTGGCGCTCCGCGGCGACCGTTTCATCATTCGTGACGAGACCGCCCGGCGAACGCTCGGCGGTGGGGTCGTCCTGCACCCCTGGCCGCGAACGCATGCCAGGAGAGAACCGGGGCTCGAGGACAGGCTGAAAACGCTGCAGCGGGGAGAGCTCGAGGACGTCGTGGAACTGTTTCTCGCCGAGAGCAGCGACTTTGCGGTTCCGATCGAGCTGGTGTGCCAGTTTCTGAATCGACGCGTGGAAGAGACCCGCGAATTGTTGCGACAGATGAGCGCGACGAGCATCGTGAGCCTCGAGGAAGAGCACGTCTACACGACCAGACAGAAGTGGACGGCGCTGCAGGACGCCCTCGTCTCAGCTCTCGGAGACTTCCACGCCGCGCATCCGCTTGCGCCGGGACGCGACATGGAGGAACTGCGCGACAAGCTGCCGGGCGGCGCCCCGCCAAAGCTGTTTCGCGCGTTCGTCGAGCAGCTCGAGTCCGAGAAAGCCGTGGTACGCAGAGGCAGCCTCCTGCGTCTTCCGGAACATACGATTACGCTCGGGAGCGACGACCAGCGTCTTGCCGGACAGATCAAGAGTTTGCTCGCGGCTCATCCGCTTGCCCCGCCCGACCTCCCGCAGCTCGAGCAAGCAGTCGGAATCGGGCGGGCTAGACTTACCGAGGTCCTGCGGGTGCTCGAAGGGGAGCGGTCGGTCGTACGGGTTGGGGCCGACCTGTATTTTCTCACCGAGACCCTGGACGACGTGAGGCGCATTCTCCAGGAAGAGTTTTCCGGGCTGGGGAACATCACGCCCGCGATGTTCAGGGACCGTTTCAGCACCACACGGAAGTACACGATTCCCCTCCTGGAATACCTTGACCGTGAGGGCGTCACGGTGAGGATTGGCGATGCCAGGAGGCTGAAGACGAAGACGGCGGGGTCAACGGCGCGGTAGGAGGCGCGGCAATGGAACGTTCGTCATGGTGAAAGTCACAGGCCGGAAGAGACTGAAGCAGATCGGACTGACACAGCGGGTCGCGGCCGCGGGTTGAGCGTCGAAGCTCGGCCCGGCCGACCTGTTGCAGGTACTGCACAGCCTCTCACCGTTCGAATCGCCTGACCTGATTGTCGGTACGGAAACGTCCGACGATGCGGGAGTATTCCGTCTCCGGCCGGATCTCGCCATCGTCAATACGGTGGACTTCTTTACGCCCATCGTGGACGACGCGTACGTGTTCGGCCAGATCGCGGCCGCCAACGCCTTGAGCGACATCTATGCAATGGGCGCCGAGCCGAAAACGGCCTTGAACATTGTCGGGTTCCCCAAGGGCAAGTTGGATCTCGAGGTTCTCGGCGACATCCTCCGCGGTGGTGCGGATCGGGTGAGGGAAGCCCTGGCCGTGGTGGTCGGTGGACACACCATCATCGATGAAGAGCTCAAGTATGGGATGGCGGTCACCGGCGTGGTGCATCCGGACCGCGTCATTCGCAACGTTGGTGTCCAGCCCGGAGATGCGCTCATTCTCACGAAGCCGCTGGGGACAGGCATCATCACCACGGCTCTCAAAAGGCGGCAGGCCTCGAAAGCCAGCGTGCGAGCCGCCGTCGCATCCATGATTGCGCTCAACCGCACGGCATCCGCGGTGATGCGGAGTGTGCCGGCTCACGCGTGTTCGGACGTGACAGGCTTCGGACTGCTGGGACACGCGCAGGAAATGGCCGACGGGAGCGCCGTCACGATCGTGCTGGAAGCAGCAAAGCTGCCTCTCCTCCCTGGCGCGCGGCGTCTGGCGGAACGCGGCTCCCTGACTGGCGGGTGCAGAAGGAATCGCGACTACCTGAAAGACAAAATCGCGGTCGATCGGTCGGTCGCGGCAGGCCTCCTGGAAGTCGCGCTCGATCCGCAGACTTCGGGAGGGCTCTTGATCGCGCTGCCACCTGACCGGGCCTCTGCAGTCATCTCTGATTTGCACGCATCGGGTGTCAAGGCCGCAACGATCGTCGGGTACGCGACGCCTCGTCAGGGCGTCTCGGTCAGGCTTGTTTAATCAAGCCAGGCGTTGACCGATCCGATCGCTCCGAAATCCGCGACGACATGATCGCCCGGTTCAACAGCCAACGGGACCAGACACGTGCCAGTCGTCACAATCTGGCCGGCCGCCAGCGTCAGGTTCAGCGTCGAGAGCTCGTTGACCAGCCAGGCCAGTGCTTCACGCGGGTCGCCCAGGACGTTGGCGCCCACGCCATCACGCGGGGCGCCGCCGTTGACGCGTCCGGTGACGCGGTGGGCGGCGAGATCGATCGATTGCCAGCCGGCCGGCGCCGGCGGACCGAGGACGAAATAGTCCGCGCAGGCGTTGTCGGCGATGAGCTGCGCGGCGCCGACCACGGTGAAGTCCTCGAACCGGGAATCGGGCACCTCGATGGCCGGGTGCAGGTCCGCCACGGCGGCGAGCACTTCGTCGGCGAGGTACGGCCGGCTGCGGGGCGGAAGGTCCGCGCCCATGCGGAATGCGAACTCCGCTTCGGCGACGCGCATGTGGTTGCCGGCGAACGGAACGCGTTCACCGTTGTCGCGCACTCGTTCCCGGAGAAGCCGGCCCGCCATCGGGCCATCGACGGCGATGTGCGCCTGTCCGGCCTTGCTGGTGGCCGCGATCTTCCATCCGAAGAGAGGAAACGCGGTGTGCCGATCGAGGAGCGCCTGGACAGCGTAGCCGGCCTCGCGTGTCCGGGGGCGCATCGCCTCCGGCAGTTGCGCCATCCGCCGGCGCTGCTGCCAGTGCTCCCACAACAGATCCGACGCCGACCCGAGCTGCGCGTTCGCGGCCGTCACGCGACCTCCCGATCCCAGGCGGCGAGCGCGGCGTAGACGTGCCGGGCGCGCTCGACGAGGGCGGCATGGCATCCCGCCGCGTCGTCACCGCTCGCAAACACCGTGCACACTGGTTGTCCGGCCGCGATATGTTCGCCGGCTCTGGGGATATCTCTCGGGGCAGGCAGGGCAGGCAGGGCGGGCAGGCGGGGCGGGCAGCCACTTGCTCGTGTCGCCGATCACGACGTCTTGTCGTGCGAAGACGACGGCCTTGCCGAGAACGTGCGCGTCGCGCTGTGCCGCGCGCAGGTCGAAATCCGGCAACTGTCCACGCGCGCACGCGGCGGCGTGCGCACCGAAGACGGACACGCCGTACGCAAGCTCCACGAGCTCCATCGAGGCAGACCAGCGTGGATTCACTTCCACTGCGTACGCTCGACCGCCGCGGCTGATGAAGTCGATGCCATTCACACCGGCCAGGCCGAACTCACCGGCTACGGCAGCACTCAACGCGGCCGCATCGCCGTCCGTGTCGTCGTACGGCATGAGGATGCTGCCGCAGTATTGATAGCCGGTCGCGCCGAACGCGCGATCGCCGACGAGCTGCCGAGAGATCCCCAGCGGCACGCTGCTGCCTCGTGCCGCCGCGAACACCACCGATCCGGGCACGCCCTCGATGAACTCCTGCAGATAGCAGCCCTCGCGGGAGCCTGGTTCCCGGACGAAAACGGCGCACACGGCGGCCGCCGCCGGAGGACAGGGGCTTTACGAGCCACGGTGGTTCACGGTTCAAGGTTCCGGGTTCAAGGTTCCGGGTTCCGGGTTCACGGTTCGAGCGCAGCGCGGGAACGGCGAAGCCGCGTTCACGCAGCGCCCGCGCGAGCGCGAGCGGATCGCGGACACGCCGGAGCACAGCCGGCGGGTTGCCCCAGAGCGTTCGGCCCCGGGAGAGCGTCGCGACGGCTTTCGGGTGGTTCTCGAAGCTCGAGAGATACGCGACCGCGTCGCACTCGATGTCCCGCGCGGCCCTGGCGGCAGCGTGCGCCGAGAACTTTCGCTCCAGCGTGTGTGCGGCCACCAACGGATGCTGATCGAGATCGCCGAAGGCGTCGATGGCCGTGACGCGAAAACCGGCGCGGGCCGCGGATTCGGCCGCCGCCCGCGTCGACACGCCGGCTACGAGCACGTGGGGAGACATATCAGGCAAGTCCGAGCCTCGCCCGCGCGGCTGCCGGCGTGATGACGTGCAGGTGATCGAGCACCGTGCCCGACGCGCCGCGGATGGCGAGCGCGTCCACGAGGGCCGCCGAGGTTCCGCCTGCGAGGCCGTCGGCCAGAAGCGCCGCCCCCTGCGCGGCTTGCAACGCGGCCGCCGCGAAGCCGACGAGCAGCTGAACCGGCGGCGCCGCCACGGCCGACAGCCGCCGCGTCAACTCGTCGCGAACGCTCGCGATGCGCGCGAACCGGCCGGACACGATCACTTCGCGCGCGCGCGGCGCGGAAACGGCGAGCGACACGACGGCCTTCACGGCGCTCTCGAGATAGGCCTCCCACGCCAGCCGGCCTCGATCCGTGCGAGGCGCCGCCAGTGTCTCGGCCGAGGCATCCGGCGTCCCGGCAATCGTCGCCGCTCCGCCCGAGAACAACATGCGTTTGGACACGGTTCCTGCGAGAAAGGCCACCTCGCCGTCGAGCGCCCCGGCCGCGCGCCCGCCCATCGGGCCGGACGATCCGCCCGCGCCGTCGACGATGGCGTCCGTCCTCGACCGCCAGCGCCGCGGTGAAGGCGCCGCCGAGCTCGAGCAGGATGAAGGACGCGTCGCGCTCGCGGCAGCCGTGCCGATGGCCGTGCTCGCGGAGGGCGAGCGCCGCGACGCACACCTTGTCGGCGGTGCCCATGTCGACGCGGTTGACCTTCCGGTGCGCGGGAACGGTCGGGAGGTGCACGACGCCGGGCGTCAGCACGATCGGAATCGGCAGGCGCGCGAGCTCGCGCATCAGCGACCGGAGGCCGCCGATGCCGCCGGGTTCGCCGTCTGCCGCGAGGTACGCGAGCCGCAGATCGTTGTCGGTGAGCCGGCGCGCCTCGACGACGCGGGAGGCCGTAGCCGGAGGGGCCGGCGACCAGATCGAGCGGCGCCGATCGGTGCGCATCCTCGAGCAGGCCCGCGAGCACGGCCGGGTGGGCCAGCGCCTCGGCGGTCGGCATCGAACGATCGAGGAAGACGTCGCCGGCATCCAGCCCGCAGACATCCACGCTGACGGTGCCAGGGTCGATCCCGATCACTCGCGGCATGACCGCCAGTCTACTCCGCCGCGCTCAGGATTTCGGCGGCGCCAGCGTGCGCGCGACCTCGACGATCGTCTCCGCGTCGAGGACGAGATCGTTCCGCTCGAACAGGCGGGCGATGCACGCCTTGTGGATCTTCATCTTCAGGCTGCCGACGCCGAGCGCGCCGAACACGGTCACGCCGTCACGATCGGCGCCGCTGTCGGTCGACCTCGATGCCTTCGATGCCCGAGCGGCGGCACGGCGTTGACGTCGGCGGCGGCGCGCAGGCCCGGCGGCCCGCCCACGCATCGCGCGGCACGAGGCGCACGCCGGCCGGGCCCGTGTTGAGGAGGAGCTCGGCGCCTTCGAGCACCGTGCGCCGCCTGCGAAGCGTCCGACAGCACGGCGGCCTGCACGGCGCCGCCGAACCGCTGTCGCAGGCCGTCGAGCGTCTTCGAGTCCGCCGCGCGCCGCGACGTGATGACGCACGTCGGCGCCCGCGCTGGCGAGCAATCCCGCCGCGCGCAGCCCGACGGGCCCGGTTGCCGCGCGTGACGACCGCCCTGCGGCCGGCTGTCGCCGCCGCCGGCGTCGCCGCCTGCTGCAGCTTGGCGACGGCGGCCACCGCCGTCGTGTTCGATCCGTTCGAGTCGAGCATCACCGACACGCGCATCGGACCGAAGAACGACTTCCGCACCGCGGCCAGCAGCCGCTCGCCGGCCGCCATGTCGGTGCCGCCGATGAAGATGGCGGTGTTGCGAAGATCCTTCGGACCGCGCGTGAAGATCGCGCCGTGCACGAGATCGCGGACGGCATCTTCGGTGACGCCGCCGTAGCTCATGACCTCGTCGGCGCCGCCGTCGAAGGCGACGACGCGATCGAAGACGCTGGGATGCGGGGAGCTGTCGAGCTGGAGGAGCAGCTTCTCGCACGGACAGGCGAGGCGGGGCGACTGCGCGGATCGCCGGCCCCTGCCCTCGGACCTGGACCTGGCTTACTTCGGGCTGAACGGATGCTTCGCCGTCTTCGAGCCCGCGATCACGTCGGCGACGCTCGGCTTGTTCGCCAGCGCGCGCGCGATCGATTCCTTGGTCGCCTGGTAGTTGTAGTCGTAGATCTTCTTGTCGTCGGCTCGCTTCCCAGTGGATGAACACGCCGACCATGACGCAGAGGTCGTCGGCCTTGTCCTTCGGAATCACGCCGCTCTCGACCGAGTCGACGACGGCGCGCGCCACCGCGGCCTGCGCGGGTCCGAACATCTGCACCGCCTGCTTGGCGCCCTTGATCGTCACCTTGTTGAAGAGGATCGTGTCGGGCTTGGCACGGCAGGTTCGGCGCCACGACGGCGAGCAGCGTCGTGAAGCCGTCCTTGTTGTTCGTGAGCGCGTTGCAGAACGCGGTGCCGGCCGGCCCTGACTTGGAGCCGATGATCAGGTCGATGTGCGCGACCTCGTTGCCATCGCCGACCAGCGACTCACCGAGGAAGAAATCCGCTGCCATGTGGAAAATCCTTTCGAGAAGAGTGAGTAAGTCCGGCCCCGCCGTCCGCGCGGCCAGCGCAGGAGCATATCACGGCGCGCAGTCAGAGCAGCCTTCAGATCGAAGCCGCGACCGAGTCCCAGGTCCTTGGGCCCTGGTTCGTAGTCCGTTCTTGGTCCAAGGTCCGTCCGCTGTCCCTTGTCCACGCATGAGCCTCTCGAAGCCGGGACCGCGGACGGCAGCACCAAGGACGGACCAAGAACCAGGGACAAAGAACCAAGGACTGGCTGCCACCCCGAGACGACACCACCTTAACGCTGGACGATCTCGATCTTCGTGCCGGCCGGGTCTTCGACAAACGAAAAATGCACGACCCCGGTCGCCAGCGTCAGCGCGGTCGGCCCCTGCAGGACTTTGATGTTCCGGGCCTTGAGGGCGGCCAGCGTCTGGTCGAGATCCGCGACGCGCCAGCCGACGTGGTCGATGGCGTGCCCCACGCTCGGCGTCGCGTCGCCCTTCGCGGCCAGCACCCAGACGTCGCCGTATTTCAGGCCGTCAATCCGTCCCTTCAGCTTTGCCGTATCGCCGCCGAAGCGGTCCTTGTACCAGGCGAGGGCTACGGCCGGGTCTGGCGCCCGGAGGTGCACGTGGTGGAAGCCGAGCGTTTCGGGATCCTGCACGACTTCGATCTTCACGCCCCAGGGATCCTCGATGAACCCCAGCTTGAAGAGGCCGGCCACGTCGCGGACGGGCGTGACGATCTTGACGCCGGCCGCCTGGAGCTCCCTCATCTTCGCGTCGAGGTCCGCGAACGAGAAGCCGATGTGATCGATGGCCGTGCCCGCGCTCGGCTGCGCGGTGTCGCTCTTGAGGAAGATGAACCGCGTCTTGCCGAACGTCACGCGGTCCTTGCCTTCGGCGGACAACTCTCCGCCGAGGTTCTTGCGGTACCACTCGACCGCCGCCGCCTGATCCGGCGCCGCCAGGTGCACGTGATCGTACGGCAGCGTCGTCTGCGCGCTGGCCGCGCGCGCCGCCAGCAGCAATGACCAGACGACCAGATGACCAAATGACGAGATTCGCATTCTCATTTGGGTGCCTTGTATGGAAAACCAAGCGCGCGGAACGGACCGGGATCCTTGGACGCATCGTTGCGCAGGTTGAGCCGCGCCTCGGCCACGTACGCCATCCCGCCAGTCAAGGTAACGGCCGTCGGCCCGGTGAGGCCCTCTCTGATGACCTTGATCTCCGCCTTGTCGCCGTTGATCGTCACCTCGTCCAGCCGCCCCGCACCCTCGACGAGCAGCATCGTCTTGCTGCCGACCGACCGCATGCCGTCGGGCTGCATCAGCGGGCGGGAGGTTTCGAGCTTGACGATCGGTCCGGCCGAGCCATCAGCCTTCACGGGAATGCGGAGCAGCGTGCCCTGTCCGACCGAGTTGACGTAAACGTGGCCATCGGCCAGCAGCGCCACGCCGTCGGCCGTGGCGAGCAGCATCGGATCGGCGGCCCAGACGTCGAGTGCGGCCGCCCCTTTCTTGAGCCGCAGCACGCGCGCGCCCGTCGTGTCGGTGACGTAGACGGTGCCGTCTTTCGCGACGGCCATGTCGTTGCAGACGCCGTTGCCCGGGAACGCGTAGCTGGCCTTGAACGACGCGTCCTTGAGGCTGAACGCTTTCATCGCCGTTTCGCCGACGACCGGCGTGCCACCGCGCCCGCCGCTGGCCGACGCGCAGACCCAGAGCGTTCCCGCGGACTCGTCCGCGAACACGCCGAGCACGGTCTGCAGGCCGTTCGACTTCGGCTGAATCCACACGCTGGCCTTTTCTTCTTTGCCAGTCGCCCGGTACACGGAGTCCTGTCCGAGGCTCCCGATATACAACGTGCCGTTCTTCGTGGACGTCAGGCTCTCGGGGAAAATCCGCCCGTCGGTGAACGTGATCTCCGGGCGGTCCGCGGCCTGCAGGCCGCACACCGTCGCCACGATGGCCGCACCAATCAACGCGCGTCGTTGCATCATCAACTCCTCAGCGTCCTGAACGTCCGGCTGAAGCCGGACGCTACGTGCGAACCCTACTTCTTGTACATGACGCGCCAGATTTTGCCCTTCTGGCTGTCGGTGATGTAGAGCGAGCCGTCGGGCGCCTGCGCGACGCCGTCGGCGCGCGCGACCGCGTCGTTCGGATTCATCAGCCCATCCTTGGCGGCGAACCCGTTGGCGAAGATCTCGGCGTTGCCCGACGCTTTACCGCCGGAGAACGGCTGGAACGTGACGTTGTAGCCGTCCTGCGGCATCGGCGCGCGGTTCCACGAGCCGTGAAACGCGATGAACGCGCCGCCCTGGTATTTCTTCGGGAACTGGTTGCCCGTGTAGAACATCACGTCCACCGGTGCGGAGTGAGCGGGGAAGACCGCAACCGGCTGCGCGAACGACGCGCACCGGCCGACGTCCTTGCCGTCGCCGCCGTACTCGGGATTCATGACCGACTTCTTCTGCTGATAGTCGTAGAAGCAGAACGGCCAGCCGAAGTTCTCGCCGCCGGTCGCGCGAAACATCGGCTCGGCCGGCCGGTCGGCGTTGTCCTGCGCGGTGAACTTGTCCGGCCAGAAGGAATTGAGCTGATCGCGATTGTTCATCACGATGTAGAGCGCGTTCTCGTGCCACGTGATGGCGGGGAACTGGCGCAGGCCGGTCGCGAACTTCGTGCCCTGGTCCTGCGTCTGACCCAGCTTGTTCTCGTCGAACTTCCAGATGCCGCCGTGCTTCTCGAGAATCGGGCAGGGATCCTGCCCCTTCGCGCCGGGCTGACGATCGGGCTGCTGGCAGGCGTTGCTCGGCGCGCCGACGTTGATGTACAGGCTGCCCTTGCCGTCGAACGTGATGCCCTTGTCGTTGTGCTGTTGCGAGTCGGGCGGCAAATCCTTGACGACGATTTCGGCGGCGCCGACAGGCTTCAGCTGGCCCGCGGTCATCTTGAACCGTTCGATGGTCTTCGGGTGGGCGAGATAGAGATACCCGTTGCGAAGGGCGACTCCCGTCGTGCTGCCGGTGCCGATCGGCTCCCGCACGTCGAACTTACCGTCGCCGTTGGTGTCGCGGAGGCCGATCACGCCGCCGCCGGTCTCCGGCCGGCCGCGTCCGCCGGTGCTCATGAACGCGACGTAGACGTCGCCGTTGGGAGCGACGGCGAGGTGGCGCGCCGGGCCGAGGTCGTTCGCGACCACCAGCGCGCAGAACCCTTCCGGCAGCTTGATGCCGCCGTTATCCGGATCGCACGCGATCTTCGACTGGCCGTTCACGGTCAACACGAGCGCAAACACGGCTGTAGCGGCGATCACGCCGACACCAGCCACTCGACGTACTGCAGACATCATGCGATCTCCTTCGGCGTGCCCACTGCAGGCCCTCAGGCCAGCGAAACGCCAAACACTTTATCATCCTGACGCATGGTAAGCTTCAAGCAACTTGCGATCCCTCGCCCTCGCCGTGGCCATCGTCGGTCTCTCGTGCACGGTCGCCGTGGTGCTGCTCGCGCGCGGCCGGGCGCCCGCTGCTCTGGGTAAGACGCCGGTCCCCGACCCCGCGTTCGATGAGCCGCTGGCCGCCTCCTCCGGCGCCGAAACGATGGTGGTGGCGGGCGGGTGTTTCTGGGGCGTGCAGGCGGTCTTTCAACACGTCAAAGGCGTGGTCAGCGCGACGTCCGGGTACGCCGGAGGCACGGCGGGCACGGCCCAGTACGAAGTGGTCAGCTCGGGGCGGACCGGGCACGCCGAATCCGTGCGGATCACCTATGACCCGTCGCGGATCTCGTACGGCCAGCTGCTGAAGATCTTCTTCACCGTCGCTCACGATCCCACGCAGCTCAACGAGCAGGGCCCCGACGTCGGACCGCAGTACCGCTCGGCCGTGTTCGTCGCCGGAGAGAAGCAGCGTCGCATCGCGAAGGCGTACGTCGATCAGCTGGGTGCCGCGAAGGTATTCGGGCGCCGGATCGTGACGGCCATCGACGCCGGCCGGACTTTTTACGAAGCCGAGGCGTATCACCAGGACTACTTCACCCGTCACCCCTACGATCCTTATATCGTCGTGAACGACCGGCCGAAGGTCGAAGCGCTGCGGCGCCAGTTTCCCGATCTATACATCGAGCGCAAGTAAGTAAGATAGGAACGATGCCCCGATCGCGCGGAACGTTCCTCGCGTGGCTCGTACTGACCTCGGCGTGGCTGGCCGTTCTCGCGGCCGTGCGCGCGCCCGTCGCGGCCCAGGCGCAAGCTCAGCCGACGCCGGCCCCAGCCTATGTGGGTTCGGCTTCGTGCAGCCTGTGCCACACGGCGACTTACAACCGCTGGAAGAACACGCGGATGGCGAACGTCGTCCGCGATCCGAAAGAGCATCCCGACGCGATCATTCCCGACCTGAGCAAGCCCAACCCGCTCGTGACGTTCACGAAGGATCAGATCGCGTTGGTGTACGGCAGCAAGTGGAAGCAGCGCTACTTCACGAAGGTCGGCGACGACTACTTCCCGCTGGGCGCGCAGTGGGACGTCACGCACAAGCAGTGGCGCGCGTACCAGGTCGCGAACGGAACCGACTGGTGGACGGAGTTCTACCCCGGCGGCAACGCGACGCGCCCGACGGGACCGCTCTGCGACGGCTGCCACTCGGTGAACTACGACCTCAAGGCGAAGAAGCCGTACGGAGTGGAACGTCGGGTGCGAAAAGTGCCATGGTCCGGGCGGCGCGCACGTCAGCAACCCGCGTCGCGCCAACATCGTCAACCCGGCGCGGCTCGACTCCGTCGCGGCGCGTCGACGTCTGCGTGCAGTGCCACTCGCAGGGCCAGCCGCTCACGAAGCCGATCGACGGGCACGTACTACGACTGGGCCGTCGGTTATCCGACGCCGGGCTGAAGCTCCACGACTTCTGGGAGCTCGAGGAGCACAAGCTCGGCGAGACGACGTTCACGCATTTCGCGGACGGCACGGCGCACAAGAACCGGATGCAGGGGAACGACTTCGTGCAGAGCCTGATGTACACGCGCGGCGTCACCTGCTACAGCTGCCACGACGTCCACGGGACGGCCGAACAACGCGGACCTCATCAAGCCGCCGCAGGAGATGTGCCTGACGTGCCACGGTCCGCGGTCGCCGAACGGCCCGCACACCGCGACGCTTCGAGCAGCACACGCACCACCAGCCCGAACTCCGCCGGCAGCGAGTGCATCGGCTGCCACATGCCGCCGATCGCGACGCAGCTGGCGGACGTCAACGTGCGCAGCCACACGTTCAAGTTCATCTCGCCGGCGACGACGGATTCGCTGAAGGTGCCGAATCCGTGCACGACCTGCCACACCGACAAGACCACGAAGTGGGCGCTCGACGCGCTCAAGTCGTGGCCCGAGTTCTCGCCCTGGCGGGTCGCGAACTAACGAAGAACGGACGGAGCCACAGAGGCACAGAGAGCACGGAGGATTTCTTTTCGAAAAGAGAATCTCTGTGGCCTCTGTGCCTCTGTGGCTTTGTCCGTGATCACCCGGCTACGCGGGTCGGGCCATCGACAGCGCCTGCTCGCGCGACAGGTCCATGCCGTGGTTGGCCTTCGCGTGCTCCTGCGCCTTCTTCACCACGTCATCGTCGCTCTGGCCTTCGATCGTCGATCCGCACGGGCACTGAATGACTTTCTTCATGGCCCCTCCTGTGACTGCGTATCATATGCACCGGTATTGGTGAATGGTTGGCAGGAAGTTGGCGAAGGCCGCGCGCGGTCAGGGCGAGGCGAGGCTGTACTTGTGCGGGCGGATTGCCCTCGAGTGCGGCGGGCGCGTGCTCTCGGAGGCCGAACTGGGCGGGCGGCAGGGACGTCTCCTGCTTGCGTTTCTCGGCACGCGCCGGGCGCAGCCGGTCTCGCGATCGCAGCTCACCGTGGGCGTGTGGAACTCGGACGCCCCGCGGTCGGTCGACGGCGCGCTCAACGCGCTCGTCAGCAAGCTGCGGTCCGCGATGCGCCGGGTCGGCGTGCCCCCGCCGCACGGCGTGGCCACCGATTCAGGCGCGTATCAGCTGGCGATGCCCTCGGCATGGATCGACATCGAGTCCGCGCGCCAGTCGCTGGATCGCGCCGAGGGCGCCGTGCGGGCCGGCGATGTGGGCACGGCGTGGGCGAACGCGAACGTGGCCGCTGCGATTACCCGTCAGCCGTTCCTGGTTGGCGAGGAATCGCCCTGGATTGAGCAGCAGCGGGCGGCCCTCGCCCGTGTCTGGCGCCGTTCGCTGCTCGTCCTGTCCGAGGTCAGCACGCGCAATCGCGAGTTGGAACTCGGCATCCAGTACGCCGCCGACGTGCTGGCCGCCGAACCGTTCGACGAGGTGGCCTGCCAGGCGCTGATGCGCGCGCATGCCGCGGCCGGGAACCGCGCCGAGGCCCTGCGGGTGTACGCCAACTGCCGGAAGCTGTTCCGGGATGAGCTCGGCGCCGAGCCCTCGGAGAAGACGTCAGCGGTCTTCCTCGACATCCTCCGCGCCGAATGACCGCCGATTACACAAGCCTGCACAAGTAATGTGGCCGGCGCGGCGAGTGCGCCAACGTCTCGGCCGCGAACGGCCGATACCGTGAGCGCATGCCATTCACATCGACGTTTGAACGGGGTGACGAGCGCCTCGTGCTCCAGCGTTACGACGAGCAGGAGGGGCTCGCGCTGGTCATCACGAACGTGGAGGGCTCGCGGCGCGTTCCATTCAGCGATTGCGCCGCGCTCGTGACGTTCCAGGCGAACATGGAACAGTTCCTCGTTCGGACCGGGTGGTCCCTCGTCACCTTCGCGCCGGAGCGCCGGCGATACCAGGACCGCCGCGGGTTCCCACGCGTGCACCCCGATCGGCGGCGTTGGTGGACGGATGGCCGCTGGGACGCAGCGGATGACAGCCGCGTTGATTCGACCCGCCGCTAAACAGCGCATACGTACGTAGCCACAGAGGCACAGAGAGCACCGAGAGCACAGAGGATCTTCTGTAAAGAAGAACCCTCCGTGCCCTCGGTGTCTCTGTGGCTTCGTACGTGACGCGTCTTACGGCAGGTTCTTGTAGACCGTTTCTTCGAAGCCCCTCAGCGTGCGGATGGCGCCGTCGTCGTAGAAGGGCAGCACCTGCATCATCTGCACGGCGCCGATATTCTTCACCGGATCCACCCAGAATTCCGTGTTGAAGATGCCGGCCCAGCTCAGGCTGCCGGGGCTGCGGAACTTCGCCATCGCGGGGTCGTTCGATGCGATCTGGAAGCCGAGGCCGAACTTGTCCTTGCCGGCCCCGAGCGGGAAGGGCCTGGTGCGCTGCTTGTCGGCGTCGGGCTGCCGTTCGACGAAGATCGCGCCGATCTGGTTCTGACCCATCATCTTCACCGACGCGGGCGTCAGAATTTTCGCCGAGCCCAGCGTCCCCTCGCTCAGCAGCATGCGCACGAACTTGCTGTAGTCCTCGACGGTGGAGTACAGGCCTCCATCGCCGCGGAACGGCGGCGTCGGCGTCGACGGAATCGGCGTCCGGGGCTGCTCGACCATCGTGCCCGTGAAGCGGCTGTGGTTTGTCGGCACCCGCGACTGCTTGTCAGCCGCCACGACGTATGAGGTGTCGGTCATGCCGAGCGGCTTGAAGATGTGCTCCTGATACCAGGGCTCGAGCTGCGCGCCGGTCACCTTTTCGACGATGAACCCGAGTACGCGCGTGCTGGCCGAGTAGTTCCACTTCGTGCCTGGGTCGTCGAGCAGCGGCAACTCCCATTCACCTTTCTTCGTCTTGGCGGTGAGCTTGTTCTCGATCGGGCTCGTGAAGCCGTAGCCGATGCCCGAGACGTGGGCCAGCAGGTGCCGGATGGTCATCGTCGTCTTCGCGGGCCGCGTTTCGTAGGTGGCGTCGGCCTCGTTGAAGTGTTTGATGACCTGCAGGTTGTCGTAGCCCGCCAGGTAATTGGACACCGGGTCGTCAAGCTTCAGCTTGCCCTGTTCGAGCAGCATCATGATGGCGACGGAGGTGACCGGCTTGGTCATGGACGCGATCTGGAAGATCGCGTTGGTCGGCATTGGAACGTTTTTGGCGACGTCGAACTTGCCGGCGCTGCCCAGGTAGAGCGTCCCCTCGCGGTTGACGACGATCTCCACGACGCCCGGCGTGTCACCGCGGCTGACCGCATCGGCGATTTGTTTCGACAGGGCGGCCTTGCCCGCGTCCGAGAATCCTTGTACCTTGGTGCGTTCGCCCGGGCCCTGCGCGAGCAGCGCAGCAGACCCGACGGCTACGACGGCTGCGATGACTACGGGGGCGGCAATCTTCAGTGGTCTCATAGCCGGCAGAGTGTAACGCAAAGGGAGCCATGAGCGCCGAGAATCCTGAAACCATCCGCGCAAGCGAGACCGCCTGGCAATGCCTGCAGGGCGCCTACGATCTGCAGATCCACGTCGGCCCCGACGTCATCGGCCGCCGCATCGACGACATCGACTGCGCGAAGGAGTTCCTCCAGCACGGGCTCAAGGGCTTCGTCCTCAAGTCTCACTACGTGCCAACGGGCGAGAGGGCCCAGGTGGTGACCAAGGCCGTGCCCGGCATCAAGGCGTTCGGGGCCATCACCCTGAACCACAGCGTGGGAGGGCTGAACCCGGTCGCCGTGGAGCTGGCCGGCCGCTCGCAGTGCAAGATCGTCTGGTTTCCGACCGTGGACGCCGAGAACGAGACGGCCGGGCGCTCCACATCCACCGAAAAACTGCCGTTCTGGGCCAAGATTCAGCGCGAGCTCGAGGCCGAGGGCATCTCGCCGCCAAAGCTCACGCTGATCGACGGCACCGGCAACGTCACCGAGCCGGTCAAGCGCTGCATGGAACGGATCGCGAAGCACAACATGATCCTGGCCACCGGCCACGTCGGCCGGAAGGAGATCTTCGCCATCGTGAAGGAGGCGAAGAAGATGGGCCTGAAGAAGGTCCTCGTGACGCACGCGGAGTTCCCGTCGCAGAGCCTGACGGGCGACGAGCAGAAGGCGCTCGTGGACGAAGGCGCGTTCATCGAGCACTGCTTCACGACGACGTATACCAACAAGGCCCCGTGGGAGACCGCGTTCGCGAACATCCGCAAGTCCGGCGTGGCGAAGACGGTCATCTCGACGGATCTCGGCCAGACAATCAATCCGCCGGTCGCCGAAGGGTTCGCGATGTTCGTGCAGAAACTCCTGGATGCCGGATTCACCTCGGATGAAATTCGCACGATGGCCGTCACGAACCCGACTCGACTTGTAGAGGAATGACGACGTTCATGAGGTCCGACAGCTCCGGACCGGGACCACTTGGACCTCTTGGGCCCTGGACCTCTTGGACCGTGGAGATCGCATGAAGATATGTCTTGCGGGAACCGGCGCGATGGGCGTGATTCACGCGAAAGCGCTGGCGAAGATTGAGGGCGTCGAGATTGTCGCAATCGCGAGCCGCACCGAAGAGAGCGGAAAGGCGTTCGCGGCGGAATACAAGATCCCGTTCACCTCGACCAGCTTCGAGGCGTGCATCGACCAGCCGGGCGTGGACGCGGTGATCCTGACGACGCCGAGCGAGCAGCACCACGACCAGACGATCCTGGCCCTCGAGAAGGGCAAGCACGTCCAGGTCGAGATCCCGATGAGCCTGAACCTGGCGGACGCCGAGCACATGCTCGCGACGTCGAGGTGGGCCGGCAAGGTGTGCATGGTCACGCACACGCGCCGGTTCTCGAGCCCGCATCGCGAAATGAAGAGGCGCATCCGCCAGGGCACGTTCCACCTGCACCATCTCGTCGTCGAGACGTACTTCTTTCGCCGCACCAATCTCAACATGCACGGCCAGCCGCGCTCGTGGGTGGACAACCTGCTGTGGCACCACGGCTGCCACTCGGTGGACATCGCGCAGTGGGTGATCGACGATTCGGACTGGGACGCCTGGGGACAGAAGGGCCCCGACCACAAGGAGCTCGGCATCCCCATGGACCTCAGCGTGTGCATGAAGTCGAAGAAAGGGCCGCTGTTCACGATGGCGATGTCCTTCAACAACAAAGGCCCGTTCGGCGGCTTCTACCGCTACATCGGCGAGGAAGAGACGTACAAGATCTACCGCGACTCGATGACGGACAGCGAAGGCAAGGAGGTCGCCCTCGATCCGATGCTCGCGTTCGATCGCCAGGACGTCGAGTTCGTCAGCGCCATCCGCGAAAACCGGGAGCCGGAATCGAGCGCCGCGAGCGTCGTGCCCACGATGGCTCTTCTCGACAAAATCGACAAGGCGATGAACGCATGATCATCGACTGTCACGGGCACTACACGACGGCGCCGAAGGGGCTGCAGGCGTTCCGCGACGCGCAGCTCGCGGAGCTGAAGAACCCGCCGGCCACGCGGACCAGGGGCACGGTCAGCGTCTCGGACGACGAGATTCGCGAAAGCCTCGAAGGCGCGCAGCTCAAGCTCCAGCGCGAGCGGGGGAGCGACGTCACGATCTTCTCGCCGCGGGCGTCCGCGATGGGCCACCACATCGGCGACGCGACGACGAGCCTGCACTGGACCGAGCACTGCAACGATCTGATCTATCGCGTCTGCGATCTGTATCCCGAGAACTTCGTCGGTGTGTGCCAGCTCCCGCAGACGCCGTCCGATCCGCTGGCCAACTGCATCCGCGAGCTGGACCGGTGCGTAAGCCAGCTCGGGTTCATCGGCTGCAACCTGAACCCCGATCCGTCCGGCGGCTACTGGGGAGCGCCGCCGCTGACGGACAGATACTGGTATCCGTTCTACGAGAAGATGATCGACCTGGACGTGCCGGCGATGGTGCACGTCAGCGCGTCGTGCAATCCGAGCTTCCACGCGACCGGCGCTCATTACATCAACGCCGACACGACGGCGTTCATGCAGTTCATCCAGGCCGACCTGTTCAAGGACCTGCCGGCCCTGCGCATGATCATCCCGCACGGCGGCGGCGGCGTGCCGTACCACTGGGGCCGGTATCGCGGCCTGGCGCAGGACATGAAGCGGCCGCCGCTCGCCGACATGATCCGCCACAACGTGTTCTTCGACACGTGCGTCTACCACCAGGCGGGCATCGACCTGCTCACGAAGATCGTGCCCGTGGACAATATCCTCTTCGGATCGGAGATGGTCGGCGCCGTGCGCGGCGTCGATCCGGAAACGGGCCAGTACTACGACGACACGAAGCGCTACATCGACGCGGCGCCCACACTGGCGGCTGAAGACCGTGACAAGATCTTCCAGGCGAATGCACGCAGGGTGTATCCGCGGATAAACGCGAAACTATGAAACCCACCATTGTTCGAACCATTCAACGCGCCGACTCGGGCGACATCAAGATGCTCCGGGACCTCGGCGTGGCCACCGTCCACGAAGCGCAGGGCCGCACGGGCCTGATGCGGCCGTACATGCGGCCGATCTATGCCACGGCGAAGGCCGCGGGCAGCGCGGTCACCGTGTCGTGCGCGCCCGGCGACAACCTGATGCTCCACGCGGCCATCGAGTGCCTGCGGCCCGGCGACCTCCTCGTCGTGACGACGACGTCGGAGTCGACCGACGGCATGTTCGGCGAGCTGCTGGGCGAATCGGCCCGGGCCCACGGCGCGGTCGGCCTGGTGATCGATGCGGGCGTCCGCGACGTCGCCGACCTGACGGCGATGGACTTTCCGGTCTGGTCCAAGGCCATCAGCGCCCAGGGCACGGTGAAGGCCACGCCCGGCTCGGTCAACGTTCCCGTGGTCTGCGCCGGCGCCGCCGTCAAGCCGGGCGACGTGATCGTCGCCGACGCGGACGGCATTGTCGTGGTTCCGAGGCTTCGTGCGTCGGAAGTGAGGCAGCTGGCGCGCGATCGGTACGCCAAGGAAAGTCAGACGCGCGAACGGCTCAAGAACGGCGAATTGGGGCTAGACTTCTATGGGTTGCGCGCCAAGCTCGCCGAGCTCGGCGTGACGTACGTGGACAGCGAGGAGTAGGACCATGGGAGAAATCGTAGCGGCCGTCGGGACGTGCCATACCCCGTACATGTTCACGCGTCCGCCGGACGAGAACCCGCAGCAGCTGGATCAGGCAGGCGCGGCGATGCAGGAGCTGGGCAAGGTGCTCGACGAGACCAAACCCGACGTCATCATCTTTCTCGGCGCCGATCACGTCGAGACGTTCTCCGTCAGCTGCGTGCCCACGTTCGCGATCGTCGCCGGCAGCAACGCCGTGGCGCGGTTTGCGGGACGCGAGCGGATCATGCCAATCCACCGCGAGATGGCGGAAGACGTCCTGAACAAGCTGGTCACCGACTACAACTTCGACCTCTCGTATTCGGAGGACGCCGAGCTCGGCCACGCCTTCGCCGTGCCGTTCGAATATGTGATCGGACAGCGCAACATCCCGGTCATCCCGTTTTTCACCAACGTCTACGTGCCGCCCCTGCCCACGCCGAAGCGGTGCGAGGCGCTCGGCAAGGCGCTGGCCGATATCATCAAGGGCCGCAAGGAACGCGTCGCGATCATCGCGAGCGGCGGCATGTCGCATTTCCCCGGCACGACCAAGTACCTCCACCCGGAATTCGATTTCGATCGCTGGCTCGTGTCGCAGTTCGAAGCCGGGAACACCAACGCACTGCTCAACATGACCGGCACGCAGCTCGACGAGGTCGGCAACACCGAGATGCTGAGCTGGGCGATTCTCTTCGGCGCGATCGGCGCGCAGAAGGGCGAACTGATCGACTACATCCCGACGTGGCATCACGGCCTCTGCATGATGCGGTTCCTGCCTGAGCGCGCCCGCAAGAACCAGCCGACAGAGGTCGCGGCGCAGTTCGGCGGCTTCGAGTTCAAGGATCAGGGCTTTCTCTTCTACAAACACCCGCCGGCGGAAGCGTACGGCTTGAACAAACTCCTCTTCGAGTCGCGCCACAGCGCGGAGTTGCGCCGGCGCATCATCGACGACCTCGACAGCGTCGCACGGGAATACGAGCTGCAGGGCAAGCAGCGTGCGGCGGCCGAAGAGATGGTCAACGTCGGCAAGGGCGGCCTCGTCAGCGAGCACGTGGGTCCGCTGGCCGACGCCGGCGCGCACCCGCTGCAGGCGCTCATGGCGCTGCACGTCATCTTCTCCACGAGCCACGCGCGCGGGCAGCAGGCGATGGCGGGGAAACATTAAGAGGTCCAAGAGGTCCGAAAGGTCCAAGAGGTCCGAAGGGTCCGAAAGGTCCACGGGGTCCACAAGGTCCGCTGAGTCCACCGACGATTCGAGGTGCCATGAAGACTGTTGACCTGAGCACGTTGCTGGACGACGGCGAGTGGGGCGGTTATCAGAAGGCGCTCGTCGCGGCCGCGGCGCTGGCGATCGTGTTCGACGGCCTCGACAACCAGGTGCTCTCCGGCGCCCTTCCCGCGTTGATGCGCGAGTGGCAGGTGCCGCGCTCGGCGCTGACGCCGGCGTTGACGTCAGGGTTCGTCGGAATGATGTTCGGCGGCTTCTTCGGCGGGGTCGTGGGCGACAAGTTCGGCCGCCGCGTCGCGCTCCTCGGCAGCCTGATCTCCTTCGGCGTGCTCACGCTCATGGTGCCGCTCGCGACCGGCCCGTTCGCGCTCTCCGTCCTCAGGTTCCTCGCGGGGCTGGGTCTCGGCGCGGCGATGCCCAACGCGGCGACGCTCTCGTCCGAGTACGTCCCGGTCCGGCATCGCCCGTTCGCCGTGACGCTCACGATCGTCTGCATCCCGCTCGGAGGCTCCCTCGCCGGCTTCATCGGCGGGCAGATCCTGCCGCGATTCGGCTGGCGCGTGCTGTTCGTCGTGTGCGGCTTGCTGCCGCTGCTGCTCGCCGTCGTGCTGCTCAAGAGCCTGCCGGAGTCGCCGCGCTTCCTCGCCCGACACAAGGAACGCTGGCCGCAGCTCGTCGCGCTCCTGCGGCGCCTGGGCCACTCGGTTCCCGACGATGCCTCGTTCGTGGACGCGTCCGAGAAGCCGGCGGCGTCGGCGAACGCGTCGGTCGCCACGTTGTTCACCTCCGAATATCTTCGCGACACCCTGACGCTGTTCGGCTCGTTCTTCTTCTGCCTGCTGACCGTGTACATGGGCACGAACTGGGTGCCGTCGATGCTCGTGGGCAACGGGTTCGACGTCGGGACAGCCAGCTACGGCCTGACGGCCTTCAACGTCGGCGGCGTCGTCGGCGCGATTCTTGGCGCGATGAGCATCATGCGCCTCGGCTCGCGGATTTCGATGCTCACGATGGCGGCGGGCGCGGTCGCCGGCGCCGTCGTGCTGACCGTGATGCCGATCGGCCCGCAGAACACGTTCCAGGTGTTCGCGATGCTCGGCTGGACGGGCGGCCTCATCAACGCGGTGCAGACGACGATGTACGCTTTGGCCGCGCACGTGTACCCGACTTCCATCCGGGCGACGGGCGTCGGCACGGCCGTCGGCTTCGGACGCATCGGCGGCGTGCTCAGCCCGTCGGTCGGGCAGATGGCGCTCGACTCGGGCGGCGCGTCCGGCTACTTCCGCATCATCGCGATGACGATGACCGTCGCGTTCGTCGCGCTCGCCGGCGTCAAGCGGCACATCCCGCGTGTGGCGGCGGCGCGGGCGGGCCTTGAAAGTGCAAAGTTGAAAGTACAAAGTGCAAAGTAAAGTCGAAAAGTAGAAAAGTCGACAAGTGGCGCCCGCCATCGGGTTCATCGGGTTTGGCGAAGCGGGCTCGACGATCGCGCTGGGCCTGCGATCGGCCGGCCTCGACCGGCTCTTCGCCTTCGACATCAAGACTGCCTCGACCGACTTCGGCCCGACGATCGCGCGGCGCGCGAACGAAAGCCGCACGACGCTGGTCGAGTCGCCCGCCGAGCTGGTTCGATCGAGCGACATCGTCTTTTCGACCGTGACGTCGAGCTCGGCGCTCGACGCGGCGTCCGCCGCGGCGCCGTTCCTCGAACGCCGCCACCTCTACGCGGACCTCAACTCCGTGTCGCCCGCCGTGAAGATCGAGATCGACCGCATCGTCGGCGCGAGCGGCGCGGGCTTCGTCGAGGCCGCCGTGATGGCGCCGGTGCTGCCGTACGGCCACAAGGTCCCGATGCTGCTCGGCGGGGCAGGGGCGGCGGCGTTCGCGGCCGCGATGACGCCGTTCGGCCTGCGCCTGCAGCGCCTCGATGGCGCGAAGGTCGGCAGCGCCGCCGCCGTCAAGATGTGCCGCAGCATCGTCGTCAAGGGGCTCGAGGCGCTGCTGTTCGAGTGTGTGATGGGCGCCAGCCGGTTCGAGGCCGACGATCTCGTGTGGGCGTCGCTCTCCGAAACCTTCCCCGGCATCAAGTGGAAGGAGCTGGCCGACTACACGAGCGGGCGGGTGGTGGTGCACGGCGAGCGACGAGCCCGCGAGATGGAAGAGGTCGCGGACACGCTGCGCGCCATCGGCGTCGAGCCGATCATGGCCGAGGCGACGGCGAAGCGGCAGGATTGGAGCGCGCAGCGAGGCCTGCGATCGAAGTTCGGTCCCGGCGGGCCGAAAACCTACCGCGACGTGCTCGACGCGATGGCGGAGATCGAGTAGCGTCCGGCTTCAGTAGCGCGGGCCTTTCAGGCCCGCGACCGACGGCGGCCCTGAAAGGGCCGCCCTACTTGTACAAGGACTTCTCTGGCGGCGTCCACTGCTTGATACGGCCTTCCCGCAGGCCCCGATTGTTCTCCTCGCACGAATATTCGATCAGCTCGGTGTCCATCAGCGTGAACGTCCGCTCGTTCTTGAACGGCTTCGTATACGCCTTCGGATCGTCGATCGTCACCGTGTAAGCGATGTGGCCGGCGTCGATCATGCGCAGCGTCTGCACCATGTGCAGCGCGTCGCTGTGCGGGTGGCCGACGGTGTCGAGCCGGGTCCAGCCGTTGAAACCGACGGTGTCGACGATGAGGGTGTCGCCGTCCCACTTGCCGATGGAATGACCGAACCACGTCGGCTCGAGGTTGCGGGGATGCGGGCGCCCGTCGAGGTAGATGACGTTGAACCAGGTGTTCTGCTCGAACAGCAGCGCGATGTATTTGTCGTTCTGCATCACCTGCATTGGGTCCGGCGAATTCATCGACCGGCTCAAGCCGAACGGCAGGCAGCTGGCGGTGTACTCGCCGTTGGCGGGATCGTAGGTCCGCCAATCCTGGAGACCCGCGGGGGTGAACGGCAGTTCGGCGTAGTTGCCCGCCTTGCGAAGCTCCTCGCGCCGGGCCGGCGTGTCGCCGGGCGCAAACGGCGCCTCGGCGTAGCCCTGCTGCCCGCGTCCGTTCCGGCTCATGTCCGGCACGTAGGCGCGCTGCCAGACGCCGGTGAAGTCAGGCTTGCCGTCCGGCGTGCGCGGCGCCGGTCCCGTCGGCGCCGAGCGCGGTACGGGCGTCGCGAAGTTCGTCGTGTTCTGGGCGTGCACCCAGGCGGTGGCGACTAGAGCCGCACCGGCAAGCGCGCAGGCAAACGTTTTCCTGTTCGGCATCGTCTTTCTCACTTCTGATTATCGCGCCGCCGGCGGTGTCCACGCCTTGATGTGGCCGTCGCGCAGGTCCTTGTTGTTTTCCTGGCACGAGGTACTCGATCAGGTCTCCCTTGAGCCGCGTGAACGTGCGGACGTTCGTCCACGGCCTCGTGTACATCTTCGGATCGTCAACCGTGACGGTGTACGCGAGGTGTTCCGCGTCCGTGCGGCGGAAGGTCTGCGTCAGGCGCAGCGCGTCGCTGTGGGGGTGGCCCACCGTGTCGAGGCGCGTCCAGCCGTTGAAGCCGGTCGTTTCGATGATGAGCGTGTCGCCGTCCCAGCGGCCGGCGGAGTAGCCGAACCACAGCGGGTCCGGGTCCTTCGGGCGCGCGCGGCCATCGGTCGGCACGATGTGGAACCAGTTCATGATCTCGAACAGGAATGCGACGCGCGTGGCGCCCTGCATGATCTGCATCGGGTTCGGCGCGTTCATCGATCGGCTGAGGCCGAAGGGCAGGCAGCTGCCCGTGTAGTCGCCGTCGGCAGGGTCGTAGGCTTTCCAGTTCTGCTCGCCCGCGGGCGTGAAGGGGAGGCGCGGCTCGCCCTTCTGGCCGGTGCCGTCTCGTGTCATGTCGGGCACATACGGGGCCTGCCAGACGCCGCTCAGGTCCAGGTGGCCGCCGACGCGCCGGAGAGGCGTGACGGCGTTCTCCTGCGCGCGGGAAATGCCGGTACCCGCGCCAATTACGGCCAGAATCGCCGCCGTCACGATCGCTTTCTGACGGTTAACCAGCATGGCGCCTCCCGCCTTCCGTGCGTGCCCATGATAGCGCCAGCCCCGGGCCCAAAACGCAATTGACATTCGTGAACCTCGCTACGAAAATAGACACGGGCAAAGTGTAAACCCGGACCACATACGTACTTAGGCGTGGAGGCCATTCAATGAAGACGAGACTTGCCGTTGTCGCAGCTGGCGCGTTGTTTCTGTTGGCGTCGGTACCGGCCATCGCTCATCACTCGTTCGCGGCGGAGTTCGACGCGAGCAAGCCGGTCAAGCTCACCGGCACCGTCACCAAGATCGAGTGGATGAACCCGCACGCGTACTTCTACATCGACGTGAAGGACGAGTCGGGCAAGGTGACGAACTGGGGCATGGAAATGGGCAGCCCGAACGGGCTCATGCGCCAGGGCTGGTCGCGCAACTCGATGAAGATCGGCGACGAGGTGACGGTGGAAGGCAGCCGCGCGAAGGACGGCTCCAACATCGGCAACGCGCGCTCGGTCACGCTGACCGGCGGTCAGCGCCTGTTCGCCGGCTCGAGCCAGACCACCACTCCGTAGTCACAGGCCAGGAGACCACCATCGTGGCACCGCGTCTTCGGGCAAGGTTTGTACTGACGACGGCCGCGATGGTCGCCGCCGCGTTTCTGGCCACCAGCGCGCAGGAACGCGGAGCCGCCCCCGCGACGCCCGGTCAGCCACAGCCGGCGCCGCAGGGGCGCGGACGCGGTCCTACCGAACCTCCGCAGCCGACGCCACGACTGGCGGACGGCACCGTCAACCTGGGCCGCGTCGTTGGTGAAAAGGGCATCTGGAACGTGCCCTATATCACCAACATGGGCATGCGGCTCGTGGACGACAGCGGCAAATCGCTCGCTCCGGCGGCCGACCCGGCGGGACGCGGCCGCGGGGGCGCGCCGCTCGGCGGCGGCGAAGGCACTGCGGGCGGCGGCCGCGGCGGCGCGAAGTCCGAGCCGTGGGTGCCGTTTCAACCGTGGGCCGCGGCCGTCTACGACTACAACTCGGTCAACCAGTCCAAATACGATCCCGAAGGCTACTGCCTGCCGCCCGGCGGACCGCGCATGATGGCCACGCCGTACCCGGCGGAGATCATCCAGCTGCCGGAGCAGAAGCGGATCATCATGATCTTCGAGGGCGCCACGCACATCTGGCGCGAGATCTTCATGGATGGGCGCCCGCATCCGACTGGCGACGCGCTCAACCCCACCTACCTCGGCCACTCGGTCGGGCGGTGGGAGGGCGATACGCTCGTCGTGGACGTCGTCGGCTTCAACGAAGCGACGTGGCTCGACTACTTCGGCCACCCGCACACGGATCAACTCCACGTGGTCGAGCGGTTCTCCCGCCCCAGCAAGCAGACGCTGCACTACGAAGCCGTGATCGACGATCCGGGCGCCTACACGAAATCGTTCAAGGTCGCGTGGGACATCCCGTGGCGTGCGAACGCGGAGCTGTCGGAATACATCTGCCAGGAAAACAACAAGTATCTCCAGCGGCTGACCGACGACTTCGGCCAGCCGGTCTTCGGCAAGTAGTCCCGCCCGATCAGGGCTCTCCGGGGGCCCCGGCGCTGATCATGCGCGCCAGGAGATCCGGATCGACCGGCTTGACCAGGTGATAGTCAAACCCGTGCTTCCGGGCATGCCTCGCGGCGTCAGGAGCGTCGTAGCCAGTCATCGCCAGCAGCAGCATGTTCCGGCCCTGCGGCTCCTCGCGAATCAGCCTCGCCACTTCGTAGCCGTCCATCCCGGGAAGGCTGATGTCGATGATCCCGACGTCGGGATGAACGACGTTCAGCAATTCGAGCCCGCGCCGGCCGTCGGGCGCGTCGTGGACGACGTGCCCGGCGAGCTCGAGTGTCATCCGCAGCATCTCCCGTGCTTCGTCGCTGTCCTCGATGAGAAGTACCCGCCGCGGCTTGGCGCGACGTTCCAGAAACGGCGCCGTGGAGGCTTCCGCTGAGGGAATAGCCCTCAGCCGCACGGTGAATCTGCTGCCGAGCCCTTCACCCTCGCTCGACGCCTCGACGGTGCCGTCGTGGGCCTCGACAAGGTGTCGGACGAGCGTCAAGCCGATCCCCAGGCCGCCCCGAGCGCGGTCGAGCGTGCGATCCGACTGGACGTACAGATCGAAGATGAAGGGCAACAGCGCGGCCGGGATTCCGGCCCCGGTGTCCTCGACGACGAGCACGGCGTCGGGGCCGTCGGCGCCGAGCGTCATCCGAATCTTGCCGCCCGGTGGCGTGTATTTGATGGCATTGGTCACGATGTTGGTCAGGACCTGCTCGATTCGCAGCGAGTCGCCCGAGATCCACACCGGTACGGTCCGAATATCGACGTCCCGATCCAACGGCGCATCGCGAGCGATCGAGTCGACGGCCCTTCGTACCGCCTTGGCCAGGTCGAGCGGCTCCCGATGGAGACGGATCTTTCCTGAGACGACGCGCTCAACGTCGAGCAGGTCGCTGAGCATGCGGGACATGTGCTCTACCTGTCGGGCGATGACGCCACGCGCCCGGAGCGCCACTTCATCCGTCGCGCGCCCCGATTCGAGCACCCCGAGGGCGGCGTTGATGGCCCCGAGCGGATTGCGCACCTCGTGAGCCAGCATGGCCAGGAAGTCGTCCTTCGTCCGGTTGTCGCGCTCGGCGCGCTCGCGGCTTCTTGTGGCCTCGAGCAGTTCCCTGAGATCGGTGACGATCAGGTTCAGGCGGCCTTCGCTGGTCGGCGCGGCGGCAGTGAGCGAGAGACTCACTTCGAAGTCTCCCGCGCCGGGTCCGATCAGGCTGACGCCGCATCGCCCGCTGCCGACGGAGAGAAGATCTTCGAAATTCTGTCTGTCGTCCGCGTCCACGAACCGATCGAAGCGGCTCCCGATGACCGACTCGATTGGCTCGCCCACGAGCGCCGCGAAGCGGGCATTGGTGTAGAGCACGTCGCCGCGCCTGGTGAGGACGACGGCGCCTTCCTGCATCTGTTCCACCAGGTTTCGGTACGGTTCGTCGGTGCTGTGCAGCGTGTAGACCTTGCTGCCGCCGGAGCCCTCGACGACCAGGGCGTCGATCTCGCCGTATCGAATCGCACGAAGCATTTCCTCCGCTTCGGCGAGCCGCTCGGTGTGCGTGCTCATCGTCTTGCTCCGCGTGGCCCGGCGACCAGATCGAGCCCGAGCAGCACGCCCTCGCGATTCGACATGTCGCCGATGATCCGGCGCATGGGGAGCGGGAGCTTCTTGATCAGGGTGGGCGCCGCGATGATTTGCTCGCCCTTGGTGAGCGCCGGCTGCTGGTAGATGTCGATCACTTCGAGATCGTACCGTCCATCGAGATACTCATTGCAGATCGACCGCAGGTTGTCCACGGCCCGCGACGATCGGGCAGTCAGTCCGGTGATGTATAAGCGAAGGACGTACCGTTCGTGGCCGGGCGCGCGTGCGGTCCGCTCCAGCGCGGCGCGAAGCGAGCGGGGGGTCGCCGGTATCGCCGTCATTGATGCACGCGGAGGTCCAGCCCCACGAGTACGCGCTCCGTGTTCGATAGATCGCCGATGATCTTCTTGATCGGCTCCGGCAGCCGTCGTACGAGCGTGGGCACGGCGAAGATCTGGTCGCCCTTCGCGAGCTGCGGGGTCTTTACGAGGTCAATGACCTCGATCGCGTAGCGGCCCTGCAGGTGCTCCTCGCAGATCTGCTTCAGGTTGGTGAAGGCCAGAACAGACTTCGGCGTCTGTCCGGCGACGTAGAGCCGGAGAGAATACAGCGGGCCGGCGACGACCGACGGTGCGGTCAGCCCGTTGTTATAGACCTGCATGGTGGTTCACCTTCTGAGAACTGCCGTCCGTAACGTCTGGGCCCTGTGGCGCAGCCACCCGCTCGTGCAGGTTCAATCCGCGATTGGTCATCACGAACTCGCACAGTTCGTTCGAGTGCGCCATGCCGCGCGACTTGAGCACGTACAGGCCTCGCCGGTGCCGCTCGCCGATCTGATCGTTTGCCAGCACAATCCAGGTGTCCATCAGGGACGAGATGGTGGTCTCCGTCCGCTCGACCTCGGTCTGCCCGGGCATGAGGCTCGTCAGCATGGCGGTGATATTCGCGGTCTTGAGATGGTCGATCATCCTGGTCAGCATCGCCTGGACGTCGGTAAACGTCCCCACGGTCATCAGGTTGGTCACCGGGTCGATGACGGTCACGGTCGGCCCGAAGTCCGCCACGACCTGGTGCATGGTGACCAGATGCGTCTCGAGGCCGTAGCGTGACGGCCGGTCCGCGTGGAACTGCAGCAAGCCGGCGGCTACCCACGGCTCGAGGTCGATGCCGATGGAGCGCATGTTCCGAAGGAGTTGCTGCGGCGACTCTTCGAAGAGAAAACACAGGCAGCGCTCGCCTCGGCGGCAGGCGGCGTCGATGAAATGGGCGGCCAGGCTGGTCTTCCCGGTACCGGCCGTGCCGGAGACCAGGATGGTGCTGCCGCGGTAGTACCCCAGGCCGCTGAGCATCTCGTCGAGCCGCGGCACCCCCGACGACACGCGCTCGAGCGGCGCCGCATGCTGAAGCGCCAGAGAAGAGACCGGCAGCACGCTGATGCCGTTGGTATCGATCAGGAATGGATACTCGTTGGTCCCGTGATGGGATCCGCGGTACTTGACCACGCGCAGGCGGCGCGTGGACACCTGGTCGTGGACGCGGTGATCGAGCAGGATGACCGCGTCCGAGACGTACTCCTCGAGCCCCTGCCGCGTGAGCGCACCGTCGCCGCGCTCGCCCGTGATCACGGTGGTCACGCGCTGGTTTTTCAGCCACCGGAAGAGCCGTCGCAGTTCGGACCGGAGGATGGTGTCGTTCTTCAACCCGGCAAACAGCGATTCGATGGTGTCGAGGACGACGCGCCTCGCACCCACGGTTCGGATGGCGTGATCGAGGCGGACGAACAGCCCCTCGAGATCGTACTCGCCTGTTTCTTCGATCTCGCTGCGTTCGACGCGCACGTAGTCGACCGCGAGCTTCTGCGCCTCGATCAGCTGCGGCAGGGCGAAGCCGAGCGAGGCCACGTCGCCGATGATCTCCTCCTCGTTTTCCTCGAACGTCATCAGCACGCCAGGCTCGTCGAAATGGAGGGCGCCGTTCACCAGAAAGGTGAGCGCCAGCAGGGTTTTGCCTGATCCAGGCCCGCCGCAGACGAGCGTCGGGCGGCCTTTAGGCAAACCGCCGCGCGTGATCTCGTCCAGGCCCTGGATTCCCGTGAGGGCTTTCGGCAGTTCTCCACCCCGGGATAGGTGGAGCAGTCCGGCCTCTTGGGTGGATGGATCCAGGCGGTTGACTTCGTCGAGGCTCAGGCTCAAAGGGAACTCCGGCGCGCGAGCCGTTCGCGCGGACGTTTGACGGATTGTGGAGGACTCGAAGACTGACAGCTCTTCGGACGTGGGTCTGTTAAATATTGGACACCCCCTTCGAACCCGATGCTTGGAAGACCGTCTGTGCGCATGGGATAAGATGACCCGGGTCTTTTAATGAAACAGAAGCCACGTACCGCCGGTCAGAAGCGTCCCCGGGCGTT
Source organism: uncultured Acidobacteriota bacterium (assembly GCA_963712905.1). Classification (GTDB taxonomy): domain Bacteria; phylum Acidobacteriota; class Vicinamibacteria; order Vicinamibacterales; family CAVVIG01; genus CAVQJU01. Next base: position 147,096 of record CAVQJU010000006.1, on the reverse strand, counting down.
CGATCCGCAGGTGTTTCTCGATTCGCGAGGGCCGGCACGGAAGGTTGTGAAGTACAAAATGGGACAGGTGGCCTTTGCGCAAGGGGATGCCGCCGCCGACGTCAGGTACATCCAGAAGGGCGCGGTCAAGATTTCAGTGCTCTCCCGTATCGGCAAAGAGGCGGTTGTTGCGCTGCTGACGCCCGGCGATTTTTTCGGCGAGGGCGCGCTGGCCGGCCAATCGGTTCGAATCGAGACGGCGACGGCGATGGCGCTGAGCACGGTCATGATCATCGAGAAGGAGGCGATGGTCAGCCTGCTCCACGAAGAGCCGCTGTTCGCGGACCGTTTCCTTTCCCACATGCTGAGCCGGAACATCCGGATCGAAGCGGATCTCGTCGATCAGCTGTTTAACTCCAGCGAAAAGCGGCTCGCCCGCACGCTGTTGCTGCTGGCGCGGTACGGTCAGGCCAACCCCCAGCGGACCTTGCCGAAGATCTCGCAGGAGACGCTCGCGGAAATGATCGGCGCGACCCGCACCCGCGTGAATTTTTTCATGAACAAGTTCAGGCGGCTCGGGTTCATCGAATACAACGGCAGCCTCAAGGTCAACACGTCCCTCCTCAGCATTGTGCTGCACGATTGACTGGCCCGGGCGGCAGAGAAAGGAGCCACATGCCGGAAGATCGTCTCCCCCGGGAAGAGGACCGGAAGCACGCAGAGGGCGTGCGCGAGCGCGCCGAGGATCAACGTCAGGACGCCGAGCAGGACCGGCGGCTCACCGAAGCCCTCCGCACTTCCGCCGAGGCTCTCCGTGAAGAGCAGGAGCACCTGAGGGAAGCCGGGGAGACGGCGCGGACCGCCGCAGAAGAAGCCCGCGTCGCCGCCGAAGAGGCCCGCCACGCGGCGATAGGGGCCGTGCAGGCCACCGCCGACACGCTGCAGGCGACGTTCGAGAACATGAAGGTCGTGGAGGAAATGCGCCGGACCCTCCGCGACATACGCCTGGTCAACAAGCTCGACGCCAACTAAGGGGCAGCGACGCGGAAAGGTTTGCCTGGTGGCTTACAAGACTGCCAGCGGAAACGCGGAAATGCCGGGAGAACCGTAGATTCCCGCGCGGCACACATTGTGCACCGCGCCCCTCGTGCCCACACGACCATCTCGAGGGTATGCCGCCGCGTCATGCCTGGCCCTGCTGGCGGCCGCCATCTCGCTGCAGGCGCAGACAGCCATCACGATCACCGTGGACGTCTCGGCGAATCGCCATCCGATCAACCCGAACATCTACGGTGTCGCGCACGCAACAACGGCCGAACTGAACGATCTGAACTCGCCGCTCAACCGGAACGGCGGCAACAACACCACGCGCTACAACTGGCAGCTGAACGCCGACAACCGCGGCAACGACTGGTACTACGAGAGCATCGCGGACGGGAGCGCGACCGCGGGCGAGCGGGGCGACACGTTCGTCGCGATCTCGCGGGCGGCGAACGCGCAGGCGATGCTGACGATTCCGACGATCGAGTGGGTCGCCAAAGTCGGCGCGAACCGGATTAAGCTCGCGGGGTTCTCGGTCGCCAAGTACGGGGCGCAGACCGGGACCGACTGGCAATGGTTCCCCGATGCGGGCAACGGCGTGCGGACCAACGGACAGTACGTGACCGGGAACGATCCAAACGACGCGAACGTGCCGTCGAATTCGACGTTCCAGCAGGGCTGGGTGCAGCATCTCGTCGGCCGCTGGGGCACGAACGCGAACGGCGGCCTGCGCTACTACATTCTCGACAACGAGCCGAGCATCTGGCAGGGGACCCATCGGGACGTCCGGCCGACGGGGCCGACCATGGACGAAATCCGGAGCAAGATGCTCGACTACGCCGGCAAGATCAAGGCAGTCGATCCGTCCGCGGTGATCGTCGGGCCCGAGGAATGGGGCTGGAGCGGCTACTTCTTCAGCGGGTACGACCAGCAATACGGCGGCGCCCATGGCTGGGGCTCCCTGCCCGATCGGAACAGTCACGGCGGCGCGGACTACCTGCCGTGGCTGCTCGATGCGCTGCGGCAGAACAACACCGCCACCGGGGTGCGCCTGCTCGACGTCTTCACCGTTCACTACTATCCGCAGGGCGGCGAGTTCAGTGACGACGTGTCGAGCGCGATGCAGCTGCGGCGCAACCGTTCGACCCGATCGCTCTGGGACCCCGCGTATGTCGATGAAACCTGGATCAACGACAGGGTCCAGCTGGTGCCGCGCCTGAAGGGCTGGGTGAACACCTACTACCCCGGAACCCTGACCGGCATCACCGAATACAACTGGGGCGCGGAGAACCACATCAACGGCGCGACCGCGCAGGCTGACGTCTTCGGCATCTTCGGCCGCGAAGGGCTGGGCATGGCGGCGCGCTGGGCGACGCCCGCCGGCAGCACGCCGACGTACAAGGCGATGAAGCTGTATCGCAACTACGACGGCAGCCGGTCCACGTTCGGCGAGACGAGCGTGTCCGCCGCCGCGCCGAACCCGGACGCGGTCGCGGCCTTCGCCGCCCAGCGTTCGAGCGATGGCGCGCTGACGGTGATGGTGATCGCCAAGTCCCCGTCGGGCAGCACGCCCGCGACGATCGCCCTGGCGAACTTCGCGCACAACGGCACCGCACAGGCGTGGCAGCTCACCGCGGCCAACGCCATCACGCGTCTGTCTGATGTCCCTGTCAGCGGCTCCAGCTTCGCCGTCACCCTGCCGCCGCAGAGCATCACGCTCTTTGTCGTCGGCGCCGCGTCCGGCGCGCCGAGCGCGCCCACCAACTTCCGGATCACGCCAGGCGCCTGACGCGCGTCAGGTGTTGAACCTGACGAACCGATTTTCGACGGCATCCGCCTTCGAGTAGCTGACGGCGTGAATCAGCACGCCGGAGGGGCTCAGCAGGCGAATCGTGCCGCCCTTGTTCGACAGCTGTGCGCCGCCGCCGGACAGGACCACAGACACAGACCCGCCTGACGGCAGGAGCACGCCGGCGATGGCTTCGGCCGCGTTGTTCTTGTCCAGAATGCTCCATCCGGCCAGGTTGACGTCCGCGAGCGTCGTGTTGCCGATCACCACGATTTCCTTGCCGGCATCGTCTCCGGCGGGGTTCACGAGCGCCCGCTCCACGTATACGGCCGGCAGCGTCGGGTTGGGATCGCCCGGCGTGGGAAGGGGAGGCGTATCGACAGGCGAGCTCGCCGGCGGGATTTCCTTCGAGACGCCGGGGATGCGATCGCCGTTCGCGTCGGTTGGCAGGAACTGCGTCTTGAAACGGAAGAACAGCCCCGCGACGTGATCGGGGAACCGGAGGATGAGGCCGCCGTCGTTGAAGACGCCGTTGTCTTCGTCGTGTTCGTGCGGCGCGTTCCCCTGGTTCATGTGGATGTCGTGCATGCCGTCCTTCGTGCCGAATTCCGTGTCGATGCCGGGCTTCGGCGCCGGGTCGTGCCAGTACGACCCGAACGCGAACAACTCGCCGCCGCCGGCCTTCAGCTCATCGAGCTGGCGGCTCACCACATCCTGCAGATCATCGTCGTCGCCGGGGCCCGTGGGCGGCAGCGCAATCCCGGTCGGCCAATCGAAGAGCGGCGCGCGCGAGTAGTCGAGCGCGTTCGTTGCCGTTCGGGGCTTGTGGTTCAGATCCGTGAGGCCGTCGGCCATTGCGGCCAGGTCGTCCAGGATCGGGTGGCTGAGGAGCGGATCCGCGCGATGGAAGATCACCAGCGATTTCGCGGGGTCGCCGGACCGCACGTTGACTGGAATGCGCCAGGGCTTTCCCCCGGCGTCGATCAGGCGAACCTGAAGGTGGGGAGACTTGTTCGAGCCCGGCGGCGGGTCCTCGCGCTTCCACCGGTCCAGCTTCCCGCGCAGGACACCGTAGATGACGGCCATTTGTCACCGCCTTTCACCTGGCGACCCTGAAAGGGTCGCCCTACCTGGCATACGCGCAATAAAAAAGGGCAGGAGGCCATTTCGGCCCTCTGCCCTTTGTTCTCTGCTCTTTGCCCTTTACTGCGGTTTGCCGAATCTCGTGTCGGGAATCGCCACGTTGGTTTTGATGTCCTTCAACGTCGCGCTGAACCGTCCGTCGAGCCACGAGAACTTGTACGCGAACGGGAACTTGATGCCGTTGACGTCGCGGTAATCGGCGTAGTCGGTTTGCGTGAGCACGTGACCGACCGGCGACGCGCCATACCGGACCATCCGGGCCAGCAGGCCGGTGTCCTGGTCGAAGTAGAGCGTTGCCATGAAGCCCCGCGGACCATTGCCCTGAACGACTGCGTAGTCCTTGCTGCCGATCGCCCTGGGCTGGCCGACGCGCCAGTTGGTGAGGGCCTCCTTGATCTTGCCGGGGAACGCCAGCTTGGCCTCGAACATCTGGCCGTCGAGCTCTTCGCCGACGATCGTGTAGTCGCGCAGCAGCGCGCGCGGCGTCTTCACCGTGCCGGTGTTGCCGCTGACGGTCCACAGACTCTCGCCGCGATCCGGGTGATCCTTGTAGTTGATCAGCGTGGTGCGCTTGTCGGGCGACTTCGCGAAGATGGTGAAGTCGGCGGTGCCGCCGAACTCGCCGAACCCGAGGCTCGTCCCCGAGGCGATATAGCTGGTGAGGCCGGCCAGGCGCTGCGCGCCGCCGAGCGCCGCGATGTACTTGTCGAGGATCACCGTCGCCTGCGGTTGATCCTTGTCCTGCACGACGAGGTCGTCCAGCTCGTCGTTCGGCGCTTCGTACAGTCGGTCGAGCATGATCGAGCTCGCCGGGATGTCGCGGCCGTGGTGGCAGGTCCAGCAGGTCACTTTCTGCACGCCTGCGAATTGCGCCTTATTGATCGCGTCCACCATTTCCACCATCCGGCGCGCGGTCCGCTTCACCCGCGTGTCGACCACCCAGTCCACCGTATCCGTGCCGGCCCCGGGGTGGCAGTCCGCGCAGTCCCAGCCGAGCGCGCCCGACATGACGCCCATCGCGGCGATGAAGTCATCGACGGTCAGGGTCTTGAGGGTGCTGGTCGTCACGTTCTTGAAAAACGTACCGGCGATCGCCCCGGGCGGGGGCGACGGTATAACCGCCTGTGCCGACGGCTTGACCGCGTATGCAACAACGGCGATCCATACGCTGACCACGCCTGCGGCCACAAAGCGCCACGAACTCTTCATGTTCCTCTCCTCCGTATGAGAACCGATAGGATAACGTACTTGCTCAGGCAAAGTGCGCGCCCGTCGTCTCCACGTAAACCGCGTAGAGCGACTGGCTTGCGGCCATGAACAGGCGGTTGCGGCGCGAGCCGCCGAAGCAGACGTTCGCGCAGGTTTCCGGGAGCCGGATCATCCCCAGGCGGGTGCCGTCCGGCGCAACGACCTGCACGCCCGGCCGGGCGCCGGCCCAGACGTTGCCGTCCACGTCGCACCTGATGCCGTCGGCCGCCGAGGGCGCGCCCGTTCCGGGAATGTCGAGCTGGATGAACCGCTTGCCGTTTCGCAGCGACTTGCCGTCCACGTCGTACACGCGGATGTCCCGGCCCATGCCGGTGTCGGCGACATAGAGCTTGCGGAAATCCGGCGAAAAGCAGATGCCGTTCGGCCCGCTCTGGTCCTCGGTCACCTTGTCGATCTGCAGCGTCTTGCCGTCGACCCGGTACACGGCTTCCTTCGTCTCCTGCTCGCTCTTGAAGCCTTCGTAGTTACCCCGAATGCCGTACGTCGGATCGGTGAACCAGATGCTGCCGTCCTGGTGCACGGCCGCGTCGTTGGGCGAGTTCAGGCGCTTGCCGCCGAACTTGTCGGCGATCACGGTCACCGTTCCGTTGTGCTCGTACCGCACGACGCGGCGGCCGCCGTGCTCGCAGGAGATCTGCCGGCCTTCGAAATCGAACGTGTTGCCGTTGCTGTAGCCGGACGGATTGCGAAACACGGTGACGCGGCCGTCTTCCTCGGCCCACCGCATCTGGACGTTGTTCGGGATGTCGCTCCACACGAGGTACCGGCCCACACCGCTCCAGGCCGGACCCTCGGCCCACATCGTGCCGGTGTGCAGCCGCTTGATCGACGTGTTGCCGACGATGTAGCGGCGGAACCGATTGTCGAGCGCGACGATGTCAGGATCGGGATACTGGACCGGCTCGCCGCGCGCGTAGTCGCGAGGCGTCGGAACGGGGGACACCGGCGTCTGCGCGGGCGCCTGGGCCCGCGCGTGCGCGAAGCCGCCGGCGCCGGCGAGCGCGGCGGTGGTGAGAAAGCTGCGCCGAGTGACCGCCATGGCGACCTGACCTTTAAGTCCGGGTGATTTTGAAGTCGCCCTTCACCGCACCCTGCGTCCACGTGCCGGTGATGAAGCGGGCGTAGGCCCCGATGTTTTCCAGTTTGCCGTCGATGACGTACCGCACCGTGTTGCCCGCCTTGTCCTTGCCTTCGGCTTCGAGGTGCACCTTCCAGGTGGGCGGGTCGAACGTGGCGGTCTTGATCGGGATGCCGTTCGCGCCAGGGTTGACGGTGCCGGCGATTACGTTGCCGTCCACCTTGATCTCGACGACGACGTGTTCCTTGTTCGGGCCCCACTCGCCGATCCAGGTGCCCTTGAGGGGATGCCCGAACTGGGCGGACGCGGGCGCCGTCAGTATGAGCAGTGCGGCCGCCGCAGTCAGGAAGCGAAAGAGGCGCATCTCAAATCCTTTCAGTCGGCAGTCGGCAGTCGGCAGTCGGCAGTCGCGTCCCTCTGCCCTTTGCCTTCTGCCCTTTGCCCTCCCAGAACCTGCGCATTGTACACCCGGCCCGCGGACCCTCGACAGATGCCGGCAATCCGCGTATCGTCACCGGATGCGACTCACGGTTCTCGCCATACTTGCTCTTGCCGCGTCCGCCTGCGCCAGCATGCCGGGCGCCACGTCGGTGGACGGCGGCGCGGCCACGGTGGCCGACAGCGCCCAACTGCTCAGCATCGACCATTACGTCGCGGTCCGTTCGACGGCGCCGTCGATGAACGGTCAGACCGCCCAGATCTACGTGCGCGAGCGCGTCGAGGGCCGCTCGCTGCTGCATGGCTCGTCGGGCGTGGTGCTGTTCGTCCACGGCGCGGGCACGCCCGCGGAAGTGGCGTTCGACGTGCCGTACGCCGACTACAGCTGGATGGCGTACCTCGCTCACGGCGGGTTCGACGTGTTCTCGATGGACGTCACCGGCTACGGACGATCCACGCGGCCGACGGTCATGAACGACCCCTGCAACCTCACGCGCGCGCAGCAGGCGCTCTTCGTGCCGGCACTCATCGCGGCGCCGTGCGCGCCGTCGTTTCAGGGCAGCGCGACGACGATTGCGTCGGACTGGAACGACATCGGCGCGGTCGTCGCGCACCTGCGGGCATTGCGGCACGTCGAGCGGGTCAACCTGGCCGGCTGGTCGCAGGGCGGCCCCCGCGCCGGCGGCTACGCGGCGCAGCATCCCGAGAGCGTGCAGCGCCTCGTCCTGCTCGCGCCGGCGTACGCGCGCGACGGCAGCGATGGTCCGCCCGCCGCTCGCCCCGACACCGTCGTCTTCAACACGCAGTCGCGTCAGGAGTTCGACGCGAACTGGGACCGTCAGGTCGGTTGCCCGGAGCAGTACGACAAGTCCGTCAGCGGCGTGGTGTGGTCCGAGATGGTCGCGTCCGATCCCATCGGCCGCACGTGGGGCAGCGGCGTGCGGCGCGCGCCCTCTGTGCCGAGCTGGGGATTCAACCGCGGGGTTGTGTCGAAGAACCAGACGCCGACGCTGATGGTGGCCGGCGTGCACGACAAGCAGGTCCCGCCCGATCGCGTCCGCGAGTTCTACGCGGACCTCGCCGCGCCCGACAAGGTGTTCGTCGACCTCGGGTGCTCGTCGCACAACGCGATGTGGGAGAAGAATCACACGGTGCTGTTCGAGGCATCGCTCGAATGGCTGAAGAGCGGGACGGTGAACGGGTCGAAGAGCGGCATGCTGAAGCTCGGGTACGACAAGGACCCGAAGAGTGTCAATTAGGGGTGGTCAAGACACGACGTTGAACGCAGAGCACGCGGAGCACGCAGAGAAGACCCCCAACCTGTTATCCGAAACACATAATTCGTAGGGCTGCGGGGTCGTTTCGCTGTCCTGATCGCCAGAACACCCGGGCACGGCGTTTGCGAACCCGTTGCTCATGCCTGCACGGCGAGCGACGGCGGTCCTCTGTTTCATGCTGTTGTCGATTGCCGTTCTGCGAGGGCAGTCGCGCGTCGTTGAACTGAACGACGCCGGATGGAAGGCCCTTCACGACGGATACAGCGACAAGGCGGCGAAGCTGTTTGCCGAAGCGTTGACGCTCCGTCCCAACGACCCGGTGCTCCTGATGGGCGCGGGCGTCGCGGCTCACGAACGCGGAAACCAGAAGGACGCGATGACCCGTCTGACACGGGCGCTGGAGCTGAACCCTCGCCTGAGCAGCGCCGCGATGCTGCTGGGGCAGATCGCTTTCGACGAAGGCGACACCGACCTGGCGGTTCGTACGTACGAGCGGGCGTTGAAGTTCGCGCCGGGCGATCCGGACCTCACGGATGCGCTGGCCGCCCTGCGGCACGACGCCGAGGTGCATCACACCTTCTCCGAGACCCGCTACGATCGCCTCCGCGTCATGTTCGAAGGGCGATCGGAAGAGGCGCTGGCGGCGCAGGCGACTAAGGTGTTCAACTCCGCGTTCTTCCGGATCGGCGACACCCTCGGCGAGTACCCCTCTCGCACCATCGTCGCCGTGCTGTATACGGAAAAACAGTTCCGCGACGTCACGCGAGCGCCGGAGTGGGCCGGCGGGCAGTATGACGGCCGCATCCGGATACCCGTCGCCGGCGCGGGGCAGCAGCCCGAGCTGTTCGAACGCGTGATGACCCACGAGCTCACGCACGCCGTCATCGCCGGCATCGTTCGCCGTGAGGTCCCGACGTGGCTCAACGAGGGCCTGGCTCAGCTCTTCGACGGTTCCGATCCGGCGGCGGCGCGGAGGCGGCTGAGGGCGCTTGGCCGGTCGATTCCGTTGAAGGATCTCGAGCACGGATTCGGCCACATGGGCGCGTCCGCCGCGCAGGTGGCGTACGACGAGAGCCTGCTGGCCGTCGGCGTCATGGCCGACCGGCCCGGGTTCGGGTGGTCCCGGCTGCTGGGCCGGCTCAGCGACGGTCAATCGTTCGCGGAGGCGATTCCCAACTTCGGCTTCTCGTACGGGGACCTCGAAGCGCCCTTCGCGCACTAAGATCTTGATAAGCGTGCTTCGTGTCCTTCGTGCCTTCGTGATAAACCGTTGCCGCAGAGTGCGGGGCGTGATCGTAGCCGGGACTCGTGGCCGCTTGAATCGTCGGCCGGGGCGTCGTAAGGTTGGCGCCTGGAGGGCGATATGAATCGACGCGCGGGTTTCGCCGCGGCAGCCATGCTGGTCGCGGTGGTCGTGGGAGCGGTGGATCGTCCGGCGGGACAGGGCCGGGCGCCGAAGTTCGAGGTCGATCCGGCGTTTCCCTCCATGCCCTCCGGGAAGCTCCTCGGCGACGTCTCGTCGGTGACCGTCGATGGCCGCGACCACGTCTGGATCATCCACCGGCCGCGCAACGTGCCGGCCGACCAGCGCGCGAACGCGGCGCCGGCGGTGCTCGAGTTCGAGGCGTCCGGCAAGTTCGTCAACGCCTGGGGCGGCCCGGGCGCCGGCTACGAATGGCCCGAGCGCGAGCACGGAATCCACGCCGAGGGCACCGACGCGATCTGGATCAGCGGCAACAACGGCTACAGCGCGCCGGGCACGCCGCCGCCGCCGGGCAACTCCGACGACATGCTGCTCAAATTCACGCCGGCGGGGAAGTTCGTGCTGCAGGTCGGGCACAGCGGCAAAAGCGCCGGCGACGCCGACCGCGACAACGTCAAGCAGGCCGCGGACATGGTCGTCGTGCGGCCGTCGAACGAGATCTTCGTCGCCGACGGGTACGGCAATCACCGCGTGGCGGTGTTCGACACGAAGAGCGGGAAATTCAAGCGCACGTGGGGGGCCAACGGCGGCACTCCGTTCAGCATCGTCCACAGCATTCGCGTGGCCAACGACGGCCTCGTGTACGTCGCCGATCGCGGCAACAAACGCGTCCAGGTGTTCACGAGCGCCGGCGACTTCAAGCAGCAGGTCATGATCGGCGGCGACACGCCCGCGATGCAGACGGCGGCAGGTCTGGCATTCTCGCCGGACCGCGCGCAGCAGTTCCTTTACGTCGCCGATCTCGGCAACAACGTCATCGACATCCTCGACCGGCAGACGCTGAAGACCCTCGGGACCGTCGGCAAGCCCGGCTCTGCGCCCGGCGAGTTCGGCACGCTGCACGAGATCGCGACCGACTCGAAAGGGAACATCTACACGGCGGAGATCAACCGCAGCAAGCGGGTGCAGAAGTTCGGGTTTAAGGGGATCTCGTAGGGGCCAGAGGCCAGAGGTTAGAGGTTAGAGGTTAGGGGCTGGGGGCTGGGGGAACCCGCCCGCCTACCCGGCCTACCCGACCTGCCCGACCTGCCCGACCTGCCCGACCCGCCCGACCCGGCCCACCCGACCTACCTGCCCCACCCGACCTAGTGATGCTCCACGTAGTGCTTCTCTACGTCGGGGAGAAACGCCGTGAGAACCCCGATGAGCGGCAGGTACGCGCAGATGCGGTACACGAACTCGATGCTCGTCGCGTCCGCGAGCCATCCGAGCACGGCGGCGCCGAGGCCGCCCATGCCGAACGCAAAGCCGAAGAACAGCCCCGAGATCATTCCCACGCGTCCGGGCACCAGTTCCTGCGCGTAGACGACGATCGCGGAGAAGGCCGACGCGAGGATCAGGCCGATGATGACCGTCAGGATGCGCGTCCAGAACAGGCTGGCGTACGGCAGCAGGACCGTGAAGGGAAACACGCCGAGGATCGACACCCAGATGACGAGCTTCCGGCCGAAGCGATCGCCGATGGGACCGCCGAGGATGGTGCCCGCGGCGACCGAGCCGAGGAAAATGAACAGATCGATCTGCGCCGTGCGCACCGACACGCCGAACTTGCTGATCAGATAGAACGTGTAGTAGCTGCTGAGGCTGGCCAGGTAGAAGTACTTGGAGAAGATCAGGGCGACCAGCACGCCCACCGCCACGAAGATGCGGCGCCGTGACAGGCCCGGGCGTCCGATCTCGGGCGGGGCGGCCGATGTCGCTGTCCGGATCGTCGACGCTGGACGGTGCTGTTGATACCAGCCGCCCACCTGATAGAGCACGATCATCGCGAGGAGCGCAACCAGCGAGCACCACGCGACGCTCAGCTGTCCCCGCGGCAGCACGAGGAACGCGGCGAGCAGCGGGCCCATGGCCGATCCGATGTTTCCGCCGACCTGGAACACCGACTGCGCCATGCCGTGGCGTCCACCGGACGCCATGCGCGCGACGCGCGACGACTCGGGGTGAAACACCGACGATCCGATGCCGACCAGGCCGGCCGCCAGCAGCAGCGACCCGAGACGGCCCGCGACTGCCAGGAGCAGCAGTCCAACCAGCGAGAAGCCCATGCCGGCGACGAGCGAATACGGCGTGTGATGGCGATCCGTGTAGATGCCGACCACGGGCTGCAGGAGCGACGCCGTCAGCTGCAGCGTCAGCGTCATCAGGCCCACCTGGGCGAAGCTCAGATGGTAGGACGACTTGAGGATGGGATAGATGGCCGGCAGCAACGACTGGATGGTGTCGTTCAGCAGGTGCGAGAAGCTGATGGCCGCCAGAACCGGAACAACGGTGCGCCGCGCTATGTCCACGTCACCAGCCTGAGCGGACCGCGTACCACAGCGCGCCGCAAATGAGCGCGCCCACGCCGAGCAGCGTGGCGACGCTCGTTGTGAAATACGGATAGATCATCAGGAGCAAGCCGGCGACGAGGTGCGGCCACCGGGACAGCTTCTTGCCGTACACGAACAGGACGAACCCGATGCCGCCGGGAATGAGCGACAGAAACACCCACGTGGGATCGAGGTTCATGGCGTATCGACAGGCCCACGGCTACCTGGCGGCCATCTGCTTCGCGTAGAGCTTGTCGTAGATCTCCCACTTGGCGAGGTCGGTCGCGTCTTCGTTCCTGACCTGCGGCGTGAGGTCGAGCGCCATCGCGCGGCCGCCGGACTTTTCGAGATACGCCGGCCACGGGGCGAGGCCCTTGCCGTTCGGGTTGCCCGTGCGTGCGAAATTCACCCAGTAGGACGACACGATGTCGGCCAGCTTCCGGTCGGCTTCGGACGCCGCCGACAACTCCGGTGAGCTCGTGTCGGGGTAGACGCGCACGGCCTTCAGGTTGTTGAACACGTACGGAATTTCAGCCGTGTGTGTCGCGCGCAGGCTCGGCTGGCCGGCGGCGACCGGCGGCTCGTGCGTGAAGTAATAGAGGTACGCCTGCTTCCCGATCTTCGCCTGGGCCTGGGCGTAGAGGCGCATGTGCCACGCCATCTCGTCTGAAAACGCCGCTTCGGACGACTTCGCGGCTTCGGCATCGGAGCCCGCCGGGTAGAGCTTCAAGTATGCGTCGGCGAGGTCGCCCCAGCGGCCGCGCACGCGGCTCGTCCACTGCTCGGCCGTCGGGCCGCGCAGGATGAACGACCCTTCGTCCTTGTTCGATCCGACGAGCACGTCCACTGCGTTCTGCCGGCCGGCGGCGAAGGTCACGGACAGGTCTTCGGGAATCGCCCGGCCGTCGGCGATCATTCCCGCGCCTCGGAGGCCCTGGGTGATTTCGTCGGTTGTTTTCGCCCGCAGCTCAGCAAGCGGCGCCGCCTGCATCGGCGACGCGCCGCGGCCGGCGGGGGCTTCAGCCGACGCGAGCGATCGCATCGGCGCCATGCTGAGGCCCATCCACGCGCCGCTTTCCGAAATCGCGCGCCGGAACAGTCCCCTGGCCAGCGGCGAACCCACGAGGCCCGCGGACAACGCCGCGCCCGCCGATTCACCGAAGATCGTCACGTTGGTCGGATCGCCGCCGAAGCCGGCGATGTTGTTCTGCACCCACCTGAGCGCGGCGAGCGCATCGAAGACGGCCTGGTTGCCCGACGCGTTATGCCCAGACTCTTTCGTCAGCTCGGGATGCGAGAAGAAGCCGAACGGTCCGAGCCTGTAGTTGAACGTGACGACCACGACGCCCTTGCGGGCGAGCGCCTCGCCGTCGTTGTGCCGGCTCGACCCGGCGCCCTCGGTGTAGGCGCCGCCGAAAATCCATACCATGACCGGCCGCCGTTCGGCCGCCCGCGCGGCGCCGGTCCACACGTTGAGATACAGGCAGTCTTCGTCGGCCTTCGGGGAGTCGGGGAGGTCCACCGAGACGTTGAGGCGGCCGACGCCCTTCGGCTGCACACACACCGGGCCGAACGCGTCGGCGTTGCGCACGCCGTCCCACGGCGCGACCGGCTGCGGCGCCTTCCAGCGCAGCGGACCGACCGGCGGCGCGCCGAACGGAATGCCCCGAAACACGCGCACGCCTTCGGGCGAATTCGCCGCCGGCGCGATCAGGCCGGCATCCGTTCGCACCGGATCAGTCGCTGCCGCCGGCAGAACGACGATCGCGGCAAACATAAAGGCGACGCAAATGAAGGTGAGCGTTCTCCCCAAGCCCCCAGCCCCTAGCTCCCTAACCTCTAACCTCTAACCTCTGTTCCCCAGTTCTTCCGTGTAGTTAAGCTATAGTCTACGGCACTCCACGGAGGAAGACCCATGCAGAGGTTGACGAGCAGAATTACCGTCTGCGCCTTGATGATCACCGGCGCCGTCGCGATCGGCCGCGGCCAGAGCGAGCGCAAGTACGTGCCCGTGACCGACGCGATGCTGCAGAAGCCGGCGCCGGGCGACTGGCTGGCCTGGCGGCGTACGCTCGACGGCTGGGGCTACAGCCCGCTCGATCAGATCAACCGTACGAACGTCTCTCGCCTGAAGATGGTCTGGACGCGAGGGCTCATCGGCCCCGGCAACCAGGAAGGCACGCCGCTCGTGCACGACGGCATGATGTTCATTCCGAACCCGGGCGACAACATCCAGGCCGTGGACGCGACGACCGGCGATCTGATCTGGGAATACCGCCGCAAGCTCCCCGAAGGCGTCCGGCCCAAGACCAGCCGCACCCTCGCGATGTGGGGCGACCTGATCCTCAACTCGAGCTCGGACAACTTCGTGTACGCGCTCGACGCGCGGACAGGCGCGCTCGTCTGGGAGACGAAGGTTCTCGACGCGAACAAGCGCGCGCCCACGAGCGGCGGACCGATCGTCGCCAACGGCAAGCTGATCACGGGCCGCCAGTGCCAGCCCGACGCCGGCCGCGACTCCTGCGTGGTCACGGCGCACGACGCGAAGACCGGCAAGGAGCTGTGGCGCTTCCACACGATCCCCGGCCCCGGCGAGCCAGGCTACGAGTCGTGGGGCGACGTGCCGATGGAGCAGCGCTGGCACGTCGGCACCTGGATGGTGCCGAGCTACGATCCCGAGCTCAACCTGATCTACGTCGGCACGTCGGTGACGATCCCCGCGCCGAAGTTCACGCTTGGCGGCAACGAGAAGCAGCACCTCTACCACAACTGCACGCTGGCCATTAACGCCGACACGGGCAAAATCACCTGGTACTACCAGCACATCGTCGATCATTGGGATCTGGATCATCCGTTCGAGCGTCTGCTCGTCGACACCGTGGTCGCGCCGCGCGCGAGCGATGTTCGCTGGATCAACCCGCGCGTCAGGGCAGGGGAGCGCCGCAAGGTCATCACGGGCATCCCCGGCAAGACCGGCGTCGTCTATACCCTGGATCGGCAGACGGGCGAGTTCCTCTGGGCGCGGCCGACGGTGATGCAGAACGTCATCAGCAACATCGACGGGGCCACGGGCAAGGTCGTCGTCAATCCCGAAGTGCTGTTCACGAAAATCAACGAAGAGAAGTTCGTCTGTCCCGGCAGCAGCGGTGGAAAGAACTGGCCGGCCGGCGCGTACAGCCCCCTGACCAACGCGATGTACATGCCGATGCAGAACATGTGCATGAACGCCACGACGACCGTCGACACGCGCGACCCGTCGAAGGTGTACGGCATCCAGATGAAGCAGGAGTTCTCGATCGGCGCCGACAAGGTCGGCACCGTGTGGTCGATCTCGGCCGAAACCGGGCAGACGATGTGGAAGCACGAGCAGCGCGCGGGCATGCTCTCGCTGGTTGCGACCGGCGGCGGCCTCGTGTTCGGCGGCGACTCGAACGGCCGGTTCAAGGCGCTCGACGACAAATCCGGTGCAGTGCTGTGGGAGACGATTGTCGGGTCGCCTGCGAGCGGCTATCCGATCAGCTTCGCGGTCGCCGGCAAGCAGTACGTGGCGGCGATTGTCGGGCCGTCGCTCGAGGCCAACTCCACGCGGAGCCTGACGCCGGAATTGAAGACCGGCATCGGCCCGAATATTTTCGTGTTCGCGCTGCCGTAAGCGTACGTACGTAGCGCGGGGCTTTCAGCCCCGCGGCGTCGGCGGCCCTGAAAGGGCCGCCCTCCTGGTGAGGGTTCCCGTGCGAAAGCTGTTTCCGTTGGCCGCGTGCGCGTTCCTGTTTGCAGGCGCCATCGCGTTCGCGCAGGCCCAGCGCCAGTATCCATATCCGCCGGTTCGCGATCAGCGCGGCGCGGTTCCTCCGGGCCCGCGCGTCGAGCCCTGGAACAGCCCGCCGCTCGGCGACGGCCCGTTCCTCTTCGACAGCTACGAGCAACGCGGCCTTCGTGCCGTCGTCGTGACCAGGGGGCTGAGCCATCCGTGGAGTGTTGCGTTTCTCCCGGACGGCGCCATCCTGATGACCGAGCGCCAGGGCCGCCTTCGGATCGTGCGGGACGGCAAGCTCGACCCGTCGCCGGTCGCCGGTACGCCGGCCGTGGTGTCGCTCGGCACGATGGCCGGCCTGATGGACATCGCGCTCCACCCGCGATTCGCGCAGAACAAGTGGATCTACATCTCGTACCACAAGCCGATGGGCACGGCGAAAAGCGTCGAAGGCCGCGACGCGCCGATCGCCAGCAACGCGATCCTGCGCGGCACGTGGGACGGCAAGGCGCTCATCGACGTCCGCGACATCTTCGTGGCCGACGACATCGACATGGAGGCGTCGCGTATCGCCTTTGGTCCCGACGGGATGCTCTACATGGGCATCGGAGGACCCGGAACCGGTTCGAAGATCAGCATGGACCGCGCGCAGGGCACCAACGATCTCGCCGGAAAAATCCTCCGCATGAAGGACGACGGGAGCGTACCGCCCGACAACCCGTTCGTGGGCAAGGTCGGCTACAAGCCGTACATCTTCTCGCTCGGCCATCGCGTGCAGCTCGGCCTGGCGTTCAACCCGTATACGAACGAGCTGTGGGAAACCGAGAACGGGCCCAACGGCGGCGACGAGTTGAACATCGTCAAGGCGGGCCGGAACTATGGCTGGCCGATCGTGAGCTACGGCCGCGACTACAACGGGCCGCGTTTCAGCCCGACGCTGCCGGGCATGGAAGACCCGCTCATCTTCTGGGTGCCGTCGATCGCGACGTCCGGCCTGACGTTCTACACCGGCGACAAGTTTCCGGGCTGGCAGCGCAACGTTTTCGTCGGCGGGATGCGCGAAGGCGAAATTGCCCGCTCCGGACAGCTCCAGCGCATTGTCTTCAACGACAAGTGGGAAGAAATGCGGCGAGAGCCCCTGCTGCGTGAGCTGCACCAGCGGATTCGCGACGTCCGCCAGGGCCCCGACGGGCTGCTGTACCTGCTGACCGAAGAAGACCAGGCCGCGCTGCTGCGCATCGAACCCGCGCGCTGACCGGAAACGGATAGACGTTGAACGCGGAGATCGCAGAGATCGCGGAGATCTCCGTGGGATGATTTTCTGCGCCCTCAGCGATCTCTGCGTTCAACTTGCCTTCAAAGCGCCAGCACGCTGATCTACGACTTGGGGGTCTGCTGCTGCTGATCGGAGTACGCAGACGCGCAGACCGCCACAAGTCCGACGATGACACCAATGGCGATCGTCGTGCCGATCAACGCCTTGTGCGACTTGGCCGCCTGGTTGATGCTCATCTTCTCAATCTTGGCGATATCGGCGATCGGAATGGTCTCGGTTCCCACCGAGCGGTCCTGATTCTGGCGCCACACTGTGATGGTATCTGCCGTGATTTCCTCAATGACGACGTCGGTCTTCGTGCCGTCCTTGCGCTCCAGTGTTGCCGTCGATCCGTGCTCCATCCCGCCCAGGCTCTTCTCAACAGCCATCCGCTGCTTTTCGGCCTTCTTCTGGTCACTCTTCTGATCGGCCCAGGACGTCCGGTCGATGCCCACCATCAACGTGGTCAGGACGGCGATGACGATGACTGCGACGACGCGCTTCATGACATCTCTTTCTGCATCGAGCGCTCGGCCCACTGCCTGAGCGGGGCGAGGCGCGACTGCTCCAGGCCGTCCCGGTAGAACAGATTGTAGGTATCGAAGGGGATCAGGCGGCCGTCGGGGTGGACGATGTGGACGCAGGTCTTCTTCACGGACCGCACGTCGAACGAGTACGCGTCGATGAACTGCATGATGAGCACACGGAAGATATTCTGATAGCCGATGTCGCCGGGTGCGTCCAGCCGTGGCAGGCAGCACAGCAGGTCGCGCAGGCTTTGTGCGCTCGACTCGGACGAGTGGTTGGTCGCGAACAGCTTGAACACGCCCTCGCGGACGGCGTCGTCGCCCTCATAAACGATCGTGTTGCGCCCACCCTCGATGAGCACTTTCGGATCGATGAGGCCGGTCAGCGGGACCACTTGTCCGCCGAGCTTCAGCGCGTACGCCATCGCGAGGCTGTCGGGATGGCACGGCACCGGAATCAGATCTTCGGGCTTGAACAGGCTGGTCTGCTCGAGTATCCGCCGGCGGACTTCAGTAAGCGTCAGACGGTCGGTTGCCGGATCGAAACGCTCGAGCCGTCCGGCCGCCTGGATGGGCTGAAAGGTCACGCCGCGCACCGACGGCTGCGTGATCGCGAAATCGATCATCCGGCCGATCTCGCCGTCGTTCAGCCCCTTCTTGAGCGTGACCACCAGGGTTGTCGACACGCCGAGGCGATTGAGGCGCTCGAGCGCCCTGGCGTGAACGTCCCGCAGGTCCACGCCGCGGAGCGCGAGGAGCGGTCCGGGCTCGAACGAGTCGAACTGCAGATAGATCTCGAAGTCCGGCATGTAGCCGGCCAGCCGCTTCGCAAACTCTTCGTCGTGCGCGATCCGCAGGCCGTTCGTGTTCACCATCAGGTGCCGGATCGGCGCCGCCTTCGCGCGATCGAGGATGGCGAAAAAGTCGGGATGCAGTGTCGGTTCGCCGCCGGAAATCTGAACGACATCCGGTTCGCCTTCGTTCCGTACGACCGCGTCAATCAAGCGTTGCACGTGATCGAGCGTCCGGTACTGTTGCCGGGCCGGCCCGCTCTCGGCGTAGCAGATGGGGCATTGCAGGTTGCAGTGATCGGTGATTTCTATGATCGACAGGCACGAGTGCTGCTGATGATCGGCGCACAGGCCGCAGTCGTAGGGACAGCCCCACCGCACCGGTGTGTTGAAGCCAAGCGGCATCTCAGGCGGCTTGATGAAGATCTCGCGGCACCGCCGGTAGTATTCGACGTCGTCCGCCATCAGGATCCGCTCGGGGCCATGCACAGGACAGCGCTTGTGCATATAGACGGACCCGCTCTCGAACACGATCTTGCCCTCGACCTTCCGATAACAGGTGGAGCAGATCGATATCGCAACGTCGTAGAAGAGATACGGACGGACGCGATCAACCACGCCGTACCGCCGTGACGAGGCGCGGTAGATGAGGAGCGTAGTACGCCATGGCGGCCAGGCACGTCCACTGAATGGCTGACAGGCCACCGACGCGGACGGCCGGCTTGATGAAGTCCACGAAAAAGCGGAAGCCCATGTACCCGAACAGAAACAGCTTGAAGCGATCGCCAATCGTCGTCATCCGCTCGGTTCGCAGCAGGAGGACCGCGGCCAGCCCGCCCAGGAACAGCATTTCGTACAACTGGGTGGGATGACGCCTCACGCCGTCCCCGAAATCAACGCTCCACGGCAGAGTGGTTGAAATGCCGTAGGACTGGTCTTCGAGGCCCGAGAGAAAGCAGCCGATTCGTCCGATCGCGATGCCGAGCACGAGAGGCAGCGCGAGAAGATCGCCGGTCGCGACGCGAACGCCGAGCACGCGCTTGACCCATTCGACGGCGAGCCATCCGCCGATGAGGCCGCCGACGATCGTCTTTCCGCCGAAAAACTGATACGGCTGCCTCCAGTGGGCCGCCAGCGTGAATGGATCCTCGAAGGCGGACAAGACGCGACTGCCGATGAACCCGCCGGCGATGGCTGCCGCGATCACGTACCATCGCGAACGTGAGTCGATCGCGTCTCCGAACTGTCGGCGATGACGTCGATACAGGTAGAAACCAGCCGTGTACGCGATGCTTTCGAAGACCCAGTGAGCGTGCAGGGCGAGCGGCCCGATTCGAAAGTAAACAGGGAAGCTCATCGTGGCTCGTCAGTATAGCCACGCCGTTGGGTCGGTGTCTTTCGAATTCCTGCGGACGACGTTGAACGCAGAGATCGCGGAGAACGCTGAGGATTATTCCATAAGAGATCTCCGCGCTCTCTGCGCTCTCTGCGTTCAACGTATTTCCGCCGTCAGGGCTCCAGCGTATTCTTGTGCCGCCAGCTCCGCGGCCGGAGCTCCACGCCCTCCTTTTCGATCGGCATGTTCACTTCGTCTTCGTCGCGCGGGTGGTGCGCGAACTTGTGCACGTACCAGATGACGTTGTCGGCGCCCAGCACCGACGCGCCGTCGGCCGTCATGGCCCGCACGTCGGTCGGGGTTGATGCGGGGCACGTGGCTGGAATGTACGGCGCCTGGTTCTGCGTCGCCAGCAGCTCGCAGGGATTCTGAGCGGTCACATACACTTCGCCGATCGACCACGGCTCCGTCGTCGCGGTCATCGCATCCCACCGGGCCCCGTGCGGGACGATCTCGTAGCCGATGGTCCGCCCTTCCTGATTGGTGATGGCCGTGTCGTACACGCGCCAGGTGAGAAACGGCGACCACCGCTGGTCGATGCCCTCGACGACGTGGTTGTAGGCGTAGTTGAAGTTGCACTGTCCGGGCGCTCCGCACGACGTAGCGGGCGAGGGGCCGAACGCAGGATCCCAGTGATACGAGAAGATGCCCTCGAACGCATCAGACGCGGCGCCGCCGATATCGAAATCCAGGCGGAAGAAGATGTTGTGCATATGGGAAATGGCCCACGTGGCCGTGCCGGCGCTTTCGTCGTTCAGACGGAACCCGAACAGCTGCCAGCCGCCGGGACATCCCGGCACGCAGCCGGGCACACCGAACTGATACACCTGCAGGCGGCCCGTGAAGCCCACCTCGGCGTGAATCGTCCCGTCATCAGCGAAGGTCCACTGCGTGATGTAGTTGTACTGGCCGAGCTGCGAGCTGATCCAGAGCGACATCTGCTGGCCGTTGACGGATGTGCCGCCGAACTTGTACGCGAGGCCGCGGTCTTCATCCTGACGACACACCCGCGGTCCCGGAAACAGACCCCCGGGATCCAGCAGCGTCCCGCCCGCGCATTCGGACGCGGCCAGGTTCAGTGAACCTGCCCCGAGCCCCGACGTCGAGGTCGTGAGGTCGAAGAACCGGGGCGAGCCTGAATGGTAGGGCACGTGAACCTGCGCGATGCTTCCCCGAAACAGCACTTCGCGTTCGATCCCGCCGCGATCCGTGTAGAACGCCCGGTTGATGACCAGGCCCTCGCGCTGTGCGATCTCCCAGCACAGCCGCCACCGCGTCATGCTCGGAAACGTCTGATCGACGAAGTAGGGAGCGCTGCACTGGGGCTGCGCCGCCGCATCGCCCGTGCCGGCAAGCCACAACGCCAGGACGAGAAGAGTCAGCCGCATGATGTGTTCTCCTTCAACGTTCCGGCGCGTCGATCGCGCGCACGCTGTTCTCGGTCAGGTCCACGGCGGCGGAGAACAGCAGCGCCGTTCTCGAATTGAAGAAGAGCAGCACGCAGCGATTCCTCGAGCATGGATCGCGCGGATCCTCGGCTCGGCCGAAGAGGTGGGTGACAACCAGGGTCGGGTCCGAGTCGGACAAACCGGCGGCCTGGAGCCTGGTCCGCACCGTTGCGTTTGCGAGCGCCAGCTGCTTCGCCGTCTCCGCCTCCGCCGCGCCGAGCGGGGGCGGCAGATCCTTCGTCACGCGCAGCGCGTCGATCCGGAGCGTTCCCGCAAGGCTCACGACGGCGGAGATCGTCTCGCTGGTCGCGTAGTTGTAGAGAATCACGTCGGCGCGCCGGCCGGCGGGCGCCGCGCCTTTCGCTTCGAGGTGACGCTCGACGTTGACGATCGCGTAGCGGGGGCTGGCGCCCAGGGACTGCCGCACCGTCGTGTTCGTCAGCAGTGCGCCCCTGACCAGATCGATCTCCGCGGCGTTGAGCGGATCCAGAGGCTGCTGCGCCAGGACGGCTGAAGAAAAGCAGAGTGCGGTGATCAAAATCTGTTTGAACCCCATCTGGTCGTGTCCTCCTTGAACGTGACGATTCTCGCGTACGCCCCAGGGCCGAATAAGGTCCTCCCGCGAGGAGACTGTGCAACCGCACCGTGTTTGATACCGGCACAGTCCACCCGCGCCCTGGCCTATCGTGTCAGTCCAAGTCCCTCGTGTGTTTCAACTTGTCTCCTCTTTCGATCTGGCACCTGGCTGGCTGGACGCACTGGCGCTCCGGCGCAATCGCGCGACCGGCGCTCAGGAGGGCTCGCCATGGCTCGCACATGCGCCGCCGCGTCACTGGGTCTGTTTCTGATGGCCGCGTCCGCGACGGCTGCCGACACCGACGCGACGGCCCTCGAGCCACGCGTGACTTTCGCGAAAAAGGCCGCGGAGCATCCCTCAAGGGGCGCGGCGCTTCCGATCCTCTACGGGGCGCTCGCCGGCCTTCAGGCCTATGACGGCTGGAGCACGGTCAGCGGCGTCCGGCGCGGCGCAGTGGAATCCAACCGTGCGATGGCGGCCGCGGCGACAAGCCCCGGCGCGATGTGGGCGCTCAAGGTTGGCGCGACGAGCGCGTCCGTCTACGCAGCCGAGCGGTTGTGGCGGCGGCATCGGCGCATCGAAGCCGTGGCGACGATGGTCGCGGTGAACGGCATGATGGTGGCGGTGGCCGCGCACAACGCGTCGGTCGTGCGCCAACTGAAGTAGCGCTGCCCGGCCCGCTCCGCTGCGCCCCGGCGTATGGCGACTCCGCATACACTGGAGCGCCATGGCCGACCAGCTGGAACACCTGAACCTGATCAACGGCACGTGGACACGCGCGCGCGGCGCGGCCACGTTCGGCAACGAAAACCCGGCCTCGCGCGGCAGCAACCTCGGCGTCTTCCAATCGTCAACCGCGGAGGACGTCGACGCCGCGATAGCGGCGGCGGCCGCCGCCAGCTCCGCGTGGCGCCGCACGCCGCTCGCGGCGCGCCAGCAGCACATCGCGGAGTTCCTCAAACAGCTCGAGCGCTCTCGCGAGGATCTCGCCCGCATTGTCACGCTCGAAAACGGCAAGACGATCCGCGAGTCGCGCGCCGAGGTCGATTCCGCCCTCGTCGAGGGCGCGTATCACCTCAACCAGGTGGCGGCGTTCGCCGGCAGCGCCGGTCCCGGAGGCAGTCGAGCGATCACGACGTGGGTTCAGTACCAGCCGCTCGGCGTGGTCGGCGTGATCAGCCCCTGGAACTTCCCGATGAACGTGATGTGCCGGAAGACGCTGCCGGCGCTGCTGACCGGGAACACGGTGGTGTTCAAGCCCGCCTCATTCACACCGTGGTCGGGCGTGTTCATGGCGAAGCTCTTCGAACTGGCCGGCGTGCCGCCCGGGGTGTTCAACTGTGTCACGGGCGCCGGCTCGGCCATCGGCAACGTCCTCGTGCAGGACCCGCGGGTCCGCGCCGTCTCGTTCACGGGATCGACGGAAGTGGGGAAGAAGATCCAGGCGCTCGCCGCGGCGAACCTGACGCGCACGCAGCTCGAGCTGGGCGGCAAGAACGCGCTGATCGTGATGGACGATGCCGACGTCGGCGCCGCCGTCGATGCCGCGATCACGGCCGGCTTCTCGAACGCGGGGCAGTGGTGCACGTCCACGAGCCGTCTCCTGTTGCATCGGACGATCGCGACGCCGTTCCTCGATCGGCTGGTCGCGCGGTGCGAGAAGATGGCGGTCGGCGACGGCCTGGAAGAAACGACCGATATGGGTCCGGTGGCCGGGCCGCAGCAGTATGCGGACATCACCGCGGCGATCGTTCGCGCGAAGGCCGAAGGCGCGCGGCTGGTGACAGGGGGCGAGCCTCCGGCCGGCGCGGGATCCGGGTTGCAGGGATACTTCATCCCGCCGACAGTGTTCGCCGGCGTCGAGCCGGGCATGGGCGTGTTTCGCGACGAGATCTTCGGGCCCGTACTGGCCGTCTCGGAGTTCTCGTCCCTGGACGAGGCCCTCCGCACCGCCAACGACTCGATTTACGGCCTCTCGTCGGCCATTTTCACCCGCGACCTGGCGTCAGCGAGACGTTACGTCGACGAGATTGACGCCGGCCTGGCGCACGTTAATATCCACACCGGGTACAAGGAGCCGTCGATGCCGTTCGGCGGCTTCAAGCAATCGGGCGCGGGCCTGCCCGAAAACAGCCAGAGCGGGCTGGAGTTCTTCGTCGATCGGAAGGCCGTATACGTGCGGTGAATGGATGCGATCGTGGTCTCTTAGCCTCTGTGGCTTCGTCGTGATCGTGATTGCGTGATTCGAGAAGGAGAGTGTCATGCGCCGTGTGATTGCTGTCGGTGCGGTCGTCGGATTGCTGGTCAGCGGCACGCTGCTGGCGCAGGGCGGGCCGGATACGCGGGAGGCCCACGTCGCGGCGGCGAAGACCGCGGCGGGTTCGGATCACACGGCGGTGTTCGATCTGCTGTGCACGGCTGCGGCGGCCCCGGCCACTGCGCCCGCCGCCGCGCCGGCGCCGGCGGCCGCGCCTGGACCGCCTCCGCGCGAGCGGTGGCACACCGAGCCCGTCAAGGTGTTCGACAACCTGTACTTCGTCGGCCAGTCGGAGTTCTCCGCATGGGCCGTGACGACGTCGGCCGGCATCATCCTGATCGACACCATCTTCGACTACTCGGTCGAAGACGAAGTGGCCGGCGGGCTGAAGAAGCTGGGCCTCGATCCCGAACGATCAAGTACGCGATCGTCAGCCACGGCCACGCCGACCACTCGGGCGGCGCGAAGTTCCTCCAGGACAAGTTCGGCACGCGCATCATCCTGACCGCGGCGGACTGGGATCTTCTCGATCGCAGCACCGGCGTGAAGCCCCGCCGCGACATGGTCGCGACCGACGGCCAGAAGCTGACGCTCGGCGACACGACGCTGACGATGTACCTCACGCCGGGCCACACGCTGGGCACCATCTCGACGCTGATCCCGGTGAAGGACAACGGCACGCCGCACCTGGTCGCCGAGTGGGGCGGGACGATGTTCAACTGGCTGCGCAACCGGGCCGCGTACATCACGCCGGAGCGGCCCGACCGGTTCTGGTTCGAAACCTACAGCCAGTCCGCGCGCCGGTTCCGCGACGTCGTGCGGACGGCCGGCGCCGACGCGCTCATCTCCAACCACACCGCATACGACGGTTCGAAGGCGAAACTGCCGGCCGTGAAGCAGCGCAAGCCCGGCGATCCGAATCCGTACGTGATCGGGCCCGAGCGCGTGCAGCGCTACCTGACCACGGTCGACGAGTGCGCGCAGGCGGGGCTCCGTTCGGCGCGGTGACGTCATGACGTTGAATCGCCGCGAGTTCCTGCACGGCCTGGCCGGCCTGCCGGGCGCCGCGGCGCTGCTGCACGACCCGCACCTCTCGGGCATCGAGCACGTCGTCGTCGTGATGATGGAGAACCGCAGCTTCGACCACCTGCTCGGCTGGCTGCCGAACAGCGACGGCCGGCAGCGCGGCCTCTGGTACCTCGATTCGACCGGCACGCTTCGCGCGACGTTTCCACTCGCGCAGGACTTCGTCGGATGCCGCTACGAAGGTCCGGATCACTCCTACCTGGGCGGTCGAATCCAGTACAACCGCGGCGCCATGGACGGCTTCATCCGCGAGGGCACGGACACGTTTCCGATTGGCTACTACACCGAGACGGCGCGTCCGTTCCTCAGCGCGCTGGCGCGCCACTACACGACGCTCGATCGGTCGTTCTGCTCGATTCTCGGCCCGACGTTCCCGAACCGCTTCTTCCTGCACGCGGCGCAGACCGATCGCGTGTCGAACACCGTGGCCGTGGCCACCATGCCCACGATCTGGGACCGCCTCGCGCGGGCGGGCGTGAGCCACACGTACTACTACTCGAACCTGCCGTTCCTCGCGTTGTGGGGGCAGAAGTACCTGCCAATCTCGCAGCCGTACACGCGTTTCCTGTTCGACGCGCTCACGGGCGCGTTGCCCGCGGTGTCGTTCGTCGACCCGAAGTTCACGCTGCTGGACGATGGGACCGGCAACGACGATCACCCGCACGCGGACATCAGGTCCGGCGATGCGTTTCTCGCCCAGGCGTTCCACGCTGTGGCGCGTGGGCCCGACTGGAGCTCGACCGTATTCATCGTCACCTACGATGAGTGGGGCGGGTTCTTCGACCACGTCCCGCCGCCTCGGGCGATAGCCCCAAACCGGGTTGACCCCGACCTTGTGGGCGGCCGGGCGCTCCTCGGCCTGCGCGTGCCAACGATCGTCGCCTCGCCGTGGACGCGCGGCTGGTCGTTCTTCCCGCGCGTCCATCACGGCACCTTCGACCACACTTCCATCCTCAAGCTGATCGAATGGCGGTGGGGGCTTCAGCCGCTGACGGCGCGCGACGCGTTTACGGACGTCCTCAACCTGGCCTCCGTGTTCGACTTCGGCAGGCCGCGTCCAGGTGTCCCGTGGTTGCCCTCGCCGGTGGCCCCGGCGCCGACTGACTGCATGGCGGAGGTGGAGACGGCCTTGGCGAGGCCTCCAGGCGTCCCGCATGACAACAACTGGCAGGCGCTGCTCGACTCGGGACTTCTGGCTAGCTGGCCGATCGACCTGACGTAGGGACGGCTGAAAAAGAGACCAGGGCCCCGTAACAATTACATCCCTGGAGGCGCAAAAATTGTTCGTCCGGCGGCCGGCGAGGCCGAAGACCGCTGCTGACAATCGAGTGATCGTTCGATAAATAGACCGACGCGCGCGCAGGGAGGCCGTGGGTATTCTTCTTGCTCACGGCTCGGCGTTTACCCAGCAGGAGAATCGTACGATGTGGAAACGGGATCAATCCGTCACGCCGGTCAGCGCACCCACACCGCCAACGGCCGGTTCGGTGCCAGCTCAACCACAAGCTCAACCAATTCCACCCACCCAGGCGGCAGCGAAGCCAGCGGAGAAGCCCAGTATGGATCTCGGCACATCAGTCGTCATCAAAGGCGAGCTCAGCGCTTCCGAAGACCTGACGCTCTGCGGCCATCTCGAGGGCAGCGTCCGGTTGCCTGAGCACACGCTCACGATTGGCGCAAATGCCGAGGTCAAGGCCGAGATCGTGGCCAAAACGGTCATCATCCTGGGGTCGGTGACCGGGAATGTGACGGCCACCGAGCGGCTCGACGTCCGGGCGACCGGCTCCGTCATTGGCGACGTCGCGTCGCCGCGCCTCGTCATCGCCGACGGGGGCACGCTGCGCGGCAAGGTGCAGATGACCGTCGGGTCGTCCGCATCGCACGCCTCGCCGCTCCGCAAGGTCGAAGCCGTCGGCTAGCGGCCCGCCGGGCCGAGCGACATCTGGTATCGTGTAGCCGGCGCCCGGGGCCCACCCGGGCGCCGGTGCCACGTCAGGAGGACCAGATGCGCCTGAGACTCTTCGGTGCCCTCGCGGCCGGCGTCGCGGCCCTATCTGTCGTCTCTTTGACGCCACCGGTGCTGTCGGCTGGCGGTGCCGCGCCATATACCCAGCCTCATACGCCCGACGGTCATCCCGACTTCCGCGGCTACTGGACCAACGCCACCTTCACGCCGCTCGAACGCCCCGCTGAACTCGCCGGCAAGGAGTTCATGACGGAGGCCGAGGCCGCCGCGTACGAGAAGCAGCGCCAGATCCAGGAAGAGAGCCAGGCAAAAAACGACATCCACTACGACAACGTCATCTGGCAGCAGGAAAGCTACCGGAAGGTGGTCAGCCGTCTCAGGACGTCGATCGTCGTCGATCCGCCGGACGGCAAGGTGCCGCCGCTGACGCCGCTCGGGCAGCAGCGCGCCGCCGCGCGCGCCGAAGCGGCTCGCACCGCTCCGTCAGACAGCGCGCAGTCGCGCAGCCTCGGCGAGCGCTGTATTTCCTGGGGCAACGAAGGCCCGCCGATGCTCGGCTCGACCTATCAGGCGAACTTGCAGTTCATGCAGACGAAGAATGCGTTCGTGATCAGGCACGAGATCATGAACGGCATCCGGATTGTTCCCGTCGACGGCACGCCGCACTTGCCCAACACCGTCCGCCTGCTGCACGGCGACTCGCGCGGGCGCTGGGAGGGCAACACACTCGTCGTCGACACGACGAATTTCACCGATGCCACGCCGTTCCGCGGGCCGCCCGGCACAGCGCGCCAGGACATTCAGAGCAGCCGAGATCTGCACGTGGTCGAACGCTTCACACGGACCGATGCGGACTCGATCCTTTACAAGTTCACCCTCGAGGATCCGTCCACGTGGACGCGGCCGTGGTCCGGCGAGATGATGATGCGCAAGTGGGAAGGCCCGATTTTCGAGTACGCCTGCCATGAAGGCAACTACGGCCTCGGATTCATTCTGAGCGCGGCGCGCGTGCAGGAAAAGCTGGGGACGGGCGAGTAGGACCGCCGGCCGAAGTCTTCCTCCGACGCGACTAACGCGGAACAATTCTGCCTCCATCTGGCCTGCGTTGTACTGATACCGTTCAGGTGATAGAATCCGCACGTCAAACGCGGTTGTCTGAATCCCAACAGGTGCTCGGCCAGATGACGACAACGATTCTTCCGCGATCGGAACGCGTCTCGTTTCCCATTCCCATCCAATATCGGCGCCCCGGCGACCCCGGCTGGTGTTCAGGTACGGTCGTGAACCTCAGCGACTCGGGCGTGCTCTTCAGCAGTTCCGCGCTCGCGCCCGGGATGCTTGTCGAGCTGGCGTTGTCGCCGCCGATTCGCGCGGGCTGGCTCGCGTCCAGCCAGCCGATCTGCGCCGCCGAAGTGGTGCGGGTGGACGGATGCGCGGCGGCCGTCCGCTTCGAGGAGTGCCGCTTCTCGTTATAACGCGTACGCTACAATCCCGGCGCGTGACCCCGGACTCCGAAACGCGCGCCGACGTTCTCCTGCTCGAGCGCATGGCCGCGCGCGATGCGCTCGCGGTCGGCGACCTGTACGACCGGCACCACCGCCTGCTGTTCGGACTGATCCTGCGAATTCTGAAGGAACGCAGCGAGGCCGAGGACGTCCTGCAGGAAGTCTTCATGCGGGCCTGGACGCACGCCGACACCTACGACACCTCGCTCGGATCCCCTGTTGCCTGGCTCGTGCGGATCGCGCGCAATCGAGCCATCGATCGGCTGCGTTCGAACGCCGTGCGTGCCCGCGTCGTGGATGCGGCGCCGTTGCCCGAGCCTGTCGAAAGCCCGGAAGCGACGGCGACCCTCGGAGAGCAGCAGCGCGCCGTCGCCCGGGCGCTTGCCGCGCTGCCGGCCGAGGAGCGCGAGCTGATCGAGCAGGCCTATTTTCTCGGCTTGACCCAGTCCGAGCTCAGCGTGCGCTTCAG
This sequence comes from uncultured Acidobacteriota bacterium, assembly GCA_963712905.1. Classification (GTDB taxonomy): domain Bacteria; phylum Acidobacteriota; class Vicinamibacteria; order Vicinamibacterales; family CAVVIG01; genus CAVQJU01. The sequence goes on along the minus strand of CAVQJU010000006.1, from coordinate 118,196 downwards.
GGTGCCGCTCGGCACCGTCAAGACTCGTATTCGGAAGGGCATGCTGGCGCTGCGTCAGCATCTGGAACAGACGTTGATTGAGCAGTGACCGTGATGGACGACGACACACGCGACGCCGTTGAATTCGACGAGGTCCTCTCGGTGGCGCTGGCGCAGTCCGCCGCCACCGTGGAGTCGGCGGCGCCCGGTCCGGACGTCAAGGCCCGGCTCATGGCCAGCATCGCGGGCCATGGTCGCGCGCACGCGGCGCCGGCGGGCTTCGCGTTCCGGTATGCGGCGGAAACCGACTGGCGGCCTCATCCGGTCCCTGGCATCCGCATGAAAGTGCTCGCCCTGAACGCCGGCGGCGGCTACGCGACGCTGCTGCTCGACGTGGCTCCGGGCACGAGCTTTCCCCCTCACTATCACTCGGGCGCCGAGGAGTGTTACGTGCTGTCCGGGTCGCTGTTCACGTGCGGCCGGCGTCTCGGGCCCGGCGATTTCGTGCACGCGGACGGCCAGACCGACCACGACGAGCTGTTCACCGAGGAGGGCTGCCAGGTCTTGCTGGTTGTGCCGCCAGAGGAATACATGTGAAGTCAATCCTGACTTCCATCCCATCCGTATATCCATATGTGGCTCCTGTGGGCCGTCATCGCCGGTTCGGTGTCGCCAGCGAGGCTGGCGGACGATCGCGGCGCTGATCGGATCGCGCTCGAAGGTATCGCCCGCGGCGATCACGACGGCCTGGCGGCGCTGTACGATCGGCACGCCAGGCCCGTGTATTCCCTGGCGTTCCGCATTCTCCAGGACCAGGGTGAGGCAGAGGACATCGTGCAGGACGTGTTCTCCCAGGCGTGGCGCCAGGCGGCCCACTACGACGCGTCACGGGGCCCCGTGGCGGCGTGGTTGTTCACGCTGGCGCGGAGCCGCGCGATCGATCGGCTGCGGGCCCGCCGTGCCCGTCCAGAGCCCGCCGCCGACGAGCGTCAGGCGGCGAATCTCGTCGACCCGGGAATGGCGCCGGATCTCCAGGTGCTGTCGGCCGAACAGATCGGCCGCGTGCGTGCGGCGCTCGAGTCGCTGCCGGCGCTTCAGCGCGCCGCGATCGAGCTCGCGTACTACGAAGGCCTGACGCACGTGGAGATCGCCGCCCGGCTGGAACAGCCGCTCGGCACGATCAAGACCCGTATCCGGCTGGCGCTGGGAAAACTCCGCGATTCACTGGCAGGGACCATCTGATGACCGTAGACGAGCACGAGGACTGGCGCGAGCAGGCGGCGCTCTTCGTGCTGGACGCGCTGCCGTCCGACGAACGCCGGCAGTTCGAGGCGCACGTCGCCGGCTGCGTGGAGTGCGCCGCGGAGGTGCGTTCGCTGAGGGCCGTGCCGACCTTGCTGGCCCAGACCGTCCCGCAAATCGATCCGCCAACGGCGCTGCGGCAGCGCGTCATGGAGTCGGTTGGCGGAGCTCCGCGGCATGACGCTGCCGCTCCCGCCGGCGGCGGGCTGACCGGTGCGGCGCCCTGGCTGGCGATGGCTGCGTCGCTGGCTCTGACAGTCGGGCTCGGCGCGTACGCGATGCAGCTGCGCACGCGTGTCGGCGATCTCGAGGCGCGCCTGAGCAGCGCTCTGGCGCGTGCTGACGCCGGCGATCGGTTGATCGCGGACGCGCGGAGGGCCGTGGCCGACGCGGAGTTCCGCGTCGCCGTCCTCGCCGCGCCGGACCTCGCGCGGATCGATCTCGCCGGCCAGCCGGCGGCGCCGCAAGCCGCGGGGCGCGGGTACTGGAGCCGATCCCGGGGACTGATGTTCACGGCCACCAACCTCCCGGATCTGCCTGCCGGCCGCACGTATCAGCTGTGGGTGCTCACGGCTCAGACCGCCCCGATCAGCAACGGCTGGCTCGTGCGGCCAGACGCGAACGGCCGCGTGGCCGCCATTTTCGAGACGCCGGTTGACTTGCCCCGGCCGACCGCGATGGCCGTAACCATCGAGCCCGATGGCGGCGTGCCGGCGCCGACCGGCGCGATGTACCTCGTCGGCCGGCCTGCGGGCACGTAGGCCGGCCTCTTGTAGCGCGGCCCTTTCAGGGCCGCGTGCCGCGGGGCTGAAAGCCCCGCGCTACACTCCATCCTGTTCGGCCTTCTCCACGGCGCCTTGGATTGCCCCGGGCGCAATACCTGATCGCACTGATCACATTCAACGGGGGAGTGGAGGCCGGACAACTGGCTGTCATCGCGCTCGCGTTTGCCGCCGTCGCATACTGGCGCGCCAACCGTTGATATCAGCGATTACATTTTTCAGCGGCGCCCGGCGCCCGGCGCACGGACAAAGGTCGCCACCACGGATGACTTCGCGACGAGCGGTCAGCTGCAAGTGCCCTGAATATTTGATCTTCCGGCTGGTCCCACTTTTGCGCTATAAATCGCCATGCCTTCAAAGCTCCCCCGGCTTGAAGTTCTGATCGGACGTTCGCTCGCGATGTGCGCGCACCCCTATGCGGCCTGGCGTTCGCAGTCCGCCAAGGGACGGGCGCTCGTGCTCGTCGCGTACATGACGGCCAGCTACTTCGTCGTGCTCGGCGCGCTGCTGACGTTCTAGGCGATCGGTCGCACGGCTACGGGACCACCAGCCTGACCTCGTTGGACGGCGCGCTGGTTCCCGAGCCGTTCTTCGCCCTGACCCGCAGGAAGTACGTGCCCCTCGGGAGCACGGCGGTCCTCAAGGTCGTCGACGCGGCCCCCAGCGTGGCGCTTCCCAGGTTGGCCGCGCCGGACGTCGTGCCCACTTCCAGAACGTACCCGGTGATGCTGCCGCCGGCCGCCGGCGCCGTCCAGCTCATCGTGAGCGCCGTCGACGATCTCACCACCACCAGGTTGGTCGGTGCGCCCGGGACGCTGTAGGTGAGTACCACCTCGTTAGACGCGGGGCCTGTACCCGCTGCGTTCTGCGCGCGCACCCGGAAATAGTAGGAGCCCGCGGGCACCGCGGTCGCCGGAATTGTGGCCGTCGTCACGGGGCCGACCGCCGCGCTGCCGAGGTTGCTCGATCCCGGGGCGCTCCCGATCTCGAGCGTGTAGTTGGATGGCGCCGAGCAGCCGGACGACGGTGCGGTCCAATGCAGCGAGATCGTCGAGATGGAGCTCGATCCGATGAGATTCTGCGGAGCTCCCGGCACGGATACCGCGCACGCCCTCTCGTAGGCGCCAAGCGCGTACGCGGAGGGGGGCCTCGGGGTGCCCTCGATGTCGGCCGCGATGCTGACGCCGTATCGCTGCTGAAAGACTCCGTAGACGGCGTTCACGTCCCCGGCGCCCAGGGCCGGCGACGTGGACTTCAAGTGGAAGTCGTTGCCCGCGACGTTCACGAACTGCGGATCCGATGTCAGCAGCTTCCACAACGTGAGCTGCGCGGCCGTCGGACGCATCTGCCCGCTGCCCCAGTCGATGCGCGGGTCGCCAAACAGCAGGTTGCGCGTGAAGACGGTCTTCGCGGCCAGGCTCGTGAATCCCAGAATCATGTGGCTGGCCCCCGCCAGCGTCACGCCGGCGATGATGTTCCCGTCGACGTCGAGCGTCGTTTTCGGCGTCGCGATGTTCACGCCGGAATCGACGTCGTAGATCGTGTTGTTGACCACGTGGGTCTCGGTGCCACCGGTCACGAGCACGCCCGAAGGCCCCCAGGGGTCGCCCGGGTCCCACGGCTGGGAGTGATGGATCTTGTGAATGAGGTTGCCGACGACGAAGGTGTGCGCGGCCACGTTCGTGCTGTCGTCCGATACGCGGGCGACGCCGTACTCGCAGTCATGGACGTTGTTGTAGATGAACCAGACCCAGTCCGCCGAGTACTGCCCGCCCACGCACTGGCCGAGCGACGAGTTGCTGGGCCGATGGCCGTAGAACTGGTTCTGAGAGACGATCACGTCGGTCGCGTCCTTGATCCAGACGCCGGTCTGCTTGTTGTCGTGCGACACGTTGCGGCCGATGTAGATGTGATGGGTCGTCGCGCGCTGGCCGGTCTGCGCGTTGACCTGGATGCCGTCGCCGCTGTTTCGGTACAGCTGGTTGTCCACGACCCAGAGATGGTGGACGTGATCGCTGACGCTGATGCCGTGGATGTCCTGGTCGAACGTCGCGTTCAGGTTGCCGTTGTCGTGAATCAGGTTGTCCCAGACGACGACGTTGTCGATCACGCCGGGGCCCGTGTACGGCACGCCGTAGGGCACCTCCCAGTTGAGGATGCCGAGGCCGCCGTCGGTGGGCGAGCCGTGCATGTCGTTGTGGCGAACGACGATATGGCTCGCCGGCAGCAGGATGGCTATCCCACCTGTCGTTGAAAGATCGGGCCGGGGGCCGAACTCGATGTTCTCGATGATCCCGTACGTGCCGGTGACTTCCCAGCCCCGCTGCACCAGCGGACGGCTCGTGCTGCTGACGCCGCGGATGAAGACCGGCCTCGCGCTGGTTCCCTGCGCCACGATCGTCGCAGGGCTCGAGTGCGAAGCCTCGTACGTGCCGTGCAGTTCGACGACCGCGCCGGCTGGCAACTGCGTCGGAATCGTCCTCCTCGGCTTGGCTGGTGTGCCGTACGGATTGCCGCTGTCGGTGGCCGCGGTCTTCGTTGCGTCTACGTAGTAGAAACCGGCGGTCGCGACGGTCCAGGGATTGGGCGCGGCGGGCGCGATCTCATTGATGCCAAAAGCAGGAGCGGGGATGCCGATCGGCGGCGCCCACGCGGCGGCGTGGACGGCCGGCGCGCACACGAGGAGCGTAACCAGAAGAAATACGATTCGATGGGGCATCCTGCGAGCGACGGCAAGCCGAGTGCCAGAACACGCGATCGACCCACGCTGCAAAACCCTGAGCCGAGACGAGTTGTAGCGATGAGGTCGCAATTGCACGACGGCGTAGAGACCGTTTTACTCACTGGCTTGCGTAATTGTTACTACGTGCGGGGTTGCCGTTAAAGTTTCGGCCGCCGGGAACCGATGCAGATAACGGGGGTTTCCGCCGCCGATCATGCGCACATCAGCCACCACGCTCGCTGTTCTCGCCGTCCTCCTCACCGGTTCGGTTCCGCTGGCACTGCAGCCCGGGCACGATGCCGCCACGGCCGGCGCCATTCGTGGCGCGGTCACCGATGGGTCCGCGGCCGTCCTGCCTGGAGTGACGGTCGTCGCGATGGCGGCGGACGGACGCGTCGTGGCGACAGCCGTCACCGACGGCGCGGGCGTCTACGTCCTGAACGGCCTGCCGGCGGGGCCCGTGACGCTCGGTTTTCAGCTCGAGGGGTTTGCGGACACTTCGGCGGACGTGGTCGTGCAGCCTGGCCAGGAAGCACGCGTCACCCAGCGCCTGAGCCTGGCGCCGTTGTCGGAGACCGTTGTCGTGCGAGCGCCGGCCGGCGTCGACGTTCCGCGCGCGCGCTTTACACCTCCGCCGCCGCCGGAGCCGATCGTGGCGCGGCCGCTGCCCGAACACGATCGCGCGGCCGTCTGTGGTCCGGCCAAGCCCGATGCGGTTCCGGAATCGCTCGGGACCATCAAGTCGCGCCGCAACGCACGGCAAGGGGAGTTGTATCTCGAGGGCTCGGAGCTCGTCATCGACGCCGGCCTCGACGACGGCCTGCTCGTGGGCCGCAACCTGGTCGTGCGGCGCCACTATCACGTGCACGCGTCGAACGGCGCCGACATTCTCGCCGAACATTCGGCTGGCGTTGTCCAGATCGTCGCGGCCACGGCGCACTCGTCGGTGGGCCTGGTGATTTACGCGTGCGATGCGATGCGCACGGGCGACTTCCTCGCGTCGTTCAAGCCCGAGCCGGTCCGGGATCCCGACCCGATCGGCGCGCCGGCGTACTACGACGCGGCGCGCATCCTGTTCGCGGACGAAGGGCAGTCGCTGGGCGTGCCGTTACGGATGATGGTGATCGACCGCGGCGCCGTTCACGGCGTACGCGCAGGGCAGCGGTTCACGTTGTTCCGCCAGCCTGCCGGCGCGGACAGACGCATGCAGGCCGGCCAGGCGGTGGTCGTGTCGGTGCGTAAAGATTCTGCAACGATCCGCATCGAACGGGTGACGGATTCCGTGGCCGCGGGCGACTGGGCCGCGCCGCAACTCGCCCCGAGGACCGCCAGCGCTCACCCCTAGGCCGTCTTGCGACGTGCCTGATCAGCCCTGCTCACTGCCGGCCTGACACCACCACCGTGAAGGCTCCGCTGTTGTCGCTCGGGTCGTCGTCGTTGACGCCGAGGACGAGCCGGCCCGACGCCGGCATCGGCAGCGGCTGCGACTGCATGCCGATGCCGAACGGCGCGCTGTTCCCGATGCGTCCGATCAGGGCGCCGGGCGCCACGCCGGGCGCCGGGTAGCGGCCAGTGCCGACCCGGTTGCGCGCGATGTTTGGATCGGCGGTTCGCGGATCGAACGTGCTGCCATTCGGCGTTGCCGTCGCTTCCTGCGCTGTTCCAATCCGAACCTGACCGCTGGCCTGGAACCTCACGAGGTCGCCCCGATTGACCGTAATCCCGGTATCGGTCCAGATCTGCTGCGCGTCGACACGCACGGTGGTGCCTTGTGCGTCCGGTGCCGCCGCGGCCGGCGTCGCCGCAGGCGCTGTGTAGTTGAACGTCCTGCGAGCGCTCTGCGCGTTGAGGTACACGCGCGTGACGTCGCGGATGGCGTACTGCTGCCGGTCGCCGGCTTCGTTTTCCCACAGCAGTGTGTCGCCGCTGATCATGTTGACGAAGCGCCCGGACTGCGCCGCGCCGTTGCGCGTGATGAGCGTGTGCTGCGCTGCGAGGCTCCCGAGCTCGGTGGCGGGCGGGCGGCCGCCGACGAAATCGATCACGGCCACTTGATCCAGCGGGAACGTCATGTCCTTCCCGTTGTCCACCCCGAGATTGAGGAAGCCGTTGATCAGGTTCTCGTGCTGATCGCCGTGGAACACCACGGTTCCACTCTTTCGCTCGCCGTCCGTGAGGACGAACGTCGCGCGCTCGGTGGCCGCGAGCAGGTACGTGGACGCGCAGAACACGAGCGCGATGAATGGCAGGAAACGACGGAACATCTGACCCTCCCCGGCGCTTCGGCGCCCATACCATCAGACCCGACATGCGCTGCCGTGTCTGTTCCGAAGAGCACAGGCGGGAGGTCAAACGATCACGGAAATGTCAGTTTTCGGACAGATTTGTCGCCTTCCGGACAGGTTACACTCGTAAATTCGCGCGTTCACTGGCAATTTTGGGGGGTCCGCGTCGGAATAAGGCTTGCCGTACGGCCGGCGTGAGCTCCCTGGAAGCCTTTGGCCCCAACCTTCGCCGGCGCCGCATGCGCAGCGGGCTTTCCCTTGAAGATCTGAGCATCCGCACGAAGGTCAGCGTCGAACTGTGGGACGCGATGGAGCGGAACGATTTTTCGCGCTGGCCGACCGGCGTGGCCGCGCGAAGCTACATTCGCAGCTACGCGGAAGCGGTCGGCGTCGATCCGACTGCGACGGTCGACGAGTTCTGCCGCCTCGTGCCCAACGGCGACCGCCGCGCCGAGCGCCTCGTACGCGGCACCGCGGAATTCCTCGGGCACCAGCTCGTATGGAGCGACGATCTGCCTCCGGCGCTCCCGGAAGGAGACCGCCGCGCGCCGGCCGTCCGTCCGGAGACGGCAAGCGGACTGCCGTGGTGGCTCGAAGCGCACCCGCGCAGCATCGCTGCCGGCATCGATCTCGTGGTCGTCGTCGCGGTGGCCGGGCTCGTCGCCGGTCTGGCCAGAATCGGTTTCTGGGCGCCGCTGGCCGTCACGGCGCTGTTGTACCACGGCGTCAGCGTGGCGCTGCTCGGTTGCTCGCCGACGGCCTGGGCGCTCGACGCCTACTTGTCGACGAAGCACCCGAACGTGGTCCAGCCCGTCGAAGTCAACGCGTTCCGGCGGCTCGGTCTGATGCGCAGCAACACTCCGTCGCCCGAACGCGACACCGTCTCGTAACGTTCAGCGGCCGCCGGCGACCCTTGCGGCGCGCGCCGCCAGCCTCGGGCCCGCAAGCTTGAAGATCATCCCGCGCGAGTAGCCGACGACGTAGAGTTCGCCGGCGGCGTCCACGCCGAAGGAACTGATGCTGCCGAGCGTCGTCCCGCCGCCGAGCGCCCTCGTGTGGTCCCGCAGATCGGAGGCCGTCGCTTCTCCGGTCAGCTCATCGATCGTCAGCGCCACGGACCAGACGCGACCCTGGACGTACTCGGCGAAGAAATAGCGCCCGACAAACGCCGCGCCGAGCGCCGAGCCGCGATAGACAAATCCTCCCGTCACCGACGCCCCGCCTTCGGCGTGGTTGTATTCATGAATCGGATCGACGAGCGGCAGGTCCGCGGGCGGCCGCGAGCCGTCGTAGGCGTGGGTGCCCTCGCGGATACGCCAGCCGTAGTTGCGTCCGCCGCGCCCGGCCGGCTCGTAGTCGATTTCCTCCCACACGTTCTGTCCGACGTCGCCGACGATCAGCGCTCCGGTGCCGCCGCGAAGCGGATCGTCGAAGCTGTAACGCCAGGGATTGCGATACCCGAAGGCCCAGATCTCGGGGAGGACGCCCTGAGGAAGTCCGGTGAGAAACGGGTTGTCTGGCGGAATGCGGTAGCCCTGCGGATCGGCGTCGGGAACGTCGACGTCGATGCGCAGCATCTTTCCGAGCAGCATCTCCGGGTTCTGGGCCCGATGCCCGGGATCGCCGCCCGACCCGCCGTCGCCGAGGCCGATGTAGAGATAACCGTCAGGGCCAAACACCAGGTTGCCGCCGTTGTGATTCGAGAAGGGCTGCAGGATGTAGGGCAAGCCGTCCGGTCCGCCCCAGCGCAGATCGAAGCGCGAGGCTGGATCGGCGACGAGGGGCGTGCCCGTTCCGCGGCGGAACCTCGCCACGACGTGGTTGCCGTCGGGCTGCCGGCTGAAGTGGACGTAGAAGCGGCCCGTCGCCGCGTAGTCGGGCGCGAGCGCCATGCCCAGCAGGCCCTGCTCGCCGCAGCACTGGACGACGGCCGAGAGATCGAGGAAATCGGTCGTCAGCACCGTTCCGCTGCTGACCACGCGGATGCGGCCGCCCTGCTGCACCACAAACTGCACGCGCGTGTCGGTCGGGTCCTGAAGAAACGCAACCGGCGCCGCGAAGCCGGTCGCGTACACACGGGAGGTCAGCTGCGCACGCGCATTGCCGGCAACGCCGCAGGAGAGAACGAACAAGACGGTGAGCCTGATGACGCTGCGCATGTGTGCGGACTGCCTCCTTCCGGGACGTCCCGCGTTCGCCCGCCAGTGCCTATCGTTGCACGAATGTCCGGCCTGGGGCCTATACGGGCCTCGCGTTATGGCCGAGATAACGGAGAGCCCCCAACGCGTTAAGACGATGGACCATTACGAAACGCTTCAAATCAGCGCGAACGCCGAACCGGAGACGATCCATCGGGTGTACCGGCTCCTGGCTCAGCGTTTTCATCCCGACAACGCCGACACCGGCAATGCCGATCGGTTTCGCCAACTGGCCGAGGCCTACGAGATCCTGAGCGATCCCGAGCGGCGCGCCAAGTACAGACGTCGTCCACCAGCAGCACTGGCGGGAGCGCTGGAAGGTCGTCGAGACGACCAACGGAGACGTGGACTTCAAGAGCGAGCAGATCGCGAGGCTGACGATACTCGAGCTGCTGTATTCGCGGCGGAAGACCGAACCGCAGAAGCCGACGATGTCGATGCTCGACCTGGAGGCGCTCATCGGCCGGCCGCGGGAACACCTGGAGTTTTCGATCTGGTTCCTGACCCAGAAGAAGTTCATCACCCGCGGCGACGACTCCGGGATCACGATCACCGCTGACGGCGTCGAGTATCTCGAAAACAACATCGACGGCACGGTCCAGAGCCGCCTGCTGCGCGCGAAGAACGACTAGCGGAGCAGGTCGTTCATCCGCGGCGCCAGATCGCGCGCGAGGTCAGCTCGTCAGTCGCCCATCCGGAGGGAACGGACGACCGATTCCACTTACAGCAAATGTTTGCCATCGGGCTACTTGGGCGCCGCAGGACGCGGAAGCGGGAGGTCGTTCGCGGCCACGCGGCGCTTGAACTTCCAGCGCCCGTCCTCGCGCACGAGCGTGTCGTCGTAGCGGCCGGCCTGGGCCACGACGGGACGTCCGTCCTGACCCGGCGCCACGAACTGCCACCGCGACCATGCCGTGGCGGTCTCGCCCTGCACATCGATCACGAAGTTCGACAGCAGATGGAAATTGTGCGCGGTGTTGGGGCCCGGGATGGCTTTTTCCATGAACGCCTGGATCGCCGCGGGGCCCTGCACGGTGCCCATGCCGCCTTCCCAGACGCCGTCGCGGGCAAACAGCTGCGCGTAGGCCTTGAAGTCGCGCGCGTCGAGGTGGCGCCCGTAGTTGAGCAGCAGCTGTTCGATTTCGGCGCGATCTTCGATGCGCTGGATTCGCGCCGCCGATTCCCGCCCGGCGGCCGGTCCGGATTGGGCCTGCAGCCTCGCGGGCGCGGCCATCGCCATCAGCAGTCCCGTGGCCGCGATCGTCGTCTTCAATACCAGTGAGGCTGCGGAGTTCATGGTGGCGCCCATGATACTCCCGCGCGACGTTACACTACCGCCATGAGCATCTATTCCAATCCCGCATCGTCCACGCCGGCCGAGATTGACGTGTACGTCACTGGGCTGCTGGGGCTGCTCGGCAACCAGGATCCCGTCCGCGTCCTTGGCGACACGCCCGACGCCGTCGCGCGCCTGCTCGAAGCGGTGCCGGCGGCGATGGCTGTTCGGGCGGAGGCGCCAGGCAAGTGGTCGATTCGCGACGTGGTGCAGCACATGGCCGATTCGGAGCTCGTCGGCGGATTCCGCCTGCGGATGGTGCTCGCACACGACCGTCCCAGGCTGACGGGCTACGACCAGGACTTGTGGGCGGACCGGCTCGAGTACGGTGCCGTCGACGTTCGCGACGCGCTGGAGCAGTTCACGGCACTCCGGCGTGCGAATGTGCGGATCTGGGCCAGGCTGACGCCGGACGATCTCATGCGGATCGGGATACACGGGGAAAGAGGCGAGGAAAGCCTCGATCGGATGCGCCGGCTGTATGCCGGCCACGACATCCTGCATCTCAGGCAACTCGAACGGATCCGCGCGGCGGTTTCCTCGTAGCGCGGCCCTTTCAGGGCCGCGGCAAATGCGGCCTGCATTAATTCAGAATGCGCCAAGCGATAGACAACGTACGAGCCTGGCTCGACCACGCCGCCCGCGTCGTCGTCCTGACGGGCGCCGGCATCTCGACGGAATCGGGCATCCCCGATTTTCGCGGGCCGCAGGGCGTCTGGACCAGGGATCCGAAAGCGGAACGCCTCTCGAACATCCACAGCTACATGTCGGATCCCGAAGTCCGGAGGCTGTCGTGGCAAAGCCGTCTCGCGCATCCGGCCTGGCACGCCGAGCCGAACGCCGGGCACGCCGCGCTGGTGGCGCTCGAACGGCGGGGGAAGCTGCATGCGCTGATCACGCAGAACATCGACGGCCTGCATCAGCGCGCCGGCAGCGCCCCGGGCAAAGTGATTGAAGTTCACGGTACGGTTCACGAGGCGATGTGCATGAGCTGCGGATGGCGCGGTCCGATGCCGGGCGTTCTCGATCGCGTCCGGGCCGGCGAGGAGGACCCGCCATGCCGGCAGTGCGGTGGAATTCTCAAGAGCGCGACCATCTCGTTCGGGCAGCCGCTCGAGCCGGACGTGATTCGACGCGCGATGCGCGCCGCGGCAGAAGCGGACGTGCTGCTCGCTGTCGGGTCGAGCCTGCAGGTGTACCCCGTGGCGGGGGCCGTGCCTGCCGCGAAGGAGGCGGGCGCGCGCGTGGTGATCGTGAACGCCGAGCCGACGCCGTTCGACGAGATCGCGGACGCCGTCCTCTCGCGCCCCATCGGTGAAACGCTGCCGCTTATTTGCCGAACCAGCGCTTGACCCGGCTCGACCCGAAGAGCGCCTTCTCGGCGACGAGCGCCGCCGACGGCGCCTGAAACGTGCCGGTCGGTTTCGGACCGCTGAGGAAGTCCACGTCCACGCGGCCGACCTGGTCGTGTCCGAACTCCACGTAACAGGAACCCTGTCCTTTGTACGCCTCCGGAAATGCCCCCCCGCGGAGCTTCGCGACGATCGCAGCGGCGACGACCCGGGCCGATCCTTCGGCGAAGACGCCCGCCTTCGGCGTGCCGACGCCGTTCACGTCGCCGACCGCGTAGACGCCGGGAAACTTCGTCTCGAGCGTCGGCTTGTCGACGGGCACCCAGTCGTACTGATGCGCGGCGAGCCCCGACTCGACGACGACCTGCGGGACGCGGTGCACCGGCACACCGAGAAACAGCGCGTACGGCAGTTCGGTGCCGTCGCTCAGCACCGCCACCTTGCGCGCCGGGTCAAGCGACTTCACCAGGTTGTCTTTCACGAACCGGATGCCGCGCTCGGCGAACGCCGCGAGAATGGCCTGCGAGGTCTCGGGCGACGGCGGAATCGGGGTGCCGAACGGCATCACGAGCGTGATCTCCGTCGCACCGCGGCGGCCCGCGGGCGGTCAGGTAATCGTGCAGCAGGAGCGCCGTCTCGCTGGGCGCCGGCGGACACTTGAACGACTTTCCGCAGACGCCGATGATGGCCGGGCCCCGCTCGAACCGCGGCAGGACGTCTCGCAGTGCGAAGGCGCCTGCCACCGAGTAGAACTCGTGTCCGCCCTCCGGCAGGCCCGGCGTCGCCGCCGGATCGAGATCCGCGCCGAGCGCGACGATCAGGATGTCCGCGTCGAACGTGCCTCCGTCGGTCACGACGCGCTTTGCGGCCGGGTCGATCGATCGCACGGCCGTCTGCAGAAACCGCACGCCGGGCTTGAGCACGTCGCGGTATTGGTGGCGGGCGTCCGGCGGCATCTGCCGGCCGAACATCACGTCCAGCTTGGAGAAACCGAATACGAACGAATCGCCCTTGTCGATGAGGACGATGTCGATGGTGTCGCCGAATGCGTCGGAAAGGATAGTCACCAGCTCGAGGCCGCCGAAGCCGGCGCCCAGTACGACGATACGCGTCTGCATGGCGTGGAGAATATCAGTACAGATCGGGGCCATGGCACGCATCATCGGGGCCCTGGCCAGCTCGCACACGCCCACCATCGGCTTCGCGTTCGACCGCAACAAGCGCGACGATCCCGCGTGGGCGCCGATCTTCGAGCACTACGAGCCGCTGCAGCGCTGGATCGACGAGAAGAAGCCCGACGTGATGGTGTTCGTCTTCAACGATCACGTGACGTCGTTCTTTTTCGATCACTACTCGGCGTTCACGCTCGGCGTCGGCGAGCGGTTTCCGGTGGCGGACGAAGGCGGCGGCCCGCGGGCGCTGCCCCCGGCGATCGGGCACCCCGCGCTCGCGCGGCACATCGGCCAGGCGCTGATGGCCGACGAGTTCGACATGTCGTTCTTCCAGGACAAGCCGCTCGACCACGGCCTGTTCTCGCCGCTGTCGATGCTCGCCCGGCGCACCGACGCAGGCGAGTGGCCGGCGCGGATCATCCCGCTGCTCGTCGGCGTCCTGCAGTTTCCGATTCCCTCGGCGCGGCGCTGCTACAAGCTCGGGCAATCGCTGCGGCGGGCCATCGAGAGCTACCCGGAGGACCTCAAGGTCGCCATCGTGGCGACCGGCGGGTTGTCCCATCAGGTGCACGGCGAGCGGTCGGGCTTCAACAACACGCCGTGGGACATGCAGTTCCTGGAGCTGATCGAGAAGGACCCCGAACGCCTCTGCGAGCTGACGCACGCGGAGTACGCGGAGTGGGGCGGACTCGAAGGGTCTGAAGTCATCATGTGGCTCGTGATGCGCGGCGCGCTGTCGTCGAACATCCGGAAGGTGCACCAGAGCTACTATCTGCCGTCCATGACGGCCATCGCGACGGCGATCTACGAGAACGAGGCGTCGGCCGACGTCGGCAGCAACGCCGACGAGTACCGCCATCACATGGCGCGGCAACTTGCCGGGGCCGAGCGCATTCCCGGCACCTACCCGTTCACGCTCGAGCGCAGCGTCAAGGCGTACCGGCTGAACAAGTTCCTGCACGACATGATCGATCCGGCCCACCGGCAGCGCTTCAAGGACGATCCGGACGCGTTGTTCGCTGCGGCAGGGCTGACCGAGGAGGAGCGCGACTTCGTCCGCCGCCGCGACTGGCGGGGGATGATCCACTACGGCGTCATCTTCTTCATGCTCGAAAAACTCGGCGCCGTGGTCGGCGTCTCGAATCTTCACATCTATGCGGCCATGCGCGGCGAGACGCTCGAGGCGTTTCAGCAGACGCGCAACGCGCCGGGCGCGCTCTACTCGGTAGCCGGCAAGGACGCCGGCGCGCTCGCGTGGGACAAGAACGCGAAGTCATAGGGTTACGGCAGGACGACGGCCATGCGGCTCGATGAATTCCAGGGGGTCAACGCCGCCTACGTGCTGGAGCTGTACGAGCGCTTCCGGCAGGATCCCGGCTCCGTCGACCCGGCCACCCGGAGGGCGTTCGAATCCTGGTCGCCTCCGTCGGAAGTCACGGCGGCGGCACCGCTGCCGGCGCCCGGCGCGCGGGAATCGGGGCACAGCGCCGGCGACATTGCCAGGGACATTTCCAAGATTGTCGGCGCCGCGAACCTCGCGGACTGCATCCGGCGGTACGGGCATCTGGCAGCCCGCATCGACCCGCTCGGCTCGGAGCCGATCGGCGATCCGTCGTTGTCGGCCGCGGCCCACGGCATCACCGACGAGGATCTCAAGCGCCTGCCCGCCTCGCTCGTGGAGGGACCGGTTGCCGAGTCGGCTGCCAGCGCCTTCGAGGCGATCGAACGGCTCCGCCGCGTCTACTGTTCGACGACCGGGTTCGACTACGCGCACGTGTTCGTGCCGGAGGAGCGCGACTGGCTCCGCCACGCCGCCGAGTCCGGCCGCTTCCTCCCGCCGGTGGACGCCGACTCCGCGGCCGCCGTGCTCGATCGCCTGAGCCAGGTCGAGGCGTTCGAGCGCTTTCTGCACCGGACGTTCCCCGGCAAGACGCGCTTCTCGGTCGAGGGGCTCGACATGCTCGTGCCGATCCTCGACGAGATCATCTGCGGGTCGGCCGCCGGGGGCACACGGTTCGCGCTGCTCGGGATGGCGCACCGCGGACGTCTGAACGTGCTCGCCCACGTGCTCGACAAGCCGTACGCCGAGATCCTCGCCGAGTTCAAGGATCCGATCGCGGCCGCCTCGTATCGCACCGACCTGGGCTGGACGGGCGACGTCAAGTACCACTCGGGCGCGCGCACGGCCGCGCCGCGCGGGCAGATGTACGTCACGCTGGCGCCGAACCCCAGCCACCTCGAAGCCGTCGACCCGGTGGTGGTCGGGATGGCGCGCGCCGCCGGCACCGCGGCCGACGGCCGGGGCGCGGCGCGCTTCGACGGCCGGATCACGCTGCCGATCCTCATTCACGGCGACGCGGCGTTCCCGGGGCAGGGCGTGGTCGCGGAAACGCTGAACCTGTCGCGGCTGGCCGGCTACGACACCGGCGGGACGATCCACATCATCGCGAACAACCAGCTCGGGTTCACGGCCACGCCCGAGGAGTCCTACAGCACCAGCTACGCGAGCGGCCTCGCGCGCGGATTCAAGATTCCGATCGTGCACGTCAACGCCGACGACCCGGTCGCGTGCCTCGAGGCCGCCAGGCTGGCGTGGGAGTATCGCGCCCGCTTCGGCCTCGACTTCCTGATCGATCTCGTCGGCTACCGCCGCTACGGCCACAACGAAGGCGACGAGCCGTCGTTCACGCAGCCCGTCACCTACAACACCGTGGCCTCGCACCCGACCGTCCGCGAGCACTGGGCGCGGATACTGGTCGAGAAAGGCACGATCGCCGCGGACGCGCCGCCGGCCCTCGTCAAGAAGCATTTCGGCGTGCTGGAAACGACGTACGCGTCGCTCGAGCCGGAGCAGGAGTACCGCGCGCCGGTGCCGCCCCAGCCGCCGCCGGGAGCCGCCGCGCGGGTGTCCACCGGCGTGCCCCTCGATCGGCTGCGGGACATCAACGACGCGCTGCTGGTTCGCCCGGACGGCTTCACGTTCCATCGGAAACTCGAACGCGGGCGCGAGCGGCGCAAGGCGGCGCTCGTGAACCCGTCGGATCGCTCCGTGGACTGGGCGACGGCGGAGGAGCTGGCGCTGGCGACGATCCTCGCCGACGGCATCCCCGTCCGCCTGACAGGCGAGGACGTCGAGCGCGGCACGTTCAGCCACCGCCACGCCGTGTACCACGACGCGGCGACGGGGCAGCAGCTGGTGCCGCTGCAGGAGTTCCCCCAGGCGCGCGCCCCGTTCGAGCTGCACAACAGCCCGCTCAGCGAGAACGCGACGATTGGGTTCGAGTTCGGCTACAACATGCAGGCGCCGCGGCGCCTCGTCGTGTGGGAGGCGCAATACGGCGACTTCCTCAACGGCGCACAAGAGATGCTCGATCAGTTCGTGACCTCGGGCCGGGCGAAGTGGGGCCTCGCGCCGTCACTCGTCTTCCTGCTCCCGCACGGTTACGAGGGCCAGGGGCCCGAGCACTCGAACGCGCGCCCCGAGCGCATCCTGCAGGCGGCGTCCGACATCAACCTCCGCCTCGTCAACTGCACGACGGCGGCCCAGTACTTCCACCTGCTGCGCCGGCAGGCGGCGCTGCTCGAGCTCGACCCGCTGCCGCTCTTCGTCCTCACGCCGAAAAGCCTCCTGCGCCATCCGTTCGTCGCATCGACGCCGCTCGAGCTCGAGCAGGCGCGGTTCTTCTCGGTGCTCGACGATCCCGAGGCGTCCGGGTCGCCGGAGGCGATCAAGCGGGTGGTGCTGTGCAGCGGCAAGGTGGCCGTCGATCTGTTCACCAGCGAGGCGCGCCGGAACGCGGCGGGGATCGCGATCTGCCGCGTCGAGCAGCTGTACCCGTTTCCGCGCGTCGCCCTTGGAGAAGTCCTCGACCGGTACCCGTCGGCGCGCGACGTCGTCTGGCTCCAGGAAGAGCCGGAAAACATGGGCGCGTGGGAATTCATGCGGCCGCGGCTCGAGGAACTGATCGGCGATCGCCGCCCGCTCCGCTACATCGGGCGCGCGCGCAACTCGAGCCCGTCGGAGGGATCGGCCGCCTGGCACCAGCTGAACCAGACGGCGCTCGTCGAGCAGGCGTTCGACTTCGCGGTGGCAAGGCCATCGCCGGCGTCGGCGTCGTCCATGGTTCTTTCCAAGCAGGTCTGACACGCATGATGACCATCGTCGTCCCCCAGCTCGGCGAATCGGTGCTCGAAGCGCGCGTCGCGCGCTGGATGAAGAAGGAAGGCGATCGCGTCGAGATGGGCGAGCCGATCGTGGAGCTCGAGACCGAGAAGATCAACCTCGAGGTCAGCGCCGAACGCGCGGGCGTCATCGCGCGCATCACGCGCCGGGAAGGCGAGGACGTCAAGGTCGGGGAAGCGCTCGGCGAGCTGGACGAATCTGGCGCGGCGTCCCCGAAGACGGCGGCGGCGCCGCCGCCACCGCCGGCCGCCGCGCCGCCGGTTGCGCCGCCTCCGGCTCCCGCAGCGCCTCCGGTTTCGGCAGCGCCTCCAGCTCCCGCTCCGACTCCGGCTCCTGTGTCACCCGTGGCCGCGCCTCAAGCCTCAGCCAGCCCCCTGGGGGCCGCCGCCGCGACTCCCGCCGCCGTCAGCCGGCCGGCGGGCGGCCGTCGCGAGGACCGGCAGCGCATGACGAAACGGCGCGCGACGATCGCGCGCCGGCTGGTCGAAGCGCAGCACACCGCCGCGATGCTGACGACCTTCAACGAGGTCGACATGACGGCCGTCATGGGCCTCCGCGAACGGCACAAAGAGGCGTTCAAGCAGAAGCACGGGGTCGGCCTCGGCATCGCGTCGTTCTTCGTCAAGATGAGCGTGGCGGCGCTGCGCGCGTTCCCGCAGCTCAACGCCGAGATTCAGGGCGAGGAGATCGTCCTCAAGCGCTACTACGACATCGGCATCGCGGTCGGCGCGGAAGGCGGGCTGGTCGTGCCGGTGTTGCGCAACGCCGATCGCCTGTCGTTCGTGGAGATCGAGCGCGCCATCCGCGACTTCGCGCAGAAAGCCGCGACCAGCACGTTGACGCTCGACGACCTGACGGGCGGGACGTTCACCATCACCAACGGCGGCGTCTTCGGATCGCTGCTCAGCACGCCGATCCTCAACCCGCCGCAGGTCGGCATCCTCGGGTTGCACAAGATTCAGGAACGTCCCGTCGGCGTGAACGGCCAGGTCGTCCTGCGGCCGATGATGTACGTGGCGCTCAGCTACGACCATCGCATCGTCGACGGCCGCGAGGCGGTGCAGTTCCTGGTGAAGATCAAGGACGCGATCGAAGATCCCGCGCAGCTCCTGCTCGAAAACTGACACGCCTCTTCAGATGTACGTTGACTCTGAACATCCACAGGCATAGTGTGTCGCAATTATGAACATGTAGATCGCGGCTACACCCTTCGTGGTTGGGCGAGGTCGGCGGGTCATCACTTTGCGAGGTGCGAAATGCGCGTTGCTGTGAAGATCGTGGCGCTGTTGGCGGTCCTCGTCGGCGTTCCCTCCGTCGCCCGTGCCCAGGCCGTGATTGCCGGCACGGTGAAAGACCCCTCCGGCGCCGTTCTGCCCGGCGTGAGCGTCGAAGCGGCCAGCCCGGTCCTGATCGAAAAAACCCGAACCGCAGTGACCGACGGCAACGGCCAGTACCGCATCGAAGACCTGCGGCCCGGGAGTTACACCGTCACCTTCGTCCTCCAGGGCTTCAGCACCACGAGGCGCGAAGGCATCGAGCTGACCGGCTCGTTCACGGCCACCATCAACGCGGACCTGAAGGTCGGCGCGCTCGCCGAAACGGTGACCGTCACCGGCGAGAGCCCGATCGTCGACGTGCAGAGCGCGCGGCGCGAGACCACGCTGAACGCGGACACGATTCGATCCATTCCGACCGTCCGCAACTACAACTCGATGGTGCTGCTCGTGCCGGGCGTGGTCACGAACGCGAACGACGTCGCGACGGGACCGCTGATCAACCAGTTCCCGATTCACGGCGGGCGCGCCAACGAAAGCCGGCTGACGATCGACGGCCTGAACGTCGGCAACCCCCCGGGCGGCAACCAGCCGCCGACCTACGTCGCCGACGTGGGCAACTCGCAGGAAGTGACGTTCACCACGTCGGGCGGGCTGGGCGAAGCCGAGACCGCGGGCCTCGTGATGAACATCGTGCCGAAAACGGGCGGCAACCGCCTCGAGGGCGCCGCGTTCTTCAGCGGCACGGGCGAGAACTTGCAGTCGGACAATTTCACCCCGGAACTGAAGGCCGCGGGCCTGGCGCAGGCCACGCCGATCAGCAAGGTCTACGATCTCAACGGCGCGGTGGGCGGGCCGATCGCGAAAGACCGCGTGTGGTACTTCGTCAACGCGCGCACGCAGGGCAGCACGCGCGTCACCGCCAACCAGTTCTACAACCTCAACGTCGGGGATCCGACGAAGTGGCTGTACGCGCCCGACACCACGCGACCGGGATTCTCCGACCGCACCTGGGAAAACGTGAGCGGCCGGGTCACCTGGCAGGTGACACCGCGCAACAAGATCGGCGTGTTCTGGGACGAGCAGTGGGTGTGCCGTGCGTGTGAAGGGACGACGACCGGCCTGGCGTCGCCCGCGCAGGTGGTGTCTCCTGAAGCCGACAGTCCCGGCGCGACAGTGCCGCTGCGCGTGACGCAAGCGACGTGGAGTTCCCCCGTCACGAGCCGGCTGCTGATCGACGCAGGCTTCGGGACGACGTACTACGGATGGGGGGGCTTCGAGCGCGTCGACAACAACACGCGCGGGCTCGTCCGCATGTCGGAGCAGTGCGCGGGTGGATGCGCGGCGAACGGCGGCATCGCCGGCCTCGTGTACCGGTCGCAGGACTGGAACAACAACCACACCGGGGCGTACCAGTGGCGCGCGGCGGCCGCCTACGTCACCGGCGCCCACAGCCTCAAGTTCGGGCACACGGGCACGTATTTCGTGGACAACCGCGAGAGCTTCACGAACGACCAGCAGCTCGTGTTCCGGGTGAACAACGGCGTTCCCAACCAGCTCACCGAAGCGGTGCCGTTCGTCCAGCTGGCGCGGGCGCAGATCATGGCGTTCTACGCGCAGGAACAGTGGACGCACGGCCGGCTCACGCTGCAGGGCGCGATCCGCTACGACCGCGCGCACGGGTGGTTCCCGGCCCAGCAGATCGGGCCGACGCGCTTCTTCCCCAACCCGGTCAACTACCCCGTGACGCAGGGCGTTGACAGCTACGTGGACGTCACCCCGCGCGTCGGCGCGGCGATGGACGTGTTCGGCAACGGCAGGACCGCGCTGAAGTTCAGCATGGGCAAATACCTCGAGGGCGCCAGCACCGGCAACCCGGTGGTCTTCTACAACACGAACCCGGTGCTCCGGCTGCCGAACACGAACCCGCCGTTCGGACCGCTCGGCGTGCAGCGCACCTGGACCGATGCCAACAACAACTTCCGTCCCGACTGCAACCTGCAGAACCCGAACCTGCAGGACCTGCGCGGAAGCGGGGGAGACTTGTGCGGACAGATCACGAACCTCGCGTTTGGCACGGGCACGCTGACGAACTCCTTTGATCCCGATCTCACGCACGGATCCGGCGTGAGGCCCTCGGATTGGGGGCTCAGCGTGTCGGTGCAGCAGCAGCTCATGAAGCGCGCCTCGATCGAGGTCGCCTACAACCGCCGCTCGTTCGGCGGCTTCACCGTCGTGGACAACCAGGTGACGAAGACCTCGGACTACACGCCCTACAGCATCACCGCGCCGATCGATCCGAGGCTGCCGGGCGGCGGCGGCTACGCCATCCCGGGGCTGTACGACATCGTGCCGTCGCTGTCGGGTCAGATCAACAACCTGACCACGCTCGCCGAAAAGTACGGCGCGCAAACCCAGACGTTCAACGGCGTCGACGTCACGTTGAGCGTGAGAGCCACGAACGGTCTGACGTTCCAGGGCGGCACGAGCACCGGACACAACGTCGCTGACGCGTGCGAAGTGCGGTCAACGCTGCCCGAACTGAACGCGGTGATCGGCGCGGGCCTCGTCGGCTCGACCGTGAGCACCGTGAGCCCGTACTGCAAGGTGGACTACGGCACGTTGACGCAGGTGCGCGGCCTCGCCACCTACACGATCCCCCGCGTGGACGTCCAGGTGAGCGGCGTGATGCAGAGCAAGCCGGGCCCGATCCTGTCCGCCAACTACGCGGTTCCGGCCGCCGTCATCGCGCAGTCGCTCGGCCGCCCGCCCTCGGGCAACGTGACCAACGTGACGATCAATCTGCTGGCGCCCGGCGAGCGGTATGGCGACCGGGTCAACCAGCTCGATTTTCGTGTGGCCAAGATCATGCGCTTCTCCGGGAAGCGCGCCATGATCGCGCTCGATCTCTACAACGCGCTCAACAGCAACCCGATCCTGACGTACAACAACACGTTCGTGCCCAACGGCACGTGGCTGCAGCCGCGCTCGATTCTCACGCCGCGGCTGTTCAGGATCAGCGCCGAGTTCAACTTCTGAAGGGCAGAAGGCAAAGGGCAAGGCAAAGGGCCCTCTGCCCTCATTTCTGTGTCAGGTGAGCGCGGTCCTTCTCGTTCTCGTGGCAGAAGCTTTCGAAGATGTCGGCGTCGGCCAGCAGATCGAACGGCACTTTGATCGTGAACGGCTTCGTGTAGAGCTTCGGGTCGTCGAAGGTCCACTCGACGTCCATGTGCCCGAAGTCGCGCCGGCTGTAGCGCTCCACGATGCGCAAGGCGTCGCTGTGCGCGTGGCCGATGACATCGAGCGGCGTCCTGTCGTTGAAGCCCGCCGATTCGACGACGAGCGTGTCGCCAACCCAGCGGCCCACCGAGTAGCCCATGAACGCCGGAAAGTCGAACTCCTTCGGCAGGACCCGGCCGTCCGTGTAGATCTGCCGGAAGGTGTTGTCCGACTCGTGGACGATCATCGAGAGCCGGGGCGACTGGATGATCTTGATCGGCTCGGACAGGAAGCTCGCGAGGGGAATGCCGGCCGGCGTGCTGCACACGTCCGACGGATCCTGCCCGAACGCTTTCTGCAGCTTCTCGACGGCCTCCGGGCGCATCGGCTCCTCGCCGCGCTTGAAATCCATCAGGATGTTGAACGCGTACCGGTGCTGTGTGCCGATCTCCATCCCCGGCACGTCCACCTTGATGGCCTCGTCGATGATGGCGCCGAAAAGGCGCTTCATTTCCGCCGCGGAAGTCAGCTCGTGCATCCAGACCCCTGACAGGTCCGGCTTGCCGTCGGCCGCCCGCGGCGCCGGCGCGGTCAGGTTGGGCTTGCCGTCGCGTGTTCGCGGGACGCCTGGCGTAGGGAAGTTCAACCACTGCGCGTGCGCGCTGGCGCATCGAGACGGACATGAGAAGGCAGACCGACAGCAGCGCGCGGCGCATCGCACTCCTCCTGTTACTGACCGGGCGCGCGATAGGTCACGCTCTTCTTCGTCGCCTGGTCGATCTCTTCCGGGGTAAGGAGCACGGTCGTCTTGCAGCGCACCGAGCCGCTGGCGTTGATCGCCAGCGCCGCGGCGGTAATCGATGCGTTGTCGGGCGCGTCGACGATGACCATCGCGTCAGTGTCGCCGAACGCGAAGTAGAAGGCCTCCAACTTTCCGCCGGCGCTCTTGATCGCCTGCTCGGCGACCTGACGCCGCTTCGAGCCCCCATCCTTCAGCAGCCCTCTGGCTCCGTCCGCGGTGTACGACACTTGAAGTAGGAATTTCGGCATATCGTCACCTCGCGGAGGAGACTACCACTGATCCACGGCGCAGAAGAGAAGGACGAGGCGAAGGCTGGCGGGGCAGGCAAGGCTGGCGGCAGGCAGGCTGGCAGGGCTGGCAGGGCGGGCGGGGAAGTGGTCCGTGTTCCCCGCCCGCCTTGCCCGACCCGCCCGGCCTACCTGCCTTCGTTCAGTGAATGACAGTGTGCCGGTTGGCGCAGGCCTGGCAGGTGTCGGTGTCGTGCAGGTATTCGGGCGCCGTCCGGCGTCCGCAGTCCTGGCAGGTCTGATAGGACGCGAGCCGCGCTTCGCGGGCGCCCTTGATGAGCGCGTCGAGCGCCGCCAGCAGGGCGTTTTCCGGCAGCCGCCGCCAGTTCAGCACGCCCACGCGCCGCGGCCGCAGGGTGAACGTGAACGGCGACTCCCAGACGCCCGCGAACTCCGACACCGTCACGCTGGTGTCGGTGAGCCGCGCCACGACCTCCACCGGGTCGCCGCCCAGGAACTGCCGCACGCCGGCTTCACTCTCGGCCTGCTCGACCGGGGCCGGCAGATTCGAATTCAGATACGCGATCAGCTGCTCGTATCGTTCCGAGACGTCCATGCCCTCGATTCTAAGACGTTTTCGATTCAGGTGTCGTGCAGGCCTTCAGGCCTGCCATCCGTGCCAGAATGAGCCGCGTGAACCGGGCAAAATCCACCGCACTCGGGCCCGTGGAGTTCGTGGCGCTCATGGCGACGCTGACGGCGCTCGTGGCGCTGTCGATCGACATGATTCTGCCGGCGCTGCCGGCCGTCGGCGCCACGCTCGGTGTCCGCCACGCCAACGACGTCCAGTTCGTCGTCTCGCTGCTGTTTCTGGGCTTCGGTTTCGGCCAGTTCCTCTACGGCCCGGTCTCGGACAGCGTGGGCCGCAAGCCCGCCGTGGTACTTCGGCCTGGCGCTCTTCTCGGCCGGCTGCACGCTGGCGCTGACGGCGCAGACCTTTCCGGTCATGCTCGCCGGCCGCGTCCTGCAGGGCCTCGGCGTCGCCGGCCCCCGGACGATGACCATCGCGCTGGTGCGAGACAGGTTCGAGGGCCACGTGATGGCCCGGGTGATGTCGTTCGTCATGGCCGTCTTCATCCTCGTGCCGGTGATCGCGCCGTCGCTCGGCCAGGCCGTGCTCGGTGTCGCGGGATGGCGAACCATCTTCGGCCTGTACCTGACGCTCGCCCTCGCCGTGACGGTGTGGTTCGGGTGGCGCCAGGAAGAGACGCTGCCGCTCGCACGACGCCGGCCGTTCTCGGCCGCCGATATCGTGCGCGCGGCCCGCGAGGTCCTGACCCATCGGGTGGCGCTCGGCTACACGGTGGCCGCGGGCCTCGTGTACGGAGCGTTCATCGGCTACCTGAGCTCGGTCCAGCAGATCCTGCAGCAGCAGTACGCCCTCGCCTCCCGGTTTCCTCTGTACTTCTCGATGCTGGCGATCTCGCTCGGCGCGGCATCGCTGTGCAACGCCCGGCTCGTCGGCCGCTACGGCATGCGTCCGCTGGCGGCGTCCGCCCTCAGACTCGTGGCGGCCGTCTCGATCCCGTTCGCGGGCGTGGTCATCAGCCGATCGGGGCAGCCGCCGCTCTGGGCGCTGATGCTCTACCTGCTGACGACGTTTTTCGGAATCGGGCTCCTGTTCGGCAACCTGACGGCGCTGGCGATGCAGCCGCTCGGCCACATCGCCGGCACCGGCGCGGCGGTGGTCGGCGGCTTGTCGACGCTGATTTCGCTGGCGCTCGGCACCGCGATCGGCCAGAGCTACGACGGCACCGTCGTGCCCCTCGTTTCCGGGTTCGCGATCCTGAGCGTGCTGGCCATGGCCGCCATGGCCTGGGCGCAGCCGGCGGGCAGGCCGGCGGCGGCTACGGGCGCGCTGCCGTGACGTAGTCGAAGAGAACGGGCGATCCTCCGTCGCCCACCAGGATGAAGAACGACGTGAGCGTCGTGTGCAGCGGCAGCGTGATGTCCAGCAGCGTCGCGTTCGCGATCGCCACCGGCGGCGCGACGAGCAGCGGCGCCGGCGTGGCGCTGACCCCCGTCCCAGTGATCCAGGCCAGCTGATTGTTGATGACGAGCCCCCAGTACCACGTGAGCGGCGCCGTGAAGGCCGACGCGCTGATGTCGAGCGTCAGCGTCATCGGTCCCGTCGTGGTCACGGCCTGGGGGTTCGGATGCTGCCCGTTGATCTTCAGCGTCAGCGTCGGCGGCGTCGGCGTGAGCAGGACAGGGTGAAAAGTGAAGGCGCCCGCAGGCCCACCCGCATCGAACCCCATCGACAGAAGAATCTGCCCCGACAGATTGATGCCGTTCACTCCCGCGCCGCCGGATGTGTCGATGAAGAAGCCTGGAATCTGCTGGGGCACCGGTATATCAGTTGCCGCGCCGCTCTTGTAGAGCCGCGGTATGCCGCCGGTGAACCTGGTGTTGTAAACGACGTGTCCCAGGTCGTTCATGGAAGGCCCAGAGCCTGGCCCAAGATCCACGAGTGAGGCGCCGTCCCACAACTGCATGTCGGGGGCGTTGTTCGCGCCGGAGAACGCGAGAAACTGATCGTGGTTGTTGATCCCGCCGATACCGATCAGGCTGCTCGCAGGTTGCAGCGGGATCCGCGGAGTGAATGTCCCGTTGGCGAGGATGCCGGCCGTCAGAGGCCCCGGGCAGGTATTCCAGTCGCGCGGCCCGAACGTGATCGCAATGTGATCGGCGTCGTTCAGGTGCTGTCCGTCGAACCGGATCAGGTACGTGGGCGAACACGACATCGGCCCGTTGTTGACGGGCGTGATTTCCTGGAAGTGGCCTGGCGTACTGCCGGCCCCGTCCCAGATCCAGAGCATCCACGGGCAGCCGCCCGCGGAATCGGTTGCCAGAATCAGCACGTGTCCGTTGTTGTTGAGGCCCATCGGGTAGAACTGTTCGTACGAGGACGAACAACCCGCGGGTGACAGTTGCGACGGCGGGGTGGGGGGCACGAAATCCGCCGCGCCGTTTCTCCACCGGAGGACGCTGTTGGTGACGCCTCCGGGCAGATTGCTGGCGATCGAGATCTTCGTGATGACGGTGCCGCTGTCATTGAGGAACTGCTGTCCTGCGGCAGCGTCCCAGTAGTAGCCGCCGGCCGGAATCGGGAGGTTCGACGCCACGCCATCGGTCCACAAGACGGGCCGCCGCTCGTTGCCGGTGGCGATGGCGTTTCCGAACACCTGTCCGCTGCGGTTGATGGCGGACGCTTCGGTCTTGGAATCGATCGACAGCCCGGGGCCGTCAGGCGCGGTCAGCGCGTGCGCCGTGTACTGCGCTGACGCCGCGCGCGGGGTCAGAAGACAGCCGACGGCGACGAGGACACCGCCGGCTCTCGAGAGAAGGGATCGACGCTGAGTGAAGCGCATGCAGCCTCCCCGGTACTGCGGCTGAGGCCGCGATTCTAGTCAGACGAGGCGCTGCGCTTCAACGAAATATCGTGTAAACGCCGTCAGCCTGCCTACTGAACGCCGAGCAGGCCGATGTCGAAGATCAGCGTCGCGTTCGGCGGAATTTTCGGCGCGCTGCCCGCACTGCCGTACGCGAGCTCCGGCGGGATGATCAGCCGGCGAGTCCCGCCAACCCTCATTCCGGGCACGCCCTGCCGCCACCCGGCGATGACCTGGGAAAGCGGGAAGGTGCTGTTCGCGCTGCTGTCGAACGACGTGCCTTTGCCGTCGGTCTTGCTCGTGTCGTACAGCCAGCCCTCGTACCTGACCGTGACGGTGCTCGTCGCGACGGCTGTAGCGCCGGTGCCGATGACGAGGTCGGTCTGCGAATACGGCGCGCTGGATGTCGTGGGGGTCGTAGGGGTGTCGCTGCTGCAGGCGGCGAGGGGCAGCAGCAGGGTGAATACGAGCAGTCGTCCTGGCACGGTCATCATGTGATCCTGTATGCAGGCGCGGAATGTGCGCCACTGGCTCCTCCAGATTATTACGAAACCGCCCGCAAGCCCACCTGACCCCGAAATCCCCCAATCCGCGCGTATCTGGTCGTCACCACGCACTCGTTAGAAACATTTGAGGCAGCGCTGGCGGTTTCTTTCGAACTCCCGGCGAGGCCGCCGGTCTAACGGTTTTTATGCTCAACGCCAGGTCCATCGCGTTCGTCGTCATCGCGGCACTTGCCGCGCCCACGTCTCTCGGGGCACAGGAGCCCGCTGTTCGCCCGCCGAACCTGGTCACGGTCACGTTCACGCCGGCGCCGGCGATCGAATTCCCGAATCGGACGGATTCCAACAGCCCGGCGTTCTGGAACGGCGAACGCTTTTACATCTTCAACTCGTGGGGAGGACAGCCCCGGCGCGCCAGCGGCCGGAGCATCGACGATGCGGCGGACACGAATCCCGGCGGACCGAGCTCGTCGTACACGAACAAGGGGATGGCCGGCCGCTGGCTCGAGGCGGCGATTCGAGACGAGGAATCCGGCCGGTTGTACGGGTGGTACCACCAGGAAATCGAAACCGATTGTCCGCAGGGCCGGCGCACGTGGCCGCAGATCGGCGCCGCGATTTCCGAGGACGACGGCGAGTCGTGGGATGACGTGGGCGTCGTGCTCACGCCCAGGGAGGGCTCGGTGACGTGCGACACGGAACATCCGGTGACCAACGGCGGCATCGGCGATTTTTCCGTGATCCTCGATCGCGAGGCTGATCCCGGCCGACATTATCTCTATTTTATCTTCTCGAGTTACGGCGGCGATCTCGAGGAACAGGGAATTTCGTTCGCGCGCATGCCGTGGAGCGAGCGCGATCGTCCATTCGATCGGTTTTCCGGGCAGTCGCAGGTCAGCAAGTGGGACGGGACCGCGTGGGACGCCCCGGGCATCGGCGGCCGAAGCGTCGCGGTTTTCCACGACAGCCGCCAGGTCTCGTGGACGAGCGCGCAGAACAACGGCTACTGGGGGCCGTCCGTGCACTGGAACAGCGATCTGCAGAAGTTCGTCGTGCTCATGGATCGATCGAAGGGCGGCAACTACGAAACGGAGGGCGTGTACATGACGTACACGGCGAGCCTGGAAGATCCACGCTCGTGGGTGGAGCCCAGGCTGATCATCGCAGACAACCAGGGCTGGTATCCGCAGGTCATCGGCGCACCGGTCTATGGGGGCACGGACAAGATGGCCGGGGCGGGCGCTGTTCAGCCGACGCGATATTTCAATCAGGGGCGATCAAGTCTTTTCATCACGTTCGCCGACGTGCCGGTGAGCACGCCGCCTGACGCGCCGCGAAAGCAGGTCAGGAAACCGGCGGCCCGGTGAGGTGCTATTGTTCGCCCATGGAACGATCTATTGAGGTTCTGGCGCTCGTTCTCGCTGGCGTCCTCGGTCTCTCGCACATCCTGCAGCCGAAGGCCTGGGTTGAGACCTTCATCCTCATACGCAGTCAGGGCGCGCCTGGCTCGTTCGCGGACGGGCTTCCGTATCTGATCCTGGCCGCCATCGTCATCGCGTTCCACAACGTCTGGTCCGGGATACCGGCCGCGCTGACGCTGGTCGGCTGGGCTTGCCTGATCAAGGCGACGCTCCGCTTCTGCGTGCCGAAGTGGGGCCTGAAAATGATGTCGCGCGTCTCGATGGAGCGGGCTTGGGAATTCCAGGCGGCCGGAGTCGTGCTTGTGGCCTTTGCCGGCGTCCTTGGGTACGGGGTCTACGCGCGGTAGCGGCGGGCGCGACTTTTACATCTTGAACATGAAAACCAGCAGCACGAACCCCACCACGCCGAACGCGACGAACGACGTGTCGCCGATCGGAAAGAACTCGCCGACCTGTCTGGCAATGGTGTGAAACTGGAACGCGACTGGCACCGACGGGAACTCGCCGTGCAGCGCGTTGAAAAGGTGCTGGCGGGCGGTCTCATCGATGGCGGCCATTCCCGAGGCAACGACGGACAGGCCGAAAAGGGAGAGGAGCCCGTCCTGGAGACGCCGGCTGGTGGAAGATGCCATGCCGGACCCATGTGCAACTGAGAGACCACCCGGCAGGACCTTAGAGCCCCTTTTCTATCAGCAGGTTACGGAGACCCCCTGCTGCCGGTAATGTCGAATTTGTTCTATTTCTGACCAGGCTGTGCTGCATCAGACCATCCCGGTGCGCCCGCGGCCGGTCTAACTCAACTGTTGCGATTCCGTGATTGCTGGCGCAGACTGCCGGTCAAGGAGCATTCCTGATGATCAAACACCTGGCGGCAGCCGCCACCCTCGTCGTTCTCCTCGGCGGCGTTGCACGGATTGGCGCGCAGAGCGGAAGCGCCAATTCTCCGGTCGTCGGCGTCTGGCGCGTTTCGGAACTTGCGGCGACGGGTCCGAACGCATCGACGATAAAGAATCCCCAGCCGGGTCTTGTGATCTTCACGCAGCGCCACTACAGCATCGACATGGTCATCTCGGACGGGCCGAGAGTCGAGGTGCCAACGCAGGGAGCGACCGACAAGCAGCGCGCCGACGCGTTCGGGCCGTTCACGGGGAATGCCGGCACGTACACCATCAAGGGCAATGAGCTCACCAACAACATCATCACGGCCAAGAACCCGGCCACGATGAGCAACGGCAGCTTCCAGGTTTATACCTTCAAGACGGAAGGCAAGAACACCCTGTGGCTGACCTCGAAGGCGAACCGTGCGGGCCCAGTCGCCAACCCGGGCACGATCAAGCTGACGCGCGTCGAGTAGAAACGGCCCGCAGCTACGGCGCCACGGTCACCGGCGGGCTCGTGGCGGCGCGCGTGTAGCCGCCGTTCAGGAACAGACGGAACTCGTACTGACCCGCCGCGGCCGGCATCGCCACGGTCCATGTACGCGTCGTTACGCCGGCGCCGACGTACGTCCACTGCAGGACGGTCGGATTCGATGCGCCGACCGGAGCGAGCACCAGCCAGTCGGTACGATTCCGCCGCTTGCGCCAGTGAGCGTCGCGGTCACCGTGCCGCCAGGCGTGACGGTCGTCGCGCCGACCGTCAGCGTGGGCGGCGCGACAGTGACGGCTGGGCTCGTCGCGGCGCGCGTGTAGCCGCCGTTCAGGAACAACCGGAATTCATACTGTCCGGCGGCTGTGGGCATCGCGACCGTCCACGTGCGAGTCTTGACGCCTGCGCCGACGTACGTCCACTGGAGGACAGTCGAGTTCGGCGCGCCGGCCGGGGCGAGCACCAGCCAATCGGTCGATCCACCCGGTCCGCCTGCGAGCGTCACGGTTGCCGAGCCCCCTGCGCCGACGCTCGTGGTGTTGACGGTGAGCGTCGCGGGCGCCGCCGCCACGACAGTCACCGGCGCGCTCGTGGCGGCGCGCGTGTACCCCCCGTTCAGGAGCAGGCGGAACTCGTAGTTGCCGGCGGCCGCCGGCATCGTGACGCTCCAGGCGCGCGACGTCACGCCGGCGCCGACATAGGTCCACTGCAGGACGCTCGAGTCTGGTGAGCCGACGGCCGCAAGCACCAGCCAGTCGGTGGATCCACCGAGCCCGTTCGCCAGCGTGACAGTTGCGGATCCACCCGTCGCGACGCTGGTCGTGTTGACCGTCAGCGTGGGAGCGGCAACGGTGACCGGCGGGCTCGTGGCTGCGCGCGTGGCGCCGCCGTTCAGCAACAGCCGGAATTCGTATTGACCGGGTGTTGCCGGCATCGTGACGGTCCAGGCGCGGGACGTCACGCCGGCGCCGACGGAGGTCCACTGCAGGACGCTCGAGTCCGGCGCGCCAACCGCGGCGAGCACCAGCGAGTCGGTTGATCCACCGGGGCCGCCGGCAAGGGTGACCGTCGCCGATCCGCCCGCGCCGACGCTGGTCGTGGAAACAGTCAGCGTGGGCGCTGCGGCCGACACCGACACCGGCGGGCTCGTGGCCGCGCGTGCGTAGGTGCCGTTGAGGAGATACCGGAATTCGTACTGACCGGCTATCGCCGGCATCGTCACGGTCCAGGCGCGCGACGTGACGCCGGCGCCGACGTAGGTCCATTGCAGGACGCTCGAGTCCGGCGCGCCGACTGCGGCCAGCACCAGCCAATCCGATGGCCCGCCCGCGCCGCCGGCCAGCGTGGCCGTCACCGTTCCACCTGGCGCCACCGACGTGATGCTCGGTGTAAGTGTGGCGGGGGAGACGGTCACTGTCGGACTCGTCGCGGCGCGAGTGTACCCGGCATCCAGGAACAGGCGGAACTCGTACGCGGCCGCCGCGGTCGGCATCGTGACGGTCCACGTGCGCGTCGTCAGGCCGGCGCCAACGTAGGTCCACTGCAGGACGTTCGAGTCGGCCGACCCGACAGGCGCGAGTGCCAGCCAGTCGTTGACGCCGCCGAGTCCGCCCGCCAGCGTGACGGTCACCGGCCCGCCGGCATTGACAGTGGCGGCGCTGACGGCCAGAGAAGGCGGTGCCT
Source organism: uncultured Acidobacteriota bacterium (assembly GCA_963712905.1). Lineage (GTDB taxonomy): Bacteria > Acidobacteriota > Vicinamibacteria > Vicinamibacterales > CAVVIG01 > CAVQJU01. The sequence continues at coordinate 86,936 of CAVQJU010000006.1, read as the reverse complement.
TGATGGTGAACGCCAGGGCCGCCGACGTCCCGCCGCCGGGCGGCGGCGTCTGCACCGCGACCTGCGCCACGCCGGCAGCGGCGATGTCCGACGAAGAAACGGCGGCCCGAAGCTCCGTCGAGCTCACGAACGTCGTCGGCCGGCTCGCGCCGTTCCAGAGAACGCCTGATGAAGACGCGAACCCGCTGCCGCCGACCGAAAGCATGAACCCGCCGCCGCCAGCGATCGCTTGGCCCGGAGACAGCGACGTCACGACCGGAACGGCCGACATGCTCGCATCGACGACAATGGGCGGGCTGGTCGCGACGCGTGAGGAACTGCCGTCGAGGAACAGCCGGAACTCGTAAGCGCCGGCGGACGTCGGCATCGTCACGGTCCAGGTGCGCGACGTCACCCCCGAGCCCACGTTGGTCTGCTGCAGCACGCCCGTGTCCGGTGCGCCGACGGCCGCCAGCGCGAGCCAGTCGCGCGCCCCGCCGACCCCGTTGGCGAGCGTTACCGTCGCCGCGCCGCCTGGCGCGACGGACGAAACGTCCACCGTCAGCGTCGCCGGCGGGCCAATCGTGAACGTCAGCGGCGAAGACGTGCCGCCGCCCGGTGTAGGCGTGACCACCGTCAGCTCCGCGATTCCCGGATTGAGCACGTCGGCCGATGAAATCGACGCCTTGATCGTCCGCGTGTTCACGACGGTCGTAGGCCGGTCGTCGCCATTCCACTTGACGACCGAGAACGCGTTGAACCCGCTGCCCGTGATCGTCAGGACGAACGCCGCGGTTCCCGCGGCTGTGCCGGCCGGCGACACTGCCGTCGCGACCGGCGCGGGATTCTCGACCGCCACGAGCGTCGTCAGCGCTTCGAAGACGCTCACGCGCGGAGCCGTGACGGTGCCGCCGGCTCGTGTGTCGGTAATCGGCTGCCCGGTTTGTCTGAGCGCGCTCAGGATCGTATCGACGCTGGCGTCGGGCGCCGCCTCACGCAATAGCGCCCACGTTCCCGCCACATGCGGGGTCGCCATCGACGTGCCGCTGAATGCCTGGTATCCGCCGCCCGGAACCGACGACGTGATCGACTGGCCCGGCGCGAACAGCGAGAGAAACGACGCCACGTTCGAGAAGTACGAGACGCGGTTCGACTTGTCGACCGATCCAACGCTGATCGCGGACGACACGCAACCCGGCGAGGAGATGCCGCGATGTCGCGCTGCCGTTCCCCGAGGCGACGACGGTCGGCGACGCCGATCGATCGCAGGTTGTCGATGATCGGTTTGTAGGGCTGGGTGTCGCAGGCCGCGGTGTACAGTCCGGCGCCAAGGCTCATGTTGACCGAGACGACGTTCAAGGCCGGCGCCACGTTGTACACGCGCTCGAGGCCGGCAATGAGGTCGGACGTGAACGCACCCACGCAGGGTGCCTGGCCGCCGCAACTGAACGGGTCGGTGATTTCAGAGAACACCTGGACGGCCATCAGCCGCGCGTCCGGAGCGACGCCGGAGAACGGAACGTCGGCGCTCGCGCCGTTGCCGGCCGCGATGCCAGCCACGTGCGTGCCGTGCACACAGTCGGCCAGCGGACACGGCGCAGCCGATCCGGAACCGATCTGTTCGGGCAGGCCGTTCGGGCAGAACGATTGGCTGAGGCCGGCCGTCTCGCTCGAATAGCAGGCCTCTTCGACCACCTTGCCCTGGAGAAACGGGTGCGCGGAGTCGACGCCGGTATCGAGAATGGCCACCGTCGTGCCGCGCCCGGTGTATCCGGCAGCCCACGCCTGATCGCCTTGGATGAGCGGCACGCTGTCGGCCAGCACCGGCCTGAGGATCGGATCCTCCATCACCCGGACGATGTCGGATGCGTTCTCGAGCGCCGCGAGCCCCTCGGCGCTGACCTCCAGGGCGAGATACGGCACCGTGTCGAAGCGATGAACCACTCGGTGCGCGCGAGCGGCGAGCCTGCCGAGCGCCCGATCTGTCGCGGCGCGTATTTCCGCGCGGCGCCCTCGAGCCACGAGCGCGCCGAGACGCCCCTCGGGGAGATGAGGTCCGGACGGGGTCTTCAGCTCGACTATCACGCGAATGCGGCCGTAGGCGGCGCGGTCGCGGAGCGCGCTCGAAACCACCGGCGGGCCGTCTGCCGCGCGCGGCGCCGGCGCCAGGGCGCCCCATAAGAAGACGAGAACGGCGACAGCGATTGCCGAAGCGACCGTTGCCGAGGCATGCGGAGAAGGCCTGCGGATCACGCCGCCACTATGCTCCCGGATGAGGTCGGAAGTTGCACGGTCAGTGATCTTCCGTGCACCTCAGTGGCTGCGGCGCAGAGTCCTCCAATTCATGAGCCCCACGAGGGCGATTCCCATCGCCACGGCCCCCAGGGGCGCGCCGACCTTGACCAGCAGCCCCGACGACAGGATCGACGCGCCGACGAAGTATCTCCAGTTCATCGCCACACCACGACGGCCACCGCGACGAGCAGCAGGGCCGACAGGAAAAGCGCACGCCCCCATGTGGAGGCGGGTGCGTCGCGCCGGACACGGCGCGGGTTCAACGCACGGATCTCTCTCAGTTGTTTTCGCGCCATCGCCAACTCGAACGCGGTCTCGGCCAGTTCCGCCGCCTTCAGGGTTTCGTCCTCCGCGGCGTCGAGCGCGCGAAGGCGGTAGTGCAGCTCGCCGTACTTGAGGCGTGCCCAGAAGTGGGCCGGCTCGACGGCCGTCGCCGTTTCGAGCGCGTCCATCGACTTGACGACGTCATGGTTGACCGCGTACGCCATCCCCAGGCACGTCCAGAGTTCCGGCGAGGCCGGGTTCTCCCGGCAGCGCTGCTCGAGGCCCCCGATGTACGCCGCCAGGTCGCGCGGCGAGACCGTATGCGGATCTCGCCACGGGACGGCGGGGAGCGACGAGCCGGGGCGCGCGACGAGCGCCCCGGCCACCATCATTGTGTCCATCGCCATCGCCCTACTCCTCGGCCTTCAGGTTGAACGCCGGGTAGGCAAGCGCGCCCATTTCCGGAATGTCGAGACCCGCCAGCTCCACGTCCGCCGGCACGCGGTTGCCGATAATCGCGTCCACGATCTTGAAGAAGATGTAGAAGGTCGCGAATACCCAGACGAAGTTGGCGACGACGCCGATGCACTCCGCGACAAACTGCGCCGGAGCGCCGTAGAACAGGCCCTTGACGGTGCCGGGCACGCCGTTCCAGCCGTCGCCGTAGGAACCATCCGCGAAGAGGCCGAGGGCAAGCACGCCCCAGGCGCCGTTCACGCCGTGCACCGCGATCGCGCCGACCGGATCGTCGATCTTCAGCGTCCGATCGATGAAGTTGTAGGCCCAGATCACCAGCACACCCGAGATGAGCCCGATCAGCACGGAGACAGGCGCAGTCACGAACGCACACGGAGCCGTGATCGCGACCAGTCCCGCCAGCATGCCGTTGACCATCATGCCGGGATCGGGTTTGCCGTACACCATCCACATGTAGAGCATGGCGGACAGCGCTCCGCCAGCCGACGCGAGCATGGTGTTGGTGGCGACGACGGCAATGCGCAGATCGGTGCCGGCGAGCGTGGAGCCCGGGTTGAAGCCGAACCAGCCGAACGCCAGGATAAACGTGCCCAGGAGCGCCATCGGCAGATGATGCGCCGCGATCGTCCTGGGGTTCCCGGCTTTGTCGTACTTGCCGAGGCGCGGGCCGAGCACGATGCCGCCAGCGAGCGCCGCGACGCCGCCCACCATGTGCACCACCGAGGAGCCGGCAAAATCGACATGGCCGTGACCGATGCCGAAGTTCGAGCCCAGCGTGGCCAGCCAGCCGCCGCCCCACACCCAGTTGCCGTACACCGGATAGACGATGCCGCCCATGAAGAAGGCGAAGATGCAGAACGCCGAGAACTTCCACCGTTCGGCCATCGTGCCGGTCGGGATGGTCGCCGCCGTGTCCATGAAGACCATCTGGAACAGGAACAGCGCGAAGACCCCGACGTCGTACGTTCCGCCGCTCAGAAAGAATCCGCTCGTCCCGAACAGCCCCAGGGTCTTCCCGGCGACCGTGATGGTGAATTCGTGGCTGAGCGGCGCCGTGCCGCCAAGCACGGCGACGGCCCCGACCCCGCCCATGTGCAGGGCAAAGCCGCAGACCCAGTACCCGAGCATCCCCAGGGCGTACACCATGAAGTTCATCGACATGGTATGCCCCGCGTTTTTCGCCCGCGTGAAGCCGGTTTCGACCAGCGCGAAGCCCGCCTGCATGAACATGACGAGAAATCCGGCGACCAGGGTCCACACGAAATTGATCGAGATCTTGTTGTGGCCGACGGTCTCCATTACCTCCGCGAGCGTCGGGTTGGCCGCGTCCTTCACCGTGACGTCCTTGGCCGTTCCGGTGGCGGCCCCGGTCGGGTCCTGGGCGCGGGCCGTCGCCGGAAACACGGCCGAGACCGCGAAGACCAGCAGTGCGCCGAGAACGGCTCGGCGTAGAACTCCTCTTGTAGACATCGGACAACGTCCTTTCCTGTGAAGGCGCCCGCTGATCGTGCGGGGCGCTGTCGGGGTGACTGCCATGGCCGTCTAGTCCGGCCCTCCGGCGCGAGTTCGTATGGTGTAGGCCTCGTCGATCGGGATGATGAACACCCGTCCGTCGCCCTGCTTGCCGGTGCGGGCCTTGTCCATCACGATCCGAACGACATCGTCGACCACGTGGTCGGCGACAAGAACATCAATCATCGTTTGCGGCACGTAGCGAAGCTCCGAGCGTCTGCCGGCCCACGACACTTTCGGGTTTTCCGCCCGGCCGCTCCCTCCGACTTCGGTGACGGTGAAGCCGGATAGATCGATTTCCTTGAGCGCGTCTATCGTCTCGTCCGCCTTGTGCGTGCGAACGATGCACTTGACCAGCTTCATGGGTTCCTCCGAGCTCGTTCATTCGCCGCCCGTTTCGTCAGGTCCCGGAACAGCCGTCGACGCACCACTCCGTGCCCGACGAGGCGCACGGCCGCCGTCAGGGCGCGATCGGACGCGACGACTTGAAACGGAGGAATCGACCGAAGGCGAGCGGAGGAAGTTAGAGTCGAAGAACCGTGGAAGAGAACGGATGTTCCGCGAGCTGGCTGGAGCGGGTGAACGGCGCGATCACGACAATCGTCAGGTCGGGCGGGGCGAAGGACTCCTCAGGCTGACCCAGGACGTCTTGGGAGGAATCGATCTTGTCCTTTGGCAGACTGTCCGGCGAAGAGCTGCTGTGAGCGTCGGCGAAATCGAATGTCTTGAAGGGCGCCGAAAAGGGCAGCGCGATCAGGATGACGAGGAACAGAGCGGCGATGATCGTGCAGCGACGCAGGCTGATGCCTCCACGGCAGCGTGGCATGCCGCGTCGAAGGAGCAAGAACCGTGCTCAGTCACGCCAGAGAAATGCTTGAGAAATCCCTGAATTGGCGGGGTTGTCGAGCTGCGGATCGCCGCGAGCGTGGCGAGACGAGACAGTATTGTCGTCGTAAGTTAATGCGGAGACATCATTGTCTCCGATGAGCCTGCAGTCGCCGCCTTGCCTGACCTTTCGCCGGCGCCGGAGCCCCTCGGACACGGGCCAGGCCGCGGGTCAGACATGCAGACATGTCTGAACTACTTGAAATATTGACAAATATGTCGTTGCGACGAGGTGGAGGGCACGGGACTGTCAGGAGGCAGCCTGAAATTCACCGCTCGGCAGGGAACATCATGAGGAAGCGCTTGCCGTCAGGCGTCAGGTCGAACTGGCGGCGAAGGGGGCCCTGCACGAAGCCGGTGATCGGCAACGCGACCGCGTTGCCGACGGTGAAGCCTGGCTCCGTGCTGATCGCAACGGTGAACAGCTGGCCGCCGTTGTCGAAGAACAGCGCCTTCTGATCCGGCGCCCAGAGGGGGTGCCCGCCGCCAGCCTTCGTCACCTGAATCTTCGCGCCCGGTCCGGGGAACGGCTGCACGTAGACCTGAAGCTGCCCGCTCTCGGCCGAGACGTACGCGAGCCAGCGGCCGTCAGGAGAGAAGCGGCTGCTGTGCTGCGGCGAGTCGGGAAGGGCGGCGAACGGCGTCGCGCGTTTTTCGGCAAACGAGTAGGTCCACACGTCGTAGTCGCCGGGGGCCTTGAACGTGATGTACGAAAACCGCTGCTGCGGGGCCGACCAGGACTCGGGCGCGCGCGCCGGTTTGACCAGGAGCTCGGCGTCTCCCGTCCCATCGGCCGCGCGCCAGAACATCGTTTCGGCGCCCTCGTGGTCCGTGATGTAGAGGATGCGCGTCCCGTCGCCCGACCAGAGAGGACCGCGGTTCCGGCCATCTTTCGTGATCTGGCGCCTCGATTCCACGTTGGCCAGGTTCGCGACCCAGATCGCTCCGTCAGCCTGGGTGTCGAACGTCACCCGTGTGCCGTCCGGTGAAATCCGCGGCGCGAAGGTCGAGCCCGGCACGCGCCCGACGATGGTGCGGCGGCCCTCATGGTCCACGTAGGCGAGCTGATAGTCGGGGCGCGCCGCAGCCTGTCGTGTCGCCACGACGGCCGTCATGACGAGGACGACGGCGCACGCGGCTCCGATGACGCCTTTGTTCATCGCGCTCGGCACCTGTTCTAACATGTGCTGGCGATCCTGTGAGAACTATTTCGGTCGAGACGCCTACGCACGGCCGCGCCCTGATCAAGGACGCAGCCGTCTCGTCTTTCTCTTCTTCTTCGGGCCTGCTCGTCGGCTTCCATGGGTACGCGCAGAGCGCCGAGGACATGCTCGCGGAACTGGAGCTCATTCCCGGCAGCGAACGCTGGACGCTTGTCTCGGTGCAGGGGCTGCACCGTTTCTACGCGCGCGGTCAGGGGAAGGTCGTCGCCAGCTGGATGACGCGCGAGGATCGCGAGCAGGCGATCGCGGACAACCTCGGCTACGTCAATCGCGTCGTCAGTGAGGCGATCCGGGGCGCCGGCGACCAGGCCACGATAGTCTTCCTCGGGTTCTCGCAGGGCGTGGCGATGGCTTACCGTGCCGCCGTGATGGGCGAGCGTCGTGCCAGCGGCCTCATCGCGATTGGCGGCGATGTTCCTCCCGATGTGAAGGAGGCCTCCGCGGACCGCTTTCCACCCATCCTGCTCGCCGCCGGGGAGAGCGACGAGTGGTACACGGCCGTGAAAGCCGACGAAGACGAGGTGTTCCTGCGTGCTCGCGGCCTACGGCACGAGGTCTTTCGCTACGCCGGCGGGCACGTCTGGACGGCAGAACTGCGTGGCCGCATTCACCAGATGCTGGATACGCTGACCTGATTGGTCCTGGTCCTCGGTCCGCGGGGACCAGGAACCAGGACCTGAGGACCAGGGACTATTTGCCCATGGCCTTCCACAGATCGGCCTTGGTCTGCGGAGTGGCCGTGGTGTGCACGGAGACGTAACGGTCGAAGTTCAGGTTGAGTTTCTCGAGAATCGGAAACAGGGCCTTGACGTGGTCGTTCGGCGGCTGACCCGCCGCCGGCAGCGTGAAGTCGCCCTGCAGCAGGACCTTCTCCTTGGGAAGAAACGCGATCAGCATCCCGTTGGTGTGAGGCACCGGGGACACGTGATAGAGCTCGACGATGTGCGTGCCGTCCGAGTAGACCTTCTTCTCCGTCACCGCTTCGATCTTCGCCTTCTTCGGATTCTTGGCGAGCGTGTCGGTCAGCAGCGTCCGTGGTGTGTTGAGCGCCTTGTCGAAGAACGCCTCGTTATTCTTCGACGTGACGATGGTGGCGCCTTCGGCCACCAGCGACGGCAGCCCGCCCGTGTGATCCGAGTGCGGATGGGTGTTCACGACGTAGCGGATCGGCTTGTTGGGGATCAGCTTCTTCGCTTCCGCGATGTACGCGAGGCCCCGGGCCTCGGACTGTCCGGCCTCGAGCATCATGATGTAGTCCTTGAAGTCCACGATGATCGAGTCGTAGCTGCCCGGTCCGGTGGTGAGCCTGTAGACGCCGTCGCCGAGCTTCTCGTTCGTGACCGTCAGGGCCGGGGGTGCTCCGCCGCCAGGTCCGCCGCCACCCGGGCCGCCACGGCCGGCGGCCGGCGCCGGTGCGGGCACCAGCGTCGCGGCGTCGGGAGGATTGGCCTTCGCCAACGTGACGTCCACTTCGAAGAACGGCCAGCCGCCGCGAGTCTGCACGATCTTCGACGGCGCCATGAACCCGGCGTATTCCTTCCAGCCGGTGTACGTGGCCAGGATCTGCATGTCTCCCATGATGTTCTCGCCCAGCCATGTCTCGACGCGCTCGACGAGGTTCTGGTCGTTCACGTAGCCGTTGATGATGTACGGCTTGCCCGAGTTCGCCGTGACCACCGGACTCCAGGTCAGCACGGTGTAGTTCTTCCCGTCGACCTTGCGGCGGCTGGCCACCGTTTTGTTGGCGGCGGCGCCTTTGAGGAATCCCCAGGGCGTGATGTAGAACTCGAGAGAGCCGGCCCAGGGCTGCGACACATCCGCCTGTTGAGGCGTGACCTGCTGGAAGAATGTTCCCGGGGTCAGCGCCGTCGAGCCGCCGGGCCCGATGTTGTTGGTCGCACCGCTGGCACGCGACGCAGGGGCCGCGAGGTCGATCACGCGGACGTAGTTGGTGATCGGCCGCATCGGATCGTGGGTGCCGCGGCAGTTCATGTCGGTGGAGTTGGCGCCGCACTGCTGGAACGCCACGTCCTTGGCGGTTCCCGAATACGTGACGGACGTCACGCCGGCCAGGGCCTTTTGGGCGTTGGCGATCACGGCGCCGGCATCCTGCGCCATGGCGTTCCCACTTAGACAGGTCAGGCCGATTGCAAAAACAGAAATTGCTTTCAACACAGCTGCTCCTCCTTACCGTACTTTGTTCCCCCAGGCGGTTCCCAGGCCGGCACAGTATGGTAGCGCGTCCGGCCGCCGCGGCGAAGCCGCCATTAATGGCGGACGATCGTGTACACATGCGCCGGTTCGCCGTTCACCGGGTCTACGCCGGCTCGCTCGAAACGTTCGCCGATCTTCGTGGCAATCCGAATAGAGCGCAGGTCCTCGGGGGCGATCAGGCTGATGACACGGGTAATCGGCGTGTGTGCCCAGGCCCAGTCGAGGGCGGCGGTCGCTGCCTCGGTCGCAAACCCGAGGCCCCATCGGGACCGGTGGATGACCCAGCCGAGGTCGACACCTGGCCAGTCTCGCTGCGGATGGTAGAAGCCGACACAGCCGATCACCTGGCCCGTCGCCTTCTCGACAACGGACCACTGACCGTATCCCCGCAGCTCCCACTGGCGGATCATCTCGCCGCAGTTCTTCATCGCCAGGTCGAGGCCGCCGGGCGGTTCGAACAGCGTGACCTGCTTCCGCGCAACGACCTCCGGATCCCAGATGATGCCCATGAGGGCCTCCGCGTCCGTCAACTCGGGCACGCGAAGCAGGAGGCGCGGGGTTTCGACCGAAGTGATCGGAATGGCCATGGCCACGGGCGTTGAGCAAGCGCCTGCGCGCGGAAGTGTCTAGGCGCGCTTCAAGACGCGGGTGACCCAGACCAGAATCACGGCCCCGACGAACGCCACGATGATGGAGCCGATGATGCCTCCACCGGGCCAGATGCCGAGGGCGCCGAAGAACCAGCCCCCGACGACACCGCCCAGGATCCCGAGGATGATGTCTACCAGAACGCCGTAGCCGCCGCCTTTCATGACTTGTCCTGCCAGCCATCCGGCAATGAGCCCCACGACGATCAAGTAGAGAAGCCCCATCGGTCATCCCCCCGTTTCTCTGATGACTTTACACCCTCGAGGTATCGACTCTTCAAAGGTGTTGTTCTAGAGTACGCGCCATGCCCAACGCTCTCGTCGTGCGCGCCGCGCTGATCGGCATCCTGCTCTCGTCCGGCCAGGCCGCCCCGGCCCAGGACGTCGAGCCGGGTCGCCGCGCCTTTTCCGGCCGCTGTGCCAATTGCCACGGGACCGAGGGGGCCGGCGGCGAGCTGGGGCCGTCGATCGTCGGGCGCGTGCCGCTGCGCAACGATCAGGAGCTCGAGGCCGTGATTCGCGAGGGCGTGCCCGGCTCGGGGATGCCGGCGTTTCCCACGCTCTCGCGAGCCGAGGCCACGGATCTTGTGGTGTTCCTGCGAACGCTGCGTCCGCGCTCGAGTGCCGGACCCCGTCGAGCCAGCGTCATGATTGCGGGCGGCCGTGCTCTCGAAGGAATCGTCCTCAACCAGAGCCACGGGGAGTTGCAGCTCCTCGGGGACGACCGCGGCGTGCACCTGCTCCGCGAGACCACGAAGGGGCAGTACCGCGAGGTGACGTCGCAAAGCGAGTGGCCGGCCTACAACGGGTTACCCACCGGGAATCGATACAGCCCGCTCTCGGGCATTACCACCGCCAACGTCGGCCGCCTCAGCCCGCAGTGGGTGTTCACGCTGCCTAACGCCGCCCAGCTGCAGGTGACGCCGGTCGTGGCCGGCGGCGTGATGTACGTCACCTCTGCCAACGATTTCTACGCGCTCGATGCCGGCAGCGGCCGCCAGATCTGGAACTACCGGCGTCCCCGCACGAGGGGCCTCGCCGGTGTCGCCGCCCGCGGCGCGAATCGCGGTGTCGCCGTCGGCGGCGACCGTGTGTTCGTGACCACCGACCACGCGCACCTCATCGCCCTCAACCGCTCGACCGGCGCGCTGCTGTGGGAAACGGAGATGGCCGACTGGCATCGCAACTACAACGGCACCGGCGCCCCGCTCGTCGTCGACAACCTGGTCATCTCCGGCATCGCGGGAGGCGACGAAGGTGTTCGGGGGTTTGTCGCCGCGTTCGATCAGGCGACGGGCAAGGAGGTGTGGAGGTTCTGGGCGGTGCCGGCCCGCGGGGAACCGGGCTCCGAGACGTGGATGGGAACGGCGATCGATCACCCTGGCGCCGCCACCTGGATGACCGGCAGCTACGATCGCGAGCTCGGGACGTTGTACTGGGCCATGGGAAATCCCGGCCCGGACATGATCGGCGACGAGCGGCAGGGCGACAACCTGTATTCGGACTCGGTCGTGGCCCTCGACGTGAAGACCGGCCAGCGCAGATGGCACTTCCAGTTCACGCCGCACGACGTGCACGACTACGACGCGCAGCAGCCGCTCGTGCTCGTCGATGCAATCTTTCAGGGGAGACCGCGGAAGCTGCTCGTGCAGGCCAACCGGAACGGCTACTTCTACGTGCTCGACCGCACGACGGGCGAGTATCTGCTCGGCACCCAGTACGTGAAGAACATCACGTGGGCGTCCGGCCTGACATCCAACGGCCGCCCCATCGTCGTCCCCAACATGGAGCCGACGCCGGAAGGGCGCCGCGTGTGCCCGTCGCTCGAAGGCGCGTCGAACTGGTACTCCGCGTCGTTCAGCCCGCGGACCGGCCTCTTTTACGCGCAGACAAACGACAAGTGCGGCATCTTCACGCGTGTCGAGCAGCCATGGGAGCCCGGGAAGAGCTTCATGGGCGGCACGTTTGCCGCGGCGCCTGAGCCCGCGCAGCGCGTGCTCCGAGCCATCGACATCCAAACTGGAAAAATTGCGTGGGAGCTGCCGCAGTTCGGCGCCGTGGACTCGTGGGGCGGAGTCCTCAGCACTGCCGGCGATGTGGTGTTTTTCTGCGACGACAGCGGGGCGTTCGCGGCGGCGGACGCACGATCGGGCAAGCGGCTCTGGAGCTTCCAGACCAGCCAGGTGTGGAAGTCGTCGCCGATGACGTACCAGTTCGACAGCCGTCAGTTCGTCGCCGTCGCGGCAGGGCCGAGCATCCTCGCGTTCGCGCTGCCGGCCGACGCTCGGTGAAACAGGTCGCAGTTCACTGGATGAAGTAGAGCTTCACGCCCTCGCCGGAATACCACAGCGTCAGGCCATCGGGTGTCGTCTGCGCTGCAGTCGAACGCGTCACGACATAGCGGACGTTGTAACGGTGAAGGAGCTCATGGTATCGACCGGCGTTCGCGTCGTCGTATTTGCTGAGCAGCGCCTGAGTCACGCTGAGCGGGAGCCGCGACACGTATCCGTCGGCCAGCGGCATCTGATGGATTGTCTGGTAGTAGAGAGCCAGGTACTGGTCTCCCAACGGGTCGAGCACCGCCCCGGAGCGGGGCAGGTGGCTGAGGACCGTGACGTACTCGGGGACGATCGGCCTCGTCCGCGGAATCGGCTGCGGCAGCGAGTCGACAAACATCACGACACCTGCCAGCCCCACCATCAGCGAACGGCGCGCCGGATTGACGACGGGTCTGTCCAGCAGCGCTTGAACGCCGATTGCCACGATGATGGAAGCCGCCAGCGTCACCATCACCACCATCCGGACCGGCACACCGGAGAGTCGAAGGGACGGAAAAGCGGCTTCGAGCGCGGAGTAGGGCATCGGGCCGTCGTAAATGACGAGGCCGGCGAAGCGCAGCACGGGCCCGAGTGCCATCGCCGCAAAGAACAGCATGAGGCCGAACCACAGATACAGCGAGGGATGTTTAGGCCGAAGGCGTTCCCGCTGCCACCAGACATAGATTGAGAGCAGGACGGCCGGAAGGCCGATGTATACGCTGCTCTCGTGGATGTTGCCGGGCAGGCGCTCGAAGTAGGACTTCGTCAGGGTGGCGAAACGCCAATGCCCACCCGGGATGAACAGCGCGAGAGCATCGAGCGAGAAGGCGAAGGACTGGTGCTCGCCGCCGAGCGGGTCCGCCGCGTTCAAACGTAGCAGCGATGCGAGCAGGACTCCGGAAGTCGCCAGCGTGGCGCCGGTAAACACGGCGATCGGACGCCAGGCGCGGCGCGCGTACTCCGCCAGCGCGGCGCGAAGGCCCCAGACGTGCCAGCCGCCAATCATCGCCCCCGCGAGCACGCAGTAGAAGAGATAGTAGTAGTCGCAGAGCGCGACGAGCAGCAAAGCCAGGGATGCGGCGACGGCTCTGCCGACGCTCGGCTTGATCACCAGTCGCAGCCAGCAGAGCGTGAAGAGCGGGATCCACTCGAGTGCCACGAGCTGAAGGTGTCCCTCGGCGTGCGTGAAATGGTACTGGGAGAACGTGAACACATATCCGGCGATGATGCTGCCCCAGTACCGATTTCGTGACATGCAGGGCCAGCCTGAATGCCGTCAGGCCCGCCACGACGAACGAGAAGACGACGATGGCGTTGTGTGTGGCGATGAGGCTGAGGAACGGCTGGAGCAGCAGTCCGAGGAATCCGTTGAACGGGTTCAGGGTGTGCCCGAGCAGCGAGACGCCGGACGGGTGGTGGAGGAAGGTGGTGTACCACGGCGACGTGTGGAGTTCGACGATGGCTTTCCGCACCCACCAGAGATTCCAGACGTTCTGAAGCCCGTCCCCGGCGTCGGCGAAGAAGTGGGAAGGGAAGCTCAGAATCAGCGGGTACGTCAGCAGGCAGAACGCGAGAAAATAGAACGCGAGCGGCGCGACCCACAGGTTGACGATTGACGATCGGAATGCGCTTTGCGGCCCTCGGAGCACAGGCGATAGTATCGTCTACCTGACGATCTGAGAGGAGGACGCTCATCGCCACCGTTCGCATCGCCCTCGCAAACATCCGCGTTTCAAAGACGCCGGACGACTCCGTCCACCTCGCGACATCTGCCATTGCGGAAGCCGGTCGCCGAGGCGCGACTGTGATCTGCTTTCCCGAATGCTTCGTCCCCGGCTATCGATGGCCGGGCCGGCATGCGGCGCCGCCCGATCCCGTGTTCCTCGAGCGCGCGTGGGCCGCGGTGGGGGACGCCGCACGACTTGCCGGCGTCGCGGTGATTCTGGGTACGGAGCGGGTCACCGACCAGGGCCTGCAGATCGCCGCGTGCGTGTTCAATCCCGACGGCGCCATCGCCGGCTGGCAGGACAAGGGCCAGATCGACCCGTCGGAGGAAGGCATCTACCCCGCGCTCGGGACCGAGCGTCGCGTGTTCACCCTGGGGCCGCTGACGTTCGGCGTGGTGATCTGCCACGAAGGCTGGCGCTATCCGGAAACGGTGCGTTGGGCCGTACGTCGCGGTGCGCAGGTTGTGTTTCACCCGCATGCGCACGTCGCCGAACCCGGAAGCTATCGGCCCGCGACCTTCGCCGATCCCGCCAACACGTTCCACGAAAAAGCCATGCTCTGCCGCGCGGCGGAGAATACGTGCTACTTCGCGTCGGTGAACTGCGCGAGCGAGGGTTCAGGCACGACGTCGGCGGTCGTTCGGCCTGACGGGACGGTGCAGTGCTATCAGCCGTACGGCCAGGAAGGCCTGCTCGTGGCCGATCTGGATCTCACTACAGCCACCGGGCTGCTCGCCTCGCGGTGCCGTCCCTCGCCGCCATAGCGCGCGGAACAGTGAGGAATCGTGATGAAACCCGATTTATCGGGCGAGTGGATTCTGGACCGGCAGGCGAGCGCGCTCAGCGCCAACGCCGCTGCGTTTCAGAGCGGCGTCCTGCGCATCGAACACCACGACCCGGTCTTTCGCTTCCAGCTCCGGATGGTTGCCGGCGATCGACCCGTCGAACATGCCGGAGAGGGCCTCACGGATGGAAAAGAGATCGCTGGCGAACGGGAACTGACGCGTCTCTACTGGGATGGAGACATTCTGGTCATGTCCTGCGAGTCGCGGAGCCCGGACGCTCAGTGGGCGATGTCCTTCCGTTACGAGCTGCTCGATGAGGGACGCCGCCTTCGATGGTCTGAACAGATCCGCGGTGGTGGCCGCGACCAGGACAATGTCTGGATGTTCGAGCGTCACTTCTCCTTCAGCACGCTCCACACGTGATAGCAGACCGCACAGGAATACCACGCGGTCATGAATCGTGGGGACGTGTTCACGGGAATGACCCCGACACTGCCGCACGCCGGGCACGGCGGCGTCGGTGGCGGCTGCTTCTTGCGTCGCGACGGCGCCGGGCGTCGCTTGCGGGTGGCCATTCGTCGGAGCTCAACTGTAAGTGCCGGTTCCCCGGCGGGTCAATCTCTGCCGTTGGAAACTGTGCAATATCCAGCTCCCCTTGACATTCGAAAGGAGCGGTCGTGCGACGCCGTCGCCATGCGGGGCACGAGGCGGGGATACGAGTGGGCTTGGGGGGCGTGGCGCGGCGACTGCCGTCCATCAGGCTAGTCGTCGCGGCGGCAAAGGTCAGCGGATCAAGCGGCTCCACGCAGAACAGCAGCGACGACATCGAACGTCCGAGCGCTGAGACGGCTGGTCGAGGGGATTGGTTCGCTACAATACTCGCGCGATGCCATTGACCCGCGCGTACCGAGCCGGCGAATCCCTCGAAGACATCTGCCGCGCGTGCAAGGCGGACCGCCTGCACACCGTGATCGCGGTCGACGCAGACGGCGTGCCCATCCGCGTCGTGTGCGGGTATTGCCACAGCGAGCACAACTATCGCGGCGGCCCGGCAGGCGCGGCGTCACGGCCGCCGGCATCCTCCGCTGCGGCGCCCGAGGCGCGTCGCGCGCCCTCGAACCGGGCACCGTTTCCCATCGTCAGCGATCGCGAGAGGACAACAGACATGACCGGGAGCCAGGCGCCGGCGGATCTCGAAGTGCTGCTGCGGCGGATCATCCGCGAGGAAACCGGCATCACCCCGGTCGTGCCGGCCGACAAATGGCGCGGCGGCACGCTCGTGCTGCGTCCCGGTACCGCGGGGCTGCAGGAGAAGACGTGGCCCATCGAGACGTTCTTCCACAAGGTCGTCATGCTGCGGAACCGGCTTCGCACCCTCGAGCAGCAGGTCAACGCCTCCGACCTACCCGACTCGGCGAAGGTGAAGCTCCAGAGCTACGTGAGCGGCTGCTACGGTTCGCTGACCAGCTTCAACGTCCTCTTCGCGGACGAGGACGACCAGTTCAAGGGCAGTGGCGGCGACTAGCGGGCTGAGCTACGGCACTATCCGCAAACCCTTGACTGCGGACGGCGGTCCGCCGGGCTGAATCGCGAACGTGGTCTGGACGGGATAATGGTCTGACACCGTTCCTGTCGAGGTGACCACGGCCGTGGATGTCGGCTGGGCGCGGCCGCCCGCATCCGAGAACCAGTAGTCGAGCTTCATCGTCGGACTCGGAGTAAAGGCCGTGAAGCCGCGGCCGGAACCCACAATCGGCCACGAATCGGCGAAGTTGGGAAGCATGCCGAGCGTCGTGTCGATCTGATCCATGTCGGCGTTGAAGTCGCCGGCCACGATTTGCGGCTGCGAGTAGTTGCCCGCCCACGCCTTCAGTTGCGACATCGATCGCGGCCCGCAGGCCCACCCGCGCTGAAGTCCAGCAGTCCGGGAAAGGAAAGAGCGTCGAACTGCTGCTCGTGAGCGTGTGGGTGGTGAAGATGCCGATGCCCTGGTACCACGGCGTGACGCACACACTCCATTCCAGTTGTTCGGCGCGCAGTGTGTCGCGAACGCGCCCTGCCAGGTCCGGCCGGTCCTCTGCTGCAAATCACGATGACTTCCGGCTGCGGCGCGGTCGCGAGCAGCAGATCCATCGCCGTTCGCGCGTGCGATTCGGAGTTGTCGTTGATCTTGATATTCCAGGTGATCACGTTCAGCGGCGTGGAGCCGGCCAGAACGCCGCCGGCCAGCAGCACCGACATCAATGTCAGTGCGCCGCGCCTGGACACGATTGCCAGTAGTCGCGGGCAATTCATAAACGACTCTTCTAGCCTGTCAGCTGCGCTGTAGTGGTTGCGCTGCGCGAGAAGTCCGAGCTGGCGGTACGCAACGCGCGCGCCACCACGGAAGAGATCTTGACCGGAAACAAATCTCACGCAAGCTCCTCCGTAGCACAGCTCGACCAAATCGCGTGTGTCTCGCGTCGCCGATGACTTCGCTCGTACGAGCACGAGAAGTCCGTCGAGCGAATTCACTATCGATGCAATATGAGCCTGCGCAGTAGATCTGCGACTTGGAGAGGAGCGATCTACCGGTCTCCAAAACGTAATGCTCGTTACAGTTGTGGCGCCGGCAAGGCTTGCTGGCATTTGTGAGCAGCGACGCCCTCACTGCTCAGCTCGCCGGTGTAACCTAACAACATGCCGTTCGGACTCATCCATGGCGTGCGGTCGAAAGGACGGACCGCTTGCCTGACGGTCCAGGCGCTCCTGGCCCTGCTGGCGCTCGCGACACCAGCGCGAGCGCAGTATGTCCAGATCGACTCGTTCGAGGTGACGCCGTTTGTCGGCCTCAGGTTCGGAGGGACGTTCGATGTGCGGGGGGACCAGCCGCCGCAGACTCAAGCCTCCTGGAAAGACGCCTCGAGCTACGGCTTGGCAGCGGGCTTCCGGTTCGATGAGTTGTCCCTGATTGAATTTCGATGGACGCGGTCGGTGTCGACGCTGCGGTTCGACGCGCCGTTAGGGTTTGTGGGCGCGTCGCTGGGCGACGTCACGCTGGACCAGTTTCACGGGGATTTCACGCGCGAGTGGTTCATTCCCGAAGTCAAAGGTCTCCGAACGTTTCTGACGGGCAGCATCGGCGCCACGCACATTGCCGCTGCGCACGACGGCTTCACGCGCTTCTCGTTCGGTCTCGGCACCGGATTGAAGCAGTTCCTGGGCTCCCACTTCGCGATAAAGGCCGAGGCGAAGTGGCTGCCAATCCTGATTGCCCCGGAAGTCAGTTCATGGGCGTGCGGCGTGGTCGGAGTCGGCGGTTGTATCGTTGTCCTTACGGGACCAGCGGCGCAACAGTTCGAGCTCAGTGTCGGGCCTGTTGTGCGCTTCTGACGCTCACGCGTTCAGCCAGGCGCGCGCCTCGGCGAGCGCGTCCTGCGAGGAGAAGAACTCCACGGGCGCGCGTCGCAGATCCGCGGACGCGAACATCATCGTCTCGTTTCGCCATTTTTCGTCGCCGACGATGGCGATGCGGTCGATCGAATCGCCGTGGGCCACGTAGAAGCTCAGGTCGCCCCAGTTCGGATTCTGCTCCCAGCCCTCGAACTGCGACAGGACGAAGAGGAGCCTGACGCGGCCGATGCGGCGGATCTCCGCCGAGAGCGACTCCTGACTGCGATCGAACTCGGGCTTGCCCAACCGCCCGCTCACGTCCAATCGATAGATATTTGCGCTTTCGTGCTGTACGGTGATCGGCATTGACACTAATCTACCTGCGAAGGCCGCCCGGCGCCAGCGCCGCGTGCCGTCAGGCGGATCGGAGTCGGTACCACTCCCAGGCGAAGCCGACGATGAATCCCAGCAGAGCGGCGACCATGATGGAGTCGCGGCTAATGTGACTGAAGGACATTCCGCCTGTTCCTCTGACGCGCGCGATCAGGTAGGGCGGACTGGAACTCAGCAGCAACAACGGACGGAGATCCGGCACCGGCGTAGCTCTGCCCCTTTCAGCTATTGATTACCTCTTTTTCGCGAAGTACGGTTAGGAGCTTTCGCGACCGTCCGCGAGCGCGACCAAAGGAGTTGTGACATGAGACCGCACCATTTCTCGACAGCGATGGCGAGCGTCGTGATGTTCATCGCGGCAACAGGGGCTGCGCAGGCTCAGGACGAAGGCGTCAAACAGATCGAACAATTGATCAAGAGCGCCAAAACGCAAGTCGAAGCCATTCGCGATGCCAGGCAGCAGCTGGAGAAAACGATGACAGCCTACAACGCGGTCCTCGCTCCAGACGTGAAAGATCGCCGCGACGCGTACAAGTCCCTGCAGAAGGAGATGGCGACGTCGGAGAAGAAACGGGCGGACGTGGCGACTCGCAGCAGGGAGATGAACGTCGAAGCGGACAAGCTGTTCAAGAGCTGGGAAGGTACGACGGCCGCGATCCAGAGCCCGGAACTGCGGGACCGCAGCCAGCAGCGGCTGAAGAGGACGCAGGACCGCTTCACCGAGCTGCGGCAGACAGGCCAGAAGGCCGCTGACATCTACGCGCCGATGATGAAGACGTTGCAGGACCAGGTGACCTATCTGGGTCACGATCTGAACGCCGGCGCCGCGGCGAGCCTGAAATCGGACGCCGACAAACTGAACGGCCAGGCGAAGGACCTGTACGCGGCAATCGATCGGGTCACGGAGACGGCGAGCGCGAATATCGCGAAGCTCAGCGCGGAGTAGTGCGAGCTACTTCTTGTTGCGCCGATATCGCACGACACCAGTGACCAGCGCGCCGGTGCCGATCAACAGCAGCGTAGCGGGTTCTGGCGTGCGGGTGACGGGAACGCAACCGGGGCGTAGCGGGTCGCACTCTGCTTGGACTGGCGCCACGCTCAAGAACGCGAGAAGAACCGTCGCACCCAACATCGCGATGACGAGACGCATTCCAACCTTCTTTCGTTTGACAAGCCGAAAGTCATGAGTGACGAACGGCTCAACTATACACAAAGTGACGCCAAGTGATGCTGATGTTTTACGGTGAACATGCGCGGAATATCGCGGATTAAGAAGTCTTCGGCTGGAGTGACAAAAGTCATGACACTGGAGGATGTTTCGAGCTGCAATTCGAGAGCCTGCCGCCTGTCGGCGAAGGCGCGCGTCTGAAATGGCCTTGCCGTTCATGAGGCCACGTCATTTCTCGACAGCGATGGCGAGCGTCGCGATGTTTATCGCGGGAACCGGGGCTGCGCGGGCTCAGGACGAAGGCGTCAAACAGATCGAACAATTGATCAAGAGCGCCAAAACGCAAGTCGAAGCCATTCGTGCCGGCGCTGCGGCGAGCCTGAAATCGGACGCCGACAAACTGAACGGCCAGGCGAAGGACCTGTACGCGGCAATCGATCGAGTCACGGACACGGCGAGCGCGAATATCGCGAAGCTCAGCGCGGAGTAAGGAGTGCACAGCGCCGGAGCCCGGCGCTCCGCAAGCGGTTTCGGCCGGCCTGCATATCAACCCGACGTTCGACGTGTCCATCACGAGCGATCCCAACGCGGCGGCCATCGAGGCCGCGATCAACGGCGCGATCGCGAACATCGAGTCGCGGTTCTCGGATCCGATCACCGTCAACATCACGTTCCAGAAGGCCGGCGGGCTGGGTTCGAGCTCGACGTTCTTCGCGACCTTAGTCTTACGCCACGTTCCTCGCGGCGCTGAAAGGCGATGCGAAGACGGGCGACGACGCGACCGCTGTGGGACTCCTGCCGAATGTGGCGACGAATCCCGTCAACGGGACGACAACGATCAACGTCAAGACCGCCAACCTCAGAGCCGTCGGAATCAATGTCAATCCGCCTCCCGGCCAGCCTGACGGATTCATCGGTCTCAACACTACGATTACCAGCCCCGGCAGTCCCGGCTCGACGGGCACGTTCAACCTGCTGCCTGTCGTCGAACACGAGATCGATGAGGTGCTGGGCCTCGGTTCGTCGCTTCCGTCAGTACCCGCCGGTACGATATTCCCGCAGGATCTGTACCGGTACAGCGCGGTCAATACGCGGTCGTTCACCGCGGCGAACAGCCTGGCCTTTTTCTCGATCAACGGAACGACCAGTGGCGCCAATCCTGCGTTGAGCGTGGAGCTGAATGCTCTCGATGTCGTCGGATACGACCGCGTCCCGGCGACGCCAACGGTCACGCTGAGAGTCAACGGTCAGCATCCGGCGCCGCCGGTCGTCACGACGACCGGGCCGATGCTGCTGACGCTCGACATCAGCGCATCGTCTTTCACGGCGCCGGTGTCGTGGTTCTGGGGGCTGGTCGTGAACAACCAGCTGCTGTGGGTGACGCCGACCGGCCTGAGCACGACGCCTGCGCCGCTTTTAGTCGCGCCGCCGGTGGCCATCTCGAATGCGACGTTGTTGAACGTCACGCTGCCTCCGGGCGGGCAGGTCACGACGTTCTTCGCCCTGGTGGACGGCACGGGATCGGTCGTGGCGTTCGATGCCATCGAAGCCGTACGACCGTGAGCTGGGGACTGGGCCGGCTGGATTCCGCGAGCGGCTAGCGCAGCTGAAACGGCGGCGCGTCGGGCCTGAGCCAGGCCCAGGCCCGGCCAAGGTTCATGAACACCTTGACTTCGAACCTGAGGCCTCGCGACCTGACCAGATGCTCGAACGTCCGCGCGACGATGAACGTGATCGGCTTTGACGTGACCACGGCCAGCCGTCGCGGGCCCCGGGCCGGCATCTGCTGCTTGAGCATCGCGATCAGTTCACGCATTTCGCCGACCTTTGGCGTCGTCTTCACGTCGGCCAGGTCGATGAGCGCGTCGGTGCAGCCCTCGTACTTTGGATCGCGGAGCCACGCCAGCATGGCGTTCATCCGCTGGCTTTGCGTGATCTCGCCCTGGCCACGAATGTAGAGGAGGCCGATGTCCTCGTAGATGTCGAACCCGAGCGACATGCCGATAGCATAAATCACGGCGCAGTTCCCGCGGGCTCGCGGGGCCGACAGGAGAAGAGCGGCGGGCGCTATCTTTGCCCGGACCGTTCTTCCCAGACGTGCTCACACTCGGCGCAGAAGAACGTTTTGACGCCGAATCGTTCAACGATGACGACAGGCTTGGACGCGCCGGGCGGGCACTTCGGACAGGCCGCGTCGTGGCTGGAACGATCTTCTGATTCCGGCATGGCTCGCTCCCATATGGGTATGAGGGCGAGCAACCAGGACGCGATGTGCTGTCCCGGCGGGGGCTCTCAGGCCTGTCTGTACGATACCGTACATAAGGAGAGCCGGACAGAAATTGCGTTCACACTGCTCAGGTCGATGGATGGGCTTACGACTCGAGTGGGATCGGGAACCGAATCAGGGACCAGTGCAGCCGCTCACCAACCGATCCAAGGCGGACGTCTCGACATCGAACGGCCGCTTGAATGCTTCGCGTGTTGAATCGAGATTCGACATCGGGATTGGCTCTGCCTGATTATCTGCGGAGCGACCGGCTTATTCAGCACAGCACGAGTACGGCTGCGCAACGCGCGACCGGGGACAAGGACGTCATGGATCCGGCGCTCGAAGGGACCTGGAAGAACATTGGCCTGCCGGGGAGCCCTGTCCGAGATCGCCGACGATTCGACGTACTGGATCCTGACGGCCAGGTACGAGAAGGCGTCGAATTGATACGTCGGCCCTGGACCGAGAACTTCAGCCGCCCGATCCGCTTCGCAACTTCGGTGTCTTGCGTCCTGATTTATGCTACGGGGATGCCGCTCGGGTACGACATCTACGCGGACATCGGTCTGTTATACATTCGCGGCCAGGGCGTGACCACGCAACGCGAGCGGATGAGCGCCATGCTGGCGTGGCTCCGGGAGCCACAGTACGAGAACTGCACCGACGCGCTCATCGACTTCACGGACGTGACGGCAGCCGATCACGTTCGCCATCGCAC
Organism: uncultured Acidobacteriota bacterium; assembly: GCA_963712905.1. GTDB lineage: Bacteria > Acidobacteriota > Vicinamibacteria > Vicinamibacterales > CAVVIG01 > CAVQJU01. The sequence continues at coordinate 64,690 of CAVQJU010000006.1, read as the reverse complement.
GGACGTTCGGCCAGCTGGTTCGGTCGCAAGGTCTCCCGTTCGAGGTCAAGGTGTTCATGAATCTTGGCCGCGCGTGGGCCTGGCTCAGACCCGATACGCCGCCGTTTCAGCTGCGCTAGCCGCCCTTGGCGTTTCGACGGGGAGGGGTGCGGCGGCTGGCTATCGAGGGTCGCCACGAAAAGCGAGGAGAACTAGTTGGCCTGGAACACCGCGTACACCAGGGCGGCAGCGGCGAGGATGATGGCGATCTCGAGGCCGATTACAAGAATCTCGAACCAGTCACGCTTCATGATCTTTGTGCTCACGTGTCTCCTTACCTGGCAATGCGAAATCACCCGGCAAAGCGGCTCAGGGTGAGGGGCGAGCTGAATAAGCCGCATGGGGATCGTATGAGCCAGCCGAACCAGGGCAGTCGTATCGGCGTCGTCTTGCTGAGCGTCGCGATTGGCTGTCTTGTGGTCGCGACTAGTCTGGCCGTCGTGAACCACGAAAAAGTAAGTCTCGTCCCGGTCGCGATGGGAGCCGTGGCGACGGCCCAACTCATTCGTATGCGGAGAAAGGCGCGAGGAGGGCCCAAGTCAGACTAAGCGACAGAAGGTGGCAGATCATTTCAGTCGATTGCCGGTTCACGCACTGGAGGCCCCATGGCTGATGTCAATGACGCGCTTGCGGCCAATCGCGCCGCCTTCATCGACCTGCTCGCGGCGGCGGACAGATCAGCGGCGACCTGGACTACGCCGCGCGCGCCGGGGAAATGGTCGCCGAGCCAGGTCGTGGAGCATGTGACGCGTGGCGTGGAAGAAGCGGCCAACATCGTTTCTGGGGCTCCGTCGATCCCGATGCCCCCCGCTTTCCTGCGCCCGCTGCTCAGGCTGTACTTCAAGCGGATCTTGAAGAAGGGCGTGTTTCCGAAGGGGTGGAAGGCCCACAAGGCGATGGACCCTGCCAGCGGACCGGCCACCCCGGCTCAGGCGCGCGTCCGCCTGGAAGAGGCGCTCGCCAGGTTCGATAAGGAATGTCGCAGACGGGCCGACAGTGGCCAACACGTCATGAGCACCGGTTTCGGTACGGTGTCGGTTGAAGACTTCGTGAGGTTTTCGGCGTTGCACACTCGCCACCATTGCAAACAGATGCCCGGAGCAGCCTAATAAAGACTGCCAGGCTCCAAGACGAGCCAGCTAACCAGCGTTTGCAGCCGTCAGCCAGCACCCGACTTTACGGTGTTTCCGGGCATTCTTGAGGTAGCACGTCTGGATCGACCAGGACACGTCCGGTTTGCCGTCGTGTCGCAAATCGTATTCGAAGAGCCATGTCTGTGGTCCGCCAAAGGCTGCCGGAGCCCCCTTGGCTTTTACGTACAAAAGGTCGGCCGTTTGGTCGAAACGGACGTCGGCCGGATAAATGTAGTCCCCCGCATTCGCCGCGGTCCGTGTTTGTCCGTCCGGAGGGTATTCCACATCGATGCGGCCACCGGGCAGCTGCGCCCCGACCACGTGTGCGCTGGCACCACTCCTCAGTTTCAGTATGTCATCCCATGTACGCGTTGGAGGTTTGATTCCGGGACCAAATCTCACCGGTATGCAGGTCGCTCCGTTGTACCGATCGATAAGTGTCCCCGTGCGAATCGGTCGAGCGCAGCCGGCTAGGACCGCGGCAACAAGAAAAGCAATTGAGCCGCCGTGCCTCATCCGCCTCGCAGCATAACTCCGAACGGTTCTGCGGTGCCCCCATGGGTCTGAATACTCAGGGGCTTGAATCAGGTCCAGTTGCCGGGCATATTCCGACTCGATACGGTCGGGTACGTCCCCAAGGGGAGTTGTGCTCGGAGCTTGTCGTTGACACTCGCGCGGGGTGGGGATTGGTCCCGAAGAGTCGCGACGTGTTGAGTGACCGCCGTCCGGCCGCGAGATGACCCGGCTGCGTGTGGCGCGCCCCCCGGTGACGAGCTTCTAGGACCACTCGAAGCGCTGCATCTCAGCATTGCTGGTCTGAGAAGTTTCTTCTAAAAGCAGCCGCCCATCCCATCAACTGAGGCAGTTCTCTCCCGCTTTCCGCGTTACGTCCCAGCGCGTTCCGACTGGCGGAACGCGCTCCCGGAGGGGACGCAATGCGGAATGTTGCCTGGTTGTTCCTTGTCGTCGGAACGTGGTGCGTGCCATCAACCGTTCGAGCGGCCGACAGCACACCCGCGGAAGAGCGCGCGGCCCTTGACAGGGCGCTCCTGCTCGCTGGTCCACAGCTATACGCGCACCTGCCGATTGTCCTCATTTCCACGTTGCCTCGGACGGTGTCGCCGGGTGCCGAAGCCTGGACCGTGTACGACGAACACGGCACGGGCGACCGAGTCTTCGTGTACACCCGCAGCCGCACGTTTCGATGCGCAAGCGTCCCGCGCTGGGATCAGTACCCGTGTCTGTTGAAGATTGCTTCGGTCATCGTTCACGAAGCGTGGCATCTGCGACACGGTCCGGACGAGGCCGGTGCCTACGAGGCGCAGCTCATCTTTCTCCAGTTGAACCAGGCTTCGGCCGTTCTCCAGTTTAACGAGACGGCAGCCGTGAACATTAGCGAAGTCCGCCGGGCACGAGACCGCACGCTTGCCGATAAACGGAACGCGAGCAAACAGGCCGTCACGGGCGCCGGCGAGCACGGGTCCCCGAGCACTACGGCTTACTCGCCCCGGTGACCTCCGGAGCGCTCCTTGCGCAGGCGCCGATATAGCCATGCGCGGGAGGTCTGCCATGCCCGCATCACGGTCGTGCGCGACACCGATAGCGGAATCATCAAGGGCTCGACGAGAATCGGCTCGTCCAGGGTTCGCGCATTGCCGACGCGCCTGCCCGATTCATCGGCGTCCCCGGCTCGGTGGCTTGCTGAATTGCTACGAGCACGCGGCGTGCCAACCGGCGTTAGCCGGAGACATCCGTTCAGGCCAAAGCTGGGATATTACGAGGTCGGGCGCGAAGCTCCCCGCCTGCTCATGTCCGCGCAGTAACGACTCGACTTCGGCGCGCAGTGCGGCATCATCGCCGCACGTCTCGTCGAGAAACGTCGGCCTCGTCTCGAGGCTCCATTCGAGCGCGGCCTGAAATACCTGCTTCACGCGATCCCAGTCAGCCATCATGTTCAGTGATTCGCCGGGACGGGCCGATCCTGCGCCCGCCGATAAGGGCGATGAGGTCTAGCCCGGAAGTTTAAGCCGTGCCACCAGCGCCTTGAAGCGCGGATCGTCGCGGATGCCATCAAACGCCGGCTGGACCTTCGCCCACGGCACATAGCCGGACCGCTGATCGAACGCCTTGGTGAGCCACTCGAAGCCGCGATCCTTGTCGCCCAGCGCGAAATAGACGATAGCCGTTTCTTGAAGGTCGAACGTGCCCCTTCGCTTGACGACGCTGTTCAGGACCCTGAGCGCGTCATCGCGCCGCCCGAGCATTGCGTAGGCTCGCGCGATGTATGGAGACTCACGGAGTTCGTCGGAGCGGTCGAAGACCGCCAACGCCTCCTGGGGCTTCCCCAGCGCCTCGTACGTCACACCCAGCACGAGTGTGGCCCCGTAGCTACGCGGCTCGAGTTCGATCGAGCGTTTCAGTTGAGCGAGCGCGTCGTCATACCTGCGAGCGAAGAACAGAACGATCCCGAAACTCTCCTGCATGATTGGGGACAGCGGGTCGACCTTCACCGCGTGCTCGCCCGCGGCAATCGCCTGAGCATGGCGCCCCGTGATCGTCAAGACACTCTGGTAGGAATCGCTGACGAAGTTCAGTTCGAGCGCTCGACGACCCTCGGCCTCGGCACCCTTCCAATCCCAGTCCGCGATCTTGAGCGCGGCGAGGGCTGCGTGGGCCTCCCCGAGGCTCGGATCCAGTTCGATCGCCTTTAGCGTAGCGGCCCGCGCGCCCTCGTCGTCTTGCGTAAACCCCCGGTTCCGGAGTAAGCCCGCTGCCATCGAAACGCCGGCATACGCCGCCGCATAGTCGGGTTGAAGACGGATGGCGCGCTGGAACTGCTCGAGCGCTTGCCTGTAGTCCGCTTCATTGTCTTTGTTCGCGTGGTAGCGCCCGAGCAGGTAGGCCTCTCGGGCATTCGGGTTGATGCTGCGGGTACTGGCGAGCCGGCCGGCTTCCTCGGGCGTGAGATGCGCTTGAATCTCATGGGCGATCGTCTGCGCGACCTCGGCCTCGAGCTTCAACACATCGGCGGCATCGCGTTCGTACTCGCCGGCCCAGAGATGCGTGTCAGTGGATGCGCGAATCAGTTGCGCCGTAATCCGGACGCGTCCTCTGACGCGCTGCACCGAGCCTTCGACAATGGCGTCCACGTTCAGCTCCCGGCCAATTTCCGGGATCGTCTTGGTCGTGCCCTTGTAGCGCATGACTGACGTGCGCGAGATGATGTCGAGGGAGCGGATCTGCACCAGATTGCAGATCAACGCTTCCGTCGTGCCGTCGGAGAAGAACTCCTGGTCCGGATCGCGCGAGAGATTCTGGAGCGGCAGCACGGCCAGCGAGCGAATACGCCGGCGCGTTTGTCGTGGTCGGTCTTGTTTGCCGGCACGACCACCAGCGCGGCCGTCGCGATCGAGACCCGTGAGCGCGACCGCGTCGTGGCCGGCGTGCCCGTCTCCCCAAAGCGTGCGCGTCACCCTTCGAAGATCGACGACCATGTCGCGCATCGACTGGTACCGCTCCGCCGGGTGTTTCTCCAGCGTTTTCTCGACGACCAGCCGCAGCGCCGGAGGGATGTCCTCGCCGAGCGGCTCGGCCGGGTGGTGCTGCACGCGTTCCAGCACCTCAAGCCCGGTCGCCCCTACAAACGGCTGCCGGCCCGCCAGCATTTCGTACAGAACGACGCCGAAGGCAAAGATGTCACTGCGCGCATCGGCCGGTTTGCCGGCGGCCTGCTCGGGCGACATGTAGGCGATCGTTCCCACGATCATGCCCGGCTGGGTGCGCACGGCCGCCATGGTCGGCGCGGTCGCCGCGCCGCCGAGAGCCTCGAACAGCTTCGCCAAGCCGAAATCGGCCAGCTTGGCGTAGCCGTGCTTCGAGATGAGGATGTTGTCCGGCTTGACGTCCCGGTGGACGATGCCCGCGGCGTGCGCGGCGGCCAGGCCATCGGCGACACCGACCAGGAGCTCGACGGCCTGCCGCCACGTGCGCTTCTCCGCCAACGCCCATGTCTTGAGTGTGCCGTCGTCCACAAACTCCGTGACCAGATACGGCTGGCCATCGACTTCTCCGACGTCGAAGACCGTGAGCAGATGCGGATGATTGAGCGCGGTAAGCATGCCGCCTTCGCGCTCGAAGCGGGCCAGCCGGTCGGCGTTCGTGGTCAACAGCGGCGGCAGGACCTTGATCGCGACATCGCGCCCCAGCTTCGTGTCGCGCGCGCGGTACACCTCGCCCATCCCGCCGGCGCCCAACAGCTCGACGATTTCGTACGGGCCGAGGTGATCGCCGCGCTGTAGCGGACGGCCCGCCAGCTCGTCCACGGCCGGCTGCTCGGCGAAGCTCCCCGCCTGCTCGTGCGCGCGCAGCAACGACTCGACCTCGGCGCTCAACGATCGATCGTCGCCGCACGCGTCAGCCAGAAACGCCGGCCGCGCGGCCGGGCTCCGTTCGAGCGCGCCCTCAAACACCCGCTTCACACGATCCCAGCGTCCCGCGTCGTTCGTCATGCGTCCTGCGTGGCCGGGCCGGCGGTCATCCGGCGATAGAGCCACGCCCGAGCGGTTTGCCATTCCCGCGTGACGGTTGCGCGCGAGATCGACAGGACTTCACCGACTTCCTGCTCCGACAGCCCGCCGAAATAGCGGAGCTCGACAATTTGACCTTGCCGTGGATCGATGCGCGTGAGCTCGACGAGCGCCTGATCGAGCGCGATGAACTCGCACGCGCGTGGCTGGGCGGCGCCGATCCGGTCGTCCAGCATCACCTTCACGCCGGCGCCGGGACGCTTCGCCGCCTGATGTTCCCGCGCGTAATCGACCAGGATGCGGCGCATCGTTTGCGACGCGATCGCGAAGAAATGCGCGCGATTCTGCCAGGCGACGCGCTCCTGTCCCACGAGCCGCATGAACGCCTCATGGACGAGCGCCGTTGGCTGGAGCGTATGATCCTGCCGTTCGCGTCGCAGATACGCGCCCGCTCTGCGCCGCAATTCGCGATAGACGACCGGCACCAGATCGTCGCGTGCCTGCAGATCGCCGCGGCCCCAGGCCTGCAACAAGCGACTGACCGCGCCGGTTTGACCGATCTGGTCCATGAACCCTCTGCGACCGTGTCACCTGGCCGCTCTCGGCGTCGTGAGGCAGTCTACTCCCACTTCTCGCGTTACAACTCCGCACCTGACCCAAGCGAAGCCACCATACCCACGCGAACTCTGACGGGTGCTGAACGGCTTCTGACGAAGCCAGCTTGACTCCGACCCTGCGGATTACGGAGGAAATCCGTTGCCCTTCCCGGGAGAAGAGCTTAGAGATGCCCCGGGAGGACGATTGACGAGCACAGGTTGAACCCCGACGAAGTTCTCCGGACGGCTCCCAGCGTGTGACGATGCGGTGCTAGGGGCGTTCGATCTTCCAACGGCGCCTGCGACGCGGGGCGTCAATGTGGGGTGATTACCCGACGTGCGTGCGATGAGCCCCCGATCAATTCAGAGTTGTTCCGCCCGCTACAGGTGGTCGAGGGGGCGCTCGTGTGTCCGCGGTCCCCGATCAGGCGGGGCAGAAGAGTTTTGATGAATCGCGATGCGGGGATGGCTTCGAAGTGACGGGGCTCCTGCTCGCGATGTTGTGGCCCTGCCGCGTCCAGTCGCAGCCAAACAGGCGGACGGGCGCGCTGTCTTTCGCCCTTGTCACAACGGAGGTGCTACATCCGGGGCACGAGAGGGACAACACGGGGTGGAACGGTCGTGCGACCGCGGCGTCATCGATTGCCATAAACATCGCTGTGTCAATGTGATGCCGATGGCGTCCCCAACGGGAATCGGCGTTGGTTACCAACCTATTTTCCCAGGGATGTGGCGATCTGACCGCCAGGCAGCTGGTCTGGAGGTCCATCAGCATGACGATAGAATCAGCCCAATGGGCCGAGCACTCTGTCCTGAGTGAAGCTGCTCGGCGATGTAACTTAATCTGGAATCAGGCCGCAAGCGGAGCGAGGGCTCGCGCGTCTTCTAGAAACGTGAGAGATGGCCGTCGCCATGCGGGCTCGAGGGCATCGAAAAAGTCACTTGTTACCGGCTCTCTGAGCACAAAGGCTTTCCCCTTGAGGGCGGCGACAAGGTCATCGATACGCGGCACACACTCGCGCGGTTCGTCGGGGTGATTCATTGGATGCTCAAGCATAGAAGGCATGGTCGAGCTTGCGTGTTCAAATGTGGACATGGCGTCCGCCAGGGCAATCATCTACGCCCCGTGGCCACCCGGCGATCGATTCCGGTACTCTGGACAATCCCATAGAGGCGCCGCGAAACGGGCTCCGCATCGTCACCCGTCTGGAGGTAGCTGGGCATGAACGTCGACGTTGTCACGATTGGAGGCGGCATTGGTGGCGCTGCGCTCGCCACGGCGGTGGCACGGACCGGGCGAGCAGGGTACTCGTGCTCGAGCGCGAGGCCAGATTCAAGGACCGCGTCCGCGGCGAGAACATCCTGCCCTGGGGCGTCGCGGCGGCTCGTCGGCTCGGCATCCTCGACGACCTGATTGCGGCGGGAGGCCGCATCGTCCCGTTCTTCAACACCTACTTCATGGGCATGCCGACCCAGCATCGGCCATTTCCTGCGACCACGCCGAGCGGCGAAGCGGCCCTCAACATTTACCATCCGGACCTGCAGCAGGCGCTTCTCTCCGGCGCCGCGCGGGCTGGGGCGGAGATGAAGCGTGGCGCGAGCGTACAGGGCATCACCGAGCAGGATGGCCGATGGATGGTCACCTTCGCCGAAGGCGGCCAGACGCGCTCGGTGACGGCGCGCGTCGTCATCGGCGCCGACGGACGCTTCTCGAGGATGCGTGAATGGGGCGGCTTCACGGTGCGGCGCGACCCCGACAATCTCCGCATCGCAGGGGCCCTCGCGACCGGGGTCGGCGCGCCAGACGACGGGATCCACCTGTGTCTCGCGCCGGGCTTCGGTTCGTTCGTGGCACCCCTCGGCAACGAGCGTGCTCGCGTCTACTTTGTGTACGTGGGAGCCACGGGCGACCGAAAACTCAGCGGCAAGGACGCGATCTCGGCGTTCGTGGAAGGTTGCCGGGCGACGAACGTGCCGTCGTCGTGGTTCGACCGGATCGAGGTGGTAGGTCCGCTCGCTGAGTTCGAAGGTGCCGAACAGTGGGTGTCGTCGCCGGCGAAGCCTGGCCTCGCCTTGATTGGCGACGCTGCGGGCGCCACGGATCCGAGCTGGGGATGCGGACTCTCGAAGACCCTCATCGACGCGGAGACGCTTGCGAATTGCCTCGCCGAGACCGACGACTGGAACGCGGCGCTGGAGCGGTATGCGGCCGCACACGACGACTACGGGGGCAAGCTGCACAACATCACGTCGTGGATGACGGAGCTCATCTGGAGCGCCGGACCCGCCGCCGACGCGCGTCGCGCCAAGGTCTTGCCACGCATGGAGGCGGACCCGACCGGGTTCCCGGACTCGTCCGGACAGGGTCCATTCGGCCCGAGCGACGAGAATGCGCGGCGGTTGATTCTCGGGGAGTGGTGAACGACCGCACGTTCGGGTGGTATTACGATGCGAGGTGATGATCGACGCCGCGACAGTACGCGAGCAGTTCCAACGGTTCACCCGCCAATGGGACGACAACTCGCTGCTGACGGACTACGCTGATTTGCTAAGGCGGTACCTCTCGCAACCGCTGTCTGATTCCGAGACCGCCTGGGCCTATCAGACTCTCGCAAACGTGCTCGCCTGCACCGAGCATGCGGCAGAGGCCGTGGACGTGTATGAAGCCTTCGAGCGTTGGCTTCCCGGCCACTCTCCGCGGCTGTTGGCGCAGTTTCCCCGGTATCCGGCGCCTGAAGGTTCGCACGAACCGGCGATGGGGCCAGACGAGATCCGCCTGGAGTTTCTCAGCCAGTCCGTGCAGTTTGCGACCGTGTACGGCGCGGTCGGACGATACGCGGACTATGTGGCGACGTTCGAGGATGCGCTGGCGCGGCTGACGCCGACGAACGAGAACGTCGAGCTTCGTGTCTGCGCGCTGGGAATCTCGCTCGATGCGTCGCACATCGCCGGAGACTTCGAACGAGCGGAGCGTTGCATTCCCCTGATGCACGCGATCGCGGACGAGGAGCCGGACGCGGACAGCGCCGCGCGGCTGCACGGACGGATCCTGACCTGGGAGATTGAACTGGCGCGGGCGAGGAACGACGCGGCGCGCATCACCGTGAAGTGCCAGGAGGCACTGTCGCTGCTCGATCGGCTCGAAAAGAACGGATCGTCAGCGCGTGCCTTGGACGGGTTCCGACATAACCTGGCTCACCATCTGAACCAGAGCGGCCGGTACGATCTGGCGCTGCCGGTGCTGGACGCGAAACTGGCGGCGGGTGGCGGCAGTCATGGCGACCACGGCTACGCCTGGCTGATGCACGCGGCCGCGGTGTGGAAGGTCACCCGCGATCGTCCGCGTACGCTGGCCCTGCTGCGCGAGGCTCGCGACCACGACCCGCGCGATCTCACGGACGATTTTCGGACGTCGGCGTTTGAGGACGTGCAGGACGATCCCGAATTCCTGCAGGCGATTTCGCGGCCAGGTTGAGGTCAGAACTTCGGGACGATTCACCGCGCTGGCTTGTGCTCGATCAGTTCTATCGCGTTGCCGGCGTTGTCGCTGATGAACGCAAATGCCTCGGTTGGGGTGTCGCGCATCTCGAACGCCATCTTGACGCCCTTGGCTTTCAGCTCCGCGAGGACAGCGGGCAGGTTTTTCACCTCGAAGCCGAAGTGCTTCACGCCGTGCGTCCGGAAGTCTTCTGACGGGTTCTTCCGCGATTCGGGCAGCGGGGCGGCGTCCGCGAGCTGAAACAGCTCGATGGTGACGTTCCCGCGACGGAGGTCCGCGACCAGCTGCCGGGCATTTGGGTTCGGCTGACCGCCGCGCACGGTGCCCTTGAAGCCGAGCATCTTCTCGTACCAGGCAATCGACTCCGCGATGTTCGGCACGCTCAGCGCCACGTGATTCCAGGCGATGTCGAAGCCGACGGTGTCGGCGAGGCGTGCGCCGTCCTGGGCGCGGGCGGCGCTGGGCAGAACACCACCAAATACGCCGGATAACACGAGGAGAACGGCCGTCCTGAGCGCAGCGCGCATATAAAACCTCCTGGCGAGTGGGTGATTATATGCCTAGGCGTGCGCGTGGTCGAAGCGCGCGATGGGGATCCCGTTGGCGTTCACTAGGAGGAGCAGGCGTATGTGTGCTGACCACGATGCGCCGCGCGTCAAGGCATACAACCTCTGTGGAGATTCCAGACGTCATACCAGGTGCCCGCCGAGCCAGCCGTGATGGTCGAGGGTATACAGCATCGCAGCAGTTGCGTTTGCTTCTCCGCACGACGCCCCCACCGCAGACGGATCAGTCGGCCTTCCGAGATCGGTAACGAGTGTCTCCGGTACGCCCGCCGCGGCCCTCACTTCACGTTCCGTCATGCCTGCACGAATCCGTCCCGTTCGATTCATGAATTCCCAGGACCTGTACGTTGACGAGCAGATTTCGATGGTCGCGACGAGGCAAAGCAATATGACCATGCCAATGATGCCCCATCCCACCCAGCGAACTGTGAGCCGCATCGTTCGTGGGCCTAAAGGAGGTACGTCCCCAAAAGGGCCGCACCCCTGACCGTGGCGGGTTCGGTACTGCGGCGGACGGCGTAAAGGCCCCTTTGGTCGGGTTCGCGAGAAACCTGGGTCGACACTGCGCGACTTCTCACTACTGATCGCTAATCAGTCGTCGGGCGTTCGAGCCGGTCAATCACGACCACGTCAACTGGCGCGCGAGCTGCTTCGAGTTTTAGTCCGAGTTGTTCTTCGAGCGCGGTGAAAAGCGATGGACCGTCGCCGTTCGCGTCTTGGACCTGATTGACAAAGGCGAGGTCCAGATCCCAGTTGCCAGTCAAACCTGTCGCATCGATGATCACACGTTCGACTGAAGGCGCTATCAGACTTGAGAGCGTCGCGATGGGCATGCCGTGTACGCTTATCCCTCCCGGCACCGGACCGGCCGAGCAGCCTCTGCCGGCTGCTATCAAGGACGCGACGTCCTTTTGAACGGGCGGCGCGCACGCGTTAGCGGCGGCGGAGGCCAGCTTGGGACCGAGCCGATCGGCGCGAAGCCGCACGAGGCGATACACGTTGCGCTCACGCGTCTCGTGATGGACTTTGAGCCGGAAGCGATCCTCGAGCAGATTGCGCAACATCGGCTGGAGCATGGTCATCGCATTGAAGACGACCCCCGGAGCGACCTTCGCGCTGATATCGAAGCGTTCGGTTGCCGCCCATGCTGGTGTGTCGATGATCTGGTCAGCCTGAACGCCAAACGCCATCCTGAGCAGGGATGCTGGCGACTGGTTCCGTGCCCTGATGCTGTCGGGCCCCCAGCCCAGCCCGCCGTCGCCGACGGCATCGGAGCTGTTCGGCTTGATGGAAGCGACTTCAAATGCTAGTGCGTTCTGGTCCGTCGGGCCTTGGGCGAACAGCCGCGCGACGGATGTTGCGACCAAAAACGCAGAAAGGCGAGTGCTCAGTTTTCGGCCCATGTCTTACCTCCGAAGTGGGACAACAAACGAGACTACCTGCGATTCAGCTCCTTAGACACCGCGCTATGGAAATTGATGCTTAGTCCTCAGAAACGCCGCAGCGTTTACCGATTGTGCTTGAGCGCGAACCTTCACGCCGCACGCTGACGGGTACTACACATGTTCGGGAGTGGGGACGGGGGAGAAGCTACTCGCGGGTCGAATACGTTTAGTGGCGTCCCCAAGTGGATTCGCGATTGATTGCCAGCCGGTTTTCCAAGGGATTCGGCGATCCGACCGGCGCGCGGCGTAGGATGTGAAGACGCCTTCCGCCCTGCTGGCGACAAATCACGCGGACGGTGTCTAAGCCGAAGCAGAAAGGCTGGAAGGGATGATCAAGCGGTCTCACTGGATAGCTCTAGTCTCGGCCGGAGTAATCTTGGCGCTCGTGGCCATCGCCGATCACTTCGGATGGCTCTCTAGTTCGGTACTGCTCGCACCAGGAATTCAGTGACATGCGTGCGCTGCCGAGACTCCGGACGAACTCCGCGGGGGCCTGAGAACGGGAAGAACGAGGGAACGTCCCCATTCACTTGGTTGTCTGAATGCGGCCGCGCACCCACGGATGTTGGTCTGTTCAATCTTTCTCTCCATCATATTGATGCGCCGCGCGGTAGAGCCGTGTCCCGTCAGCCTTGATCGCGTAAAAGAGCAACACGAGGTTGGAGCCAGCCATATTCGGATGAGCCACCACCGTAATCGGATCGCCAGGCTTGGCACGTCCTCGGAGTCCACCCGCTGGAGGTCATGACGCTGATAGCCGAGGCCTCGACGGTCCATGTCCCCACCGTGGACCGGTCCGCCGCGCCGGCCCCGACTCTGACGACGATGTGGCTGTGGGGGTTCTGCCACCGGTACTCCTCCACGACTCCACGATACGTAATGTTCTTGCCCATGTCGAACATCGCGCGGGAATGGTGGGCGAGCGTCGGAGCCGCGGCCAGGGCGATTCCAACCGCCACTGCTAAGGCCAGCAACGGACGGCGAGCGCGAGAGCCAGCTCCAACCATCAGGACCGAAGCATTTTAGCCTGGGATTCGACCGAGCGAAGCGAGGGAGGATTCGTCCCCAAGAGGATTCGCGATAGGGTGGAAACGCGATTCTCGGCTATCGCTGCGTGACCTCCGCCCCCCAAAGGGGATTCGGGATTGGTTAGCAGCCGTATAAGCTCTTGCTCGACCGGGACCGCTCGCGCGCTTCGAAACGCGCTAACACGCGACCCGGGCGATAGGTAACGTCTGACGCCGCAGTGGCGAGGTGTTTGGCCCGAGCGGTTAGGTAAGCCGTTTGCGGCTCCCTATTGGCTATTTGGCGTGGAATCGTCCACGCGGCCATCGCATTCACGCGGTGGATCGTCACGCCGCAGGTGGGCGGCCTGCGCCGGTACGACCGCCAGGCCGCCTGACTCGTTCCCTCCGTCCTGATTCTTCCGTTCTTCTGCACCGTGCGATCGATCTGTGCAGGCTGCCATCGTCGCCGTCAAACAGCGACGGTCAGAAGGCGAACGATGCGGCCAAGCCTTTCGCGTGGGAAGCGGAGAACGCCCAAGGGTCATCTACCCCGTGCACCGGGGCGGGCGGGAGTCGCATACCCGGGATCTTCGCAAATCGGCTATTCTCTTCGGGTTCGAGGTTTGCTGGGCGCCGGATTGCGCTCGCTTTGCCGCTGCGGTTCTCGGTCATCTTCGAGTACGGAGGGTTGATTCCGTGAGTACGCAACATCGCTCGTTCCTTCTTGCTTCGCTCCTGCCGGCATTCCTGCTCGTCAGCGTATTCGCTGTCGTTCAGGCTCAGAGTGCTGGATCGCCGGCGACCAGCCGCTGGTCTGATCCTGCCACCTGGCCTGACAAGAAGGTGCCCGCCAAAGACGACGTGGTCACCATTGAAAAGGATATGAACGTCATCCTCGACGTCAGTCCGCCGCCGCTGCATGGCATCAAGCTCGACGGCACGCTCAGCTTCGCGGATAACAAGGATCTGGAACTGACCACCGAGTGGATCATGGTGCACGGGGCGTTGGAGATTGGCACGGAAGCCAAACCCCACACGCGCAAGGCGACCATTACCCTCACCGACAACGTCAAAGGCGAAGACATCAGTGGAGTGGGTGGAACGACTGACCGCAGTGATCGCGGGATCATGATGATGGGTGGAACCCTGAACCTGCACGGTAACCGGACGAACTCCTGGACGAAGCTGTCCAGGACCGCCGCAGCCGGCAGCAACTCGATTGAAGTCCTGAACGCCGCTGGCTGGCGGGTCGGCGACGTGATTGTCCTCGCGTCAACGGATTTCGATCCCCGTCAGGCGGAGCGCCGAACCATTGCTGCCATCCGTGGCAATGCGATCACGCTCGACAAGAAACTGGACTACATGCACTTCGGCAAGATCACCTTCGACGTGGATGAACGCGGCGAAGTCGGCATGCTGTCGCGCAATATCCTGATCCAGGCGTCGTCTGACGCGGACACGACGTTCTTTGGCGGCCACATCATGGCGATGGGCGCGAGCAAGATGTTCGTCGAGGGCGTCGAGCTCAATCGCATGGGCCAGAACCTGACGCTGGCCCGGTATCCGATCCACTGGCATCTGATCGGCGACGGCAAGGGCCAGTACATCAGGAACGCCGCGATCCACGACACCTTCAACCGCTGCGTGACCGTGCATGGCACGAACAATCTGCAGGTTGAGAACAATGTGACCTACAACACCGTCGGTCACTGCTTCTTCCTCGAAGACGGCATCGAGACCGGCAACCAGTACATCCGCAACCTGGCGATCCAGACCAAGTGTCATACGTCCAAGCCCTGCGACCCGACTAACCTCGCCCCGTTCGGAGCGACGGCCGGCACGAACTTCAATACGACCGGCCAGGACTCCAAGGACGTCCTGATCCCTTCGGATAACACGGTGTCGTCTTTCTGGATCACCAATCCGGACAACACCTACCGCGACAACGTGGCCGCGGGGTCCGACGCGACAGGTTTCTGGTTCGCCTTCCCGGAGCATCCGACGGGTAAGTTCGAAGGCACGGAGATCAGCAAGGCCACCTGGCCGCGTCGCACGAAGGTCCGCGAGTTCAAGGGCAACGTCGCCCATTCGAACTTTGACAGTTTCATGGGCGACCGCGCCCCCAGGGCCGATGGCCATTTCGCCGTCGGCGGGTATATTGCCCTTGTCAATCCCGCTGACGCGAACAGCGCTCAAGCGGAGTCGGTCGTCGAGGATTTCACCAGCTACAAGAACCGCAATAGCGGCATCTGGGCCCGCGGTGAGTTGCGCCTCTACAAGAACCTGAAGATGGCCGATAACGGAATTGGCTTCACGCAAGCGTCCGGCAACTTCGGTCAGTCCGCCTTTACGTCACGGGTGGTTGACTCGCGGTTCGTGGGCGAAACCGAGAACATCGGCAACCCCAGGACGCCGGCGGAAATGGCGTACGGCCGTAGCTTGCCGCAGCCGGCAGTCGCGGATTTCCCGATCCGCGGCTACGAGTTCTACGACTACCACCATGAACTGGACAACAACACCTTCGTGAATTACCAGGACAACGCCACCCGCAAGACGGGAGCGATCTCCTACCTGCTGTTTACCAGCTTCGGAATGAGCTCCAACAACACCGTGCAGCGCGCGAAATTCATCAACGCCAAGCCGGTGTATTTCCCGCCGATTGACAACAGGTGGAGCAACGATGATTACGGCAATACGGTCTACAAGACCTCGGTGTTCAACGACAGGGACGGCACGATCACCGGTGTCCCCAATTCCTACATCGTCAACATCACTGGAATCGACATCGACGAAGCCTGCGAGGTCAAGCCCACCTGGAACGCCGCGGTGTGCAAGGGCGATATCGGGCGCATGACTGTTGGCGGCGGTGGCGGTGCTGTTGGATTCGGTGGATTCGGCGGCGGCGGCGGTCGTGGTGCCGGTGGTCCTGGTGCCGGTCCCGCACGAGCCGGAGCTCCCGGTCCTGGTGCAGGTGCCCGCGGAGCCGGTGCTGCTGCACCTGCTCCCGTTGCTATTGCCCCAGGTGGTGGTCGAATCAGAGGTACCGCTGCACCGTCAGGGCCGCCAGTCGTTCTCAGCCGCAATGGCAAGGAGTTCACCGCCAACGGTGAAACCAACGTACGAGCGGGCACCGAGTACAAGGTGACCACCGAAAGGCCAACCTTGAACATCAACGTGAAGGAACTGGATGCCGGTTCGTGGGTGATGTTCGAGCTGCCGGGATTCACCACCGCATCGTCGGGTACGGCGCAGGAGCAGCCTGGATGCGCTGCGCAAGGCCAGCGCCACCTCGTACTACAAAGGCAACGGTTCGCTTTGGGTCAAGCTTGTCTCCACCGGTGACATCCTTGGCAGCGGCCCTGGTAGCGGCCCTGGTGCCGGAGTCAGCCTCCAGGCCAGCCGGTAAGCAGCAACCCTGCTGCACGAGCAAGGGCCCCCGCCTGTGCCGGGGGCTCTTTTACCTCGTACAGCAATCAGCCAAGTCCGGCGCGCGTGTTCTTTCAACGCGGTAGCCTTGTCGCGGATTTCTTGGAGGCGTTCGAATCGGAAGATTTGCTCGAAAAAAGCGTCCCCAATGCCTGGCAGTTGGAACCACATCGTCGCCTGGCTGAAGCAGATCGACGCGGTTCGACTTCGCGACCACGTCGGGATGGTCGGAGAAGTGCTCTTGAACAAGGTGAGCCCAGTGGCGTTGCGACAGTTTGCTGGAGAGGCCGTCGAGGTCAAGGCGGTATACCGGATCGATCATCATCCAGCGAACGACCACAGCAGTCTCGAGAAGCACACGGGTGACATACGCGTCCGAAACCTGATCAAGCTGCTTCGACTTCCCGCGTAGTTACGCGGAGGCGCGTGTCTTGGCGCCATCCCTCAGGAACGGCAGCGTGCCAACGGCCAGCGCGACCCCGGGAATGACGATGAAGATCAGCGCCGCACGCAGCTGGAAGTTGATCTGGATGGCCTCCGGGCTCCGGCGATCTCCAAACATCGCCGCGACGACGACCGTGACCAAAATGGACACATGAAGCGCCAGCGGAAAGATTCCCGCGGCGAGGCGGGCCGCGATGCCGCCGCCCGCGCGGCGCGACCACGAGGCGCCGAGCGCTCCGAACGCCAGATACGACAGGAGCAGCCCGGCCGTCATCGGCATGGTCGCTCTCGGATCGAGCCAGAGCGAAGCCGGGAGCCACCGCGAGAGGCCGAGCATCACCGCGGCCGCGCACCCCAACGCGGCCATTCCGGGCAGCCAGAGGGTTTTCGCATCGGGACTCATCGGACCTTCTTTCTGATCGGCGCGGCGGATGGCGTCCGCCAGGCGTATCCAGTCGGGCACCTGCGCCAATGCGCGGGCGGCCGCGTCTTCTTCCGTGCGATCCGCGCCGGATGGCATCGGCATAGGCATCTTCCAGGTGCCCGGCCAACTCGGCGCGAATCTGTTCCTCGCGCTCGGCCTCAAGACCGAGCGCTATCAGCCGCGAGCGTACGACGCTTGACCAATCACGCACGGCTTAAGCCCCCGAGCTGATCGAGCGCGCGGAAAAACACGCTCCATTCACGGCGCGACGCCGCGAGCTGCTTCAGTCCCGCCGCCGTGAGGCTGTAGCAGCGGCGCTTGACGCCACCGGACGTCGTTTCCCAGGCGCCCCTGGTCCAGCCGCGCTTTTCCATGCGGTACAGCAGCGGATAGAGCGACGCGAGCGTGAAATGGAGGACGCCGGCTGTGTCCTGCGCAATCCGGCGCGCGATCTCGTAGCCGTGCAGCGGCTGGTCTTTGAGCACCATCAGGATGGCCAGCTCCGCGCTGCCGCGTTTGATCGAATGACTCAGCGATGCCATGGAGTCCTATATATAGTGTCGCTATATATCAGATGTCAAGTCCAGGATTTGTGAAGCAATTCCGACGGAGAGCTACCGGGAAGTGTCACCCTCTTACACGCTCTCTCACGCTCTGACTATCTCAAGCGCTCACAAAAACGCCCACAGCAAAGTACCGATAACTCGCGAGAAGAACGATCTCTTCAAGCATATCGAGGAGGTGCGTGCGGCGGGCACGATATTGCTAAGCGCTGCGGCGTTTTGCGCGAGCAACCCCGGTGACGCCGCCCCCATCTATAATCCATAGCACTCTGGCCTTCACCCCTGACGAGCGCGTCATCACGGAGCCCGGCGATCGTACCGTCACGGCGATTCAGCCTCCTCGTGCGCTGCACGCAGGCGTGCGACTCACATTCTGATGGCCGACACACAACTGCTGATTCGGGAGTACATCAAGTCGTTCAACGAGCGGCGTCTGCAGGACGCTGCCGACATGTTCACGCACGACGCGGTGATTCAACACCGTCCAGGCAGCGGCCCGTTGAAAGGGCCGGAGGGCTACCTCGAATCGGCGCGTATGGCGATCGGCAGCTTCCCCAATATCCGGCTTCAGATTCTTCACGTTGAGCAGCGCGGCGACACCGTCGTCGAAATCGACATTTCCGCCACAGGAACCCACCTGGGCGACTGGACCGCGGGCCAGCTCGGCACGCTGAAGGCGACCGGACAGCCAAAGACATTCCGCGTCAGAGAGGTGCTGGAGATTCGCGGGGGAAAGATTACGTTCTCGGGCCTCACCTATGATCTGCAGAGCCTCCTGGGGCAGCCCGGACCGCGCGAGTGATGGAAGGGCAGCCGACGCGTGGTCGCTCAAACGCGACGGGGCGCGAGCCATCGCGCCAGGTGCTGTTGCGTTCCGTAGCCGTCGTCCCGCAAACGCCAGCGCTCTATCTCCTGACGACAACGGCGGAGCGGTCCTTTCCAAAGTTCGGGTTTGAGCCTATCGGGCGAACAGACGTGCCGCCGACGGTCCAGACCTCCCTCGAATTCAGCTCGGCGTGTCCCTCGAGTGCTACCGTCATGCGCAAGTCGTTGTAGCGGGCAAGAGGGTCGCGGGCGATGATGAGCAGGGCTGGATC
Source organism: uncultured Acidobacteriota bacterium (assembly GCA_963712905.1). GTDB lineage: Bacteria > Acidobacteriota > Vicinamibacteria > Vicinamibacterales > CAVVIG01 > CAVQJU01. Next base: position 45,925 of record CAVQJU010000006.1, on the reverse strand, counting down.
GCGCCTCCGATGAGACTCTCGAGGTCCTTGTGTTACCGACCGAGCAGACGCGCCAGGAACGACTTCGGGCGCGGGCAGTCGCATCGCTGAGAGGGCGGCACGTCACGCAGGACGTCTTCGACGTGCAGGCCGCAACCGACCCAGGTAGGCTTCCCACACTTCTGGCACTGCACTCGCTGGCACATGCTCGTCGGGCCTCCTCCCCCAATATACACGCGTGCTGATGGCTGACCGTGTCGCTTGCTAGCGGCGATCGATCAACGGAGTCGCCAGAGCGGGCGGACCGTGCGATCTCGATTAGGCGCCGGGTGGAAATCGGTCTAGATAAGCGCGTTTGTGAGCTGTGATCCGGGCATCAGGGCGCTAACGCGTACCGGCGTCGGACCAGCCACAGCACAATTGCCACTGGCCCAAGAATCGTCGCGATGAACCGCGACGTTGAGAGCAGCCCGCCGAACACGAACCCTCGGTCCGCGTCACCACGCAAGAACTCGAGGAGGAACCGAGCGATCGCGTACAGTGACGTGTAGGCCAGAATAACCTCGCCGTCGAACCGCTTGCGCCGACCGAGTCGCACGAGGACCCCGAATAGCGCCAGGCAGACGATCGACTCGTACAGCTGCACGGGATGCAGGGGGACGCCAAGCGGGGCGCCGCCAATGCGCGCGGCGTCCGGATCCGTGAACGTGACAGCCCACGGCAACTGCGTCGGCCCTCCATAATCGTCACCCGCCATGAAGCACCCGACGCGACCGATCACCTGGCCAAGCGCAATGGCCGGGCCGCAGAGATCGGCTGCGCGCCAGAACGGCACACGCGGAGTCCGCCAGAAGAAGATCGCGGAGGCGATCAGCGCGCCAATGAACCCGCCGTAGAAATCACCGGCGCTCGTGAGCACCGACAGCGAGAAGAGTTCGGACGGCGCCGCCGCGTACTCCGGGAAGTCTCGCGCGATCATCAACGCTTTCGCACCGATGATGGCGCCGCCGATCGCCCAGAATCCGAGTGAAGAAAGCGCGCTGACATCCAGCCCTTCGCGGCGTCCCTGGCGAATCAGCCACCAGAAGGCGGCGAAATACGCGGAGGCGAGCAGCAGCCCGAACGTGTGGACCGTAAGAAGCGGCGTGGTCAGCAGGCGAGGGTGCATCGCATAAGGGTACAGGACGCAAGACGACCGCCTCACTACTTCGTCCCGACGGCATGCGGCGTCAGCGCGGCACACGACTTGCGTCGGCGACTGTTGCTCATCGGTGGTTCTCCAGGACTCGCTTAACAGGCTGCGCCCAGGCCTACGCAACAGGGGCCCCAAGGGAGTCCCAATTCTCCGGCCTGTTTGCACCAGAAATACAGTCCCGACGGGATGGGTATGAAGGGCGGTCCAGCGTATCGTCGGTCTAGACGCACGGACGCGTCTTTTTGGCCGGGAGGGTCGCATGGCGCGAACAGGCGTATCGGATTTCGTGGCTGGTGTGGCTCGTTTTACAGGTGCGGTCGTTTTGGCGTCGGCCGTTTGGGCACCGTGCCTCCAGGCGCAGACGTCACAGTCCACGCCCCAACCGTCGTCGGGACACGACGGGCACGCGGCGACGGTGCGGGTCTTCGCATCAGATGCGGGCTTGGTGCTGAATTTCGTGAAGCCGGATAAGACGGCGGACTTCGAAGCCATCATGGGCAAGCTCAGGGAAGCGCTGGCGAAGAGTGAGAGGCCCGAGCGCAAGCGGCAGGCCGCAAGTTGGAAAGTCATGAGAGCACTCGAACCGGGCGCCAATGGTAGTGTGCTCTACGTGTTCATGATCGATCCGGCGGTCAAGGGTGCGGACTACACGGTATCGACCATTCTGTCGGAGGCGTTTCCTGACGAGGTCCAAGCTCTCTACAAGCAGTATGCCGAGTCGTACGCATCCGGGCAAAACTTCGTCAATTTGACGGTCGTGTCCGACCTCAGTCAGTAATCGCGCCGCGCACAACTCTCCATTGATGGCCCGCGGCGCCGCTCCGTGAGCGGCGCCGGTCTCTTCTTCGGCGATCGACCCGTCGCATCGATGAACGTTTTGGAATTCACGGTCGCAGTGGGCCTCGGATCAGTTCTCGCAGGCTTCCTCGGCGCGTTGACGGGGCTCGGCGGTGGCGTCGTGATCGTCCCGCTGCTCGTGTTGGGATTTGGCGTGGACATCCGCTACGCGATCGGAGCCTCGCTGGTATCGGTCATTGCGACATCCTCTGGAGCCGCCGCCGCGTACGTGCAGGAGGGCTACTCGAATATGCTGTCCGCGACCGTCGTCGCCTGCGGAGGCGCGCTGCTTCTGGCGCGACATGGAATGCAGCGTCCCGAGTATCACGTGTTCAGAGGCGAGCCCAGCACGCCTCGGGCGATCTTGAAAATTCTCGCAGAGGCGAAGACACTCGGTGGTCGGGGTCTCGTTCAACTCGGGCTGTTGCTCTTGATCGCCACGCCAATTGCGCGCGTCGTATTTTCGGTCATTGGGTTTGCGAGACAACGCGACTGCTTGTACGTCCTGGTCACGCTAACCGTGTTGACGCTTCTGACGTACAGCTTGGCGAGCGGGTAAGCTATCGTCCCCCAAGGTCACGAGTGGAACGTCGGCGGTGTATCCTTTCCGTGACTATGGAAGCATCGAAGTCTCTGAACGCAGTCGCTGGTTCGTCAGATAGCCGAGTGGTGCCGGCGCATTGGCTCGCGCTGTCGCTCGTCTGCCTGGCGATTGACTACAGCGCCGGCCCGGTTATCGAGTTCCCTGTCGTGTACCTGGCTCCGATCAGCGTTGCATCCTGGTTTGGCGGACGGAGGTGGGGGATGACGCTCGCAATCGTCCTACCGCTCTGTCGACTGTATTTCAGAACAGTCTGGAATCCGCCGTGGACGTTTCTCGAGTCGTCGATCAACGCAGCGATTAGAATCGGCGTTTTCGCGTCGTTTGCCTGGCTGATCGATCGGACGGCTCGGCAGATGCTGGAACTGCGTCACATGCACCTGCTCGAAGGAATACTTGGTGTCTGCAGCGTCTGCAAGAATATCCGCGATGAACCTCTGGACGCCTGGCAGTCTCTGGATTCGTACATCCAGGCCCACCCCGGCGATTTTCGCCAGGAACTGTGCCCGGCATGCGCCAGACACGTGCGGGACGTCGTCGACCGTCGATGAGGACGGAAGCGAGGGCCCACTCCGCGGCCGTCATTGTCCAGTCCTTTCGGCAACAGAATACGGTCGCGGCCCGATACAGTGCGATCAACAGGCACTATATCGTTCTGTTGGGATCGCTGCTTGTCAGCGTCATTACAGGGGACTGGGTTTCGTTTTGGCCGGTTCGAGGCGCGGACAGCCTTCGAGATCCGGGGCAGCCCCGTCCACCAAGCGGCGATCCCGACCAGATTCACTGAGGGTCGCGCTAGGAGATCACACCACGTCGGACAGCGTAAAGCACGAGTTCAGCCGCGTTATGGACGTCGAGCTTTTGCAGAATGTGTGCGCGATGCGTCTCGACCGTGGCGGGGCTGACCGAGAGCAGATCCGCGATGGCTTTGTTGCTGTGTCCTTCCGCGATCAACTGGAAGACTTCTCGTTCACGTTCGGACAATAGATCGAACCGATCGGTGATCCCTTTTTCGGCCAAGTGCCGAACGTAGTCGTCGAGCATGACTTTCGCAACCGCAGGACTGAAGAACGATTTGCCGGCCGCGACGATGCCGACGCCACGAATCAGGTCGGTATCGGCTGAATCCTTGAGCATGTAACCATGGGCGCCGGCTTTCAGTGCCTGGATGATGTACGCCTCGTCCGCGTGCATGCTCAGGATGAGGACCCGTGTCGCTGGCAGGCGGCGCACGATCTGGCGGGTCGCCTCAATGCCATTCAAGAATCGGCATGCCGATGTCGAGAATCGCGATGTCGGGCTGGGCTGACATCGCCTGGCGCACCGCATCGCGACCGTCGCTGGCTTCGGCGACGACTTCCCACTCCGGCCGCTCTTCGAGGATCTTCCGAAACCCCTGGCGCACGAGCGTATGATCGTCGCCCACCAGAATGCGCAGCTTACCCACCGATCACCTCGCGAGGGGTCGCTGGAACGGTCTTGTCGTCGCGAATCCGGCCGACGCTCGAGATGTCCTGCCCGCTGGTTCGAGCGTCCGCAGGCACTTCAACGGTCAGGCGGGTGCCCTTTCCGGCACCGCTCTCCAGGCGAACGGTGCCGCGAAGCTGTGCCACGCGCTCACGGATACCGACGAGACCGAGGCCGTGTGTCCCGTCGGCCGAGCGCGTGTCCGCCGGGTGCGAACCCGACACCGTCATCCTCGATCGTGACGAGGAGGGTGTTCGTCAGACGCTGGAGGTACACGCGGCAGCTTGTCGCCTTCGCGTGCTTCGCCACGTTGGTCAAGGCTTCCTGGATGATCCGATAGATCGCCGCTTCAGTTTCGGGCGCGAGGCGTTCGTCCATGCGATCGTGGAGCAGTTCGGCACGAATGCCGTGCCGTTTGCCGAACCCCTTCAGGTACCACTCCGTGGCTGCGGCGAGACCCAAATCGTCGAGCAGCGCAGGATGCAGCAAGTGCGACAGATCGCGCACCGTATGAAGCACTCCGTCGGCGATTGAACGCGCATCGTCGAGGGCATTCGCCGCACCGCCCGCGCCGTCGATCGCACGCTGGGCGATGGCGAGCTCGACTTTGATCGCCGTCAGCGCCTGACCGACTTCATCGTGCAGCTCGCGCGCAATGCTCCGCCGCTCCTCTTCTTGTGCGTTCAGCAGCTTTGCCGAAAGATGCTGAAGGTCGCGGGTGTTCTGCACGTCTTTCGCGCGCTGCCGGCGAAGCCGGTCCTCGAGGCGTCCGGCGTACAGCGTTGCGAGCAGCGCAATGCCCAGGCTTGCGGCGAGCGCGACGCCCAGACTCTGCCAGATTCGACGCTGGGTCGCACCGTACACTGTCGGCGATGGCGGACTTGTTGTTGGATGAACGCGCCCCGGTTGAGCGCCTGCGCCTGTTCGGACAGACCAATCACGAGCTCGCGTTTCGGCATCACGCGGGTGCGCAGTAACGTCCGAGCTTCGGCCGGCCACCGGCTGGAGTCCGTCGCCAGGACGTCCAACATGATGCGGCGGAATTCGCCGATCTCGCCGCGCAACCGCGACACCTGCTGGCGTTCCGCGTCGGAGTCGAGCACTGGGACGTATTGCTGCAGCGCCTGGTCGACAACCGTATACGAATCCTCCAGGCGGCGGCGGTAGTCACTCGCCGTGGTCGGGTCGGGATCCATGAGCGCGTCTCGCACGTACACGGACCCGAGCAGGACCTGTGATCGGACCGTCGACAGCAACTCCTGCGCGTGCATGTAACGGGCGTTAATCGCAGCCGCTTGTCGTTCGACGTCGGCGATCCGGCGGGTGAAGTAAGTAGCCGGCAAACAGCCAGATTCCGACAATCAGTCCGAATCCGAGAAACAGCGCGGCTCGAATGGGCCGCCCGAGCTGCTCACGTTCCATCACAGCCGCATCTTATCGCCAGACCGAGGAGTTGGGGCCGGCGCCTCCACGATTTCAGGGTCGAGAATACCGGCCCGACAGGATACGGCCAGGACCTTAGTGGCGAGTAGTCTCGGGGTGGAGTGATTTAGGTCACCGTATGCAGCCAATGCCGCCGATTGTGGTGTTTTCCGACCTGGACGACACGCTGTTTGAGCCTCATGCCTTTTCCGTCGATGCCTCGGCGCGCCGGGCGCTGAACCGCCTCGAGCGTCAACAGCTTCCGCTCGTGTTCTGTTCGAGCAGGACACGCGCGGAAATCGAGCTCATCCAGCAGGAACTCGGCATCAACCATCCATTTGTCTCCGAAAACGGTGCCGCCGTGTTTCTGCCTCGCGGTTACTTCGCCTTTCGTGCGGCGCGAGTCCATCGACGTTGCGGGCTACGACATGATTCGAATTCGGCAGACCGTACGCAGAAGTCGTCACTGCGTTGCATCGTTCAGCCGGCCGGCTTGGTGTCAGTGTCGTCGGGTTCAGCGACATGTCCGTCGAAGATGTCGCACTCGATTGCGATGTGCCACTGCTGCAGGCGCGGCTCGCAAAGCTGCGCGAGTACAGCGAACTGTTCCGTGTCGTCGACGGCAAGCCCGGAGCCATCCTTCGATTGGTCAAAGCCCTGCGCGCAGCCGGCTTCGGCTGCACGTGTCGTGGCCGCTATCACCACGTGGGAGCGCTCCACCACGACGTCAGCAGTCACTTTCTCCGTGGCCTGTTCCGTCGAGCCTTTGGGCGAGGTGGTGACTGTCGCCTTCGGCGACCATCGGAGCGCCGCGTCGCTCCTGCGTCACGCCGACATTCCGTTAGTCGTGAGATCCAACAACGCTGACGAGACAACGTGTCTGCTCGCGAACGTCCCAGCAGCTCGTCTCAGCGCTGCTGATTCAGTGGGCGCGTGGGCGGAGACCATCCTCGAGATCTCAAACGCGATTCAGCGCGGCCGCAGGATATGTTCCTCGTAATCGTCAACGGCATCGTCGGTCTGTGCACGTTTGCCTTTCAGCAGTGGGCCGTCTGGCGGCAATCGGGCGCCTGGAGTGACGGAGCGAAACCGCGCGATGACGCGAGAGAGTGACGGGTGCGATGGCCAGAACGCTCACGCCGGTGCTGGTCCGCCCCTGGCGTCTTACGAGCTTGGCGCTGGGGATGGCGACGGTGGCTGGAACGGTCATGAGCGCCGCGTTTCGTGCCCGACAGGGCGCCCGCCTCGCGCCAGGCGACGCTGAACCCTGGACCGCCTCACGGCTCAAACAGGTCATGCGTGAACGCCTGCCTGGGCAGCGGCTGATAGTCGTCTCGAATCGGGAGCCCCTGATCCATACCGGCGACGGTATCGCGCCTCAACACGCCGTCAGTGGATTGGTAACGGCACTCGAGCCCGTCATGCGGGTCTGTTCAGGTGTCTGGGTGGCTCATGGCAGCGGGACGGCCGACCGACAGGCTTCCGATTCGAACGGTCGGGTAACGGTGTCCGCCGATGGCGGCTCGTACGTTTTGAAACGAGTGTGGTTGACCGATGACGAAGAGCGTGGGTATTACGACGGGTTTGCCAATGAAGCGCTCTGGCCGCTCTGTCACCGGGCGCATGCGCAACCGCTTTTCCGACGTGACGATTGGGCGCACTACCGTCGCGTGAATCAGCGCTTCGCCGATGCCGTCGCCGACGAAGCCGGTTCGGACGAACCACTGGTGCTGGTACAGGATTACCATTTCGCGCTCGTTCCGCGCATGTTGCGCGACCGCTTCCCGCGGGCAACAATCCTGACCTTCTGGCACGTTCCCTGGCCGAACGCCGAGCGCTTCGCCATTTGCCCCTATCGGGACGATCTGCTGGACGGGCTGCTCGGAAGCACCATTGTCGGCCTCCAAACATCGTCGCACTGCCACAATTTCCTCGAGACGGTCGACAGGACCCTGGAATCGCGCGTCGACCGGGAAACCATGGCGATTGCGCACCAAGGTCACACAACGGCCGTACGGCCTTATCCAATCTCGATTGAATGGCCCAGTAAATGGGCTCTGGCGTCGCCGAGCGTCTCAAAATGCCGCGAGACAGTGCGTCGCGATCTGGACGTCGGCCTGGACGCGCGCGTTGTGGTCTCGGTTGACCGTCTGGACTACACCAAGGGTATCGAAGAGCGGTTGCTCACGCTCGAGAGAGTGCTCGAGCGGTGGCCAAAGAGCGAAGCGCCGCCCGTCTTCGTCCAGATCGCGTCGCCGAGCCGCGTACGGATAGACCGCTACCGGGAGTTTGGTGATCGCATTCGCGGATGCGTCGATCGCATCAATACGCGGTTTGGCGCCGGCGGCCGTCCACCCGTTGTGTTCATCAATCGACACTGCCAGCCGCCCGAGATCTTCCGGTACTACCGGGCGGCAGACATTTGCTACGTCAGCAGCCTGCACGACGGCATGAATCTGGTGGCCAAGGAGTTTGTGGCGGCGCGCGACGATGAACGCGGCGTGCTGGTGCTCAGCGGCTTTGCCGGTGCGTCTCGGGAACTGACGGAGGCTCTCGTCGTCAATCCGTACGACCTCGACGGCGTGGCCGACACGCTCTTCGCCGCGCTGGCGATGGCGCCGGCCGAGCAACGTGACCGGATGCGATCAATGCGCGCGGTGGTCTCGGCCCACAACGTCTATGGATGGGCGGGGACCATGTTGATCGATGCCGCTCGATCGCAGCGGAACTGGCGAACCCCGTCTCCGTCTGAACGGCGAGACAGGATCGCCACGGACGGTCGAGAACGATTGTTTGAAGGGAACGATCAACCCGCCCGCGCCACCACCCGGTAGTTCCTCATCATGCCCATGTCTTCGTGTTCGAGATTATGGCAGTGATATAAGAACATCCCGGGGTAGCCGGTGAAATGGACCAGGATCTGCACACGTTCCCCAGGCATCACCAGGACTGTGTCCTTCCAGCCGTCGTCGGTGAACCCCTCGCGGAGAGAATCGCCATCTCTGGCGAACCTCGGATCGATCTGCCGGTCGAGGACGCGGAATTGCCGGCCATGCAGATGGAGCGGGTGCGCCAGGCGCATACCCATCATCGCAGGCCCGGAGTTGTCGAACTCCCACACTTCCTTCGCATCGAGCGACACGGTCTCATTGGGGGCGACTGCGTCCATCTCGAAGGTGCTCCCGTTCAGGAGCCACTGCATCCGGCCGAACTGTACCGTCAGTCGTCGGACCGACGGTTCGGTCTGGTCCCGCTGCCACGAGGCGTCGAACGTCGAGAGGGTCGCTGGCAGCTCGAAGTTCGAGGTTTCGCGACGCTGCACCCGAATTGTCAGAATCGAGAACGGCGCGCCGTTCGCCGCTGACGTCTGCCGCGACGTGCCCCCCATCCTTCCCATGCCGCGCCGCATACCCCGGCCCATACCCATTCCCATTTCGAACGGCGCGCTGGGAAACGCCAGGCTCTGGAGCTGGAGGTTCGTGCCGACGGGATGTCGGCTCAGGTCGAGTATGACGTCTGCGCGCTCTCCGGGAGCCAGCGTGAGATACGGTCGCCGCAGCAACTGCTCCAGCAGGCCTCCATCGGTGCCGATGACGGTCACGGGCGTGCCGTCGCCCCACGCGAGCTTGTACACGCGGGAATTCGAACCGTTGAGCAGACGGAGCCGATAGGCTCGCGTCGCCAGCGACAACGAAGGCTGCGTCTGACCGTTCACGAGCACCCGATTTCCGAGAAATCCGTTCATCGACTCCATCGGCATGCTTGATCCGTAGACGAGTTGATTGTCTGCGTCGAACGTCCGGTCCTGAAGGACGCACACGATCTCCTGCGCTCCCGACGGCAGGCCCAGCGCGGCTTCCTTCGGGTCAGACACGAGCAGGAGTCCGGCGAGCCCGTTGTACACCTGTGGACCGGTCCGATCGTGATGGTGCGGGTGGTACCAGTAGGTCCCGGCGCGATTGATCACCTCGAACTCGTACACGTAGCTCTGCCCATTCGGGATGATGAAGCGGGGATGACCGTCCATCCGCTCCGGCACGTGCAGCCCGTGCCAGTGCACGATCGTGTGCTCTGGCAGCTGGTTCGCGAAATGGACCCGAACTTTCTGTCCCGTCTGCAGTCGAATGCTCGGACCGAGGTACGAGCCCGGGATGCTTTGGATCGTACTCGGCGGCCCTTTGACCACGCTGGCCGAGTAGGCCCAGACTCGTGTCGGCGCACCAGGCAGAATCTGGACCGCACTCGGTGCCGCGGTGAGAGCGATCTCGACATCCGGCGTGAACGACGGCGCCGTGTCACGTCCCGGCAGCCCGGCCGTCTCGGCTCCGTTGCGGGTCTGGCAGCGAGACGAAGCGCCAGTCGCTCCCGCCAATCCCATGCCCATCCAGGTCAGGAAGTCTCGTCGTCTCATATGCCGCTCATGCGAGAGGACCCTGTTTCATACGAAAACCTGTCAGGCGTGCGGCTTGATGACGAGAACCGGGCACGATGCGTGCCGCACGACCGACTCCGCCGTGCTGCCGAGGACGAGTCGAGAGACGCCGGATCGTCCGTGTGTGCCGATCACGATGACATCGGCTTCCCATTCACGCGCCACCGCGAGAATCTGGTCAGCCGGTTTCCCTTCGCGCAGAAACTGCCACGCCGGTGGCTCGCCGGTCCGCTGCGCTGCAGTGGCGAGAAACGCTTGACCTTCTCGTTTCAACGTCGCGAGCCACTCGGCGGCCGGAATGCCGCTGTCCGTCTGCAACGCCGGCGCTGGATCGACCACATAGACGAGGGCCGCCTGGGCCTTGAGCGAGATGGCGAGCTCGAGGCCGACCTCCACGGCGTGCGCCGCGATCGCGCTGTCATCGAGGGCGATCAGAATCCGGCGAAACGACATACAGGGCCTCCAACGGTATCGAATCCCACGTCAGGCAGGCCGCTGTTCTTCTGAACAACGCCGCCTTGACGAAATCGTTGATGACGAGCGAGCAGATCATGGCCGCGACCAGCACGAAGACGGTCTGGTGCCACGGCACGGGCATCAGCCCGGGAATGCCGACGACCGACAGCACCGTGCCGGCGACGCCGTCGAGACAGAGGGCGGCGATCAGCGTGCCGCTCGGCCATGACGTCCAGAAGTGCCGGCGCTCTCTGGCGGACACGATCGAGAAGAGCGCGAAGTAGAAGAGCATCTGAAAGCTGAACGTCTGGAGCAGGGGCTCGTGGTTTCCCAGATCGAACAGCCGCCAGCCGACCCACAGCAACGCGAGCGTCTCCCCAACCATCAGCACACCGAGCGCGGCGCCGACCAGCACCGGCGTTCTCATGTCCCACGTCTCGGGCCGTGGCGAGCCTTCGACGTGATCGGTCGACAGAGCAATCTTGACGAAATCGGTCAGGAAGACCAGCACGATGATCCCGAGCGCGGACATGACCAGCCGGCCGGTCACCAGAAACCCGATCGCGACGAACGCCGACTTCAGAATCGTCCGGCTGACTTTGTTGATGATCCACGTGAGCACGCGTTGATACACGATGCGTCCTTCATGCACCAGCGTCACGATGCCGGAAAGACCCTCGCTGGTGAGGACGACGCTGGCGGCGCCTTTGGCCACGTCCGCGGCGCTGGCCACCGCGATGCCGACTTCGGCCTGTCGAAGCGCGGGCGCGTCGTTCACGCCGTCGCCGGTCATGCCGACGACGTGGCCCGCCGCCTGAAGATACTTGACGACCTTGTATTTGTCTTCCGGGTACACCTCGGCGAGGCCGTCGACCGCGTCGATCTGGGTGGCCGGATCGACACCTCCGTGCACGGAGGCGTCTGCCTTCGATGCCGCGGCAATCTTCTGGAGACCGACCTGTCTCGCGACCTCGGTCGCGACCGGCAGGGCATCGCCGGTCAACATCTTGACGGCCACGCCCAGGCCGCGCAGCGCCGTGATGAGGGCCGAGGCGTCCGCGCGCGGGGGATCGTACAGGCAGAGGAGGCCCACCGGTTCCGGCGCCGACGGATCGAATCCGCGTGCGACGGCGAGCGTGCGGTAGCCGTGATCCGCTTGCTCGCGCGCCTTCGCGTCGAGCGCGGCGGTGGCCGAGACATCGAGCGCGCACACTTGCGCGACGATGTCGACCGCGCCTTTGACGACACGCATCGGCCGTCCGTCTGACTGCACCACAGCCTCGGTTCGCCGGCGCGCGGCATCGAACGGGACGAAGCTCAGCACGGCAATCTCGCTGGGCATCTTCGTGTGATCACGCGCAGCCGCGAGGATCGCCAGATCGATGGGATCCTGGTTCGCCGCTTCCGACGCGTACGCGGCGTGGCGCAGCACGTCCTCCTCGGTGAACCCGGAGAGCGGGATCACCCGCGCGACGGCGAGATGGTTGGCCGTGATGGTCCCGGTCTTGTCGACGCAGAGGACATCCATGGCGGCGGCGTCCTCGGTCGCGCTCAATCGCGTGACCAGGACGCCGGATGCGGACAGTTCGCGCGCGCCGACGGCCATGCTCACGGTCAACATCACCGGCAGAGCGACGGGGACGGCGCCAAGCAGCAGCGCGAGCAGGAGCGGCAAGCACGTCCACGAGCGGGATGCCGCGCGCGATCGCGAGCCCCACGATGACCAGCACGACGGCGCCCACGATGACGAACAGCCAGCGGACGAGGTACGCGACCAGTGCCTCCGCGTGGAGTGTCGGTCGCGCAATTTGCACGAGCTCGGTGGTGCGTCCAAAGTACGTGCGCGCGCCGGTGGCGGTGACGAGGCCCGTCGCCTCGCCACGACGAATCACAGACCCGGAGTACACCGTGGCGTCGGCGGCCTTCTCGGCGTCCTGCGATTCCCCGGTGAGCACCGACTGATCGACGCTGAGGGTGCCTGTAATCAGCCGGATGTCGGCCGGGACGACGTCACCCTGCCGGATGCGGATGACGTCGCCCGGAACCAGCTCCCGTGCGGGCATCGTCTGCCAGTGACCGTCCCGCAGCACGCGAGCGTTCACTTGCAGGCGGCGGCGAAGCGTGTCCACGACGCCCTCGGCTCGTCGCTCCTGGACGAAGGCGATGACGGCGTTCAAGACGAGCAGCGCGGTCGCGATCGCCAGGTCTGCGTATCGGTGGAGCGTCCACGACAGCACGGCGATCGCCTCGAGCATCCAGGCCGAGAGGCCCCAGAACTTCGCCAGAAACGTGAGAAGGGCGTGGGGTTTCTTCTCGAGGACCTCGTTCGGCCCGTACTGTCGTCGCCGAGCCTCGACCTGCTCGCTCGAGAGACCGGCGTGAACGTCCGCGCCCGCCGATGGCACGACCGGGGCCGACGGCTGCGTGCTCATGATCGATCCCAGTCTACTGATTCCGTCGAGGGGCAGGAGCGCCGTTCGCTACTAGCGACCGCGCCCGGCCCACATCGGGAAGCCCTTGGCGTCGCGGAAGGTCATCGTCTCGGAACCTTTCTTGATTTCGCGCACGAGCAGCACGTCATGACCTTCGACTGTGGTCTTCGCACCGATGACAGTGAGTTGATCGCCCTTCGCAATCTCGTACTTCTTCTCCGTCTGGTACCAAGACGGACCGAGGGCGAGTTCCAGTGTCGCGTCCGCCGTCTTGAGCATGACGTGCATACCCTGTTGCGGGCCGGGTTTCAGGTCCTGCACCGTTCCGGTGACGGTGATCTCGGTGGCCAGGTTGTAATTGGGGCCTCGCCCCCCGCTCCCGCGCCCCTGCGCGAGGAGGTCGCCTGCCGACAATACGACCGCCAGCGAGGTGACCCCGACGAGAAATCCAACAGCTTTGAGGTTCATAAAAGCCATCCTTGCAAGTCGACCAGCCTCAGCATGAAGCCGTCATGTGAGAAGAACGCAAAGTCAGGGCCGCACAAGACAGGCGAGGAACAGGTGGATTCGCCGCGGGCGGCGGCGCCGTTTCGGGAAAGGCTCCGGCCGAGCGGGGAAAATTCCGTAGAGACCTCACGGCCTCTTCGTATTTCCGGCACCTCTTGGCGACGGTATTGGCCGAAACCTCAGCCGGAAGCCCATCGGCTCGCGGAACGACGCGTTACTTTGCCTCCAATTGAGACAGTGCCGCCCGGAGCCGCTGATCCGCTTCGCGCGCCACGCCAGCGAGCGCCGGATTGTCGCCCACGATACCGAGCGCCGTGAGGGGCGCCATCGCGGCGACGACGCTCGACGAGGCACCGGTCTCGTAGACGATCACGTTGCAGGGCAGCAGGAGACCGATGTCGAGTTCTGCGTGCAGCGCGCGATCCGCCAACGGCGGGTTGCACGCACCAAGGATCACGTACTTGCGGAAGTCGCGATCCAGCTTGGCCTTGAGCGTCTGCTGAACGTCGATCGTGGTCAACACGCCGAACCCCTGGCCCTTGAGCGCATCGGTCGTTCGTGCCACCGCCACGTCATAGGGGACGTCTACAGCCACTTTCAATCCGTACCGTGTTGTCTGCATGACAACCTCCGTTGTGTTCAATCGATCGGAACCACGGCCGCCACGCAGTCGTGTCCGCTGCGCACGTGGCTGCGGTGGCCTTTCCCGTCGACGTCTTCCATCAGGACACAGGCGCCGGGCCCGAACGACCGTTTCTCGCCGTCGCTGGCCGTGACCTCGAGGTGGCCGTCCAGGCAGATCAGGAACTGCCGCTTGGGCAGATGAACCTCGCCTGTCCAGCCGCCCGGTAGCTTGATGAACTGCAGGCCGCCGGCGGCGAAGGCGTGCGACACGAACAGGAGTGGGGCAGGCGGCCGGTAATCGATCTCATCGAGCGCGAGCTCGGTGTCGGCAAAATGGGTCTCACCGCCATTGTCGGAATACAGTCGGATATATCGCACGGTCATTCCTCCTCGGCCCACTTCAGCATCAGGTAGGTACTTCGAAAGAACGCAAAGTCAGGGCCAACATCAGCGCTTGGCTTCAGGGTCCGCCTCCAGTGGTCCTGTGATCGACGGTGCCTTTGCTCAGTCCGTGCCCGAGCTTCCGGCGCACTTTACCGCCCGTGGCGGCGAGTCGCGGGCTTCGTGCCGGTGTCTGGCCGCGTGTCCGGGACGAATCCCTCACGGTTCGGCATCTTGACGCGTGGCAGTGTCGTTTGATCGAGCACGTCGTGCTCGCCGACGATGCCGTTGATGTAGGCAGGTACGCCGTGGCCGAGTACACGCCGTTGGTCGGGAGCGTGGACGCATGGCCTTCTTAACGGTCTTTCGGAGATGCGCAGCCGCGGTCAAAAACCTGCGCCATAGTAACACTCGCACTACACTAGCGCGAGACGATGTGCGCTCCTAGGCTCGGTACTTCCGGCGTCGCCTGCGCGTTCACGCTGGCCCTCCTCGCGGCCGGGTGCTCCCGGACGCCCGCCCGGACCCTGTCCGGTTTGTGGGACGCGGTCATCGTGGCCAATAACGCAGAGGTCCCATTCCGCTTCGAGATCGCGCAGAACGAAGACCACGTCCAAGGCTTCTTCTTCGAGGGCGATCGCAAGGTGGGCTCGACGTCGGGGAGCCTCGAGGACGGCACGCTGAGGCTCGAGTACGATTTCCTCAATACGACGCTCGAAGCGACGCTCGAAGGCGATGAGCTCCGTGGCACGTATCGCAACAAACGCGCCGGCGCACGTCCGCAGGTATTTCGGGCGCAACGGTTTGCGCCCGTGCCGGTGACGGAAACCGATGTCCCTCGGGTCGAGGGCAATTGGGCCATGTATCGGACCGCCGACGACGGGTCGAAGCTTGACGTGTCGTGGCGGCTGTATCTCCGGCAATCCGGTCCCGAAGTCTCGGGCGCGATTCTCAGAACATCGGGCGACACCGGGACGCTGGTCGGCCACTGGAGCGACGGCCGGCTGGTGATGAGCCACTTCGCCGGGGAGCGGCCGCTGCTCTTCGAGGCCCAGCCCAACGCCGACGGCACACTCAGCGTGACGCTCGATCGAAAGTCGACCTATCTCGCCGCGCGTACGAGCGAAGCGCGCGCGAAGGGCATCCCCGAGCCCCCGGACCTGTCGCGCTTCACCAGCGTGACGGATCCGACCGAACGCTTTCGTTTCTTCGGACCGGATCTCGACGGGAAGATGGTCCGGGACACGGACTCGATATTTCAAGGGCGGGTGGTCGTCTTGACCATCGGCGGGACCTGGTGCCCGAATTGCCACGACGAAGTGCCGTTCCTGGCCGAGCTCTACAAGGACTACCATGCGAGAGGCCTGGAGATCGTGGGCCTGTTCTTCGAGAACGATGCGACGCTGGCGGTCGCCCGCCCGCGTATGCTCGCCTTCATCAGGCGCTACGCCGTCCCGTTCCCGATCCTCGTGCCGGGGACCAACCAGGAGAGCGAGGTCGCCCAGAAGCTGCCACAACTGGTCAACTTCGCCGTCTATCCCACCACGATTGTTCTGGGACGTGACGGGCGCGTCAGGCGCGTGCACGCCGGTTTCGCGAGTGCGGCGACCGGTGAGGAGCATGTGCGGCAGAAGCGGGAAATGCGCGACTTGATCGAGCGGCTCATCCAGGAGCCGGCCAAATAGGCAAGGAGCAGACGATGGCAGATCAGCTGACCCGTAGAGAAACGCTGAAGCGAGGCCTGGTGGCGGCGGGTGTGCTGGCGCTGGTGCCGGAATGGGCGCTGCCGGCCCTGGCTCAAGGTGAGGCGGACGTGCCGTTCACGGACATCCCGGCCACGTTTAACCCGATCAATCCCACGGGCGCGAACCGGTTTCTCGACATCCGGAAGATCGACGGCCTCATCACGCCGAACGATCAGTTCTTCTTCATCCAGCACTACAACAAGCCCGAAATCGACGGGGCCGCGTACCGCCTGAAGCTCACGGGTCTGGTCGACAAGCCGATCGAGTTGCCGCTGGCGGATCTCAAGGCCATGAAGTCGGTGGATCTCGTCAACGGCTACGAATGCTCCGGCAACAGCCCGCGCGCGATGCAGGGGCTCTCGTCGAACGGCCGGTTCACGGGCGTACGCCTTCGTGACGTGCTCAAGCGGGCCGGTGTGGGCGACCGGGCGCGGGAAGTGGTCTTCTTCGGGACCGACCGCGGCAAGGAAGACGTGGTGTTCCGTCAGCAGACGTTCAAGGTCGAACAGCAGTTCGCGCGCAGCATCACGCTCGAGCACGCGATGAAGCCGGAGCCGCTGCTGGCCTATGCGCTGAACGGTCAGCCGTTGACGCGCGACAGCGGGTTTCCGCTCCGGCTCATCATGCCGGGTTGGTACGGTGTCGCCAACGTGAAGTGGCTGTCGGAAGTGCACCTGCAGGAGGATCGGTTCCTCGGCAACTTCCAGGCTCGCTGGTACCGGACGGTGCGCACCGTGGGCGGCTCGGGAGGGGAGACCGACCCCGAGACCCAATGGGTCGAGACGGAAGTCACACGGCTGCAGCTGAAGTCCGTGATCGCCCGCGTCAGGCGAACGGCCGGCGCGCACCAGGTCCTGGGCTTCGTGCTGAACGACGGCACGCCGCTGAAGTCGGTCGAAGTGCAGATTGACGGCGGGGCGTGGCAGCGGGCCACGCTCGATCCCGCCAACACGCAGCATTCGTGGAAGCTGTTCACGTATCGCTGGGACGGTGCCACGCCGGGTGAGCACACTCTGGTGTCGCGCGCGACCGACGCGAACGGCGTCGTGCAGCCGACGGTCGCCGATCTGGCTCGGAAGAAGACGTTCCTCGAAGACAACTCGCAGTTCCCGCGCAAGGTGCGGATCGGCTGAAGCAGGAGACCAGCATGGCGATACATTCCGATCGAAGCCGCCGAACGTTCATGTCGGTGTTGACCTCGCTCGCCGGCGTGGCCGTGATCCACGCGGCCGGACGTGAGGCGGCGGCGCAAGCCCCGGCGGCGTCAGTCCAGACATGGGACCTGCGGTGGATGGATGAGTTGAAGGCCCAGCACAAGCAGGTCTTCGACCTGGCCGATGTGGATCTCGCGGTCGAGCCTCGCGCGCTGCGCTTTCCGAGAAACTACATGGATGCGTTTCGCGACGTGTACAAGCTCGAATTCCCTGAAGTCAAGACGGTCGTGGGCATTTCGGGCCACGCCTTTCCCATCAACGCCTCCGACCGGCTCTGGGAAAAGTACGCGCTTGGTGAGCGGTCGAAGATCATCGACCCGGTGACGATGAAGCCGGCCGTCCGCAACGTCTTCATGGACGACAGCACGATGGGCGTCAAGTCGCTGCAGGCGCGGGGCACGATCTTCTGGCAGTGCAACATCGCGCTGACCGGCATTGCCCAGCAGTTGGCGGCGCCGCGGCAGCTGTCGGTGGCCGAGGTGCGTGCCGATCTGCTCGCAGGGTTGAACCCGGGCGTGCGCCTGGTACCATCGCACGTCATGGCGATGGGTCTGGTCCAGGAGCGGGGCCTCACCTACGTGAAGATCTGACAGCGAGGAGGACGCGTGCGTCGAACACGGCAGTGGCCCGCGCTCACCATCGGAATCGGATGGCTGGTCCTCGCGACATGTCTGGGGCCGGTGACGGTTCTCGCCCAGAACGCACCCCCGGGCCCCGTGATTGATCTGGCCGGTGAATGGGCCGCGCAGGTGCACGAGGACGCGATCTATCGCGGTGCCGGCGGTTTTCTTGGCGACTACACCGGACTGCCGATCAACGCCGCCGCCCGGCAGATGGCGGAGAGCTGGGACGCCGATGTCCTGTCGCAACCCGAGCGACAGACGCAGGCGCATCCGGCGCAGTACGCGATGCGCGGCGAGGGCCCGAATATTCGCATCAGCGAGGTGCGAGATCCAGTAACGGATCGGCTCATCGCGTTGAGACTTGTCGGCGTGTTCGGCCGTGCCGATCGCACGATCTGGCTCGACGGCCGGCCCCACCCTTCAGAACACGCGGAGCACACGTGGGCCGGCTTCTCGACCGGCACCTTCCACGAGGGCGAACTCACGGTCACGACGACGCACATGAAGCTCGGCGTCATTCAGAAAGTCGGCGTGTACACGAGTCCGTACAGCGTCATGACCGAACACTTCTTCCGCCACGGAACGCTGCTGACGAGCGTCACCATGATCGAGGATCCGATCTATCTCGAAGAACCGTTCATCCGCACGCAGACATGGGTGCTCAATCCGAACCAGAGCGTCGCGCAGGCCTTGCCGTGGGAGCCGGTGGACGAGCTGGTGGGCAAGGTCGTCGGCTGGGTGCCGCACTATCCGCTGGGCACCCGTCACACCGAGCCTGCGGAGAAATATGGCATCCCGTTCGATGCCACTCGGGGCGGCGCGAATACCACCTATCCCGAGTACCAGATCACGATCGAGCGGCTGCGGGCCAGGCCCTAGAGACGTCCATGATACTTCGTCCACGTCAGTCGGCCGTGGCAGCATTCGCGATGAGCGTCCTGGTGCTGGGTGTGGCGGCGGGCGCGCAATCCGTGCTGACGCCGGACCAGATGAAATACCGGCCGGGCCGTCCGAACCTGGACGATGCCCCCGTCGAGTTGCTTCCGGTCCAGGGGAGCGTGTTTCTCATCTCCACCGGAAGGAGCGGCAACATCGCTGCGCAGATTGACGATCAGGGCGTCTTCCTCGTAGATTCGGGACGGCTGGACGTCAGCGACGACGTGCTCACCCAGATCAGAAAGCTCACGAGCGTCCCCATCAAGGCGATCGTCAACACGACCACGGACGCTGACCATATCGGCGGGAACGAGAAGCTGGCCAAGACCGGCACGCCGCTGTTCAACCTCGCCTTCACCGACGCCCCGCAGGCGCAGATCTTCGCGCACGAGAAGGCGCTCAACCGAATGAGCGCGCCGACCGGCCGCCCATCGCCGGTGCCGCACGCGTTGTGGCCGACCGACACGTTTGCGGGGGAGAAGCAGAAGATCTTCTTCAATCACGAGCCGATCGAGCTGCAGCACGCGCCGGGGCACACCGATGGCGACGCCATCGTCTGGTTTCGCCGATCCGACGTCATCGCGACCGGAGATGCGTACAGCACGACGTCGTATCCGCGGTTCGACCCGACGAGGGGCGGCACGATGCAAGGTGTGTTGGACGTCTTGAACCACGTCATCGACGTCGCGGTGGCCGAGTTCAACCAACAGGGTGGCACCCGCATCATTCCCGGCCACGGCCGGATCAGCAATCAGTCCGACGTGGTCGAGTACCGCGACATGGCGACCATCGTCCGCGACCGCGTGCGCGACGCGATGAAGGCCGGAAAATCGCTCGAGCAAATCAAGGCGGCGAAGGTCACCTTGGAGTACGACGGACTGTATTCCAATCCGGACTACACGGGCGCGATGTTCGTGGAGGCGATCTACAACGATCTCAAGCGGGCCGCTCCCGCTGGCAGGTAACACACCCGACATGACTCGTGACCAATTCGCTCAAGGAGGGGCGGCCAATTCTCAGACAACAGCGCTTGGGGTTCATCCCAGGAACGGAAGAGAGGCACGTGATGAAGGCACTCAACGTCTCGTTCGACATGTGGGTCGTCTCGGTCGTCCTCCTGGTGGTTGTCGTGTCAGGGGCCGCGGCGCAAGGCGAGCCCCGCGTCGGAACGTGGGAACTCAACTTGGCACAATCCACCTTCAGCCCCGGTCCGCCGCCTAAGAAACAGACCCTGACGTTTCAGTCGGCAGGACCCCATTGGACTGCGCTGTTGCAAGGCATCGACGCGTCAGGCAAGCCGATCAATCCGGATATGAACAATCTGGCTATCAACTTCGATGGCAGGGACCACGCCACCCCGAACGCCGATTACGAAACCACCGCCTGGAAACCCATCAGTGCCGAGAAGTACGAGGTTATTCGCAAGAAGGCCGGAAAAATCGTTTTGACCTCCACTAACGTTCTAACGAAGGATGGCAAGACGATGACCATTACAACGAAGGGCGTCAACGCGGCCGGTCAATCAATCTACAACGTGAGGGTCTACGACAAGCAGTAGGGGAGACTCGACACTGCAGTTTCTCCGAATCGATTGCTCGCAGCTGCATTCGGTTCAGAGTGCCGCGTTGGCGAATATTGCTCATGCGTGGAACCTTCGGCAGGACGAGACGTGCACGCCGTCATTGAGCACGGCCGTCCAGCGGAGCCGAGCGTACAGCACGGATCGACGGCGCTCCAGCGTCACTTCTGCACGCTGACGGAGTCGCCGGTGGCGTGCTCCGTGATTGCCGAATCGTATCGACACTGACGCCCGTGTGCTCGGCGAGCTGCCCGACCCGCAGATGTCGGTCATTGCTTGCCGGCGCGGCGATGCCTGGCGCTCGCGACTTGCCGCGGCGCCCCTCTCGTAACCAGCATCCGGATCCGCTTCGCCGCGCGCGACATCACGTCGCGGGGCGGCCGCTGCTTTCCCTCGGCGCGGCAGGCGGCCACGGTCGTTCGCAAGCGCGCGGCCATTGTCCCGCAGCACCCGCACGTCGTGATGTGCCGTTCGATCGTCCGGCGACGAGCAGGCGTGAGGTCGCCGTCCAGATAGCGCGACACCTCCAGCAGCAGTGCGCGGCAGCGCGCGGACGGGCGGGCCGCGGCGGTCATTTCGCGCCTCTCTCCAGGTTTGCCTGGAGCTGGACACGAGCCCGGTGCAGGCGCGTCTTGACGTTGTCTTCGGACATCCCCATCACCTTCGCGACCTCTCGCGTCGACAAGCCTTCCATCTCTCGCAGGAACACGATAGCGCGGTAGGGCCCGGGCAACGTGCGGAGCGCCCTTCGCAGGCGGCGCCGGAGCCCGGCGTTGTCCGCCAGTTGTTCCGGACTCTTTCCGGGATCCGGCACGTCCGGACGCCGCGGACCATCGGGGCCGGGCAGTACCTCATCGAGCGACTGGAGGCGCGTCGGCTCGCCGACTTTCTTCCGCCGGCCCATCAGACAGGCGTTGCGCACCGTGCGATACAGCCAGGGCCGGAACGCTCCAGGCTCCCGGATGCGTCCGACGTAGCGGTACGTCTTGATCAAGGCCTCCTGCATCGCGTCCTCGGCATCGTCGGCATGCCCGCACACGGATGTGCTGAAACGCCAGGCGACTTCCTGTGCGCGCATCAGTAAGCGGTCCAGGGCCGCCGCATCGCCAGTCGCGGCCGATCGCACGAGGTCCGTGTACTCGTCCCGCTCGGGATCCGCCGCCACCCTCTCATGGAGAGGATTCAGCCGCTGGGTTTTGGTGACACGCGTGCGGGCAGCCGCCTTTGTCACCATTTTCTGTTTCATGAATCTCTACTACTGAGATGATACGTCGCCCTACGATCTGCGTCCTCCTGGCCGCGCTCGCGCTGGCTGCGCCCGCGGTGGGCCAGACTCCGCTGACCCTGCCGGAGGCCATCGCCCGCGCCCGCGCCCAGAACCCGGATGCCACTAGTACCGCGGCCGCGGAGCGCGAAGCGGCGCAGCGCGTCACGCAGGCTCGGGCCGGCTACTGGCCCAAGGTGGACGTCGCGGAGTCGTGGCAGCGCGGCAATCAGCCCGTGTTCGTGTTCAGCTCACTGCTGGCCCAGCGGCAGTTTACGGCCGCCGATTTCGCGCTCGACGCGCTCAATCATCCGGATGCCGTCAACAACTTCCGGACGGGGGTCATGGTCGAGCAGTCACTCTTTGACGGCGCCACCAAGGCGAACGTCACCGCAGCGGGCCTCGGCCACGACATCGCGACAGCCAGTCGCACGATGGTCGACCACGATTTGGCGGCCAGCGTGACCGAGGCCTATGGGCGCGTCCTTGTCGCGGCGGCCGCCAGCCAGTCTGCCGCCGCGGCCGCCGAGACTGCGCGCGCCGACCGCGAGTTGGCGGGAAACCGGCGCGACGCGGGGCTGGTGACCGACGCCGACGTCCTGCAACTCGACGTTTACGTCTCCCGGTCCCGCGAACAGCAGATTCGTGCTGCCTCGGATGAACGGATTGCCCGCGCGCAACTCAACCAGTTGATCGGCGAACCACTGGGCGAGGTCTTTGTTCTGGATCGTTTCCCGAGGGCGGTGGCGATCGATGCGACGGATCTCGCATCGCTCGAAGCCGAGGCGCTGAAGAACCGGCCCGATGTGAAGCTCGCGGCGCTGCAGCAACAGCTCGCCGGCGCGACGGAGACGGCGGCGCGCGGCGCCTTTTTGCCCCAGGTGGCGGCGCAGGGCGGCTGGGAATTCAACGGTGGTGCCTGGAACGCGCAAACCTCGAGCTGGGTCGTGGGAGCCGTTGCGCGCATCAACGTGTTTCATGGCTTCGCCGACAAGGCGCGGCTCGCCGAAGCGCGCGAACAGACGACGCGCCGCGCGTCTGAACGTCAGAAGGCCGAGACCGCCGCCCGCCTCGACGTACACGTTGCCGTCGCCCGGCTCGAGGCAGCCCGTGCCAGCGAGACGGTCGGCCGCGCCGCCGTGGAGCAGGCGCGCGAGAGCCGGCGCATCATCCGCGATCGCTATGAGGCCGGCTTGACCGACGTGGCGTCGCTGCTCCGTGCGGCCGAAGCCGTGGTGCAGGCCGAGACACAACAAACAGCGGCGCAGGTGGCTGTTCTCACACAAACAGCGGCGCTCGAACGGACCTTGGGAAGGCGATGACCAACATGGCGAGAAGACATTCATTGCTGGCTGGCGGCCTCGCCCTCGTCATGGCCGGCTTCGCAGGCCTCGTTCTGCCGGCCTGTTCGAGTGGCACGAAGACGAGACCCGCCGAGGCGGAGGCGCCGATTCCCGTCACGGTCGCGACCATCGCCATGGCTGAAGCCGCCGACACGTTCGAGGCCGGGGGCGTGGTGCAGGCACGGACGACCGCCACGATCATGGCGCGCATCCTGGCGCCGGTCAGCGAGGTCCGCGTGGCGCCGGGCGATCGCGTGCGTGCGGGCCAGGTGCTGGTCGTCCTCGACGGGAGCGACCTTGCCGCCCACGCGCGAAGCGCTCGCGCGGCCGCGCTGGCGGCTGATCAAGCCGTCAGCGCCGCGGCGTCCGAGCAACAGGCGGCCGACGCTGCCCTCGCGCTGGCGCGCGCGACGCACGAACGTATTGCCGGCCTGAACGCCAAGCGGTCCGCCACGGCGCAGGAGCTCGACGACGCCACCGGCGCGCTGCGCGCGGCTGAGGCGCGGGCCGCCGGCGCCGCCGCTCGTGCGCAAGGCGCCGTGTCGGGCGTGGACAGCGCGCGAGCCGCCAGCGATGAGGCCAGCACCACCGAGTCGTTCGCCCACATCACGGCGCCGTTCGACGGCGTGGTCACCGAGAAAATGGTGGAGCCCGGCAACATGGCGGCACCCGGCACGCCGCTGATGCGGGTGGAGGCGCGCGGCTTCCGGCTCGAGGTCCGCGTGGACGAATCGCGGATCGGACAGATTGCACCCGGCGCCGTCGTGCCCGTCTCGCTCGACTCGGGCACGGGTGGCGGGGTCTCGAACGTCAGCGGCACGGTGGCGGAAATTGGCCGTGCCGTGGACGCCGACTCGCGCGCGTTTCTGGTCAAGATCACCTTGCCCGAGACCACCGGGCTGCGTTCCGGGATGTTCGGCCGGGCGCATTTCAGCGGCCAGGCACGACGCGCGCTGACGGTGCCCGCGGGCGCGCTCGTGCACCGCGGGCAAATGACGTCGGTCTTCGTCGTCGAGAAGGGCATCGCACGCGTCCGGCTCGTGAACGTGAGCGGGACCGAGGTGCTGGCCGGCCTGTCCGAGTCCGACGTGGTGATTGTCGGGGCGCCTCCAGGGCTGACCGATGGACGCCGCGTCGCGGCAGGAGGGGACCGCTGATGGCGATCTCCTACGGCGCGGCCGGACGGCTGGCGGCGGCGTTCATCCACTCGAAGCTGACCCCGCTCTTCATCGCGGCCTCGATGGCGCTCGGCGTGCTGGCGGTCGTGGCGCTGCCTCGGGAAGAGGAGCCGCAGATCATCGTCCCGATGGTGGACGTGTTCGTGGAGATGCCGGGCGCGACGCCGGCCGACGTGGAACAGCGGGTGACGCGGCCGATGGAGCAACTCCTCTGGGAGGTGCCCGGCGTCGAGTACGTGTACTCGACCTCGAGCGCCGGCCAGTCGATGGTGGTCGTCCGCTTCAGGGTCGGTGAGGCCGAAGAGCCGGCCCTCGTCCGGCTCAATCAGAAACTCGCGGCCAACGCCGATCGCATCCCGCCCGGCGTCATCGGCCCGATCGTGAAGCCCCGTTCGATCGACGACGTGCCGATCCTGGCCGTGACGGTGTGGTCGGCGCGCTACGGCGACGACCAGCTGCGGGCACTGGCCGCGCAACTGCGCGACGCCATCGCGGAAGTCACCGACGTGTCCGAGGTGACGCTGATCGGCGGCCGACCGCGTCAGCTGCGGGTGGACGTCGATCCAGCCCGGCTCGCCGCCTACGGGCTGGACCCGCTGGCGGTTCAGCGCGCGATCGGCGCGACCAACGCGCGCGGCACCGCGTCGGGGCCCGTCATGGGCGGGCAGATCACCGGCCTCGAAGCCGGCAACCGGCTGCGGACGGCCGACGATGTTCGTCGCGTCGTCGTCAGCGCCGCCAGCGGCCGTCCCGTGCTCGTGAGCGATCTCGCCGAGGTCGCGGACGGCGATGCCGAGCCCACCGCCTATGTGACCTATCAATCACGCGAGGGAGGCGCCCATCCGGCGGTCACGATCGCCGTGGCCAAGCGCAAGGGCACCAACGCCATCGACGTGGCGCACCACGTGATCCAGAAGCTCGACACGCTGAAAGGGACGCTCGTCCCGTCCGACGTGCATCTCGCGATCACGCGCGACTACGGCGAGACGGCCGCCGAGAAGAGCAACGAGCTCCTGTGGCACATGCTGCTCGCGGTGCTCTCGGTGTCGGCGCTCATCTGGCTCGTGCTCGGCCGGCGCGAAGCGGCGGTGGTGCTCATCGCGATTCCGGTCACGCTGGCGCTGACGTTGTTCATGTTCTTTCTGTACGGCTACACGCTCAATCGCATCACGCTGTTCGCCCTGATCTTCTCGATCGGCATCCTCGTGGACGATGCGATCGTGGTGGTGGAGAACATCGTGCGGCACGCGAAGCTGAGCACGGGCGAGTCGAACGGACTGGCCGCCGTGACGATTCGCGCCGTGGACGAGGTGGGCAACCCCACCATCCTGGCGACGCTCGCCGTGGTGGCGGCCATTCTGCCCATGGCCTTCGTTGGCGGCCTGATGGGCCCGTACATGCGGCCGATTCCGGTCGGCGCGTCGGCGGCGATGGTCATCTCGCTCGTCGTGGCCTTTCTGGTCACACCGTGGGCGTCGGTGCGACTCCTGAAACCGGCGGCCCATCACGACCATGGCGAGGAGGATCTCTTTACACGTCTCTATCGGCGGGTGATGGGACCGCTCATCGCGAGCGGCCGGATGCGCGCGCTGTTTCTCGCAGGCGTCGCGGCGCTGCTGCTGGCCGCCATGGCGCTCGTGCCGCTCGAGCTGGTGACGGTCAAGATGCTGCCCTTCGACAACAAGAACGAGTTCCAGGTGATGGTCGACATGCCGGAGGGCACGGCCCTCGAAACCACGGCGCGTGTCGCCTCCGCCCTGGCCTCGGCCACCCTGGAGGACGAGACCGTCGTCAACGTGGAGCAGTACGTCGGGACGTCGGCGCCGTACAACTTCAACGGGCTCGTGCGTCACTACTTTCTGCGCCGGGCTCCGCACCTGGCCGACCTGCAGGTCAACCTCGTGCCGAAAGGCGAGCGGTCGGCGCAGAGCCACGACGTGGCGCGGCGCGTGCGCGACCGGCTGCTGCCCATTGCCCGGTCGTTCGGGGCCACGCTGCAGGTGGCCGAGGTCCCGCCGGGACCACCCGTGCTCCAGACGCTGGTGGCCGAAGTCTACGGGCCCGATGCGGCCCGCCGGACGGAGGTGGCGGCGCAGGTCAAGGCGATCTTCGAGCAGACGCCCGGCGTCGTGGATACCGACTGGTACGTCGAAGCGCCGCACCCGAAGGTCACGCTCGTGGTGGACGGTGAGAAAGCCGCGGCAGCAGGACTGTCGTCGACCGCCGTGGCGTCGGTCGTCCGGATGGCCGGCTCGGGCGAGATCGCCGGACTGCTGCACGATGCGCAGGCACGCGAGGACGTCCCGATCGTCCTTCGTCTGCCGCGCGCCGACCGCAGTCTCGAGGCGATTCAATCGCTGCGGCTGAGCGGGACGAAGCCCGTGGCGGTCGGCGAGCTTACCCGGGTCGTGCGCACGCAGGAAGACCCGAGCCTGTATCACAAGAACCTGCAGGCGGTGACCTACGTCACGGGCGATCTCGCCGGACACAACGAGAGCCCGGTCTACGCCATCCTCGAGATGAACAAGGCCATCGCGCGTCTGAGGCTGCCCGAGGGTTACGGGCTGGACGTGTTCAACGCGACCCAGCCGTTCGACACCTCCAACTACGCGATGAAGTGGGATGGCGAATGGCACATCACCATCGAAGTCTTCAGGGACCTGGGTCTCGCCTTCGCGGCGGTGCTCCTGCTCATCTACGTGCTCGTCGTCGGCTGGTTTCAG
Source organism: uncultured Acidobacteriota bacterium (assembly GCA_963712905.1). Taxonomy (GTDB): domain Bacteria; phylum Acidobacteriota; class Vicinamibacteria; order Vicinamibacterales; family CAVVIG01; genus CAVQJU01. The sequence continues at coordinate 18,987 of CAVQJU010000006.1, read as the reverse complement.
TCGTTCAAGACGCCGCTCCTCATCATGGCCGCGATCCCCTTCTCGCTCGTCGGCATCCTGCCGGCGCATGCGGCGATGGGTGCCTTCTTCACCGCGACGTCGATGATCGGGTTCATCGCGGGCGCGGGTATCGTGGTGCGCAACTCGATCATCCTGGTGGACTTCATCGAGCTGCGGCTTCGCGACGGTGCGCCGCTCGAACAGGCGGTGGTTGACGCCGGCGCGGTGAGGTTCCGTCCGATGGCCCTCACCGCGGCAGCCGTCATCGTCGGAGCGGGTGTGATCCTGTTCGATCCGATCTTTCAAGGCCTGGCCATTTCGCTGATGGCCGGCGAGGTAGCGTCGCTCCTGCTGTCGCGCATGGCCGTCCCTGTCCTCTACTACATGGCGAAGCGCCACGAAACCACTGTCCAGAATACTGTCGCCGCGCCACTGGAGGCCGCGTCATGAGCTCCTTACCGGCGGCCCATTGGCAGTGTCCGCCGAAGACGGTGCTTGTGGCCGTAGACTTCGGCGACGCGTCGGCGCGAGCGCTGGCCATCGGCGGAGTGGTGGCGTCGGCCTTTGGCGCACGGCTCCGCGCGCTGCATGCCGAGCGGTTCGAGCCACCACCCTACTTCACGCTCGAACAGATCGCGCGACTGGAGGCCGAGCGGCGCGTGGCACAGGCGGCCGCCGCCGATCACCTGGCGCAGTTCGCCGCCGAGGCCGCGGCATACAAAGTCGAATCTCTCGTTGTGGACGAACCTCCCGTCGACGCGATCCTCGGCGGGGCGGCGATGGCGGACCTGATCATCGCCGGAACGCATGGCCGCCGGGGGCCGGGACGCTGGTGGCTGGGTTCGGTGGCCGAGCGGGTCGTACGCGCCGCGACGATTCCTGTTCTCGTCACACGGGCGGCGACCACGTCCGCGCGCGAGCTCTTCGAGCGCATCGCGTTCGTGCAGGACGGACGGCTATGCCGAGCCGGCCGCACGCGCCTGCGTTGAACACCTCGCGACCATTGCGAGCGGCAGCCTCATCGAAGGAGGGCCGATCGCGAAATGCGAAGCCGGCGTCATGCAGCGGGCGTCGCTGGTGGTCATCGCGACCAGCCACGATCGTCCGTCGTGGGGCATTACGGATTCGGTGGCGAAGGTGCTCGGCGCCTGCCAACTGCCCGTGCTGTTTATTCCGACACGTTGAACCAAACTATGAGGAACCATCATGACTATCGAACGTTCGCTTCGGATGATTGCCGGCGGCTTCGTGGCTGCGAGTGTCCTGCTGGGGATCTACGTCAACCCCAACTTCCTGTGGTTCACGCTGTTTGTGGGACTGAACCTGTTTCAATCGGCATTTACGCAGTGGTGTCCGATGATGACGATTCTTCGCAAAGCCGGCGTTCGCGGCGAACGGCCGCACTGACACGAAGCTGCGCCCACAAAAGCGCCCACAGTGCTGGCGTCGTTTTCATGACTCCGCGAAAGCTCGCCAGATCTTCCGTGGGCGCGTGATTGTGTGTTGGCCCTGCGAGGCCTGGCGTCGAGGGGATTCGGTGCGGCCATTTCGCTAGGTATTTCTCAGCAAATGGCGTCCCCAACGGGATTCGAACCCGTGTGTTGGCCTTGAAAGGGTGTCACAGGTTGCAGCCTTTGACGGCGGAAAACAATGCTATTCCTGCCAGAGCAGTCGTTTAGCGGATCAGATGAGTGTCACCCTCTTACACGCTCTCTCACGCTCTGACTATCTCGGGCGCCCACAAAAACGCCCACAGCAAACGTCGATCACTCGTGAACGATGAGTCGCCGAGGCCGGGCGCAGAGAAGAGAAAGAGACATGTCGTGTGCGCCCGGCGCTGACGGCGGTTCGCTCAGGCATGGGCCTCGTTGAGATGTTTCAGGGTCGGCAGTTTCTTGATGGCCTTGCCGGTCTTGGCCTCGGCCAACCGTAGCTCATACAGACTCTGAAGGTTGAGCCAGAACTCGGCGCTCGTCCCGAAGAAGTGAGCGAGTCGGAGCGCCGTGTCGCCGGTAATGGCCCGCTGGCCGTGCAGAATCTCCGTCACGCGATTCGTGGGCACCCTGAGCCGCCGCGCCAGTTCAGCCGCACTCATCTTCAGGGCGTCAAGTTCCTCGGCCAGGTGCTCCCCTGGGTGAATTGCCATGCGTGCCATGTGTGCTCCCTAGTGGTAATCCACAATCTCCACGTTCGTTGGTCCAGCCGATTTGTCCGGCCACTCAAAGCAGATCCGCCATTGGTCGTTGATCCGAATGCTGTACTGGCCCTTTCGGTCGCCCTTCAAGGCCTCGAAGCGATTGCCGGGCAATGCCGCGAGATCCTTCAGCGTGTGTGCCGCCTCGACCCGATCCAGCTTGAGACGGGCGGGACGGTCGATGCCCGCCAGCGCCTTGACACGCTTCCCGGCGGCGAAGTCAGCCGTTCGCCCGTCGCGATAGCTGATGATCACCCTGTGTATAATGCCACACGTTATGCGTTACGTCACGCATAATTCAACGGACCTGACGCGACGCTGGGCGAGCGCCGCGCGATGCAGCCGTCGGAGCTGGACAAACACAACCCATCAATTTCGTGCCGTTGCTCGAGTACGAGGCACGCGACGATGAGCAGATTTCGGTGACCTGACTCACATCACTCGCTCTCCGACGATTCCGGTACGATTCAGTCGTACCGTTCTTGGAGTGCCGCTCAACGAGCAGACAGCGGCGGCCCGTGCGTCAGCGAGTGGCACGCCACCTAAGTCCAGCGCTCACGAATCTGGGGTCGTCTTGCACCAAGATCCGGATGCGATGCCTCCCATAGCGGAGGACTCCCAACCGTTAGGGCTTTCGAGTAGAATCGCGCCTGTGCGGGGCCAGGATTCGGTAACTCACCCGGATCGCCTTCCTCGTTTCTTCGTGTTTCCTCCGTTCACGGTCGACACGGTCAATCGAACCCTGCTTCGCGACAGTCGCGCGGTTCCCCTGGGTTCCAGGGCCTTCGACACCCTCGTCACGCTCATTCGGCACCGCGACCGGGTCGTGGAGAAGGAGGACTTCCTTCGCGAGGCCTGGCGCGGTCTGCTCGTGGAGGAGAGCAATCTGACCAAGCAGGTCTCGCTGCTCCGGAAGGTGCTCGAGGACACGCCGGGCTCGCATCGATACATCGTCACCGTACCCGGCACTGGCTACCGGTTCGGTGCGCAGGTCGAAGAGCGGGAGGCCGCTCAGGAGCCACTTCCCGCGGGCCCGGCCAATCTGCGCCAGCCGCCGCGCCGTGTCGGTGTCCGCTCTGCGCTGTTCGCCGCGGTTGGAGCCGTCGTGCTCGGCGCCATCATCGGCAAGATGACTGTTGGCGGCGGCGTACCTGCGCCGGGTTCTTCGCCGAGCCTTCTCTGGCAGTTGACGTTCGACAAGGGCGTACAGACCGATCCAGCGTGGTCGCCGGACGGGTTGAGGATCGCGTACAGCTCGGATCGATCCGGGTACGAGGACATCTGGCTCAAGCCGGTGGATGGTGGACCGGCCGTGGCGCTGACGCAGTCGGCGTCGCCGGATGTGGAACCGGACTGGTCGCCAGACGGCAAGCGGCTCGCGTTCGCCACACTGGGAGCCGGCGGCGGCATTCGTGTGATGTCGAGCACGGGTGGAGCTGTCCAGGAGATTGCGCCGTTCGGGACCTCTCCGAAGTGGTCGCCCGACGGCTCGTCGATTCTGTTTACGCGTTCGGACTGGGGTCCAGCACAGCTGTACCTCTCGGCCCTCGACGGCACTCCCCCTCGACCTGTGCTCGAAGAATTTCTGGGCCGGTTCACCACGCTTCGATTTGCGTGGCATCCCGACTCGCGGCATGTCTCGGTGTGGGGCGTGCGTCCAGGCACCGGGCCCGGCTTCTGGACGGTCGCTCTGGATGGAACCGGTATCGTGCAATCGGCCACCGCTCCCGGTGTGCTGGCGGAGCTCGAACGCAGCGTCTTGAGCTTCAGGGAAGTCGACGGCACACCCACTGCGTTCGGCTGGTCGCCTCGAGGCGATGCTCTGGTGTTCGAAGGTGTGTCGCGCGGCGTGCACAACCTTTGGAAAGTCGGCGTCGATCCGCGGACGCTCGCCTGGACGCGGGGACCCGAGCGGTTGACCACGTCGTCCGATCGCAATGCGAGGCCGCAGCTCTCACGGGACGGGACGCGCCTCGCCTTTGTCTCGCGGCGCGAACGTGTGCGCCTGTGGTCGTTCCCGTTCGACCCGCGGATGGGGCAGTTGCTCGGCGCGGGACAGCCGCTGACGTCGGAGGCCTTTGACGCGTTGTCGCCGGATGTGTCGCCGGATGGCTCGCGTGTGGTGTACACGGCTCAGCAGGGCGACGTTGACGCTGTGCGGGTGCGCGATCTGCAAACGGGCGCCGATAGCTTGCTCGTGAAGGGCGACCAGCGGGGCAGGTCGGTGCTGCGATGGGCGGCCGACGGCCGCGAAGTGTTCTACACGCGGGATGTGCCGCCGCGGCACGAGGTGGTGTCCGCCGATCTGCTCGGCGGGAACGAGCACGTCGTCCAGTCGGTGGCCGGGACGCTGGACTATGTGTTCGACTGGGCCCCGGATGGCCGCTGGTTGCTGGGCGGAGGGCGCAGCCCGGCGGGGCTCTCCGAGGTTCGACTCGTGCTCGCCGATCCCTCGCACACCGGGAATCGTGTCCGCTCGTTGGCCAGCGTGCGCGACGGGTATCTTCGCCTCGCGCGGCTCTCGCCCAATCAGCGATGGGTGGCGTTTGTCGTGGCCAGGGCGGGATCCTCGGCCGTTCACATTGTCGATGTCGAGAGCGGCGCGTCGCGCTCGATCACCGATGGCAGTTCCTTCGATGATCACCCGCGCTGGTCTCCTGACGGCGGAACGTTGTATTTTCTGTCGAACCGCACCGGGTTCTTCAACCTCTGGGGTTGCCGCCTTCATCCCGTAACCGGCGAGCCGGTTGGAGCGCCGTTCCAGGTGACCACGTTTGCCCGCTCCTCCCAGGCCATTCCCTCTCGCCTCAGGCAACTCGGCGTCTCGGCCGGCGGCGACCGGCTGATCGTGCCCCTCAGCGAAGTATCGTCGAGCATCTGGGTGCTCGACGGCTTCGATCATCGCTGACCCAGAATCTCCGTCCCTTTTCGCCCCTTTCCACCTTGTAGGCGGCGGCGCGGTCGTACTGCCTGGCGCGTTTCACGAGTATTCCGGCCTCCGGTTCAGAACTATTCCGAAGCATTCAGAGGACGGGAAGGACGCGCGCGCCATCGACGCCGTAAGGTCCCTCCACGCGTCGCGTGCCAGTCGCCCCTGATTCTGGCTGGGTCCTGACGCGCATTCCGTATTCGCGGGAGGAGGCCCGATGGGCATTCGGTCTTGTCTGGTGGTGGTGGCGTTGTTCCTGGGGGCTGGCGTTCCTGTCGTCGCTCATCACTCGTTCGCGGCGTTCGACCAGTCGCGTGAGGTCACGGTGAAGGGACGGGTCGCCGAATTCCAGTGGACCAATCCGCATGCGTGGCTGGTGGTGAAGGGAAAGATCGCGAACGGGCCGGACGAGGAATGGTCCTTCGAGATGATCAGTCCCAGCGTCCTCCGGCGCAACGGCTGGACGAAGAATTCGCTGAAGTTCGGCGACGAGGTCACGGTCACGGCGAACCCCGCCAGGAACGGCGCCCGCTTCGGGCTGATGCTCGCCGTGCTGGACGCCGAAGGTCACCCGGTCGGAGGAGAGGCCGCGAAATGACAAGAAGGAGCGATGCATGAGACCGCGTCAGTTCGTTTTGTCCGCTCTCGTCCTCTCCTGCATGTTCTGCACGTCCGTGGTGGGCGCGCAGACCAATACGGTGACGCTCGCAGGCGTCGTGACCGATGACACCGGCGGCGCGTTGCCCGGCGCGACGGTGACCGCGAGCAACGTCGCGACCGGACTCGTGCGAACCGCGACGACCGACCGCGCCGGGCGCTATACCGTTCTGGGCCTGCCTCCAGGACCGTACGACGTCCGTGCCGAGCTTCAGGCGTTCGTCACGGTCGTGCAACGCGCGCAGCAGTTTCAAGTGGGCCAGGCTGCAGCGCTCGACTTCAAGCTGAAGATCGGCGCGGTCAGCGAAACGGTTGAAGTCACCGCGGAGAGCCCCGTCGTCCAGACTGACTCGAACGCCCTGACGCGGGTCGTGCGCACGGAAGAGGTGGACCGGCTCCCGAGCCTCACCCGCGACTTCACCCAACTGGCGACGCTGTCACCCGGCGTCACAGTGACGGCCAACAACGTCACGATTGGCAATGGACCGACCAACGGCACGGGGTTCCAGGTGGACGGTACGTCGATGCAGGCACCGACCCTGGGAGGCGCCGCCATTCCGCTCGTTCAAGACTGGGTTCAGGAGTTCAGCGTCCTGAGCAGCCAGTTCCCGGCCGAATTCGGGGCCGCACAGAATGGAGTGATCAACGCCGTCACGCGTTCGGGGACCAACCGGACCGAGGGCCGCGTGTTCGGGTACTTTCAAGACGACGCGTTGAACGCGCGGCTGTGGAATGCGACGAGCAAGGCCCCGTTCGGGCAGCAGCGTAGTGGGGTGCAACTGGGGGGGCCTCTCGTGAAGGACCGGCTGTTGTATTTTGCCGGCTATGAGTTCAATCACTCGCTGACCAACGTACCGGTCTCGATCTCGCCGATTTTCGTGAACACCGTACCGGACGTGTCGCTCAACGCCGCCGGCACGCAGGCCGTGGGCACGGTCAACCAGGACACGGACATTCACTCGATCTTCGCGAAGGTGGACTATCGCGCAGGGCCTGCGCATACTGTCACGCCGCGGCTCATCGTCCGCAATTTCGATCAGTCCGCCAACGGCTCGGCGACGGCGACGAACGTGCCGCTGACCGCCTCGCGCGGTCCGCAGTATCAACTGAACGATTCGTCGCAGGTGGCGTGGACGTGGGTGATGTCGCCCTCCTCGCTCCTCGACAGCCGGGTGGAGTTTCGGCGCAATCACATTCAGAACGGTTGTTTTGCGGCCCCGACTCTTTTCGGATGGGCCACGTCCCTTACAGCCATCAATACTCCAACGATCGTTTATCCCTCCGGCGGGCCAACGCTCGGCTGCAATGGCCGGTGGGGCGACGCCTTCGAGGAGGGGTGGTTCGTGAATGAGGCGTTCTCGACGACTCGGGGGGCGCACACGCTGAAATTCGGAGGCCTGTTCATGCGTCCGGTCAATCATGTGGTCGAGACGCAGAATCAGAACGGCCGCTACACGATGGCGAGCCTCGCCCTCTTCAACGTTGCCAGCCCGACGACCTATCCGATCGGGTACGCCATGAACTTCGAGCCAGGGGCGCATCCCGGGTGGGAACTGGGCGGTAGCCAGTATGGGCTCTTCGCGCAAGACACCTGGCGGCTGGGGCGAGAGCTGACGCTGTCACTCGGCCTTCGCTACGATGCGGAAGCGAAGCTCTCGACGATCAATGACGCCGTTGACGCCATGCTCGCACCCTATAACACCCATCTGAATCACGTAGACCCGAACAACGGCAACATCGCGCCGCGCCTTGGATTCACCTGGGCTCCAGGAGGCACCGCGCGGCTGGCGATACGCGGCGGCTTTGGGGTGTTCTACGACACCGGCCATAACGCCACGTTTGCCGGGTGGGCCGGGCAGGTCGGCAATCCGCTCTTGCCGGGCGGCCTTCTCATGAACATCGCCTCGAACAACGCGACGCTCAATCCCTACTGCCTGGGCAACACGCGGTGCAGCGGCGGCGTGCCACAGGATCTCCAGCTTGCGCTGCGATATGTGATGGCGTCCGCGTACCTCACCAACACCGTGCCGAACCTGGCGGCCACTTCTGTGACCGTGAACGGCGTGACGATCGCGTTGCCAGGCGTCAAGGTCGCTCCGATCCCCTTGAGCCTCGGGCACGTCGACCAGAACATCGGGACGCCGTTTACTCGTCAGGAGACGATCGGTGCACAGTTCGACCTCGGCAGGGGCCTGTCCGCCTCCGCCGACCTGAAGTTCATTCAGGGGCGGGACCAGTACATTCTTCGGAACGTCAACCTGTCACAGGCAGGCCAGATCATCGATCCGGTGTTTCAATCGCTGAACAAGCTGGGTAATGGCGGCGTGCTGGACGTCACGCAGTTGTTAGTGGAGGCCAGGTACCGGTCGCGTGGAAACACGATGCAGCTGGCCTATGCCCTCGGAGCAGCGAACAACAATTCGATCAACAACTTCGGGGCCGGCATTGCCGGCACTCCGGCCACCAATCCGTTCGACTACTCGGTGGACTACGGGCCGGCCTCGAACAATCAGCGGCACATTCTCAACATCAGTGGCAACGTCGAGCTTCCGTGGGGGATGAGTCTCGCGCCCCTGTTCCGAGCCACGAGCGGCATTCGAGTGAATCCGGTGACCAACGGGCGCCCGTCTTCGGCGCAAGGCTGTCAGGTGTACTACAGCCAGTGCTACCCCTTCAACGTGACCACCGGCCAGATCGTCGGCCGGAACTCCTTTGTCGGCGACGCAAACTGGACGCTCGGTGCCCGTCTCTCGAAAGAAATGCGGATCGGCACGAGAAGGCTCACCGCAATGGTCGAGGGATTCAATCTGACGAACCGGGTCAACTACACCGGCTACAACGGCAACATAGGCGGAACGACAGGGCTCGTGACCAATTTGAGCGGCATTGTTCCAAACGCGGCCGACCTGATGCGCCAGGTGCAGATCGGGTTCAGATTCGACTTCTAGATAACGGACATCGGCATGTCGCGACGTTGCGCGACGGAGATCAGACGCATGAATATCGAGATCATTCCGCGAATGCGATTCCACTCCGCGCTCGTATTCGCTATCCTGCTCAGTATTCCGCTGCACGCCCATCATTCGGGTGTGATGTTCGACCCGATGAAGGAAGTGACGCTCAAGGGCACTATCAAGGAATTCGTCTTCGTGAACCCGCACGTGAGCATTGTGATAGCGGTGATCGACGACAAGGGGCAGGTCGTGGACTGGAGCATCGAAGCCGCCTCCACGCAGGCGCTGGTGCGGTCTGGATGGAGAAAGTCCAGCCTCAAGTTCGGAGACGCCGTCACGATCGTGGGCCGGCCGCTCAGGGACGGCCGTCCTGGTGCTCAGCTGGTGCGGGTGATTCTCGCCGACGGCACCGAGCTGGGACGAGGTGGCCCGAACTTCTGAGGTCCGAAGCACACAAGGAGTTGAGATGACGCAACCGACTCACGAATCACGCCGGCTTCGGATCGCGCTCTCGGCGGCTACCGCCTTGGCCCTGATGCTGGCCACGGCGGCCATCGATGCGCAGGACGCTTCGTCATCGGGGGGCCAGGCGCCCGCCGCTGCGCAGCGGCCCAATCCGCTCGACAAGCCCGGCGCCCTGGCCAAGGACAATCTGGCGAAAGCCAGGCCCAAGCCTCCGTTCGACCTCACCGGCAACTGGATGTACAACCCGGCGCAGAATCGGGACAGCGGCACGTTCGGCTACCTGCCACTGCCGAAACTGAAGCCGGCCGCCCAGGCGAGCTATGAAGCGGCGCAGCGCGCACAGGCGCAGGGCAAGGCGTACAAGAACGACGAGGGCGCCTGCTGGCCTGCCGGGATGCCGCAGATGATGACGCGCGTCTGGCCGAACCAGACCATCCAGCTGCCGACCATGATCGTGATGATTCAGATGCTCAAGGGCGAGATCCGCTGGATCTATCTCGATGGCAGGCCGCATGAGGATCCCGATATCAAGGCCGCCAGCTATGCGGGCGATTCGATCGGTCGCTGGGAGGGCGACACGCTGGTCGTCGAAACCACCAACCTCGAACCCAAGCATCACTGGGTCATGGCCGGCATTCCCGTCGGCAGTCAGCTCAAGATCGTCGAGCGTATCAGGCTCATCGACGACGGCAAGACGATGGAAGACACGTTCATCATGACCGACCCGGACAACTGGGAAGGCGAATGGAAGAACACCAAGCGATGGTTCCGCTACGACAATTCAGATATCGAGGAGGCCTACTGCCTTCCGGACCTGAATGACCGGCTGCCAGCCACTGCCGCGCCATCGAACATCCGGTAGCGCTCGTTTGATCGAGGACTCCATGCGGACTCGCATAAAGACGAACATGCCGTTGTTTTGCGTGCTCAGCGCGCTCGTGAGTGTGGCGATCCCTGTCTTGTCGCAGACGGCGCCGGCTTCAACACAGGCTCCAGCGCTGCAACGCCCGGCACCTGAGCCGGCGCGCCTGCCCGATGGCAGGCCGAACTGGACCGGGTTCTGGGACCTGCCGAACGGTTTTCTCGAGGCGTACCGAGGGCCGGCGGGTGTGAGCGGGCCACGCCGAGGCGCCGGGGGCGGACGCGCACAAAACGTGCCTCAGGCTCAGCGCCCGGCGACTGTTCCCGACATGAAGTCGCCTTACAAGGAGCGCTATGAAGCGCTCCTCAAACAGGCCGCGGCCGGCACGCTGGCGGACCCCGGGGCGCTGTGTCTGCCGCAAGGCATGCCTGGCATGATGGGGGCGATTTACGGGATGGAGATCCTGCAGACGCCGAAGATCATCGCCATCAGCAGCGAGTTCAAGGCGGGGACGCGGCGTATCTGGATGGACGAAAAGGCGCACCCCCCAGCCGACGATCTCGAGGAGACCTTCACGGGCCACTCGATCGGCCGTTGGGAAGGCGACGTGCTCGTGGTCGAGACGGTGGGCATCCGTGCTGACGTGGGGCTCGGCGGACGACCACCATTGCCGCACAGCAGCAAGATGCGGCTCACCGAACGTTTTCGCCAGACCGCTCCGGGGATGCTGGCGTATGAGATCACCTACGACGACCCTGAAGCCTACGTCGCCTCGTGGACCGACACGCGCACCTATCGGTACCGTGCGGATCTCAAGCTCCAGGAGTTCGTCTGTCAGGAGAACAACCGCAACGTCGATCCCACCACCGGCGTGACCACGTTCAAGTGAATGAACACCGCGCTGGAAGACTCGGGACACGCAGATGAACGAACATTCAACTGTGTGGGGTCGTCTTCGCGTTACGATGACCCTTCACTCGGGCCCTCTCCGGAAGCAAGCTATCCACGCCGAAACCCACGAGAGCAATGCTCCCCGTGGTCTTGACCCGATCTGGGGGACGTCTTCAGAGAAGTGGCGCCCACAAAAACGCCCACAGGGGTGACGTCGGCGTCGTGATTCCTCGAAAAGGTCGCCGGAATTTCCGTGGCAGCGTGACTGTGTGTTGGCCCCGCAGGGGATTCGATGCGGCCATTTCGCGAGGTATTTCTCAGAAAAAAGCGTCCCCAACGGGATTCGAACCCGTGTTTTGGCCTTGAAAGGGAATGTCAGTGATTCGGCCAAACCACCGCAAAACGGGGAACTCGAGCGAAGACTTCGAGTTGAGGTCGTACGCGCGTATCACTCTCTTTCACGCGATTTCATCCTCTCGCCACCTCGAGGGGCAACACTAGGGGCAACACGCTGTAGAGCGACAGTGATATTGACCCCCTTGCGACACTAATTCTGACCCCCTCAGGAGGGGCGAATGGCGTGCGAGAGGGACGAGCTGGTATCTCCTACCACGGAGGTGCCGGTGATCGAAGGCGAGGTGGTGACCGCGATTCGGACGCTGGCGGGGCGTGGAGTCGGCAAAAAGGCGATTGCGCGCGAGGTCGGCGTCGCGGTCAATACGGTCCGCCGGTATTTGCGGCAGCCCATCACGCCGGGACAGCAGATCCGACCAGCCGCGCGGCGGCTGACCGCCGATCGGCGCGAGGAAGCCCGGACGCTCTACGAAGGGCCGGCCGCCGGCAATGCCGTCGTCGTGCAGCGCCTGCTGGCCGCACGTGGCTGTGACACGAGCGTGCGGACCATCGAGCGCGCGGTCGCCGACATTCGACGGGCGCAGCGGGTCGCCGCCTTGGCCACCGTCCGCGTGGAAACGGCGCCGGGTGACCAGGTCCAGATCGACTTCGGCCAGAAGCGGCTGCGGATTGCCGGTGTTCGCGTCCGGATCTTCCTCCTCGTCGCGGTGCTGAGCTACTCGCGACGCCTCTTCGTCAAAGCGTTTCTCAATGAGCGGGGGGACGATTGGCGCGAGGGCATCGCCGCGGCCTTCACGCATTTCGGTGGTGTGCCGCGGACGCTGCTCGGCGACAATGCGCGCGCCCTGGTGCTTGGGCGCGACCGTGCGACTGGCACCGTGAGTTTCCATCCGGCCTATCTGACGTTCTGTCGTGACTGGGACGTGCAGCCGCGCGCGTGCGCCCCGTATCGCGCCCGGACCAAAGGCAAGACGGAAGCGGGCGTCAAATACGTCAAGCGCAATGCGCTGGCCGATCAGTCGTTCGACTCCTTCGGCACGCTCGAGCAGCACCTCGCGGAGTGGATGACGATCGCCGATCAGCGCTGCCACGGAACGACCCGTGAAGCGCCCGTCGTACGCTTCGAGCGAGACGAGCACGCCGCTCTGCGGTCATTGCCGACCCGTGCGCTGCCGCGACGGACGCAGCGACTCCGCCGACGCGTCGCGCTCGATGCCTTTGTGGACGTCGATACGGTCCGGTACAGCGTCCCGCACCGTCTGGTGCGCGACCATGTCGAGGTCGTCATCGAGGATCAGCTCGTCCGGATCTTTCACGGCACCGAGCTCGTCGCGACGCACGCCCGATCGACCGAGCCCTTTGCTCGGATGGTCGACGTCGCGCATTACGCGGGACTGTGGCGCTCCGCGCTGGACGACCGCCACGTCCCGGGCCTGGCCGTGCTCGGGCGCGATCTCGCCGACTACGCCGCCGTCGTAGACGGTGGCCAATGAGCGTCGTCATTCACGCCCGCGTCGTCGAGCAGCTCACGCGCCTGCGGCTGCGGTACGTCGCCGACCGCCTCGACGCCGTGCTCAATGACGCCGCCCGCACCGAGCCGACCTATCTCGATTTCCTCGACGGCGTCCTGCGACAGGAGGTCGACGCCAAGCAGCGGACGCGCGTCGCCATGGGCCTCAAGATCGCGCACTTTCCGACGGTGAAGACGCTCGATGACTTCGATTTTAAGTTCCAGCCCTCCGTCGATCAGCGGCTGGTGCGCGAGCTGGCGACGGCGCGCTTTCTCGCCCAAGCCGAAAACGTCCTGATCTTCGGCGCGCCTGGCGTCGGCAAAACACACCTCGCCATCGCGCTTGGGCGCGCCGTCGTCGAAGCCGGCCACTCCGTCCTCTTCACGAGCGCCACGGCCCTGCTGGCAGCGCTGTCCAAAGCCGAAACCGATGGGCAGCTGAGCGACCGCTTGATGTTTTACACGAAGCCGAAATTGCTCATCATCGACGAGCTCGGCTACTTGCCCTTCGAGCGGCGCAGCGCCCATCTCTTCTTTCAGCTGGTCGCCCGCCGGTACGAGCGCGGCAGCCTTCTGATCACCACCAACCAGGTCGTGACCCAGTGGGGCGCCGTCTTCGGTGACGATGTCCTGGCCGCCGCGATCCTCGATCGTCTCCTGCATCACAGCCACACGCTGATGATCCAGGGCGAGAGCTACCGACTGCGACAAAAGAAGAAGGCCGGACTCCTTGGACGAGCGCCACGACACGACGGCTGATCCTCCGTTGTCTCGCACCGTGTAGCTTCGGATCACTGTGGGCGCTCGCCGGCGCTGCCGGCTCGCGCTGATTGACGGACAAACACCAGATTAGGAGGGGTCAGTTTTAGTGTCGGAAGGGGGTCAGTTTCTCCTGTCGCTTGACACACGCCGACGCGTCCTTCGAGCGGTTGGTCTGGCCGGGCTCTCATGCAGGCGCGCCACACAAAGCTGTCGACCTTCCGAGTAAATTGGCAGGTCGACAGCAGTCGCGAAGTTGGAGATATCTGCGCCGGACGAGGCCTCAACTCGCCACGCCGGACAGACATCAGCCGCGACGCCATCTCGAGGCCGAGCCAGCGCCGTCGGCTGAGTGTCTGTTGACCGCCCTTCATGAGCGGCAGAGCTACGGCTTCGGCGATTCAAAATGCGGATTCTCGATCAGACCAACCGTGTTGCCGAATGGATCCGTGAGCGTTGCCACCTTGATCGCGTCACCCACGTCTCGAATGGGCGTCCGAATTGTGGCGCCCGTTGCGACGAGGTGATCAGCAGCCCCGTCGATGTTGGCCACTCGCCAGTATGCGAGACCGCCGCTGGGCCCAGGCTCGTCCCCCGACGGATTGGGTTGAAGCCCCAGCTCGTAGCCGGCGATATTGAACCCAACGTAGAACGGTTGATCAAAATACGGCTGCTGTTGGAACGCAGCGGAGTACCACGCTTTCGCGCGCTCTAGATCGCTGACGCGGTAGATGACGGTCGCAAGGCCCAGCACCATGTTGAACGCTCCAGTCCACAACGCCGACGTGAGCACCTCACGACCACCAAAGTGGAGAATAGGAGTTGGAGGGAGTGTGGCATCGCACACGTCAACCGTGTGCTCGCTGATGCCTACATCCGCGACTCGGCGAGAACGAGCACGCAGGTAGGGGCTCCGATAAACAACGAACCCCGCTAGGTACGGCCGGAAGATACCACAAGCCGCCTCGAATGGGCACAAAAGAATGCCGTTCGCCCGTCGCGATAGCTGATGATCACCTGTGTATCGTGCCTCGAGTATGCGCTGAGCTAGTGAGGCCAGAGATGGACGACAAAGTTGCGGAGCGCACCAACGACGCCACGCCCGAGCACGGCAAGCACGACGACCGTCCCGCCGACCGCAAGGAGTATCTTGACCAACAGTCATTCCGCCGTCATGACCCGAGGGGACAGGTGACCAACAGAGCGTTCAGACGGGCTCTCAGTAGACCCAAGCCTGCCTGGCGCTGACGGCGGCAAATCCGATGCTGTCCTCGACGGGCTACTTCTGGGGGTTGTCCGCCGGGTTGACGTATGTCATGGCAAACGGGCCCATCGCCGTCACCGACACGATGGTGGCGCTCTTCGCCATAGCGAAATGGTGCATCTTGGCGGCAATGGTGCCCTTATCGCCCACCTTCATCGGCTTGGTGCTCTTCGCATCGAATGTATCTCCCATCCCAACCAGGAAGGTGCCCTTCTTGACCTGCACGGTCTCGTCGGTCGGATGGAAGTGCGGGGAAATCTTGTAGCCTGCGGGCATCGAGAGCTGGATCACAAACTCTCCCGACTTGCCTGGTCGCCGCTCACCACCGCCATCCGAGCACCCTTGGGAAACACGGCTGGCGCAGGGCCCCATTTGAGCGCGGACTTCGTGGTGGTCGATTTGGCTGGCGTGGCACGACTGGCGCTTACTCCACGAGAGTGAAGATTTCACGATAACCGGAGTTCACCAGCGAGCCAATCTTCTGATAGTTCGCTTGCCAGTCTTTGTCGCCCATCAGCCGGGGCGCGCCCCCTTCGAAAGCCGCCAGATTCGACGCCGTGATTTCCAAGACGACGGTGTAGAAGGGGCCGGTCACGTCAGTGAGCAATCGCGTGGAAAAGTCCAGACCAACACGCTTTTATGGCGATGCCTTCCTGAACAGTCCGACTGCCTCGCGAGCCTTCCCGAATTTCAGGCGGAACACGTTGCGGATGACGACCATGATTCATTCCTTTCTGAGTGGTGGTTCTGCGATCATGCGAGCCGAAGACGATCGCCGCACTCGCGGCTGTTCGCACCCCGACGCTTTGGCGTCAGTGTGCTGCGGCCATGATGGCCCCGATATTCGCCGGCGAGAAGAACTGCGCGGGTGAAACGGTGCCCGCGTTCACCTGGACGAAGCCGTCCATGGCCTTCTGATTGCCGTGAATCGCGCCGAACAACTGCTGCATCTCGGGTGGCGGTGGCTCCAACGTCGCCAACTGGCACGTAAACTCGTACATGGGTTGCGCGTGCTGATCCCGCGTCCGCTGGTACTCGCCCATGGCCTCGTCAAATGATCGCGCGCCGGTAAACGCTTGGTCCAATGCCGAAGCACAGAGCTCGGCGTCTCGAAATGCGTCGGTTATTCCCTGTGCCGTGATCGGGTCCTTGTTGTAGCCTGCATCTCCGACGAGCGCCCAACCAGGACCGTAGGGCTTTCGAAAGAAATTCGGCACCGGCGCGCCGGCAAACGGCGCCACGCGTTTGGCAGCGCGGATGCGTTGTGAGAACTCTGGCGCGAGGTCGAACATCTTCAGGAAGTTGCCCTCGACGTCCTTCTTGTTTGCCTCGAATTCGGCATACGGCCAGCCGCCGACGGTGAGGGTGAGTCCGTCGTTCGTCGCCGCTGCGGCGAAGCCGCGGCGGGCGCGGATATAGGTTTCGAACCGCCCGTCCATCGGAAGTCCGCTCCAATAGGTATAGTAGCCGGCCAGGAGCGGAGGCTTTTCGTGGTACTGGTCGGGCCGGACGGCTTCCGCGACGAGGGAATGGCGGCCATCGGCCCCAACCACCACCTTCGCCCGTTCGGTGACCGTTACACCACCCTTTGAGCGTCCCTTGATACCGACCACGCGTCCCTGTTCGACCAGGAGCTCCTCCACCGTGAAGCCCTCTCGCATTTCCGCGCCTGCCTCAGCCGCGGCGTCGACGAGCAATTTATCGAGCACGGTTCGTCTGACGCAATACGCGACCGGTGCGTCGCTGGTGCCTGGCGATCCGGACAGCGTGAAGGGGCCGAAATCGAACGCGTACGTGTGAATAGGCGGACAGCCGGTCGCCGCCAGCCGATCGAGCAGGCCCCATCGTGCGAGGGCGGCGGCACCCAGTGGATGCAACACGTGCGAGGACACGGTGTCGCTCGGAAATATCGCGCGGTCGACCACGAGCACGCGGTGTCCGCTCCGGGCCAGGAGCATCGCCGTCGGCGAACCCGCGCAGCGCGCTCCCACAATGATCGCGTCGTATGTCGTCTGCATGTCTGCGTCTCCTGAGCTTGCCGATGCGAAGACTCTGACCAATAGCGGTCCGTTTGGCAAGAGAATCACGAAACGGCCTTGTCCCAGACTCGGCGTCGCGTTGTATGGGATGTCGTTCTTGGCTGGGGACATCCCCAGATCTTGCGAGCAACCTCACGTCATTTCAGAAGCTGGCAGAGACATGCGAGAAATGCGACGCCGGCACTGAGTCGCTCGTTCCGCTAGTCATGCGGGTGCGTCAAGGTGGGCGTGCATCTCACAGCACGTCGCCTTTCCTGCGACAAACGTCTGTGGAGAGGCGTTCAGGAGCCGGGCGTAGTAGACGAGATTTTGCGCCAGCCCTTTGGCCATATGCAGGGTGGCCATGTTTCGACGTCGTTTGTCCCGATCCTGAGAGGTCGGCTGTCCGACTTCGCCGACCCAATAGGCGGCGCACTCGGGTGGCAGTGTGAAGCCCATCCAGCTCAACACCATCATGATGCTGCCCATGACGCTCAGGGCGCCGTCTTCGCTACCGGTGATGACAATGCCAGCGACTTTGCCCTTGATGGCGCTGCGCCCTGTGGCGCTGTACTCTTCGTCGAGGGCATCGAATCGTTCGATCACGCGCTGCATCAGGCTTGAGCGACCGCCCCACCAGACCGGCGTACAGAAACAGGACAACGTCTGCAGCCTTGATCTTCGTCACCAGGCCCGGCCAGTCGTCCTCCTCAGCTTCCCGAAAGCCCAGTCCGACCGGCAGCGTCTCGTCAGAGAGACGAACCATTTCGGCGCTGATCGGGGCCAGCGCTCGGATCTCGTCAAGCACGAGCGTGGCGAGTTCCCCCGTATTAGACAGAGAGGGCTCGTGCTTCAGAGACGCATTGAGCGCCAGCACCTTCAGGGGCGTGTCAAACGGCATGCGGCATCGGAAGCAAGGCTTAGTCTTGTACATGGCGACCTCATGGCTAATCGGGGCCCATCGACACCTTCACTGGCGATGTTGCCGAGTCTTGCTTGGGAGTGCACGTCAACGTTCAAGGCTGGGCTCTCAGTCGTCGCGATTCTGACCGTGAGGCGGAATCATACCGGATCCTGGCAATTCGACCGGTCTGCGCTCAACCTCAGAATCGGGACGGCTGCCCTCGGATTCATGTCGGACCCCGTCTTGAGATAATCGTGGCGCGGCGCTGGCGCACCATCCGCTCGATAACGTAATCGAGCGAAAACACACCCGGACCTCGCGTCAACACCAGAACAAGTATCGCACCCCACACCAGATGATCGTTGTATGCGTTGGGATAGACGAACGTCTGGATCACCGCGATCATCCCGAGCAACGGAATCGTCGCCATCCGCGTGGCCAGCCCGAGGAATAACAGGATGGGAATGGTCAGCTCCTGCACCATCGCGATGCGGGCGGCGACAGCCGGATCGAGCAGAGGCACGCGATACTCTTCCTGAAACAGCTTCACCGCGAACTCAAAGGAGTGGTATTTCAGCAGGCCGGCCTTAAAGAATGTGGCCCCGACGCCGATGCGTCCGGCGAGCAGCAGAAGCGACAGCGGAAACCTCGCGAGCCGTGCCCGGGTTGCATCAATCCAGACGATGCTCGTGGAATCGACCGCGGCGATGAGTGGCTGACTCATCGTGGGTGGCCTGCAGGCCACGCGTTCGCGCGTCGCAGAAAGTCGTCCATCGTCAGGCGTTGCATTTCAAGTGTTCCCCGCAATCCGCGAACCTCCAGCCAGACGTCTTCCAGCCGCAGCGGGAATGCGTCGGGTGCCGTATCCGAGAGATACACGCCGATCAACTCATCCAGCGACCAGTCCAGATGCAGATAGTGGACATTCGGCGATTCATCCGTCGCTAACGCGAGACGTCCGAGATTCCATTCAAGCTCGGCGAACTGCGACAGATACGGCAACGACGCCGCTGCGGGATGTGTGCCGAGGTGCGAAGGAAACGATTCGCCGTACTCCGCGATGCACGGCTTCTCTGGCGGACGTTCACGGATGAACGAGGTGGCGGCATCGGTGACCAATTCGGACCCGACCAGCCAGATGGTCGCCGGAAAGCGGTCCAGCAGCGCCCTCGTCAAGCTGGCTGCGTAGTGCCGTTGATGGATAGCCAGACGATATTCAGGATGGA
>CAVQJU010000005.1:0-216564 GCA_963712905.1 uncultured Acidobacteriota bacterium | reverse complement strand
CTCAACGCGCGCCAGGCCGGTGTCCATTGTGGCGAAGCGCGCGTCCATTTTGGCGAAGCCGGCGTCCATCTTCTGCTCGAGCCGTGCGAAGGCGAACTCGGTGTATCCCGCTGCTCACGCAATGCATCGTCGACTGCCTGAAAGCCCGCAACCATCGCCGTGGCAAGCTGGTCCACCTTGACCTCGACGACCTGGATGCGCTCTTCGAGCCTGTCGATCCGGTCCACCATGATTTCGTCTCGCCGCGAGTCTACCATCGTCGAACGCGATGGTGCACGACGTGTGCCGAACGCTTGAGGCGTGTTCGTTGGCGATCAGATCAGAGCGACGCAGAAACGGCCACCCGTTCCCGCGTCGCCCGTTGCATTTCCTGCCGGACCCGTCCGGCTTGCCCGCCTTGCCTGCCTGCCCGCCGTCTTAGTAGTTGACCCGCACGCGGTACTTGAGCACCGCGGTTCCATCCGCCGCGACCGGCACCGCGAACTGCGCGGCCCACGCGTCAGTCTTGGTCCACTGGTGCGACGACTGCAGCATCCGCCACGTGCCGCCGATCGGTTCGTTCACCTCGACCGACACCGGCGCCGTCTTGTGGTTGCGGACCGTGATCTCGTACTCGACGTCGTACACGCCGCTCGCGATCTTCTGAAAGTCCGTCTGCTTGCGTTCGCACACGACATCAAAGGCGTTGCCGATCTTGAGGTTGAGGGCCTCGTCTTTCGGCGTGTGGTCGATGCGATCCTCGCCGACAAACTGGACACCGCCCCTCGAGTCCGACTGATAGACGCGAACGGTGCCGGCCGGCATCGGCATGCCGAGGCCCGACTTCTCGTCGTTCTTGAACTGGTAGTACACCTGCACGACGTCCTTGATCGGCGCGCCGGGATGCTGCGCGTTGCGGTAGTAGAACGCCTGGCCGTCCACGACGTAGCGCTTCTGCACCGGGAAGGCCGTCGCGCCGAGCATGCTCACCTGCTTGGTTTCGCTGTTGTTGACGGTCGTCTTCCGCCCGAGCGTGTACAGGTGGTAATCGGAGAAGGCTTCCTGCGCCATGGGCGCCGCCGCCTTCGCCATGTCCATCCGCATCGACTCGGCGGCCATGCGGCCGATGACCTGGCGCACGCGGTTCAGGTCGCCGGCGACGAGTTGCAACGACGCGTTCTTGAAGGATGTCCCGCTGCCGTTGACGACAGTCACCCAGCCGTCGATGTCGGCCGCCTTGTCGTCGCGCGCCACCGTGAGCACGTAGTCCGCGTTCCACGACAGCTTGCCGGCGAGATACGACGCCTCGACGCGGTGGCGCGTGCCGCCGGTGTTGTTGAGCGTCCAGATCAGCGTGGGACGCGAATAGAGGTTGCCCGGCAGCTCGGGAAACCTGATGTGATCGGCGCCCATGCCGGTGACGATCTCGCCGCCGATCTGCCAGACGGGCGCGTTGTTGTAGCTGAGAAGCCGCGCGGTGACGTTCTCCTCGCGCGTCTCGTTGTCGGTCCGCCGGGTGCGCACCAGCGTGACATCGCGGCCGACGTATTTGCGCAGCAGCTTGTCCGGCTCCAGCAGGTCGTATTCGTAGTTCTGCTCGAGGACGCTGACGCGCGCAGGCTCGCTCAGCGACCGAAAATGTACGGTCGCCGGATTGACGGTCGCGGCGATGTCCATGAAGTGCAGGTCGGAGGTCCCTCGTCCGATCTGCAGATTGCGGACGTCGCGAACCAGCGCGATGTCGGAGTTGTAGACGGTGACGGCCAGTTCGATCTGATCATCGAGCGTCGTGGTGGCCGCGGCATCTTGTGCCTGCGCCGCGGGCCGCTGTGTGCCGGCCGCGGCCGGCGAGGCCGTGCGCTGGCTTGGCCCCGGGATGAACGTCCCCGCAGCGAGCACGAATGGCGCAACCCAGAACCTGGCGAGTGTCGTCGTTGGTGACATGGAACGGCTCCTTTCCCTTTGAACGGAGCCGCCGGGATTTCTTGCAGCCGGCGTAGCGCGGGGCTTTCAGCCCCGCGGACGCGGCCCTGAAAGGGCCGCGCTACGTCGTTCTAGCGGGCCGACCAGGTGGCGCCGGCGTCGGTCGTTACAAACGTCCGGCCGTCGGTCGTCGACACCGAGGCGACGTGCCCGCCGGCGTCCACCGTGCGGACGGCCGACAGATCTGTGATCTCGGGAAACGGCAGCCTGCGCCACGTCTGGCCGTCCGTGGTGAGCAGCACGACGCCGTTCCGCCCGACCAGCCAGCACACGGTTGCCGCCGGTGCGGTGCCCGCGGTCAATTCGGCGGTGACGCCGATGGGGACCGTTTCCCACGTCGACCCGCCGTTGCTGGAATGCTGGACCGCCGCCCCCAGAATCCGCCAGCGGACCGCCGGGTCCGGCGAAACGATCTCCGGCGCCGCGACGGCGGCCGCGCGGAGGGCCGGTCGCGCGGAGTCGGCGCGCTGGTTCAACGGAGCCGACTGCGGAGTCGCGGCGGCCGCTGCCGCAGGCGCTGCCGGTGGCTGGAACGCGTCGACCTTCTTGTCTTTGGCGAGATCGCGGCCTTCAGCTTCTTGTTTCGCCACGCTTCCTGCAGCCGCCGGCTGATCCAGCGTGTTCGATCGCGCCCCTTCCTTCCGGACCTCGGCGGCTTGTGGCGCCTGCCCGGGCGCCGCCGATTCCAGCGCCTGGCGTTCTGCGGACGGCTCTTGCGCCGGTTCACGCGGGGTGGTCGGCTGTGGTGGGTTCCGAAACGCGAACGGCTCGGCCGCCGGCGCTTCCGAGATCGGCGCGCGGCTGGTGACAGTCGGAGGCGCGCCAGGATTGCCGGGCACAGCAAACCACAACGCCACCGCGGTCGCTGCGGCCGCGAGCGGGATGAACCAGGCGAGCCAGCGCCGGGAGGGCGGGACCGGCTCGGCCCGCGGCACGGTGGAGCTGATTCGCGCCAGCGTTCCGGCCAGGCTCTGACACCGCGCGCAGTCAGCCACATGCAACTGCACGGCTTCGAGCGCGGTGCCGGTCAAGCCGCCCGTCGTCCAGGCCGCCAGCGTCTCGGCGTCCAGACACGCGTCCGTCACGCCGCCGCGGTGCGGTGTTCCGAGCGATTGCCGAAGCAGCCGCTCGACCGTTTGATCGCGTTCGCGAGGACTGTCCAACGGCCTCTCCCTCAACCAGAACGATCGGCGGCGGATTTCTTGCGCGGCGCTGCCCCGGCGCCGCCATCCTCGAGCACCAGGCGCAGATCCAGCGGTCCCGCGTCCTCCGACACGCTCGCAAAGCACTCGCCGATTTCGGTGCGGCTCAGCCCCTCCGCCTTGAGCTGGTGCTCGATGGCCGTCCGGAGCGTGCTGCGAGTCCGGGCGAGCTGCCGCGACGACGTGGCTTCGCTCTCGCCCAGCATCCGTCCCGTTTGCGCGAGCGTCAACTCCTGCGCATAGTAGCAGGCCAGCCGGAGGCGCTCGCGCGCGTCGAGGCGGGCCACGGCATCGGTGAGAGCCCGCCGGATGAGTTGAACGTAGCGGTCCCGCTCGGGTTCGACAGCGGGGGACGTCGATCGCAAGGCGCCGGCCGACTCCTCCTCGGGCAGCGCGTCCAGGCGCCGGTGCGTCCGCAGGCGATCCACGTGCCGCTGCGCGAGCACCGCGCGCAGCCAGGTCGTCAGGCTGCTGCGTCCGTGGAAGTAGCGAAACAGCGACTGGCGCTCGCCGGCATGGTCGCCGACGCCGAAAAGGTCCGCGTACAGCGAATCAGCGAGATCCCGGGCGCCGCCGCCCGGGTCGAGCGCGTCGGCAGCGCGGTAGAGCAGCGGCCTTTGCACGAGGACGAAGTGCTCCCACGCCGGTTCGTCTCCGTGCGCGCAGGCGCACGCGAGCGCGAGGTCCTCCAGGTGAAGTGACGTGAGATATCGTTCGACCTCGCGCGCGCCGCCGTCATCGCCCAACGCCCGCTCGGCGCTGGCCTCGAGCGCGCGGGCGAAGCGATCCGCCGGCACGCGCCATCGCTCGGCTTTGGCCTGACGGTAGAGCCGATCGACGAGTTTCGCGTCGATCCGCAACGCTCAACCCCTGCCGCTGGTCATGGCTGCTCGGCGATCTGCCGGGTCTGATCCATCACGAGCGTCGGCCAGCCCTTCTTGTCGGGATCGGCCGGCGTGGCCGTGACGGTGAACGCCTGGCTTCCATCTACGGAGACGACGAAGGCGTAGCCGCGGCGGTCGGCGCTCCCGGTCAGCAGGTTGTCCTGCCTCAGCTCGTCGAGCGTGCCATACCTCGAATGCGCAACGAGGTACTGCCCCTCGGCCTGCGCGATCGCGAGCAGCTCGGTTCTGATGCCCACCGTGTCGATCTGCTGCTGCGGGGGCGGCGCCGGCTGGCCGCAGCCGGCGCTCAGGAGGAGTCCCAGGAGGACGATCGTGACACTTCTTGGCATTGACCGTATCTCGCACGAGAATACACCTTGTCGTATCATCCACCTCATGAAGGACGCCCGGCGCGCCGCCCTCGCCGCCCTCGTGTGTGCCGTGGCCGCGCAGGGGGCCTCGCCGGTTCTCGTCCGCGGCGCCGCCGACACGCGGGCCCTGACGATCCTGCAGTCCGAGCTTCAGCGCAATTTCCAGACGCTGAAGCAGCAGCCCGCGCCTGCCTACTTCATCAGCTACACGCTGCACGACCAGCGGTCGACCCGCCTGGTGGCGTCCTTCGGCGCCGTCGACAGCAACGATGAGTCGCGCAACCGGTTCGCGACCGTGGAGGTGCGCGTCGGCGACTACGATCTCGACAACACGCATCCCATTCGCGGCGATTCGCGGGCCATGGGCCCGCGCGTCACCCGCGTCGCGCTGCCGGTCACCGACGACGAGCAGCCGATCCGCCTCGCGCTGTGGCGCGCAACCGATCGGACGTTCAAGCAGGCGAGCGAAGCGCTCACCCGGGTCAAGACAAACGTCGCAGCAAAGGTGAAAGAGGAAGACCCGGCCCCGGACTTTTCGAAGGAAGATCCGCAGACGTACACCGGCGACACCGCCAGCTACTCGCTCGACGTGAAGGCCTGGGAGGCGCGCCTCAGGAGGATCTCCGCGCCCTTCGCGGAAGACCCGCTCGTGTTCCGCAGCAACGTGTCGCTGTCGGTCGATTCCGACAACCGCTACTACACCAACAGCGAGGGCACCCAGATCGTCACGGGCGACGTCGCGTGCCGCCTGTTCATCCAGGCCGTCACGAAGGCCGACGACGGGATGGAGCTGCCGCTGTACCAGAGTTACTTCGCGAGCTCGCCGTCCGGGCTGCCGGACGAGAAGCAGCTGATCGCGGACGCCCGCGGCATGATGGACATGCTCGCGCGCCTGCGGAAGGCGCCGCTCGTCGACCCGTTCTCGGGCCCCGCGATTCTTTCGGGCCGCGCGGCCGGCGTCTTCTTCCACGAGATCTTCGGCCACCGCGTCGAGGCCAATCGCCAGCGGAACGTCGACGATGGGCAGACGTTCGGCAACAAGGTCGGGCAGCCCGTCCTGCCGGCGTTTCTGAGTGTCGTGTTCGATCCGACGCTGCGAAAGCTCGGCAACGTCGAGCTGATGGGCCACTACCTGTACGACGACGAAGGGGTCAAAGCGCGGCGGGTGACGGTGGTGGACAAGGGTATTCTGAAAACCTTCCTCGTGGACCGCGCGCCCGTCAAAGGCTTCACGCGGTCCAACGGGCACGGCCGGGCCGAACCGGGCTACGTGCCCGTGTCGCGCCAGTCGAACCTGGCCGTCGAATCGAGCAAGTCCGTTTCCACCGAGAAGCTCCTGGACATGCTCCGGGACGAAGCGCGGAAGCAGGGCAAGCCGTTCGGCCTGCTGTTCGACAATATCGAAGGCGGCTTTACCAACACGGGCCGCGGATCCGCGAACGCGTTCAACGTGCTCCCGAATATCGTGTTCAAGATCTACACCGACCCATCGCGCCAGCCCGAGCTGGTGCGCGGCGTGGATCTCATCGGCACGCCGCTCTCGGCGTTTGCCAAGATCGTCGCGACCGGCGAGAAGGTGGACATCTTCAACGGCGTCTGCGGAGCGGAGAGCGGCGGGGTGCCGGTGTCGGCATCGTCGCCGCCGCTGCTTGTCAGCGAGGTGGAGGTGCAGAAGAAGGCCCAGTCGCAGGACCCGCTGCCCATTCTTCCAGCGCCCCGCCAGGTGGAGAAGTCCTGACATGCGAGCCACCTCGGTCACGATCTGCCTGGTGACGTTCGGTCTCGTGCTGTCGCTCTCGCCGGCGCCGCAGGCACAGGAAACGCCGATTCTCTCAGCCATGCGCGACGAGATGGCGCGGTCGATGGCCGACCTGCGGATGAAGGGCGAGCCGGCGCCGTACTACATCGAGTACGAAATCGACGACATCTCCTCGATGCGCGCCATCGCGCGGCTCGACGGCATCGTCGACGACGTGTCGGATCACTCGCGGACGCTGCGCGTCCAGGTGCGCGTCGGCGACTACCAGTTCGACAGTTCCCGCTTCGTCACCCAGGATCGCGCGGCCGGCGCCGTCGCCAGCGCCGCCATTCCGCTGGACGATCATTACGACGCCATCCGCCGCGAGATCTGGCTCGCGACGGATACGGCCTACAAGCGCGCCGTCAGCGTGTTCGCCAAGAAGAAGGCGGCCTTTCAGAACCGGGCGGCCACGGATCAGATCCCGGATTTCTCGCGCGAGACGCCCGTGCAGACCGTCCTGCCTGTCTCGGCGCCGGCGCCCACCGACCGCCGGTGGGTCGATCGCGCGAAGCAGCTCTCCGCCGTCTTCGTCGGGAACCCGGACATCGACTCGTCAGAGGTCTGGATCTCCGAGGCCCACGGTACGAGCTTCTATTTGAACAGCGAAGGATTCAAAGTCGTCACGCCCGTGTCGACGGCGTACCTCCGCATCTCCGCCGACGCGCGCGCCGAGGATGGGATGACCGTGCCGGACGTGTACGCCGCGGTCCAGGGCCGCTTCGACGATTTGCCACCGATGCCCGAACTGCTGAAACGGGCGGGGGAGTTGGTGAGCCAGGTGAAAGCGCGGCGGTCGGCGCCGGTCGGCGACGAGTTCACCGGCCCGCTGCTGATCGAGGGCCAGGCGAGCGCCGAGCTCCTGCGCCAGACCCTCGCGCCGCTCATGCTCGCACGCCGGGCGCCCGACGCCGAGAACCCGCGCTTCGCGCCTGGACAGGGCCAGGCCACGCCGTTTCTCACGCGCATCGGGCTGCGCGTCCTCTCCGATTCGTTTTCGGTGAGCGACACGCCGTCGCTGAGGGAGTTCGACGGCCGTCCCGTCGCCGGCGCCTACGTCGTCGACGATGAAGCCGTGCCGGCAAAGGATGTCTCGCTCGTCGAGAAGGGGCGCCTCGTCACCTTGCTGACGAGCCGGACGCCGCAGAAAAACCTGCTGCAGTCCAACGGCCACGGCCGCAGCGGCAGCGTCCAGGCCGGCGTCTTCCAGGTACGGAGCACGCAGGCCAGCCCCGCCGCAGGCCTCAAGGCGAAGTATCTGGACCTGCTCAAGGCGCAGGACAAGATGTACGGCTACATCGTGCGGCGCGTCGCCGCGCCGGGCGATGTCGCCGGCGGCGGGCAGGGCGGCCCGATCATCCTCGAAGCGGTGAAGGTGACGCTCGACGGGAACGAAGAGCCCGTCCGCGGCCTCCGCTTCGGGAGCGTCCCCTCGACGGCGTTCAGGGACATCCTCGAGGCCTCGGAGGAGCGCGTGCTCCACAACTATCGCGTGGACGCGGGCACGGCGGCGTCGATCATCGTGCCCAATCTCCTCTTCGAGGAGCTCGAACTTCAGAAGACCCGCGAGATCGTCCAGAAACCGCCCGTCGTGCCCTCGCCCGTCCGATGATTTGTCTCCAGCATGAAGATTCTGGTTGCCGACGACGATCCCATTTCGCGCAAGGTCATTGAGAGCTGCCTGTCGGACGCCGGCTACGACGTGACCGTCGCGGTGGACGGCGCTGAGGCGCTGGAGATGATCTCGAAGCCCGACAGCCCGCGGCTGATGGTGCTCGATCGGACGATGCCGCATCTGGACGGCGTGGACGTCTGCCGGGCGATTCGGCGGCAGGCGCTCGAGCCCGACGTGTACATCATCCTGCTCACCGGCCGGAGCGAACGCGAGGACATCGTCGAAGGCTTCGAAGCCGGCGCGGACGACTACATGACGAAGCCGTTCGACATCCCTGAGCTCAGGGCGCGGGTGCGGACCGGCGCCCGGATCGTCGAGCGTCAGACGGAGCTGATCGCGGCGCGGGAGCAACTGCGGGCCGAGGTCATGTACGACTCGCTGACGGGCCTGCTGAACCGTTCGGCGTTCTTCGACATCTTCAAAAAGGAAGTGTCGCGCGCCGAGCGCTACGAAACGCCGCTTGCGCTGATCATGGCGGACATCGACCGCTTCAAGGACACGAACGATCGGTACGGGCATCCGGCCGGCGACATGGTTCTTGCAGAAACGGCGCGGCGCCTTCGGGCGTCGCTGCGGGTCTCGGACTCGATTGGCCGATATGGCGGTGAGGAGTTCGTGATCGTGGCTCCCGGGTGCACGGCGAACTCGGCTGCGCTGCTGGCGGAGCGCTTCCGGCTGATCGTCGCGACGCAGCCGATCGTGCTCGACCGTGAAGAGATCCGCGTCACGATGAGCTTTGGCGTGGCTGCAACAACTGACCTCAAGAACGCCGAGGACCTGCTGCGTGCGGCGGACGAGGCGCTGTATCGGGCGAAGAACAGCGGCCGGAACCGCGTCAAGGGCGCGGAGCGGGACTGACCGCCGTGATTGCCGCGCTGCTGGCTCTCGTTCTTGCGGCGCCCGTCATCGACGTCAACGTCTCGGCGCGATCGATCAGGCCGGGGGAGCTCGTCGTCCTGACGCTGACGCTCGACGAGCAGGCCGCCGGCGTGACCGTCCGCGCCTTCGGCAACCCCGTGCCGGTCTACCGGCTGCGTGCCGGTGTGTGGCAGGCGCTGGTCGGCATCGATCTCGATCGGAAGCCTGGCACGTATGCGGTGGCCGTCGAAGCGCACGTGGGGCAGGCGGTGATTCGCGGCGAGGAAATGCTGGCCGTGAAGCCGCGCACGTTTGCGACGCGGACGCTGCGGGTGGATCCGGAATTCGTCAACCCGCCCGAGGCGCTTCTCGCGCGCATCGAGGGCGAAGCCGCTTTCATTCGCGACGTGACGGCGCGATCGGCAACCGATCGGCTCTGGTCGGAGCCTTTTGTCCGTCCGGTGCGCGAGCCCGCGAACAGCCGGTTCGGCACGCGGAGCGTCTTCAACGGGGAGAAACGGCGTCCGCACGGCGGGGCGGATTTTCTGAGCCCCGAGGGCACGATCGTGCGAGCGCCGAATGCCGGCCGGGTGGCGGCCGCCCGAGAGCTGTTCTTCACGGGGAACACGGTGATCATCGACCACGGGATGGGGGTCGTGTCCCTGCTGGCGCATCTGTCGGCGATGGATGTCAGGGAGGGTGACGTGATTGCCGCCGGGCAGGTCATCGGTCGCGTCGGGGCGACGGGCCGCGTGACGGGCCCGCACCTGCATTGGGGTGTGACGGTCGTTGGCGCCCGGGTGGACCCGCTGTCGATTCTGGCTCTGATCGGGCAGCAGGCACCTAAGTAGCGGCAAACAAGAAGTTTGTTACGAAAGAACACTTTCCATTGACATAACTAGACTGACGTGTCAGTCTAGTTATGTGGCAAGCAAGAACAATCGGCTCGCTCTCCAGCCCGACGCAAGACGCCGCCAGCTCCTCACAGCCGCCACCACCGTCTTCGCACAGCGCGGTTTCCGCGCCGCCGGCATCTCCGACATCGTCGCCACCGCCGGCGTCGCCCGCGGCACCTTCTACCTCTACTTCGCCAGCAAGGCCGAAGTGTTCCTGGCCATCGCCGACGACTTCTACGACCGCCTCGAGATCCAGATCGCGCAGGGCGGCGCTCCGCCGGCCATCACCGACGGAGTGCCTGACGGCCGCGCGTTCCTGCACGCCAGCTTCCGCCGCTGGTTCGAGTTCTTTCACACGCACCGGCTGGCCGCCACCGTGATGCTCAAAGAGGCCCCGGCGATCGATCCCCGTTTCGACCACGGCGTCGCCGAGCTCCGGCGATCCGCGTACACCCACTTTGCCGCGCGCTTCCGCCGCTTTCAGGAACTGGGGATGGTGCGCTCGTCGTTGTCGGCGGACACCGTCGCGCACCTGCAGGTGGGGATGTTCGAAGAGCTCGTGAAGGCGTTCGTGCTCGGCGCTGACAACCCGGATCTCGACGGCCTGGCAGAGCAGATGGCGGATTTCGAGTGGAACGGCGTGCGCCCGGGGGCGCGTTGAGAACACAGGAGGACTGTATGCGTTCGCTCGTCTGCGGCATCGTATTCGCTCTCGCGTCCTCGGCAGCCGTGGCGGCGGCGCAAACCGCGCCGGATTTTTCGGCGCTACGTGCCGGGGTTGGCGACGAGATCGTTGTTACCACGCCTGAAGGCGTCGAGGTCGGCGGACGAGTCACGAAGATCTCACCGTCGGCGCTCTCGATCGACGGCTACGCGTTCACGCCCGCGGAGGCGGTCAAGATCGAGCGCCCCGGCGATCCCGTCTGGGACGGCTTCGCCATTGGCTACGGCGTCGGCGCGCTGTTCGGTCTGACGATCGGTGCCGAAGCGTGCCTGCACCAAGCGACGTGGCACTGTGTGAACTCGGGCGGCATCGCCTACGGGCTGCTCGGCGCGCTCATCGACTTCGCGCACAAGGGACGGAGGACGATCTACAAGTCGGGGTCGGCCGCGCCGCGCAAAGCGGTAAAGCTCGTCCCCGACATCGGCAGCGAACGAAAGGGCGTCGCGGTCGCGCTGGCGTTCTAGCCGTATAATCAGCCCCTCCCGATGTCATTGTTCGAATGGCCCGCCCTTGCCTGGCTGGCGCTGGCGATCTTCGCCGCGATCGTCGAGATTTCCGTCCCGCACTTCGGACTCGTGTTCGTCGGCGTGGCCGCGCTCGCGGCTGCGGCCACCGCCGCGTTGTCCGCCGGCGCCGCGGTCCAGATCGTCACGTTTGCCTTCGTGCTCGTGGTGTCGTTCGTGGTGCTGCGTCCCTGGCTCGTGGCGCGCGCCAGCGGACGGGGCATCCCGTCGCGCACGCAGCAGCTGATCGGCCGGGAGGGAGTCGTTACGAACGACATCGATCCGACCACCGGCACGGGGCGCGTGAACGTGGGCGGCGAGGACTGGGCCGCGCGGAGCTCCGGAACCGTGGCGACCGGCACGCATGTGACAGTGACGGGTTCCGACGGCATCGTTCTCGAGGTGACACGCACATGATTGTCTTCCTCTTCGTCGTCGCGGTGTTCGTGCTGGTGGTCCTGATGAAGTCGATCAAGATCGTCCCGCAGAAGCAGGTGAAGATCATCGAACGCCTGGGCAAGTTCCACGGCACGGCCGACGCGGGCCTCAACGTGATCCTGCCGTTCGTCGATTCCGTGCGGAACACGATCGACATGCGCGAGCAGATCACGAAGATCGAGCCGCAGCCGGTCATCACCCGCGACAACGTCACGATGGAGGTGGACGCCGTCATCTACTTCCTCATCGTCGATCCGGTGCGCGCGACCTACGAGGTGCAGAACCTGGCGTGGGGGCTCGAGCAGATGACCCTCTCGGCGCTGCGGAACGTCATCGGCCAGCTCGATCTCGACCACACGCTCGCGTCACGCGACAGCACCAACTCCCAGCTGCGCGCCGCCCTCGATCAGGCGACGCAGCAGTGGGGCGTCAAGGTGATGCGCATCGAGCTGAAGAACATCAACCCGCCCGAGGAAATCCGCCTGACGATGGAGAAGCAGATGACCGCGGAGCGGACGCGCCGCGCCGTGGTCACGACGGCGGAAGGCGAGAAGTCGTCGGCCATCCTCCGGGCCGAGGGCCAGAAGCAGTCGCAGATTGTGAACGCCGAAGGCGCGAAGCAGGCCGCGATTCTGGCCGCCGAGGGGCAGGCCGAGGCCAGGCTGCGCGTGGCGCAGGCCGAAGCCCAGGCGATTCAGATGGTGGCCCAGGCGATTGGGACGGCGGGCAACCCGGCGCAGTATCTGATCGCGCAGCGCTACCTCGAGTCGCTCAGCTCCATCGCCACGAATGCGCAGAAGCTGGTGTTCCTGCCGTACGAAGCCAGCGGCATCATGGCGTCGCTCGGCGGGATCCGCGAGCTGCTGAAGGCCGAACCGGCGAAGTAGCCGGCGGAATCAGCCGATGGCGGAGGCGTGGTGCGTGAGGAACGCCTCGATGTGCGCCTCTTCCACAGCGGTGAACAGCACGCCCGCGCGGTAGCAGAGCGACCGGCCCGCCGACGGCGGTTCGAGGCGCGCCCACACGATCTTCCCGCGGCACGAGACGGCGCCATCGCCCATCGGGAGCGCGACCTTCACCATGCGGTTCGGCTTGAGCGCGGTCGGCGAAACGACCTGCGCACCCGTCGTCGACAGATCGACGAGCTGCGTGGCGCTGCCGTCGATCTGAATCTGCAGATCCTGGATGAAGGCGTGCCGGCTCGCCCGTCGCGGCGCCTCGTAAACTGCCGCGGGTGCCGGCTCCGCCTTGGCCGATCGCTTCGACCTGGTGGGAGCCGGAGCCGGCTCGTCGACCTCTTCGATCTGCGGCTGCGTCAACTGGAGCTCGAGCTCGTGGATGCGCTGTTCGGCGGCGTCGTAAAATTCCTGCTGCCGCGCGCGTTCCTCGGCCTGGGCGGCTCCGGCTGACAACCGGAGTGCCTCGAGCTCGGCGGCCAGCGCGTCGCGCTCGCCGGCGATGACGTCGCGCTCGCGCAACGCCACCTCGAGACGCACGGCGTCTTCCTGCCACTCGCCCATCAACCGCTGGTGCTCGGCATCGAGCGCTTCGACGCGCGCGCCGGCTGCCGCGTTCGCGTCGCGGTTGACCTGCGTCGCCGCCTCCAGCTCCTTGGCCAGCTCGTCGCGCTCGCGGGCGGCGGCATCGGCGCGCGCCTCGGCTTCGTCGCGGGCCTTTTCGACGGCAGCCAGAGCGGAGTCGTCGCTCTGGCGCTCCTTGCGGGCGGCCTTGAGGTCGCGGGCCACGGCGTCCCGCTCCTTGACGGCGGCTTCCGCGTGGGCTTCGGCCTCCTGGCGGCCCTGCTTGGCGGCAGCCAGCGCGGCGGCATCGGTCTGGCTCGCCTGGCGGGCGGCGTCGAGCTCGAGAGCCAGCGTGTCACGCTCGCGGATGGTGGCGCTGGCGCGCGACTCGGCATGCTCGCGCGCCTGCTCGGCGTCCTTCCAGCGCTGCTCCAGGGCATCGGCGCGTGAGACAGCCGATTCGATTTCCGCCGATCGGGCGTCCGCGTCGTTGATCGCCGCCGCGAGCAGCGGCTCGAGCTTGGCCTGCGCCTCGGTCAGTTCGGCGATCGTGGCGCGTTCACGCGCGAGCTGCTCGGCGAACTCGTCCCGTGCCCGGCGCAGTTCCGTCTCCGCGGCTTCTTCGGTGGCGGTGAGACGGCGGGCGGCGTCCTCTTCGGCGGCGGTGAGACGGCGGTCGGCCTCATCTTCGGCTTCCGCGAGCCGGCGGCCGACGGCCTCTTCGGCTTCCGCGAGGCGGCGCACGGCGTCTTCTTCGGCAGCTGCAAGCAGGTTGTCGGTGTCTTCTCCTGCGGCCGCAACGCGGCGGGCGGCGCCTTCTTCCGCGGCTGCGACGCGGCGGTCAGCGTCCTCTGTCGCTTTCCGGATTGCGGCCCGGCTGGCCTCTTCGGCGCGGCTCGTCGCCGCGCGTGCCGCGTCCTCGGCCTTGGCCAGCGCGGCCTGCGCCTGTTCCACTTCGCGGCGCAGGGACTTGATGGCCGTGCGCTCGGACTCGAGCGACGCCCGCGTCTTCTGCAGATCCTTTTGGAGCCCCGCGCTCGTCTCGCGCTCGGCCTTGAGCCCGCTGCGCGACTCTTCGACTTCCCGCTGCAGCGTCGCGGTGCTCGCGCGGGTGGTATCGAGATCCCGATGCAGCGCCGCGGCCGTCGTACGTGCCGCCTCGATTGAGGTTCGCGCTTCCGCGCGCGCCGCCTCGACCTGCGCTTGCGCATCGGCCTGCGCGTCGAAGATGGCGCGCCGCGTGGCCGCCTCGGCTTCGTCCATGGCGACGCGCGCCAGGTCGACGATCAACGATTCGAGCGACTCGCAGTCGTCCGGGCTCGTGAGCGCGTTCTCGAGCGCCAGCAGGCGGGCGTCGAGCTCCGACCGCAGCGTGTCGAGCTCGGTGCGCGAGCGCTCGGACAGGTAGTTACGGAGCGCGTCGGGCGATGGGCCCGTTCCGGAGGACGACAAGGTAGCGGCAGTATTCATGCGATCGGCAGCAGTCAGACGGGCTTCCGCCCCCCCGAAGCTGTGCAATCCGGGAGCCATTTCCCGGCGCAATTCCTAGGGCGCCTGACGGACCTCGCGCATCACGTCAAGACAGGCATGTTCTTCAGGTACGAGGTTCAGCAGGCCGCCCGCGGGGCCCACGCGCGCGTGTCCGAGCGTGTCTCAAAGACGGTACGTGAGGACTAAATCTGTAAGTCCAGTTGCGATCCTGTCCGAGCCAGGACGCGTTCACGAACGTGCCGTTCCGTTCACTGGGCCGTTTTCTCAAGCCTTGGCGCGCAAGGCGCATATCTGTAAGCCGGGGCGGGTTGGGCCTTCCGCTTGCTAGTAAAGAACCGGTACCTGATGGCGCTCATTCTTGCGGTAGACCCTGAACAGCGGCAGCATGCGGCGCTCGCCTGCCTGGCTCGCGAACTTGACGGCCACGAGCTGCTGTCGGCGACGTCGTGCGAAGACGCGCTCGCCGCCCTCGACCGCCGTTCACCGGACCTGGTGCTCCTGCCGGTGCTGTTGCCCCAGGCCGAAGAGGGCGAGCTGCTTTCGCGCCTGCGCGACCAGACCGGGACGGACATCCCCGCCCTGACCATCCCGCAGCTCAAGCTTCCGGACGCTGTCGCTCCCGCGCCGGCGTCAGCGCACCCGGCGTGGCTGAACCAGATTCTGCATCCGCAGGATTCGACCGAGCAGCCCGGCGAGGAGTGCGAGCCGGCGGTCTTCGCGGATCTGATCCGGAGCTATCTGGGCCCCGTTCACGATGTGGTCGCCGATGCCGCGTCGGCCGTCGCCGACGCCGCCCGCGCCGCCGCGGAAAAGCGCCGTGTTCACCTCGTTGCGGCCGCGCGCGCCACCGTCACCTGGGTCCGCAGTCGCCGCGAGCGTCGGAACGATCGCCCGCCCGCGATTGCCATCAGCGCGCCGCCGCTTGACGTGGCGATGCCGCTGCCTCCGCCGGCCCCCTTGCCGGTTCCGGTGCCCGTGAACGTGTCCGTGCCCGTGCAGGCGCCTGTAGCCGCGCCCGTGCCTGCGGCCGCTCCGGCCGTTGCGATTTTCGCCGAGCATGTCGAAGAGTTCCGGGAATTCTCTCCAGCGGATGTGACCGCGTTCGAGCCGCCTGCGGCCGTCGAGCCATTCGGGTCGTTCTACGAAGAGGAGAAAGGCCCCGGCGTTGTGGCCAGGGCTGTTGCCTTCATCGGGAAGCTGAAGGAGATCCGGAAGCCCGAAGCGCTCGATTCGATTGGTCCCGCGATCGTGCGATGGCTTCCCAAGGCGGCCGTCGTCGCGGTGGTGCTGACGCTGGGCGTGACCGGCCGTGCCTACTGGCTGAAGACGGTTTCGGCGCCCCGGGTTGGCGTGGCGGTCCTCGAATCGCTCCCGAGCGGCGCACAGGTGCTGGTGGACGGACAGGTGATGGGACTGACGCCGCTGACGGCGACGCTGCCGTCGGGCACCCACCGCGTCGACTTCAAGTACCGCGGCAAGACGCGCACGATGGACGTGGTCGTCCCGCAAGGCGGAAAGGCGTCCGAGCTGGTCGACTGGTCTCCCAAGACCGTCGGCCGTCTGCAGGTCAACTCCGAGCCCGCGGGCGCGCACGTGCTCGTGGACAACGTCCCGCGCGGCGTGACGCCGCTGACGCTCGACGACGTCACGCTCGGAAACCATACGGTGGTGCTGCAGAGTGGAACCGGTTCGGTCAAGCGCTCGGTGACGGTCAAGAGCGACGAGGCTGCCACGCTGAACGAAAACATTTACGCGGGCTGGGTGAAGGTGCTTGCGCCCTTCGATATCACGATCACCGAGGGTTCCAGGCTCCTGCGCCTCGATGATCGCGATCAGATGATGCTGCCGGCCGGACCGCACGATATCCGCTTCGAAAACCGGGCGTTCGGCTTCACCGAGACTCGCCACATCGAGGTCCAGCCCGGCGTCACGACGCCGCTGTCGCTCGCGGCCCCGTACACGACGCTCACGCTGACGACTTCGGCTCCCGCCGAATTGCTGATCGACGGCGTGAACGTCGGCAAGACACCCCTGATCGATTACCCCGTCCAGATCGGCACGCGCGACGTGCAGGTGAAGAGCGCCTCCGGTGACCGGCGTCTGTCGGTCGCGGCGACGGTCAAGCCGGTTGTGGTCGAGGTGGATTTGTCGAAACCTTAACGGTTCAGGGTTCAGGGTTCAAGGTTCGGGTTGACGACGCACCCGTGAACCATGAACCATGAACCCTGAACCATGAACCGCTCCGTTCGCACCACCCTCTCCGTCCTCCTCTTCCTCCTCCTCGCGGGACCGCCCGTCTTTGCCCAGGATCCGGATGAGCTGTACCGGCAGCGCGAGGACGTGTCCAGCGCGAAGCGCGCCGCCGAGATTTGGAGCGCGAACGCCGGGACGGACTTCGAGGCCGCGTGGAAACTGGCGCGCGCGGCGTACTGGATTGGTGGTCACGCACCGGAGGGCGAGCGCCGGGCGGCGCTCGAGCGCGGGGTGCTGGCTGGAGAAACGGCAGCGCGGCTGGGGCCCGACCGGCCCGAGGGCCACTACTGGCTCGCCGCGGATATGGGTGCGCTGGCCGAGTCGTTCGGCATGTCGCAGGGCATGAAGTACCGCTCGCGGATCAAGGCCGAACTGGAACGCGTGGCCGCGATCGACGCGGCGTGGGAGCAGGCCTCGGCCCTCACGGCGCTGGGGCGCTGGTACTACCTCGTTCCCCGGCTCTTCGGCGGCAGCCGCTCGAAGGCCGACGAGCACTTCCGCCGCGCGCTGGACCAGTTTCCGAACAGCGTCACCGCGCTGGTGTTTCTGGCCGAATCGTTGACCGTCCAGAAGAAGACGGACGAAGCGCGTACGCTCCTGCGGCGCGCCGTCGACGCGCCCATCGTCGAGGCCTGGGCGCCCGAGGTTCGCGATTACAAACGCAAGGCCGCCGATCGCCTTCGAGCCCTCACGCCCTCGGTACACGAGCCGTGACGATGGCCGTCTGCCGCGCGGCCTGCGCCCTCGGCTTGGCCGGCGCGTTCACCGCGGCGTGCGGCCGCAACCCGGTTCCTGCGCCAGCCGCCCATCTCGTCGAGCGCTCGCACCGAGCGATGGGGACCGAGATCGGGCTGACCGCCTGGACGTCCGACGACTCGCGGGCGGAGGCGGCGTTTGCGGCCGTGTTCGGGGAGTTCGATCGCCTCGACGCGATGATGAGCGTGTGGACCGACGGCAGCGACATCGTTCGCCTCAACGGAGCGGCCGGCGAACACCCCGTTCGCGTCAGCGCTGAAACGCGCGAGGTGCTGGGGGTGGCGCGCCAGGTGAGCGAGTGGACCGACGGCCGGTTCGACGTCACCTTCGCCGCGCTGTCGGGCCTGTGGAAGTTCGACAACCAGGACAAGGACGATCGCATTCCCGACCGCAGTGAAATCCAAAAACGCCTGCCCCTCATCAACTATCGCGACGTCGAGGTCGACGAGCGTGCGGGCACGGCGTTTCTGAAGCGGAAGGGCATGCGCGTGAACCTGGGCGGCATCGGCAAGGGCTACGCCGTCGATCGGTCGGTCGACATCCTCCGCCGGAGCGGTGTGCGCGATTTCATGATCCAGGCGGGCGGCGACATGTACGTGGGCGGGACGCGCGGCGACCGGCCGTGGCGCCTCGGCATTCGCGATCCGCGAGGTCCGGCCGATCGGAGCTTCGCGATGCTCGACCTGACCGACGGCACGTTCAGCACGTCAGGGGACTACGAGCGTTTCTTCATGAAGGACGGCCGCCGCTATCACCACATCCTGGATCTGAGCGTGGGCGAGCCCGCGCGCGGCTGCCGCAGCGTGACGCTGGTGACCGAGCGCGCCGTCATCGCCGACGCGCTCGCGAAGGGCGTCTTCATCCTCGGCCCCGATGCGGGCATGGCGCTCATCGAGCGCACGCCTGGCGTGCAGGGCGTCATCGTGAGCGCGAAGAACGAAGTGCTGATCTCGTCGGGGCTGCGGGGAAAGCTTACGCTGTTGGCGCCGCCGGCTGACGCGCCGTGAAGTCGCTGCGCCGCCTGATGATGATCCAGTGCGGGCATTTCTGCTGATCCAGGTAAAGACGCTCGCAGTCGTCGCAGCGGACGCACTCGCTCTTGATGATCTTCGGCCCCTGAATGGCGCCCCACTGGCAGGTCTTCTCGCACAGCTTGCAGGTGTTGCATTCCTTCCAGCGCTTGATCTTGAACACCGTCAGGCTCGAGAGCAGGCCGAGCGCGGCGCCGACCGGGCAGAGGAAGCGGCAATAGAGGTTCCTGACGAAGACGGTCGCCACGAGCAGCACCGCCAGGCCCGTCCACATCACCACCGAGCCGTGGAAGCCGAACATCCAGAACGGCTCGATGTACCGATAGATAAACCGGTCGCGCGTGATGATGAAGTAGAGAATCGCGCCGGCGAGGACGCCGTACTTGATCAACGACGCCCGGCGCTCGATCTTGAGCGGCACGTCGTACCGCCATTTGGCCGGCACGACCGAATCCATCAGCTGCGTCAGCGATCCGAACGCGCACACGCGGCCGCAGTACAGCCGTCCCCAGAGCACGGTGGAGACCACGGTGAACGTCGCCAGGACATACCAGGCGAGGCTGTATTTGAAGATCGGCAGGCTCCAGTCGACGAGCGCGAAGATGTTGACGATGGAGATCAGCTGGCTCTTGTAGAAACCGAGGTAGAGCACCGAAGCCCCGAAGGTGACGTTCTTGAGCGCGACGCTCTTGCGGAAGAAGCTCACCAGCGCCAGGACCGTGAACGCGGCGAAGAGGCCGACGTCCCAGGCCTGGCCCGCGGCGATTTCACGCCATCCAGGCTCTTTCTCTTCTTCGTCGTCGAATTGCCAGCCTCCCGCGGCGGGTTGATCCGGCTGGGCGGCCGCGGGTTGAGCGGCCGCCGGCTGCGCGAAGGCGCCGGCGTGGACCGGGCGGGCGGCGGCGAAGGCGAGGAAGGCGACCAGAATCAGCGTCGCGGCCCGGCGCGGCGCCATTATTTGGCGGGCTCCGGCGGCGCAAGCAGCGACCGCGCGACCCGGCGGGCGCTGTTTCTGACGGCGCGCGACGCGCTCGTCACGCTGATCGTGGCCCTCGAGACCGCGTCGATGTCCGCGCCGACCTTGAACGCGTCGCGGATGCTCTTGCCGCGGAACTGCGCGGCAAAGCCGGGAAGGTCCACCGAGAAGTTGCCGTACGGCTCGTGGTGCTCGGTCACGATGACGCCGGTCAGCACCCCCTTCGGATCCATGCCGACCAGGATCTTGATGGGGCCGTCGTAGGCCCGCTCGAAGGGCTCGAGCTCCGTGGTCCAGAACGCCAGGCCGAGCAGTGTCTGTCCCGACCGCGCGTCGCCGGAGAAGGCCTTGAAGTGCGGCGGATCGCCCCCTTTGGGCGAAAATGCCGTGGCGGCGGGAAACAGCCGCTTGAGCAGGGCCTCCTGTTTGGCGTCGATGCCCCCCTGGGCGACGACCGCCCGGGCGGCGAGGACCGTGGCGGCAAGAAGAGCGAGAACGGCGGCGTAACGGATGTTGTGCACCGGTGCCTCGAAACCGCGCCGATTATATCGTGTATAGTTCGGGCCCATTCCCCGGAGATGCCATGATGAAGACTTTCGCCGGCGTCGAGGCCGTTCTGGCCGTTCTTACAACGGTGTTCATCCTGGGCGGCGCGACACCTCCCGCGTCGGCCCAGAGCACGGACAAGAACCCGCTGGCCCAGATCAAGAGCTTCAAGTGCTCGTTCCCCGTCTACACGGTGGGCGCGTGGAAAACCGGCGCGCCGCAGGCGCAGATCAAGCAGGCGGACCAGTTCACGCTCACCATCGACGAGATCGACACCGACAGCGGCAGCGGCCGCGTCACCGGAACGGCGGGTCCGGTCGAGGTGACGGCGCTGCTCACCGTCAGCAGCCTGCATTTCA
This sequence comes from uncultured Acidobacteriota bacterium, assembly GCA_963712905.1. Lineage (GTDB taxonomy): Bacteria > Acidobacteriota > Vicinamibacteria > Vicinamibacterales > CAVVIG01 > CAVQJU01. The sequence continues at coordinate 196,321 of CAVQJU010000005.1, read as the reverse complement.
TGGAACGCAGCGTGACCGGCACGCTCAACATCACGACCATTTTCGTATCCGACGGCGGCGTGAAAACGTTCAGAGCCGTGCACTCCCGGCACGACTACCTGCCGATGAGCATCCCCGGGTTCACGTCCGAGCCGACGGTCACGCAGAACTACGGAACATGCCAGGCTCCGTGAACCCTGAACCCTGAACCCTGAACCTTTGGAAGTGGTGATAGTCTTCTGAAAGTGGACGCCTCAGCCGCGCTGGCGGCTCTTGTCGAACAGCTTCGAACCGATTCGCCGATCGCCGTCCTCGAAGAGGCCGAGCGCAGGCTCAAGGCGCTCCTTCAGCAGGAACTGTCGGCGCCCCTCGATGGGCTGGCGCTGCGGGAACTGGCCGGGCTCCAGCAGCAGCTCGGATTCCTGCTCAAGTACAAGTCCTACGCCGTCAAGGCGGCGAGCCCGCTCGGCTATTCGGTATTCCTTCAACGGCCCGGCGAAGGCTTCAGCTTCCAGCAGCACGTCGAACACAAGACCGAGTTGTTCTACTTCATCGACGTGCTGCCGGGCGGCTACGTCTTCCTGTGCGACATCTCCGAGTGGCGGAAGGTCTACGACCCGGACCGGTTTCTGGCGTGGCTCGGCGGGACGCCGGACGAGGCGTACGAGCGGTTCAGGTTCGTCCCGCGGCCCGGCGACGTCATCGTCATCGACAAGCTGAACGTCGTTCACACGGTGGTCGGCTGCACGCTGGCCGAGTTCGCCACCGTGTCCACCGACATGGTGGATCGGCTCCACGATCAGAACCAACACCGGCTCGTGCCGGCGGAATTCACCAGGAACTTCGCCGAGCAGCGGCTGCGCGCGCTGCCCTGGCCCCAGGCGTCACAGCGCGTGACGGCCGATCCGGCCGGGTGGCGCCGCACGGCCATCCCATGCGAGAGCGTCCCGGGCGGGTTGCGAACCGTGCTGAACGACGACGGCGTCGTGAAGGCCGCGACGTACCGATTCGCCGCCGGCGCCGTGAGCGAGGTCGGCGTTGATTCGGAGCGCGCGGCGAGCCTGCACATCGTCAGCGGCGCGGGCCGCCTCGTCCTGGGTGATGCCGTCGAGATGCGCCGCACCTCGCCGCCGACGCTCGAAGCACGTGCCGGCGACCTGTTTTTCATCGCGCCCGGCGCCCACTACGGCTTCGTCAACGAGCACACCGAACCACTTGTGGTCGCGGAGCACCGGATTCCTTACAAGATCGCGTTCGTCTGATAGCGCCGGCGGCCGTTGCGGGCAGTCCGGTGGGGACGAGGTGGTGCATCCAGCCCGATGAGCACACTGAGCTATCTCGAGCGATGGAAGACCGCGGGCGCGATCACCGCTGAGCAGCACGACCTGCTCGCCGCGCTGGTCCGCAAGGATCGCGTTTCGGTCTTCGTCGAGCTGAACGCGCTGCTTTACGCGGGCGTCGTCACGTTCATTGCCGGGGTCGGGTGGACGATCCAGACCTACTTTGCCAGCCTGGGCGATGCTGCCGTTCTGTCATCGCTCTCCCTTCTGTGTGCCGGCTGCCTCGCCTACTGCTTCACGCGATCCGCGCCGTACTCGAACGATGCGCAGGAGTCGTCGTACTTCGCGTTCGACTACGTGCTCTACCTGGGCTGTCTGAGTCTCGGCGTGGCGCTCGGGTATCTCGAATTCCGTTTTCACATCCTGAAGCAGAACTGGGATCAGGTACCTGCTGCTGTCGGCGGTTGTTTACTTTTTCCTGTCCTACCGGTTCGACAACCGCCTCGTCCTCTCGCTTGGCCTTTCGTCGCTGGCAGGATGGTTCGGGTTGCGGGCCGGCGTGCACAACTCTCTGTTCGGCCCCGTCGTGGACGCGGGCTCGCTCCGCCCGTATGCCCTCGCGTACGGCAGCGTGGTTGCCGTCGCGGGCTTTCTGCTGCACCGAGCACGAATCAAGCGTCACTTTCTTGAGGCGTACCTGCACGTCGCCGCGAACGTGTCGCTTGTTGCCCTTCTGTCGGGTGTGATGGAACGCGGGCACGAGTGGCTGTACCTGATGGTGCTCTGCGTTCTGGCCGGGCTGACGATCGTCCAGGGCATCCGTACACGGCGTTTCGCTTTTGTCGCGTATGGGATCCTCTACGCCTACGCAGGCATCAGCACCCAGGTGCTGCGCGACATCAATCAGGACACGGCGGTGTTCGGGTATTTCGCGGTGTCAGGCGCCCTGGTGATTGCCGGCCTGGTCATGCTGGCGCGGCGATTCGGGCGGGAGGAATGAGGCTCTACACGCCGGAAGAAGAAGAGCGAATTGCCGTGCAGGCGCTCGTCCGCGAGTGGACGCGATCGAAGCTGCTCGATCCGCCTCAGCTCGTGCGCCTCGAGCAGGACGTGCGCACGCACCTCCGGCGAACGAACACGGCGCTCCGGCTAACCCTTGTGTTTTTTACCGTTCTGCTCGCCGTGGCGTCCGTCGCGTTTGTCGTGCTCGTGCTGGGGTTGAACAAGGGTCGAGCCCAGGAAATCGTCGTCAGCGGCATCGCGGCGATTGTCTATCTCGGCCTTGCGGAAGTGCTGGTGCGGCGGCTTCGTTTGTACCGCTTTGGCGTCGAGGAGGCCTTTGCCGTTCTCGCGGCCGTCGCGTTTGCCCTGAGCGTGTCGTCATGGATCGACGAGCCGTTGCGCGTCTCGCAGATTGCCGGCCTGCTGAGTGCAGCCGCCGCCGGGCTCTGGATCTACGCCAGATTTGGATTCGTGTACGGGGCAATGGGGAGCGCCGTATGCGTGGCGGCTATTCCGTTCCAGCTGGATCTCCCCTACGCGACGACGAGAATCGTGGCCGCCGTTGTGTTCGCCGTCGTCTGCGCGATCGCGAATGTGATGCTGCGCGACAGCGATCGTGAGACCCGCCGCGAGGAGTCTGCCGACTTGCGCGCGGCCGCATGGGCAGGGCTGTACCTCGTGTTGAATCTACAACTGACATTCGATGAGCCTGCGGCAGGCCGGGTGTTCTACTGGGTCACCTACGCGCTGACCTGGGTGCTGCCAGCCGTGGGCTTGTGGGTTGCGATTCGGGAAAGGGACCGCGCGCTCCTGGGCGTGAACCTCATCATCGCGATCGTCACGCTGCTCACGCACAAGCCGTATCTCCACTGGGTCCGCCACACATGGGATCCGATCGTCTTCGGCGTCATGCTGGTAGCCATTGCCCTCGGACTGCGGCGCTGGCTCGCCGCGGGGCCCGGCGGCGCGCGAAACGGGTACACGCCGCACCGGCTTCTCGAGCAGGACAGAGCGGCGTTGAGCGTGCTCGCCGCTGTGTCGCTCGGCGTCCAGCCCGTCGGCGCGCCCGGTCCGGCCGCGCCGGATAGCTTTGGCGGAGGACGGTCCGGCGGCGGGGGAGCGGGAGCGTCGTACTGACGTCCCGTGCGTACTGCTCCCAGTCCCTTGTGGCAATAACTGCTATCACCTGCGCGGCGAAGCGCTCCCTTGAAGCGATCGGGTTGGATTGTCATTTGCACGTCTGTTCGGGACGGGCAAGCGACGATGCTACGATTGAAATCTCGACAGCGCTCCACGCTCAGTCAGGCGCTGCGAGAGATGGCGAATCTATCGGTCAGCGCGTTAGTGCTCGGCCAGCTCATCGGGCAGCAGCCACCATCATGGTGGTTGTTTCTTGCCGGACTGGTGACCTGGGTCGTCTTTATCTCGTGCGCGTTGTTGCTCGGAGGAGAAAGCTGATGGTGGGAGCCGTTTCTTTGCTCGCCAGCATTGCGCTCATCGCGGGGGTTGTGACATTTCTCGACTGGCGTTCGCGCCGCAAGGACCGGTTGTCGAAACACCGTCCATCGGCGTAGGTCAAAGAATCGCGTTGGTCAGGATCAGAACGGCGGCGATGGCGCCGGCGGCCTGCCACCAGAGCTCGGCCCGCTCTTTCAGCACGAACGTACCCAGGCACAGCACGACGCCGGCCGCGAAGAGAAACTGCCAGTAGAGCTCCTCGCGGCTTTCCTCGGCCTGGGCTTCGACGCTGGTCACCGCCCGGCGCTTCACGCTCTCGATGATCCGGAACGCCACGTCGCGATCGGGCTCGTGACCCAGCTCGAAGTACTCGCCCCCGCCGGCGCCCGCGATCTGGCGCAGGGACTCACGATCGAGGCCCGCGTGGATCGTGGGCGGTGGAATCGTGCCGTCGGCGCGCGGCGCTTCGGGAATCAGCCCGCCCCCGATGGTCCCGACGCCGACCACGTTGACCGGAATGCGCTTCTGGCGCGCAGTCAGAAGGGCTATCGCGACATCTCCAGACCACGCCTGGCCGTCCGTGATGACGACGAAGCCCTTGGGGTTCTTGACCTTGCCGAACAGCTCCTGATCCTTGTCGACGAGCTGTACGCCCCAGTCGATGCCCTTTTCGATGTTCGTGTCCCAGGTGGGGTTGTCCTCGAGCCGGAACGGGGAGTGCTCGCCCAGGTGATCGAGGAAGAAGAAGAACGAGTTCGGATCCTTGGTGAGCCGCACCTGCGGCGCGACGGTGTGCGCGAAGAGCGCCAGCGCGACGCGGTCGCCCTTCCAGCTCAGCGCGTCGGCGAATACGCGGAGGAACTGCACCGAGCGGCGCCACCGGTCGGGTTTGACGTCCTTCACGTACATCGACGCCGAGCCGTCCTGCAGGATGACGATGTCCGCGCCCGACTTGCGGACGATCACGACGCGCGCCTGCGGCCTCGCCAGGGCGACGATGAGGAGGCTGGCGGCGACGATGAGGCTGAGCCAGAAGGCGAGGTCGCCGAAGAACGTGAACCGCTCGCGCACCGGGAGCACGCGCGCCTGCATGTACCGGCGCGTGTCGGCGCGCCGCCGGATCACCTGCGCGATCCAGAAGATCAACAGCACGCCGGGGGCCGCAAGCAGCCAGAGATACAGCGGCTCCCCGAACGTGAGCGTGTTGAAATCGATGCCCGTGATCACGCTAGCCCTTGCGCTTGGTCGCGGCCGCCTTGCCGGCGACCCCCTGATCCTGGCGCTCCTGCGAATCGAGCGGGATGTAGATCTTGAAATCGCTCATCGTGCTCTCGAGCGTCGGCGGCGCGCCCGATGCGCCATCCGGTCCCTTCATCACGATGTCGCCGGGACCGGGCTTCCGCTTGCCCTTGTCCACCTCGTCTCGCAGGCGGACGAGGTACTCGAAGTTGAACGCCGCGTCTTCCTGATTCGCCGTGTTCTTCAGCACGGCCTGGTAGGCATTGATCCCGGCATCGAGCGCCTGCATCGTCGTGGCCTTGTCCTTCGACTGGCCCTGCCCGGTCCGGTAGACGGCGTTGGCGACGATCAGCTGGAGCGCGGGGTTGTCGGCCGGGACGGCGCCGACGGGATCCGTCTGCTGGGGGATGACGTCGCGATACGACTTCTGCCAGTAACGCATCGCGGCCCGGCGGGCGCGCACGTCGTTGACGGGGCCGTTGCCGATCCACGGCACGTGGCTGCCGTACTCGTAATAGCGCTCGGCGGTGGCGAACGTCTCCTCGACGCCGTCGTAGGTCTGCATCGTGACGTTCGCCTGCGCCTGGGCCATGTCGCGCTCGAGGAAGCTGAGTTTCACCAGCGCCGCACCGAGCAGGGCCAGCAACACCGCCGTCGCGAGCAGACCTGAAATGCCTTTCATCGTTCAACCTCCGTCCGCCTGTAGCGCGGCCCTTTCAGGGCCGCGAGGCGGGGCTGAAAGCCCCGCCCTACATCATGGAAATGTTCGAAACGTTCTGAATCCGAGTTTCATCACGCCGGCCGAGAGCCACAGCATCACGGCCACGAGCGCGTAGCCGTCGAAGCGCGGCCGCTGGGCCGTGTATTCGCGGACGTCGATGCGGCCGGTCGAGAGCTTGTCGATCTCGGCCTCGGCCTGCAGGATCGCGTCCTCGCTGTCCGCCGCGTAGAAGCGCCCGCCGGTTCGTTCGACGAGCGGCTTCCACAGCTTGTCGGTCGGAATCTGGCCTTCTTTCAGGCCGAAACCGGTGCGCACCATGAACACGGGAATCTTGTTGTTCCTCAATTCCTCGATCACCGCCTCGATCGGCTTGCCCTTGACGTTCTTTTCCTCGTCGCGCCCGTCGGTGAAGAGCAGCATCGCGTTGCCCGAGGCATTGACGAAGTCGAAGGCCTTGAAGAGAGCGGTGGTCTGGTTCAGGCCCTGGATGATCGTCGTGCCCCAGTCGTTGAAGTTGCCCCATTCCTTCGGGCTGCTGATGAGCCGGATGCTCAACAGGATGTTGTCGTAGTCCGTCGTGAACGGCGTGACGACGTAGGCTTCGTTGCCGAACTGGATCAGGGCGACGAGATCGTGGTAGCGGCCGTTCATCCGCAGCTTCATGAAGTGCTCGGCCGCGGCCACGGCGGTATAGAACGCGCGATTCTCCGGCGTCTTGAGCGACTTCGTCTCGAACTTCATCACCATGCTCGAAGAACCGTCGACGAGCAGGGCGATCCGCCGCCCGGGGTAGGACGTCTCTTCGCGGGTGAAGGCCGTGTGGGGATCGGCGAGCGCGACTGCGAAAAACGGCACCCCCAGCATGAAGACGAGAAACGCCCCATGCCGGAATACCGAGAAGTGCGAGCGGAGGAACACCGGGAGCAGGGCAGGCAGCGTCACGTGGGTGCGGCCGGCCTTCTGCGTGCGCAGCCGGCGGGCGAGCAGCATCAGGCCCGAGATCGCGAGGAGGATCACCAGCACCAGGACGGCCGTCCACGTCTCGTCGAAGTGGAGATCCCCCCAGGGCAGACGAATCCAGTCGCTCAGCGCGTCCTGGATCATCGAGATGATTTCTTTCAGCGGGACCACACCATGCCCCCGACGTCAGCGGCGGTTTTCGCAAGCGCACCGGCCGTGCGGACCGGCCAGAGGTTCGCGACCCGAAGTTTTTTCAGAGCGTCGGTGCCGTGCTCCAACGCGGCGTCGAGCGAAGCCGTGTCGAGCTGGCCATTCCGCCCGTAGCGGGCCGCGCGGAACGCGTTCAGCGACTCCTGCAGGTCGTTCAGCAGCAGTTCGGTTCGCGGGCTCGGCCGGCGTCCGTTCGTGTCTTCGAGCGTTCGCGCGATGGTCCCGGACGTCGTGGACGTGGAGATCAGCGCACGCTTGGGGCGGAAACGGCCCTTGCGCACCGCCAGCTGGCCGTCGCCGGGGGCGACGTGCCGCTCGACGATTTCCTGGGCGACGGGACGGCCGAGGGCGACGGCGCTGGCGATGCGGAACACCGCGAGTGCGCGGCCGGCGAGCTCGCCCGTCCAGCCCTCGCGCGCCACGTCCTCCTTGAGGGCGGCTGCGCTCTTCTGGCAGCCGCGCAGCACCGCGCCGAGCGGCAGCGTGCGGACGGCCGACGGCGTGCGGACGCGATACCGGCCGACGACGCGCACGAGCGCCAGTCCCACCAGCACCAGCGCGAAGCCAAACGCGATCGCGGACGCCACGAGCTCGGCCGACGACCTCAGACGGCGCGATTCGATCTCGGCGAAGGTATCGGTCGTGTTGTCGCGGATGTCCGCGGCCTTCTTCGGCACGAGCGAGTTGACCCGCATCGCCAGGGCCGGCAGCGCATACGTCTGATCGCGGCCCTGCGACCCGCCGCCGATGGAGGACTGGACGTGATACGTGATCTTGACGCTTGGAATATCCACGTCCTTCCCGAAGAACACGTCGCCGATGAGGCGCGTCGTGTATTCGTACTGGACGTAGCGCAGCGGCGGCGTCCGGATGTCCTCGTGGCGCACGCCCTTCACGACCTCGAACGGCTGCAGCGCCACGGTCGTCGGCTCGAGCTGGTTCAGGTCCGGCACGACCTTCACGGCGGCCGTCTCCACGACGCTGCACGTCAGCGTGACGGTGAACCGCTCGCCGATGTTGACGGCGTTCCGATCGGTTTTCCACCAGCACGCGATGGGTTCGACCTCGATGTCGCCGGGCGCATGGGGCACCGGCGCCGGACGGGCCGCCGGCGCGGCCTTCGGCTTGACCGGCGCGGCTCCTGGAGCTGACGGCGCGGGCGGGCTCTGCGGGGCCTGTCCGGCAACGCCCACTGCGAGGCCTCCCATCACGGCGATGACGACAACGATACCGACGCTCGGTCTCATATAGCCCTCAACTGAACTTCCGCAGCCGCCGCTCGCGCACGAACTCCACGAGCGTGGTTTCCATTTCCCATCGATCCAGGCCCACGCGCACGATGTCCAGGTCCGCATCGCGCGCCATCGCCATGACCTGCTCCTGCCATTGTTCGACCCGCGAGGCCAGCCGCGCAAGCTCACGCCGTGACACGATTCGCGTGCCGCCAGTTTCGACGTCGAACGTCTCGATCCAGCCGGCCGACGCGGGCGGCAGCTCGTAGGCGAAGCGCACGTCGGCCATCATCAGGAACACGTCGTGCATCCCGTTCAGCAGCGACAGCTCGTTGAGCACCCGCTGCGCGTCGGCGAAGAGAAAGTCCGAGATGACCGGCACCAGGGACGTCTTGCGCAGGTGGCCTTCGATGCTGGCGGTGACGTCACCCTGCCCGGCTTCGGCGTCCTTTTCCTTCAGCTGCTGATACATGTCGAGGCAGTAGATCACGTGGGGCTTGCCGATTCGCGGGCGCACCGCCGCCACCTGGTGAAATCCATCGTCGAACGTGATGAGCCCGAACTGGTCCTGGAAGAACACGGCCGAGAGGCCCACGGCTGCTATGGAGCGGGCGATGGCGGCCGCGATCGGCACGCCGGCCGCGCCGCACCGCGTGGACATCGACGCGTCGGCCACAGCGAGCACAGTGGCGGTGCTGTCCTGTTCGAACTCGCGCGTGACGAGCGGGCTGAAGTTGGTCATCGACGACTGCGCCCAGTCGATGTGCGACATGCGGTCGCCCGGCTGCCAGTCGCGGCTCCCGACGAAGTTGAACCCGGAGCCCTTGAAGACGCTCGCGTGGTCGCCGAGCGTGTACTCCTTCATCCGGCGGAGAATGAAGAGCTCGATCTCGGCGATTTCCTGGAGGTTGACCAGCGGAGGCGTCTCGACGCCGTTCATGGAACGGGCACCTTGTCGATGATGTCGTCGATCACCATCTCGACCGAAATGCCGTGGCTCGCGGCGTGCGGGCCGAGCCACACCCGATGGCCGAGCACGTACCGGGCCAGGTCCTGGACATCCTCGGGATACACTTCGGCGCGCCTACCGTTGAGCAGCGTCCACACCTTGACGAGGCGTCCCCAGCAGATCGTCGCGCGCGGCGACGCGCCGAGGTCGACGGCCTTCTCGACCAGCTCGGAAGGCGATCGATGGTGCCACTCGGTTTCGGCGTTGTACGGTCGCGTGGCGCCCACGAGCCGGCGGATGTACGTGGCGAGCGCCTCGTGCAGGAACACTTCGCGTGTGATCGCGCCCCTCAGCTCGATGATCCGCTCCTTCGACATCAGCCCCCTCAGGCGAACCTTCTTGAAGTCGAAGTTGACGAGCTTTTCCTCCTCTTCCGGCTTCAGGTACGCGATGTTGACCATGATCGCGAAGCGATCGGTCGCGGCCTCAGAAAGCGGAAATGTCCCCTGCCCGAGCTCGATCGGGTTCATCGTGGCGATGGCGAAGTTGAAGGCCGGCAGCTCGTAGGTGGTCTTGCCGACGGTCACGGTGCGGTCCTGCAGGCCCTCGAGGAACGCGCTCTGGGATTTCAGCGGGATGCGGTTGATCTCGTCGAGCAGGATGACTTCGCCTGAGGCCAGCGGGCCGAACTCGGTGATGAATTCGCCGGTCGCCGGATTGATCATCTGGAAACCGACGACCTCGGTGGGCTGGAGGTCGGCGCGGCCCTGGATTCTGGCGAACTTCGCGCCGCTGATCGCGGCGATGATGACGCCGAAAAATGTCTTGCCGACGCCCGGGACGCCGCGCAGCAGGAGGTTGCCAGCGTTCACCTGGCGCTTCTCGTCCTTGTCGTACGTCGTCGGGATTTCTGACAGGAGCACGACGTTGGCGAGGGTCTTCTCGGTTTCGTAGCCGATCAGCGCATTGCCGGCCTCGGCGACGATCGCTTCGTGCAAATCGATGGTCTCTTGCAGCTCAGGGTGCATGGGCGCCTTTGAATGGACCCTGAATCATACTTGATGCGCCAGGGGGCCGTGCCGGGGGTCCTGTCGGCCTGTAAGGATGGCGCTAGAATGCGGAGATGGTGAAGCTCGTCGAACGGTGCTCGGGCGTCGGCGACCTGATGCGGCACGATCAGGTCATCCGCCGGGTTTCTTACGAATTCAGCGTCTTTCAGGGCATGGTCCCGCAATCAGGCTTGCCGATTCCGGGCCAGCGGACGCTCACCGGCTCCATCGACTTCGAACCCGCCCGGGAATCCGTCGATCTGATCGGCCACGTCCTGACACTCAAGCTCGAGGACGGCCGCCACGTCGGTATTACGCTGACAGGCGACGGTGGAGCGATTGCGGAAGGCCGGCACGGCACCGGCGCGTGCCTCTGCTGCTGAAGTGTTGCTGAAGTAGGGCGGCCCTTTCAGGGCCGCCGGACCGGATCTGCCGTGGCCCTGAAAGGGCCGCGCTACGGAAGTGTGATGACCACCTTGCTGAAGAAGTCGCCGGAGGCCTGACAGCGGTACGCCTGCAGCGCTTCGCCGAACGGAAATTCCTCCCCCACCACAGGCTGAACGCGGCCGGCCACGATGGCCTTGTTCATGGACTCGAACATCTCGCGGTTGCCGACGAAGATGCCGTGAAGGCTGCCCCATTTCGGCATCAGCGTGTAAGGGTTGACGTCGCCGCTGCGCCCTGTGAGCAAGCCGATCAGGACAACCTTGCCGCCGAAGGCGAGCGATTGAAACGACCGGTTCAGCGTGCCGGTGCCGCCGACTTCCACGACGCAGTCCACGCCGCGTCCGTCCGTCAGCTTCATCACGTCCCGATCCCAGTCCGGCGATCGCGTGTAGTTGATGCCGTCCGACGCGCCGAGCGCCAGCGCCTTCGCAAGCTTTTCGTCGCTCGACGACGTGGCGATGACGCGCGCGCCGGCGGCCTTCGCAAACTGCAGCGCGAGCATCGAGACTCCGCCGGTTCCGAGCACGAGCACTGTATCGCCCGCCCGCGTCGGACGTCCCGCGTGCATCAGCGCGTGCCAGGCCGTGACGCCCGCGCAGGGCAGGCACGCGGCCTGTTCGAATGACAAGCCGTCCGGAACGGCAATCACGCCGTCCTCGTACAGCACCACCTGCTCGGCGAGCATGCCGTCGAGCGGCGAGCCCAGCGCGGCGCGGGCGGCAAACGGCGGGCCGTCGGGCGGAACCTGGTTGAACAAGGCCATGACGCGGTCGCCTGGCTTGAAGCGCGTGGCGCCCGGACCGGCGGCGACGACCTCGCCCGCACCGTCCGAAAGCGGAACCGTGTCGCGCGTGACGGCGCCGCCCATGTACGCGCCGAGGGCTATGGCCTGATCGCGGTAGTTCAGTGAGGCTGCACGCACGCGCACCAGCACCTGGCTCGGTCCGGGCCTGGGATCGGGCCACTCGACTATCCGCAACGCATCGCTTGTCTTGCAGCCAGCCGGGACGATATAGGCTCGCATGAGCGTAGGACAGTATCATTACCCTTTGTCAATCGTCGCGCCCTCGCGTCCGGGGCAGGGGCCCCGGAGTAAAGAGCGCTGAGGAGAGGGCGTTCGTGCGCACCACACCACCGTTTCGAGCCGAGCACGTGGGCAGCCTGCTGCGCCCGGCCGGCCTGCTGCAGGCCCGCGCGGCGGCCGAAGGCGACCAGTACCGCCAGGTCACCGGGCCGCTCGATTATTCCGGCCTGAAGACCCTGGAAGACGAGGCCATCGTCGACGCGGTCCGGTTGCAGGAGAGCGTCGGCCTCCAGGTCGTCACCGACGGCGAGTTCCGCCGGCGCTCGTGGTTCCAGGATTTTCTGCTCGCGCTGTCCGGCACCGGGATCAGCTGGGTTGATTCGTCGCAGACCGTGTCCGCCGCCCTCCCGTTCCAGAACGACACGACGGTCGAGAAGCTCCCGGGGCACATCGTGCGGGTACAGGACAAGCTGAAGCGGGTGAAGGGAATCTTCACCGACCACTTCGCGTACCTGAAGAACATCACCACGCGCACGCCGAAAATCAGCATCCCGTCACCGAGCATGCTGCATTTCTGGGGAGGGCGGAGCGCGATCGATGCCGCGGTCTACCCCGACATTGCAGCCTTCTGGGACGACGCGGTCGCCGTGTGGACGGCGGAAATCGCCGCGCTCTATCAGCTCGGGTGCCGCTACCTGCAGATCGACGACGTGACGTTTCCGTTGATCTGCGATCCCCACGGTCAGGACGCGCTGAGGGCGCGCGGCGACGATCCGCATGTGATTCTCGAGACCTACGCCGGCGTCCTGAACCGCATCGTCGCGGCCGCGCCGAAGGACATGGTGCTCGGCATGCACATGTGCCGCGGGAACAACCGCGGCAAGTGGATGGGCAGCGGCGGCTACGAGTACGTCAGCGAGGTCGTGTTCCGCAACATCGACATGCCCAACTACTTCATGGAGTACGACACCGACCGCGCCGGCGATTTCACGCCGCTGCGCCACGTGCCGAAGGGCAAGCACGTGATTCTCGGCCTCATCTCGACCAAGACGCCGGTGCTCGAGTCGAAGGACGTCCTCAAGCGGCGCATCGACGAGGCGTCGAAGCACCTGCCGCTCGATCAGCTCTGCCTGAGCCCGCAGTGCGGCTTCGCCAGCAACTTCATGGGCAATCCGGTGACCGTGGACGACGAGAAGCGCAAGCTGGCGCTGGTCGTCGAGACGGCGCAGGAGGTATGGGGCTGAATCAGGAGTAGTGCGGGGCTTCAGCCCCGCCGTGTCTGGCAGGCCTGAAGGCCTGCACTACATCCGATCTGATGGTGCGCGCGGTTTCCACTAAGATAAGCCCGGCATGGCGCTCGATTCCCTTGGCTACTTTGGCGTCCGCACGCGGAATCTCGACGACTGGTCCCGGTTCGGCGAGCAGTTTCTCGGTCTCCAGCTCGTCGATCGCAGCCGGAAATCACTCACCTTCCGCATGGACGACCGCCGCCAGCGCATCGTCGTCCACGAAGACGATGTGAACAGCGGCGAGCGGGCGGCGTTCATGGGGTGGGAAGTCGCGGGCCCGGAGGCGCTCGACGAGATGGCCGCCTCGCTCGAGAAGAAGGGCGTTCCCGTGCAGCGCGCGTCGCGGGCGACGGCCGACGAGCGGCGCGTCCGGGATCTCGTGACGTTCGAGGATCCGGCCGGCAACCGGCTCGAAGCCTTTCACGGCGGGGAAGTCGCCTCGGATCCGTTCAAGCCAGGCCGCGCGATTTCGGGCTTCCGCACCGGGCCGTTCGGCATGGGCCACGTCGTGCTGAACGTCGAGCGGGTCGAGAGCCTGCTGCCGTTCTATCAGGACACGCTCGGCTTTCATCTCAGCGACTACACGCTGCGGCCGTTCAAGGCGTACTTCTTCCACCTGAACCCGCGGCATCACAGCTTCGCCATGGTCGAAACGGGCAAGAACACCATCCATCACCTGATGATGGAGCTCTACATGCTGGACGACGTCGGCCAGGCGTACGATCTCGCGCTCGGCGAAGAAGGCCGGATTGCGACGACGCTCGGCCGGCACACGAACGATTTCATGACGTCGTTCTACGCCAACACGCCGTCGGGGTTCTTCGTCGAGTACGGCTGGGGCGGACGGTCGATCGACCCCGCGAACTGGACGCCCGTCGAGATGACGAGCGGGCCGAGCCTGTGGGGGCACGACCGGACCTGGCTGTCGCCCGAAGGGCGCGCGCAGGCCCGCGAGCTGCGGCTCCACGCGGCCGCGGATGGACAGCGCGAACCGGTCCAGGTCGTCGACGGCAACTACACGCTCGCGCCCGGCACCTGTCCCTGGTGGGACTGCGGCGCGCAAACCCGGCTGGAGCCAACAATGACGACGCCTGCCGCTTCTGGATCCACCACCCTCAACGTCACCGAGATCATCGACAACAGCCAGGTGCGATCCTTCCAGATCGGGATCTTCGTGCTGTGCGGCCTGTGCCTGATCATGGACGGCTTCGACGTCCAGGCCTGGGGCTACGTGGCGCCCTCGCTCTTTGCCGAGTGGAACATGGCCAGCGCCGTCGGCCGGGTTGCCAGCGTCACGCTGATCGGCGTGATGATTGGCTCGATTCTGTTCAGCATGCTCGCCGACAAGATCGGCCGCCGCCCCGTGCTGATCGGCGCGACCCTCTACTTTTCCGCGCTGACGCTGCTCACGGCGCGCGTGACCTCGCTCGAGCAGCTCCTGCTGATCCGCTTCATCGGCGGTCTGGGCCTGGGTGCCATCATGCCCAATGCGGTCGCGCTCGTCGGCGAATACAGCCCGCGCCGCTCGCGCGTCGTCGCTATGCTCATCGTCTCGAACGGCTTCACGATCGGCGCCGCCGTGGCCGGCTTCATCGCGTCCTATCTGATTCCTCACTACGGCTGGCGCTCGGTGTTCTACTTCGGCGGCACGGTGCCGCTGCTGATCGGCCTGCTGATGTTCATCAGCCTGCCGGAATCGCTGCAGTTCCTGACGCTGCGGAAGAAAGGCCTCGACAAGCTCGGCCGATGGCTCAAGCGCGTCGAACCGTCGGTGGCAATTACTCCCGGCACCACGTTCGTCGTCAACGAAGAGAAGAAGAAAGGCGTGCCCCTCGTCTCGCTGTTCCACGAAGGCCGCGCGGTGGGCACGCTGCTGCTGTGGACGATGCAGTTCATGAACCTCATCAACCTGTACTTCCTGTCCACCTGGCTCCCGACGATCGCGCGCGGGATGGGGATGACGACGACGGCGGCGGTCATGGTCGGGACGACATTCCAGACCGGCGGCGCCGTGGGAACGGTGGCGATTGGCTGGCCGATTCAGAAATACGGCTTCTTCGGCGTGCTGATTGCGTGCTTCGCGGGTGCCGCCGTGAGCATCGGCCTGATTGGCCAGCCGGGCCTGACGGCGGTGCTGCTCTTTGTCGTTGTGTTCGTGGCCGGGTTCGGGATCCTTGGCGGCCAGGGCGGCAACAACGCGCTGGCGGCCACGTACTACCCGACGGACCTGCGTTCGACCGGCGTCGGCGCGGCGCTCGGCGTGGGCCGCATCGGGTCGATCCTGGGACCGACGGTCGCCGAGTTCATGCGCCCGCGCTACACGACCCAGGAGCTGTTCCTGGCGTTCGCCGTGCCGGCACTGTTGTCGGCCATCGCGGTGGCGACGCTGCGCGTGGTCATGAGGCCCGCTGCCGTGCCCGCGCGACGATAGCCGGCAGTCCGTGACCGTCCCCCTCCCCGCGCTGCTGCTCCTGTTCGTCGGCAGCGGAGCCGCGGCCCTCGTTTACGAGACCGTCTGGCTTCAGATGCTCCAGCTCGTGATCGGCTCGTCGGCCGTATCGGTCGGCGTTCTGCTGGGCACGTTCATGGGCGGGATGTGTCTCGGCAGCCTCTGGCTGCCGCGCGCGATTTCGGATCGGCGCCATCCGCTGCGCGTGTACGCGCTGCTCGAGCTCGGCGTCGGCGCGTGCGGCCTCGTCCTCCTGATCGCGATGCCCCTGGTCGGCCGCGTGTATTTCGCCACGGGCGGGGGCGGCGCGGGCGGCCTCCTAGTCCGCGGCATCGTGGCCGCCGTCTGCCTGCTGCCGCCGACGGTCCTGATGGGGGCGACGCTGCCGGCTGTGTCCCGCTGGATCGAGACGACACCCGAAGGCGTGTCGTGGCTCGGCTGGTTCTATGCCGGGAACATCGCGGGAGCGGTTTGCGGATGCCTCGGCGCGGGTTTCTATCTGCTGCGCTACTACGACATGGCGACGGCGACGTTCGTCGCGGTCGGGCTGAATGTTGTGGTTGCGGCGCTGGCGTGGGCGTTGGCCGGCCGAGCCGCTACGCCTGGTGTAGCGCGGCCCTTTCAGGGCCGCGAGAACGGCGGGCCTGAAAGGCCCGCCCTACTTGTCCTTCTCGCAATCGCGCTTGTCGGGATTTGCCGCGCTGGCCGGCGAAGTGATCTGGACGCGTCAGATTGGCCTGCTCTTCGGCGCGACGGTCTACACGTTTTCGATCATCCTCGCCGCGTTTCTGATCGGTCTTGGCGGGGGCAGCGCCGCGGGGTCGGTGCTGGGAAAACACGTGACGAGGCCGCGCGTGGCGCTCGCCTGCTGCCAGTTGCTGGCGGCGGCCGCCATTGCCTGGACGGCGCACAAGCTGACGGTGTCGTTTCCGTACTGGCCGATCACGCCGACGCTGTCTCCAGGCTTCAGCGTGGACTTCGAGATGGATTTCGTCCGCACGCTGTGGGCGGTCCTGCCTCCGGCGTTCTTCTGGGGCGCGAGCTTTCCGCTCGCGTTGGCGTCGCTCGCCGCCGCCGAGCGGGACTCCGCGCGGCTCGTGGGCGGCGTCTACGCGGCGAACACCGTTGGCGCCGTCGTTGGCGCGCTCCTGGCGAGCCTTCTCCTGGTCTCGTGGATCGGATCCCAGCGGGCGCAGCAGCTGATGATGCTGACGTCCATCCTTGCGGCTGCGGCGGCGCTCGGATCCGTTCCCTCGGTTCGCCGGGCCGGTCTTGCGGGCGCCCTCGCGCTGGTCGCGCTGGCGGTCCTCGATGGGGCGCTGCTCGCAGGCGTTCCGCCCGTGCCGGGCCTGCTCATCGCCTACGGACGGTTTACGGCGACGGTGCAGGGCCAGGCCGGCGAGATCTTGTATTCAGGCGAGGGACTCCACTCGTCGGTGGCCGTGTCGAGGCTGCCGAACGGCCGTCTCGGATACCACAACGCCGGCAAGATCCAGGCGTCGAGCGAGCCGCAGGACATGCGTCTGCAGCGCATGCTCGGTCATCTGACGACGCTGGTGCCGCCACAGGCGCGGTCGGTCCTGGTGATCGGCTGCGGCGCCGGCGTCACGGCGGGAGCGGTCAGCATCGATCCGCGTGTCGAGCGCGTGACCATCGCCGAAATCGAGCCGCTGGTTCCCCGCGTCGTCTCGAAGTACTTCGGCGCCGAGAATCACCACGTCATCGACAACCCGAAGGTGCGCGTCCAGATAGACGACGCGCGGCACTTCCTGCTGACGTCGAAGGAGAAGTTCGACGCCATCACATCGGACCCGCTCGACCCGTGGGTGAAGGGCGCCGCGACGCTCTACACGAAGGAGTTCTTCGAGGCGGCGAAGGCGCACCTCAACCCGGGCGGGGTCGTTACGCTGTTCGTGCAGCTGTACGAGAGCACGCCGGAGGCGGTAAAGAGCGAGATGGCGACGTTCTTCGCCGTGTTCCCGAACGGGATCATCGCCGGCAATACGTTTCGCGGGATCGGGTACGACACCGTGCTGCTCGGGCAGGAGGGTCCGACGCGCATCGACGTCGACGCGCTCGACGCGCGCCTGACCGATCCGGCCTACGCGTCAGTGGCGCAGTCGTTGCGGGACGTGGGCGTGGGTTCCGCCGTCGACCTGCTGGCGAGCTACGCCGGCCGGGCGGCCGACCTGCGGCCCTGGCTCCAGGACGCGGCCATCAACCACGACGGCGACCTGCGCCTGCAGTACCTCGCCGGTCTGGGTCTGAACGCGAACGAAGGCGACAACGTGTACGCGGAGATTCTGAAGTACCGCAGCTACCCGGACGACCTGTTTGCCGGGTCGGAACAGACGCTCGCGGCTCTGCGCAGCCGGATTTCCTCTCTGAGGTAGCGCGGGCCTTTCAGGCCCGTGGTCCGCGATCTCGATTCGGCCAACACGAACGTCGGCGTGGCAAAACGCGGCCCCGGCGTCATCGGTTACTGCCATGGCGCTCGGGCCAGGGATGGCCTCTCGCGGAGGTGGCCGGGGTCCGCGTTTTGGTGCGAACCAGCCACGCCGAGTTCTATCGTTGGCCGAATCGAGATCGCGAACCGCGGGCAGTGCAAGAGCTGGAAAGTGCAGGAGCAAGAATGCCGAGCCATGTCAGGCCGGTACCCGCGGTCATCGCGACTGTGTTTGGCGCCCTCGCTCTGACGGGGCTGGTGGCCAGGTTCCGTTTCTGGGACTTCGACCTGTTCTTCATGTATCAGATCGCGTTCGAAGCGCTCATCGCCGTTTTTTCCGGATGGGTAGCGATGCGCAGTCACGTCCCGTCGAGTCATCGAAATATGCGGTCCATGATTCGCGGCGGATCGATCCTGGGTGGAATCGGATTTGCCGCGGGCTTTGCTGGGCCGATGCTGGTCGGGGCCGGGTCACCGCAGGGACCACTGCTCGGGATCTTCATCACCGGTCCCATTGGCCTCGTGCTGGGCGGGTTCATCGGCTGGTTCTATGCGTGGTTTCGACGCGCCGATCTGGAAAGGCTGGTCTAGGTGCCGCTTGCGTTCGGCATCCTTGATTCCACCAACGATAGAACTCGGCGTGATTGATTCGCACCAAAACGCGCCGTCGGCCACCTCCGCGAGAGCCCAAACCTGGGCCGAGCGCCATGGCACTAACCGATATTGCCGGCGGCGTGTTTTGCCACGCCGACGTTCGTGTTGGTGGAATCGAGGCTGCCGAACGCAAGCCTCAACGATCAGATGAAGTGAGTTGTGTGATGAACCGGAGATCAATCAGGTCGGCCGGTGAAGGCCGACCTGATCGTCGTCGGGATTACCTGAGGTCGAATCGATCGAGATTCATGACCTTGTCCCACGCGCCCACGAAGTCGCGCACGAACTTCTCCTTCGCGTCGTCGCACGCGTAAACCTCCGCGAGAGCGCGGAGCTCGGAGTTCGATCCGAAGACGAGGTCGACGCGGCTGGCGGTCCACCTGGAATCGCCTTTTGCCCGGGCGCGGCCTTCGAACGCCTCCGCGGCGTCGGACGTCGGCGTCCACTGCGTGCTCATGTCGATGAGGTTCACGAAGTAGTCGTTGGTCAGCGTTCCCGGCCGCTTCGTGAAGACGCCGTGATTGGTCTGCCCGGCGGTCACGTTGAGCGCCCGCAGTCCGCCGACGAGCACGGTCATCTCGGGCGCGCTCAGCGTCAGACGGAAGGCACGCTCGACCAGCAGATGCTCGGCGGGGACAGGGTGCCCGGCGCCGATGTAGTTGCGGAACCCGTCCGCGTCCGGCTCGAGCACGGCGAACGACTCCACGTCGGTCTGTTCCTGCGACGCATCCGTCCGCCCGGGCGTGAAGGGCACCTGCACGTTGAGGCCGCCGTCCTTCGCCGCCTTCTCCACGGCCGCGCATCCGCCCAGCACGATCAGGTCGGCCAGCGAGACCTTCTTCTTGCCGCCGGCCGCGTTGAACTCCTGCTGAATTCCCTCGAGGGTCTTCAGCGCCTTCGCCAGCTCAGGCGGATTGTTGACGTCCCAGTCCTTCTGCGGCGCCAGACGAATGCGCGCCCCGTTCGCGCCGCCGCGCTTGTCCGTGCCGCGGAACGTTGACGCCGATGCCCAGGCCGTCGAGACCAGCTGCGGGACCGACAGGCCCGAGGCGAGCAGCTTCGCCTTCAGGGCGGCGATGTCCTTCGCGTCGATCAGTTCGTGATCGACCGGAGGTACCGGATCCTGCCAGATCTGCGGCTCCTTCGGAACCAGCGGTCCGAGGTAGCGCGCGATCGGTCCCATGTCGCGATGCGTCAGCTTGAACCAGGCCCTGGCGAACGCGTCCGCGAACGCCTGCGGGTTCTCGTAGAAGCGCCGCGAGATCTTCTCGTAGGCCGGGTCGAACCGGAGCGAGAGGTCCGTCGTCAGCATCCCAGGCGCGATCTTCTTCGACTTGTCGTGCGCGTTCGGGACCGTGCCGTCACCGGCGCCGTTCTTCGGCTTCCACTGCTTCGCGCCGGCCGGGCTTTCTGTCAGCTCCCACTCGTACTCGAACAGGTGCTTGAAGAAATCGTTGCCCCATTTGGTCGGCGTCGTCGTCCAGGTGACCTCGAGACCGCTCGTGATCGCGTCGGCGCCGCTGCCGGTTTGGTAGTTGCTCTTCCAGCCGAAGCCCTGCTCCTCGAGGTTGCCACCCTCCGGCTCGCGGCCGACGTGCGGAACGGCCGGGGCCGCCCCGTGCGTCTTGCCGAACGTGTGTCCGCCGGCAATGAGCGCCACGGTCTCCTCGTCGTTCATCGCCATGCGGCGGAACGTCTCGCGAATATCCCTGGCGGCGGCAATCGGATCCGGCTTGCCGTTGGGTCCTTCCGGGTTCACGTAGATCAGGCCCATCTGCACGGCGCCTAACGGGTTCGCGAGCTGCCGATCGCCGCTGTAGCGCTCGTCGCCGAGCCACGTGGCCTCGGATCCCCAGTTGACCTGCTCCGGCTCCCAGACATCCTTGCGTCCGCCGGCGAAGCCGAAGGTCTTGAACCCCATGGACTCGAGCGCGACGTTGCCGGTGAGGATCATCAGGTCCGCCCACGAGAGCTTCCGGCCGTACTTCTGCTTGACGGGCCACAGCAACCGGCGCGCCTTGTCGAGGTTGGCGTTGTCGGGCCAGCTGCCGAGGGGCGCAAACCGCAACATGCCAGACCCCGCCCCGCCGCGGCCGTCGTGGATGCGGTAGGTGCCCGCGCTGTGCCAGGCCATCCGGATGAACAGCGGACCGTAGTTGCCGAAATCGGCCGGCCACCAGTCCTGTGATGTCGTCATCACCTGGGCGATGTCTTTCTTCACGGCATCGAGATCGAGCGTCTTGAATTCCTTGGCGTAGTCGAAGTCGCTGCCCATCGGATCGCCCGCGGGCGGACGCTGGTGCAGGGCCTTCAGGTTCAGTTGATTGGGCCACCAGTCCTGGTTCGATTGGCCGCTATACGCTTTGGCGGAGAACGGGCATTTGGTTTCGGTGCTCATGTTGACGTTGACCTCTACTCTCGTGGCGTTGCTGCCTGGTTGTTTTTTCGCCTGGTCCGAGTGGAACCGCGGGATCGGCGTGCGGGTGATTTGGACGGGGATGCGGCGCGGGACGGCGCGACGCAGTCCGGACAGCGGCCCCAGTAAGCGACTTCGGCCTGGTCGATCTCGTAACCCATGTCGTCTGACGCCGTGAGACAGGGGGCCGAGCCGACCGCGCAGTCGACGTCGACGAGGCGGCCACAGACCCGGCAGATCAGATGGTGATGGTTGTCGCCGACCCGATCTTCGAAACGAGCCGGTGATCCGGCAGGCTGAATTCGCCGGATGAGACCCTCGGTCGCAAGCAGGCTGAGGGCGTCGTACACCGACTGGAGCGAGATGGCGCCGATTTCGGCCCTGACGGCCTCGGCGACACCGTCAGCAGTGATGTGGGGCTGCCCTGAGACCGCGCGCAAGACCGCCAGCCGCTGCGCCGTTACCTGAATTCCGTTTTGACGAAGAAGGTCAGCCGGATCGACGGCCATACAACCAGACACGATATCGTAAAATCTGGAGCGACTCAAATAATTGTCTTGTTCCGGACGTCCGTTCTTCCAAAGTCAGCGGGCGGCGACTGGTCGTTTGCGGTAGATCGCGATCGTCGGCCCGGGCCGCAAGATGGCCTCGAAACGCGCAATGGGGAGAAAAAACCCGTCCTGCGGATCGTACACGCCAGGGTCCGGCTCGGAGGCCGCCCTGACGATGGTGGCAAGGTCGTACCGCTCGGCGGCCAGCTGCCGCAACTCGTCGGGCACGGGGGTGTAGGCTTCGAGGGGCGACCGCGCCAGCAGGAGCCAGTCGGGAATCTGGTCGGTGCGCAGGAATATTTTCGCCGCGACGTCGGAGGTTCCGAACCGCCAGATGTGGGCGCGCACGTTGCCGAGAAACACCCGCTGGTAGCCCTGCTCTCCGGAGTCGTACACAGACTCGTCCGGTTTGACCTGCGCCGCGAGCCAGCTCCCTGCCAGCACCCTCGTGTCCGTTCTCGACAGCAGCTGGTCGAGCCGGATGCTGTTCACGGACGCCGTCGTCGCAACGGCGACAGCTGCCGCCACCGCGACGGTAGCCGGCGCGAGCCGCGTCCGGGCCGCCAGCCATGCCGCCGCCCATCGCACGCCCGCCGCCGCCGACAGGCAGATCGCCGGCACCAGCGGCAGCACGTATCGGAAGAACACCGTGCGGCCGTTCGCCATCGATCCGTAGAGCGCCGCGTAGAACACCAGGACGATGAGCGCGTCCCGCCACCGTTGTTTCACCAGCGCGAAGACGCCGACGATCGCGGCGAGGCAGATGGGCACGCCCAGCCCCGCCGGCAGCGTGCGCGTCGCGTGGTAGATCCACGCCGCGCCGAGGTCGGGACCGTGTCCGCTCGCGAGATGTTGGATGTCGAACAACACGCCCTCGGAAAACGCGGGGTAGTCGAGCACTGCATACGGCGTCCCCATCAGGAACCCCAGGATCATCGCCGCGAGAAATACGGCAGAGGGCATCCAGATGCGCCACCATCGCGAGTCCGCGACCGCTCGCGGCACGAGCAGTATCTGCGCCATCGCCATCGGCGCGGCCAGCGCCCCTGCGCTGTATTTGGTAGCGGTCGCAAGCCCGGCCGTCACCCCGGCGGTCGCAAACCCCATCAGCACGTGCGAGCGGTGCACGGAATCGTCGGCCGCTTCATGAAACGCGCGCAGGAGCAGGAGCAGGGCGAGCGTGGCCAGCAAGGTCATGAGCGTGTCGGTCATCGCGAAGTGCGACTCACGAACGTGGAGGGGAACGACGGCGAGGAAGAACGCCGCAATCGCCGCGGTCACGTCGTCGGTGACGACGCGGGCCAGCCGGAAGAGCACGACGATGGTCAACGATCCGGCGATCATCACGACGGCCCGGGCGATGATGTAGTAGTCGTTATTGGTCAGCGGCCCGCCCGGGGCCACATGGTCATGAATCCACGCCGCCACCGAGAAGCACACGGCGAAGAGGTACAGAGTCAGCGATCCCCAATCGAAGAAGTGCGGATTGAGGTCGCCGCCGACCATGGCGAGCGCGCGGCCGATGGCGACTTCCTCGTCGGGACGGACACGGTCGTGCGGCAGGCCGAACGTGATGGGCACGAAACGCAGCAGCGCGCCGATCAGGACGATCAGCGCCAGCCAGCGCTTCGTCGCGAGCGAGGCGGGACCAGGCCAGACGCGACGGAGCGGTCCGTCTACTTCCATCCGCGCGTCAAGTAGTCACTCATCGTGATGGTCAGCATCAGCGCCAGCCAGAAGACCGCGCCGACGATGACCACCCAGGTGATGCGCGCGCCGTGACGGACGTGCATGAAGAACAGGATCACGAGCACCGCCTTGAACACCGCGATCCCGAGCGCCACGACGGTGTTGAGCACGCCCAGGTCGAAGAACGCGACCTGCCAGGTCAGGTAGGTGCACACCATCAGCAGCGCGAAGATCGCGAAGTACGACCGCTTCGAGGCGATGTGAACGCCGTCAGTGGACATGGCGTCCTATCAGATACAGAAGGGGGAACAGGAAAATCCAGACGATGTCGACGAAGTGCCAGTACAGCCCGCTGACCTCGATCCGGATCGCGTGAACGCGGTCGATCGGAGCCCGCATCGACAGCCACAGCATGACGGCCATGATGCCCAGGCCGATGATCATGTGCAGCGCGTGCAGGCCCGTCATCAGGAAGTACAGCGAGAAGAAGATCTGCGCCTGGCGGACGTAGGGCCCCTCGAACTCGAATCCCGCCCCCGGCACGTGATGCTCGACGAACTCGGTTCGGTACTCGAATGCCTTCACACCGAGGAAGACGACGCCGAGCGCCATGGTGATCATGAGCAACCAGAGGAGCGATCGGCGATCGCCCGTCTGCGCCGCGCGCACGGCCAGTGCCATCGTCAGGCTGCTCGTGATGAGAACGGCGGTGTTCAACGTGCCCGCCCAGACCACCATCTCGTGGCTCGCAGCGGCGAACGCGTCCGGGTACGACGTGCGGTACACGAGGTAGGTGAGGAAGAGACCGCCGAAGAACAGGATCTCCGTGACCAGGAACACCCACATTCCGAGCGTGGCCGCCTCGCCCTGCTGTTCGATGCTGGCGAACTGGTGCGCGAAGGCGGGATGATCGGCGGCGGCCGTGCCGTGCGTCTCAGGCAACGCGTCCCTCCACCGGCGAACCGTAGTCGTAGGGCTCCCACGTCACTGTCGGCGTTTCCTCGAAGTTCTCCGTCGGCGGCGGCGACGTCGTCGTCCACTCGAGGCCGACGGCGCCCCAGGGACTCGAGCCGGCCAGCCGTCCGTAGCGGAGCGACCACATGAGGTAGATCATCGGGATGAGATAGCCCACGCCGAGGATGGACGCGCCCGCCGACGACAGGACGTTGAGTACCTGGAACTCCGGCGGGTATGCGTGATAGCGCCGCGGCATGCCGAGATAGCCGACCACGAACTGGGGGAAGAACGTGAGGTTGAAGCCGATGAAGATGATCCCCGCGCTCAGCTTGGCGAGGCCTTCGTTGTACAGCCGGCCGCTGATCTTCGGCCACCAGAAATGCAGGCCGCCGAGATACCCCATGATCGTCCCGCCGACCATGATGTAGTGGAAGTGGGCGACGATGAAGTAGGTGTCCGTGACGTGGACGTCGAGGCCGACGGCGGCGAGGAACAGCCCCGTCAGGCCGCCGATGGTGAACAGGCCGATGAAGCCGTACGCGTAGAGCATCGGCGTCTCCCACGAGACGGCGCCCTTGTACATCGTCGCCGTCCAGTTGAAGACCTTGACCGCCGACGGAATCGCCACCAGGAAGCTGAGGATCGAGAAGATCAGCGCCGAGTAGACGGACTCGCCGGCGACGAACATGTGGTGGCCCCAGACGAGAAAGCCGAGCGCGGCGATCGCGACGCTGGCGAACGCGACGAACGGGTAGCCGAAGACGGGCTTGCGGCAGCCGGCGGCCACCAGCTCGCTCACGACGCCCATGGCCGGGAGCACCATGATGTACACGGCCGGGTGTGAGTAGAACCAGAACAGGTGCTGGAACAGCACCGGGTCGCCGCCCACGCGCGGGTCGAAGAAGCCGAAGTGGAACAGCCGCTCGGCGGCGACCAGCAGGATCGTGATGGCGATGACCGGCGTGCCGAGCACGTTGATCAGGCTCGTCGCGTAGGTGGACCAGATGAACAGCGGCATGCGGAACCACGTCATGCCGGGCGCCCGCATCCGGTGAATCGTGACGATGAAGTTGAGCCCGGTGAGGATCGACGAGAAACCGGTGATGAAGATGCCGAGCGCCGTGGGGATGACGTTGGTCGTTGACGACACGGTGCTGAACGGGGTGTAGAACGTCCAGCCGGTGTCCACGCCGCCGCTCACGAGCGCGTACAGCGTGAACAGCCCGCCGAGCATGTAGATGTACCAGCTCAGGAGATTCAGCTTCGGGAACGCGAGATCCTTCGCGCCGATCATGATCGGCACGAGGAAGTTGCCGAGCACCGCCGGGATGGCCGGGATGAGGAAGAAGAACACCATCATCACGCCGTGCATCGTGAAGAGCTTGTTGTAGGTCTCGTCCGAGCACGAAATCGCCGGCCGGCGTGGCCAGCTCGAGGCGGATCAGCACGGCGAACGCGCCGCCGATGAAGAAGAAGAACGTGACGCCGGCCAGGTACAGCAGCGCGATGCGCTTGTGGTCGCGCGTCAGCAGCCACGAACGGATGCCGTAGCCGTCGTTGAGGTAGTGATGCGGGGGCGCACTCGCCGTATTCGGCGTGATCACTGTTTGGGTCACTGTCCGGCCTTCTGCGCTTGCAGCGACTTGACGTATTCGATCAGCTGGAGCAGCTGTTCTTCGCTGACCAGGCCCTGAAAGGTCGGCATGATGGGCTGGTAGCCGTTCGTGATCTTCGCCGACGGGTTGAGAATCGATTCGCGCAGGTACGCCTCGTCCGCGACGACCGTGCCGCCGGACTGCGAGCGCCACGGTCTTGCCGAGCAGCCCGTCGAGAACCGGACCGCGGCCCTGCGCGTCCGGCCGGTGGCACGTGTTGCAGGCTAAATCCACGAACAGTTTCTGTCCCGCGTCGGCCATCGAGCCGCCCTGGACGCCGCCGCTCAGCCACGCCTGGTACTCGGTCGGCTCCATCACGATGACTTCACCCGTCATGCCGGAATGCTTCGTGCCGCAGTATTCCGCGCAGAACAGGTGATACCGGCCGGCTTTGGTCGGGCGGAACCAGAGCGTGACGTAGCGCCCGGGAATGACGTCGGCCTTGACGCGGAATGCCGGGACGAACACGTCGTGAATCACGTCCTCGGAGGTCGCAATCAGACGGATGTTCCGGCCGACAGGAATGTGCAGCTCGTTGATCTCCCGCTGGCCGTCGAGATGCTGGAACTTCCACATCCACTGCTTGCCGACGACGTAGATGTTCAGGGTGTCGTCGGGGGGATGGGTCATCGCGAAGAACACGCTGGCGCCCCAGCCGAAGATGACCATCGTGATGAGCAGCGGGATCACGGTCCACGTGACTTCGAGCAGCAGGCCGCCGTGAATCGATACGCCGACGGCCTCGGGCTTGCGGCGGTGGAACTTGACGGCGAAGAAGACGATGAGCCCCGCGATGAGCACCGAGAAGAAACCCGAAACGCCGAGCAGGAAGAAGTAAAGCGCGTCCACGCGCTCCGCGATGGACGAGGCGGCTTCGGGGAAGAGGGGGATGCCGAACCACATGATCAGGACGACCGCCGCTCGCGCCGCACCATGACAACGACGAACGCGCTGAGCAACGCCACGGTGAGGGCTCCCGCCACGCGCAGCGCGCGCATGATTTGGAGACCGTAGCGCCCCGTCATCGGGTCGTAGTGGTAGCAGTAGAGGAGCA
This sequence comes from uncultured Acidobacteriota bacterium, assembly GCA_963712905.1. Classification (GTDB taxonomy): domain Bacteria; phylum Acidobacteriota; class Vicinamibacteria; order Vicinamibacterales; family CAVVIG01; genus CAVQJU01. The sequence continues at coordinate 169,611 of CAVQJU010000005.1, read as the reverse complement.
ATGTGTCGACGGCCGTGCCGAGCGTGCCCGCCGAGGCCTCGACCAGGGCCAGCCGGAGATCCCGCGGGCCGTACTCGATGCCGAACATGTATCGCGCGAGACGCCCGTCCGGTGTCAGCACGATGACGCCGCTCGGGTGCGCGAACTGCTGCGTCGCTTCGTCCCAGGCATAGCGGAAGCCCGCCGCCCGTGTCAGCCGCTCGATAGCGGGCTGATCCGCGGTCAGGAAGTGGCTGGCCGCCGCGGCGCCCGGCCTGGCGTACCGCTCGAGGTAGGCCGCCTTCTTCGACAGTGGCCGTTGCGGCCGTGTCGCGCGGATCGAAGCTGACGGCGATGATGTCGAGGTCGCGTCCCGGTTCGAGCGAGAGGACGCCGAGCGCGCTCGCGAGCCCGTTGATGACCTGGGCGCACAGCATCGGGCAGCTGTAGTAAGCGAAGATCAGCACGACGGGACGCTGACCGAAATAGTCGCCGATCTTCACCGATGCGACCTTCTTCGTCGCGCACCGGGACGTCGAGCGGCAGACGCTGGCCGATGTTCTGGTCGAAGCCGATCTCCCGCAGCGGCGCCGGGAGCGCAGACGACGGCATGCCGACTTCGCGCTTGTAGCCCGTGTTGGGGCCGCCGGCCATCTGCGCGCCGGCCGAGCTGGCCATGGCGCAGACGACAGTCGCCGCGAGCCACGGCTTCATGGCTTCCCCCGCGCGGGCAATCCCCGCTCGACGGTGAGCCGCATCGCATCGTCGATCGGGATCCGCACGATGCCGGCGTCCTTGTCCACCCACCCGTAGCTTTGGAGCACCTGGTCCTCGGCGCGGAGCAGGTCGCCGAGGTCCTCGCGCGGGTTCGTCTGGAGCCGGGGTTCGGGCGGCAGCCGCTGTTCGTGCGTGACCGCGAGCGGAAACTCGCGCGGTCCAGTCTGTGCCGAGCGGCCCGTGAGGAACACGACCAGGAGCCAGATGACGGCCGCGACGACGATGGTGCCGCCGGCGAGGCCGGCCCCGACCGTCAGGATTGCCCTGACGTTGACGTCGCTCGTCTCGTAGCGGACTTTGCCAGCCATGGTCAATGCGCCGTTCCCGGCTGCTCGCCGGCGCGCTGGATGATCGGCCCCATGGTTTCCTCGAACTCGGGATCGAAGACCGGGAGGATGGCGCGGCCGCGCAGCTGCCAGACGAAGCAGCCGAGCCAGAACGCCGACAAGGACACCGGCAGCACGATGTCGAGCCAGCTGACCGACAGGCCGTGCTTGTGGAACTCCGGAGCGATGAGCCAGAACAGATCGATCAGGCGGACGGCCAGGATGCCCATCGCCACCTTCTCGAGGGCCGCGCTTGTGCGCTTGACGCGCCGCGACAGCAGGACGAGGAAGGGCGCGGCGAAGTGCAGGACGACCAGCAGGACGCCGATGGTTCGCCAGCCGGTCTGGAGGCGATCCTGGTACCAGGCGATCTCATGCGGCAGGTCGGCCGACCAGATAATCAGGTACTGCGAGAACGAGAAGTACGCCCACAGCATCACGAAGGCGAGCATCAGGTTGCCGGCGTCGTGGAAGTGCGCCGGCACGATCAGCGCGTCGAGCGGCTCGCGGCGGCTGAGCCAGGCGATCACCACGACGAGAAACGCGATCGCGGTCAGCCCCTGGCCGCCGATGATCAGCACGCCGTAGATCGTCGAAAACCAGTGCGGGTCGATCGACATCAGCCAGTCGAATGACGCGAACGTGATCGTCAGACCGTAGCCGAGCAGGCCGGCGGCGCTGAGCGTCTGCATCCGCCGCGACAGCCGCGTGTTGCCGGTCTGATCCTGTTCGAGCGACCAGGCGTTGAGGAAGTACGAGATGCCGTTCCACACGGTGAAATAGATTGCGGCGCGAACGAGGAAGAACGGCGTATTCAGATACACGTGCTTGTGCTGGAGGATCTCGTCCTGCGCAACCAGATCCGCGTGCGTCCATGAGTAGAGACGCCCCATTCCGAGCACGATCGGCAGGAAGAGGATCGTCATGATCGGGAGCACGCGCGTGGCCGCGCCAATAGGACGGCGGAGCACGACACCCCACGCGCCGCCCGACAGCTGGTGCACCATCCCGAGCGCGAGGCAGCCGAGCGTGGCGCCAAGACAGAACATGTACGCCATCAGGTACGACTGGAAGAACTGCGTCGGGTTGAACGCCCCGCCGACAGCTGACAGCAGCAGGCCTGCGGCGCCGGCGGTCAGCAGCGTGCGCTGGTGACGCCGGAGCTCCGGAATGAGCGCGTCGGCTGTCTGCTCGAAGACCATTACCGGAGCGCTCCTCGCTCGCGTTCGGGGACGTCGGCGACTCGCGCGTGCTGGCTGAGCTGCAGCGCGCGGATGTACGCCGCGATCGCCCATCGATCCCGGGCGCCGACCTGGTCCGAGTAATCGGGCATCGCGCCGAAGCCGTTGGCGATGACGTCCACGAAGTGGCCGACGGGCGCGCTGCGCAGCCGATCGTCGTGATACGTCGGCGGCCGGCGGTAGCCGCGGCGGACGACCATGCCGTCGCCGGTTCCCGTGCGGCCGTGGCACGGCGTGCAGAAGATGTCGAAGCGTTCGCGTCCGCGGGCCATGACCGCCGCGTCCACCGGGAAGGGAAAGATGGTCGGCGTCAGCGCTTGCCGATCTTGCCCGTTTCGAGGAATGGATCCTCGTGGAGCTGGCCCCGCGCCACGGTTCCGGCTATCAGCGGCCTGGCCGAACGGACATCCCCGAAGAACGCCGTCGAGCGCAGCGGCGTGTACTTCGGCTGGTCGTGCATGTCCTGCCGGCACGCGGATCCTGTCAGTGCGATCACGATCACGACGATGAACGCAGAGATCGCGGAGATCGCAGAGGTACTAGGCTCAGCGATCTCTGCGTGCTCTGCGTTGTACGTCGCTCGACCTCAGTTCGCAACGGTCGATACCTCACGCGGCTCCAGGGACTCGAGAAACGCGCGCGTCTTCTCGAGATCGAACTTCCGGTCCCTCGCCTCGATGCAGAGAAAGAAGCGGTTGCGGCTCGCGAGCGCGAACCGCGGCACGTTGAACACCGGGTGATACGGCATCGGCAGCCCGTTGAGCGCCAGCATGCCGAGCACGGCCGACAGCGCCGCCCCGAGAATCGTGCACTCGAACGTCACCGGGAATGAACGCGGGCCAGCTGTTGAACGGCCGGCCGCCGACGTTGAGCGGGTAGGCGATCGCCGACGCCCAGTACTGCAGCAGGAACCCGCCGAGGCAGCCGACCACGCCGCCGATGAGCACGATCAGCGGCAGCCGGCTGTGGTGCGCGTCCGAGCGCCTCGTGCAGCTCCTCGATCGGAAACGGCGAGTAGGCGTCCATCCGCGCGGTATCCCGCCTCGCGCGCCTGCGCCGCCGCGTGCACGAGCGTCGTTCGGATCGTCGAACTCCGCCATCAGGCCGTAGACAAGCGCCGCCATCAGCTGCTCCGCACGTCTTCGTCCACCTTCGCTTCGGGCAGCATCGTGCGCATCTCGAAGATCGAGATCATCGGCAGGAAGCGGAGGAACAGGAACAGCAGCGCGAGGAACAGCCCGATCGTGCCGATGAACGTGGACCAGTCCCAGAACGTCGGCGAGTACATGCCCCAGGACGAGGGCAGGAAGTCGCGGTGCAGGCTCGTGACGATGATCACGAACCGCTCGAGCCACATGCCGATGTTCACGATGAGCGAGATGACGAACAGCGCCGGCATGCTCGTGCGCACGCGCTTGAACCACAGCAGCTGCGGCACGACGATGTTGCAGAAGATCAGCGCCCAGTACAGCGGCGCGTACGGCCCGGTCATCCGGTTGATCGAGCACGAACTCTTCGTACCGGTCGCCGCTGTACCAGGCGATGAACGCCTCGATCATGTAGCCGTAGGCGACGATCAGGCCGGTGGCGAGCATCACCTTGGCCATGTTCTGGAGGTGCCGCATCGTGATGAAGTCCTCGAGCCCGTAGACGGCGCGGATCGGAATCGCCAGCGTCAGCACCATCGCGAAGCCGGAGTAGATCGCGCCGGCGACGAAGTAGGGCGGGAAGATCGTCGTGTGCCAGCCGGGCACGATCGACACGGCGAAGTCGAAGCTGACGACCGTGTGCACCGAGACGACCAGCGGCGTCGCGAGGCCGGCCAGCAGCAGATACGCCGTCTCGTAGCGGTGCCAGTGCCGCGCCGAGCCGCGCCAGCCCATCGCCAGCATGCCGTAGACGATGCGGCCGACAGGCGACTGCGAGCGGTCGCGCAGCGTCGCCAGGTCGGGAATCAGGCCGACGAACCAGAACAGCAGCGACACCGTCGCGTACGTCGAGACGGCGAACACGTCCCACATCAGCGGGCTGCGGAACTGCGGCCAGACGCCCATCGTGTTCGGGTAGGGCAGCAGCCAGTAGGCGAGCCACGGGCGGCCCAGGTGGAAGAGCGGGAAGATCCCGGCGCAGGCGACGGCGAACAGCGTCATCGCCTCGGCGAACCGGTTGATCGACGTCCGCCACGTCTGCCGGAGCAGCAGCAGGATCGCCGAGATCAGCGTGCCCGCGTGGCCGATGCCGATCCACCAGACGAAGTTGATGATGTCGAACGCCCAGCCGACCGGCATGGTTGTTGCCCCAGATGCCGATGCCCTTGACGACGAGTACGGCTCAGCGACACGAACAGCAGCATCGCGCAGCAGGAAGGCGGCGCCGAAACCGAGGAACCAGCCGCGCGGCGTCCGTTGCGCGCAGCACGATCGCGCTGATCTTGTCCGTGACGGACCCGAAGGTGTAGCCCGGGCCGCCATGATCGGCGGCGTCGGCGGTCTGAGCGTCGCGGGCGTCGCAATCCATCAGCCTTCCGAGCTCCGGATTCGGGTTGCGCACGGCGGCGAGATACGTCGTGCGCGGCCGCGTGTTCAGCTCGCCGAGCAGCGCGTAGTTGCGCGGCTCGGCCTGCAGCTGCGGCGACGCGGCTCTTCGGATCGTTGAGGTTGCCGAACACGATCGCGTCGGCCGGGCAGGCCTGCTGGCACGCCGTCACGATCTCGCCGTCGCGGACGGCGCGGTCCTGCTTTCTCCGGCGTCGATCTTGGCCGCGTTGATGCGCTGCACGCAGTACGTGCACTTCTCCATCACGCCGCGGCTGCGCACGCGTGACGTCGGGATTGCGCAGCAGCTTGAGGCTCGGCGTGTCCCAGTCCTGGTAGAGCAGGAAGTTGAAGCGGCGCACCTTGTACGGGCAGTTGTTCGAGCAGTACCGCGTGCCGACGCAGCGGTTGTAGACCATGTCGTTGAGGCCCTCGGCGCTGTGCACCGTCGCGCCGACCGGGCAGACGACCTCGCACGGCGCGTTCTCGCACTGCATGCACGGCACCGGCTGGAAGTACGTCTCCGGGCTGCTCGGGCTCGCCGCGGTAGTAGGTGTCGATGCGAAGCCAGTGCATCTCGCGGCCGCGCAGCACCTGATCCTTGCCGACGACCGGGATGTTGTTCTCGGCCTGGCAGGCGACGACGCACGCGTTGCAGCCGATGCACGCGTTGAGGTCGATCGCCATGCCCCACTTGTAGCCGTCGTACTTGTGGTCGGCCGGATAGAGCGTGATCGTTCGCGGCGGCGTGGCTTCGATGCCAGGCCCTTCGCGCACCGACTGCGGATCGCGCACGAACTCGTCGCGCGTGACCGCGCGGACCATGCCCGCGGCCGTCCATCAGGTGGTGATACTGCGTGCAGGCGAGCGGATAGCGCTCGCCGGTGCGCACCACTTCGAGGCCGTCGCCGTGCCAGAGGGCGTCGGACGTCCGGATGCGCGTAGGCGTTGAAGCCCGGTGCCGCGTGCCCACGCGCCCCGCGCGCGGGCGGCCGTAGCCGAGGTGCACGGTCACCGAGTCGTCGGGATGCCCGGCGACGGCGAACGCCGCGCCGTGCACCGACCGCCCGCGATACCGCAGCTCGACGACGTCGGTCGTCACCTGGCCGTGCTCGCCGCCGTGGCCGTCCGGCGTCGCCGTAAGCTTCGAATCGCGCAGCCGTCGCCGGGCTCATGAGCACGGCGTTGTCCCACGTGAGCTTGGTCATCGGCTTCGGCAGCTCCTGCAGCCAGCCGTTGTTGGCGAACCGGCCGTCGAGGACCGCGGGATCGTGGCGGAACACGATCTCGAGGCCGGCCGGCCGCGCGGCGCTGGCCGGGCTGGCGCGCGTCCCGGGCTTGCGTTCGACCGACACTCGCGATCTGCGGGAAATGCCGTGTCCGGGAATGACGCCGTCGTGGAGCCAGCGGCGCCAGGCCTGGTCGAAGTCGGCCGCGCTGTCGACTGCGCCGCGCCAGTGACTCGCGCACGATGTCGTACGCGGATCGCTCGGATCGGTCGCTCATCGCAGCGAGCAGTTCGTGCGCGGACTTGCCGCCGTACAGCGGCGCGATCAGCGGCTGGATGATCGACGCCGTCCCGTCGTATGCCGCGCGCGTCGCTCCAGGCTTCCAGGAAGTGCGCCTCGGGCACGTGCCAATGGCACAACGCCGACGTCTCATCGTCGTACTGGCCGAGGTGAATGCGGAGCGCGACCTTGTTCAGGCCGTCCGCGAACGGAATGTCGGAGGGCGCCGTGTAGACCGGGTTGCCGCCGATGATGACGAGCGCGGCGACGCGCCCGGCCTGCATGTCGGCGACCAGATCCTTGAGCGACTCGACCTGATCGACGGGGTCGGCCTCGACCGGATCGGTGTAGACGAGCGTCCGGCCGACGTTCCCGAGGACCTCGTTGAGGCCGTGAACGAGCGCGTGCACGACGGCCGGCTGCCCGTCTCCGGCGACCACGAGGCTAGTGCCGCGGTGCGCGTGGAGATCTTTCGCAATCGGGTCGATCCACGCAGCGGTCGTGCCCGGCGTCGTGCCGCCGGCGTCTGAGCCTCTGCCGGACAGTGCGCTGACGGCGGCGGTCAGGCGCCGGGCGATGTCCTCGATGTCGCATCGGCCTGACGGGGAACCGGTGATCGGCGCGCGAGCCCGTCAGCGTGGGCATGCTCTCGATGGCGTACAGGCGGTTCATCCGCTCGGCTTCTTCGGGCCGGCGCCGGCTGGCGAAGTCGCGCGCGTACCGCAGGCCACCGGGTCCGGCGCCGAGGAAGTCGGCGTCGAGCGTCACGATGACGTCGGCGCGATCGAGGCGGTACTGCGTGTCGACGACCCGGCCGAAGGCGAGGCGTGCGCCCGCGCTTGACGTTCTCGCGGCCGAGCGCGTCCCACTGATGCCATTTCGCCGACGGAAGACGCTGCAGCAGCGCCCGGATCTGGGCCGCCAGCGTCGGCGAGTTCACCGACTCGGTGAGGATGCGAAGCCCGCGCCGCCGAGCGGCCGCTGGGCCGCGAGGACGGTCTGGAGCATCGCGAGGAAATCGGGCCACGGACGGATTTCGCCGAGGTTGGTGATCGTCTGCGATCGGTCCGGATCGTAGAGACCGAGAATGGCCGCCTGCGCGAACACGTCGGACGCGCCGAGGCTGCCCGGATGCGCGCGGGTTGCCTTCGATCTTGGTCGGGCGTCCCTCGTGGCTTTCGACGAGCAGCCCCGTGGCGGTGCCGCCGAGCGGCATCGCCGTGGCGTAGAAGAGCGGCTTGCCGGGCACGAGGTCTTCGGGCTGACGGACGTACGGAACGATTTTTTCCGCGGGCTGCCGGGTGCACGCGCCGATGCCCGCGAGCGCAATGCGACGCCCCCATCAGCTTGAGGAACGACCGTCGCGCGACCGGATCGGTGATCGCTTCGATCTGCGACGGGAACTCGTTGTACAGCCGCTCCTGGAACGCAGGGTCGACTCGGCGAGCTCGTCGAGCGTGCGCCAGAACGCGTCGCGGCTCGATGGCTTCATCGGTGGCATGTCGAGCAGCTCGTCAGTTTCTGGATGTGATATTCGGCGACCAGCCGGCGTCCGACTTCGAGCTGGTTGGCCGGCGGCTCGTAGTCCGACGCGAAAGACGGCTTCCCGGGGCCGGACGTAACGCCTCCGGACGGCGGTGACACTCGAGGCACCACGCCATCTGCAGCGACGCTTCCTGCCACATGAGCGGCATGCGATCGACGGGCCCGTGGCACGTCGTGCAGCCGACGCCTTTGTTCACATGGATGCTGTGGTTGAAGTACACGAAGTCGGGCAGATCGTGCACGCGGGTCCACTCGATGGAGCGGCCGGTCCTGAAGCTCGCGCGGACCGGCTCGAGGAACGGGCTCGTCGAGAAGATCTGCGAGTGGCAGTTCATGCAGGTCTTGGTCGGCGGAATTCCGGCAAAGGACGAGTCCTCGACCGACGTGTGGCAGTACCGGCAGTCGAGGCCGTTGCCGGCGACGTGGCGCTCGTGGCTGAACTGGATCGGCTGTTCGCGCGCGACGTGAACGTCGGTGACCCAGGACGAGCGGTTGACCTTGTCGAACAGGCCGAGCAGGGCGGCGACGGCGAACACCGCGCCGAAGATGCTGACCCTGGAGATGGTGTTGGTGCTGCGATGGAAGATCTGCGACATCGACGTGCTCGAGACTATCCGAGCTTACCTTTTCGCACGCCGCTTGTGCGAGTGGTCTCGCGGCCCGTCGGAGATGTTCGCTACCTGTGATCGCCGGGGCCGGCGCCTGTTCAGGTATGTAAGACGCGCCGCCGAGCGCGTAGCGCTCGAACCACGCCAAGCTCGGTGTTGGCCTTGAAAATCTGATGGCGGAGCTCGCTGCCACTGATGGCCCTCGCGCGGCGCGACGTAGAGATGCGTCGGCACGCCGTTGGCTCTTGAGCGCGCGGTACATCTCGATCGACTGGCTCAGTCGGCACGCGCACGTCGTTCTCGCCGACGAAAAACAGCGTCGGCGTCTTGACGTTCGCGGCGTCCTTGACCGGCGAATGGTTCCAGAACGTGGCGATCGGCGCGTTCTTCTGCCACGGCGTGCCGCCGAACCACACCGTCCGATTGCGCGCGGGCGTCGGTCTGCGCGTACATCGACATCCAGTTCGCCACGCCGGCTCCGGCCGAAGCCGCCTTGAAGCGGGTCGTCATCGTCACCAGCTTGTTCGTCAGGTGGCCGCCGGCGCTCCAGCCCATCGCGACGAGGCGATCGGGATCGGCGATACCGCTGCTTGACCAGTGCGTCGACGCCGGTCATGACGTCGAGGTGCATGTTCCTGAAGTAGCCGCCGACGATGTCGCGCAGGAACGCGTTGCCGTAGCCGGTGCTGCCGCGGTAGTTGGGCCGGAGCACGGCGTAGCCGTGTGCCGGTCAGGACCGGAAAGTAGTTGAGGAGCAGCCCCGGGCCCGCGCCGAACTTGTCCGAGTCGGCCGGGCCCGCCGTGCATCTGCACGACGAGCGGGATACCGCGTGCCGGCGACGTAGTCGGTCGGATAGAAGAGCAGGCCTTCGATCGTCGTGCCGTCGGCGCTCTTCCACGCCACCTTCTCCTGGCGCGGCAGCGCGAACGTCCGCTCGAGCGCGTCGTAGACGTCCCTGTGACGCGCACGGGAGCCGCCGCGGCGGCGGTCCGCGTGGCCGGAATCGCCAGCGTCCAGACGTCGCCGAACCGCGTCGGCTCGTCGAACTGGAACACCATCTGGCCGGCCGGCGCCACGACGCTCCACGTCGGCGGGATGTAGTGATCGCCGTTCGTGAGCGGCTTCCATTGCCGCGTGGACGGCGTCGATCTCGAAGATCTCGCTGTGCACGCCCATGTTGGCGACGGCGAGGATCGACGAGCCGTCGGGCGACCAGGCGGCCTGATCGATCGCGTACGGAAAGTCGGCCAGGACGGGTTTCGGCGTCCCGCCCGCGGCCGGCATCACGAAGAGCGTTCGAGTTGTACCACGGCTCGAGCTTCTCGTTCGTCTCGGCGAGGAACAGAATCCGGCTGTTGTCGGGCGAGAGCTCGGGCTGGGCTTCCTCGACGTCGTTGTGCGTGACCTCGCGGGCGTTGCCGCCGCCGGCGTCCATCACCCACAGCTCGCCGCGGTGCCTGTCGTCCTCGAGCGGCGTGGGCCCGCGTTCGACGACGATGAGCGAGCCGTCGCGCGAGAGCCGGTACGACAGGACCGACGAGGCCCCCGACGTGATGGCCGTCTCGGCGCCCGACGTCACTGCCACGCTCCACAGCTGCCGCGGCCTGACGTTCTCGTCGAACGCGTAGATGTCGTCCCTGCGGCGTTCGCGTTCGCGCTCGTCAGCGGTCGGTGCGTCGGCGGCGATGAAGTAAATCCGGCTCCCGTCCGGCGACCAGGTTGGTGAGGAAACGGCGGTCGCGTGTTTCGTGACCGCCCGCGGCTCGGTGCTGGCGCCGCCCGGCGTCAGCTGCATCAGCTGGCCGGCCCGCGCGAAGACCACCGACGTCCCGTCGGGAGACCACCGTGTCGAGCCGGGAGTGTCGCCGGCGCCGGTCGTCAGCTGAACAGGCGCGCCGCCGGTCGTGTCCTGACGCCAGAGGTGATAGATGGCGCGTCCCGCGTTCCAGTCGGGCTCGCTCAACATGTACACGACGGTTTTCCCGTCGGGCGACAGCTGCGGATCGACGACACGCGGGAGGGTCGCGATGTCGACCAGGGACATCGGCCTGCGAGCCTCGACGGCTCTGCCCGGCACGCTTTGCGCCGTGCCGGGCCGTCCCGCGCCGGCGATCGGCGACGACACCGCGGCCAGGGCGACGGCGAAGCCGGCGGCAGAGACGGACAGCCGCCACGCTGATTGTGATGACCTGATGTGACAGAATAACACCCAATGAGCGACCGGAAATACCGGCAGCGCGGCTATCAGGACGATCCGCGAGATCGTGAGAAGACGCGCGAAAAGACGGCGCCCAAACCAGTCGAGCCGCGCGCGCCCGGACGCCAGCTCCAGGACGCCTCCGGCCCCAAGACGCCGAACCTGATGGCCTCGCACGAGGTGTTCCGCTGCTCGCGCTGCGGCAACCGTCTCGCGCTGCCGGTCGAGGCCGATAGCCGCTGCTCGCGCTGCGGCGTCGATCTTCACAGCTGCATCCAGTGCGCCTCGTTCGACACGAGCGCGCGCTTCGAGTGCGTGCAATCGATTCCCGCACGGGTCGCGCCGAAGGACGAACGCAATACGTGCGCGCTGTTCTCGGCCCGGACGACGATCGAACGGCAGACCAGCACACCGGGCCCGCAGGGCGGGCCAAGCGCGCGGCAGGCGTTCGACGATCTTGTTCAAGTAGCGCGGGGCTTTCAGCCCCGCGGACGCGGCCCTGAAAGGACCGCGCCACGAGAGAGAGACCTATGGGACTGCTTGGAGCGGCGGATCAGGAACGGCTGCGCGAGCGATTTGCGGGCATGACGCGGCCGGTGCGGCTGCTGTTCTTCACGCAGACGCTCGGCTGCGAAACGTGTCTGCAGACGCGCCAGATCCTCGACGAGCTGCCGCTGCTGTCCGACCAGGTCACGATCGAAGAGATCAACTTCGTCCTCGAGCCCGACAAGGCGAAACAGTACGAAGTCGACCGCGCGCCGGCCGTGGCGATCGTCGGCCAGGATGAATCCGGGGCCGAGCGCGACTCCAAGATCCGCTTCCTCGGGGCTCCATCGGGCTACGAGTTCGTGTCGCTGATTCAGGCCGTGCTGCTCGTCGGCGGCGTGGCCGGCACGCTGTCCGCCGAGAGCCTCACGCGCGTCGCGGCCGTGTCGTCGCCGGTCACCGTGAGGGTCTTCACGACGCCGACCTGTCCGCACTGTCCCCGCGCCGTGAGCGTGGCGCACGAGATGGCGTTCGCCAACCCGAACATCACGGCCTTCGCTGTCGAGGCCACGGAGTTCCCGGATCTGGCCCGGCGGTACCAGGTCACGGGCGTTCCGAAAACCGTCGTGACGGCAGCCGGCAGCGCAGACGATCCCGGTGAGGCGATCGAGATTCTCGGCGCGCTCCCGCCGGACGACTTCGTGTCGCAGGCGCTCGCGTCCTTCAGTGACGACGCGCACTAAGCTCTGGCTGGCGCTCGTCGTGGCGCTCGCCGCGGCGCCGTCCGGATATCGCGCCGGGTCGCCCATCGCGTACCGCTTCACGGTCCCCGAACCACAGCACCACTGGATGCAGGTCGAGGCGACGTTCCCGGACCTGACCGCTGCGCCGCTCGAGCTGCGGATGAGCCGATCGTCCCCCGGCCGCTACGCCATCCACGACTTCGCGAAGAACGTCTACGACGTGCGCGCGCTGGGCGAGGACGGCCGCGAGCTGACCGTGACCCGATCCGATCCGTCCGGGTGGACGGTGGCCTCGCACGGCGCCGCCGTCACCGTCCAGTACAAGATCTACGGCGATCTCATCGACGGCACGTACCTCGCGATCGACACGACGCACGTCCACATGAACATGCCGGCCGCCATCATGTGGGCGCGCGGGTTCGACGATGCGCCGGCGACGCTGACGTTCGAACAGCCGAAGGGCGTGACCGGCCGCGCCTGGACCGTGGCGACGCAGCTTCACGCGGGCGCTGGCCCGCTCGCCTTCGCCGCGCCGAACCTGCAGTACCTGATGGACAGCCCCGTCGAGTTCGGGCCGCTGTCGCTGCGCCAGTTCTCCGTCGGGGGCCGGACATTTCGCGTCGCCGTTCACCACACCGGCGGCGACGGCGAACTCGATCGCTTCGTGCGGGACATCGAGCGCGTCGTGCGCGAAGAGGGCGCGATCTACGGCGAGTACCCGGCCTACGAACCGGGCTACTACACCTTTCTCGCCGACTACCTGTCCTACGCCGACCGCGACGGCATGGAGCACCGGAACAGCACGGTCATGACCTCGTCTACAACCATCCAGAGTGATCGGTCGGGACTTCTCGGCACGGTGGCGCACGAGTTCTTCCACAACTGGAACGTCGAGCGGATTCGCCCGCGCGACATCGAGCCCTTCGATCTCGATCGCGCGAACATGTCGAGCGACCTGTGGCTGGCCGAGGGCTTCACGGAGTACTACGGCCCGCTTGCGCTCCAGCGGGCCGGCCTTGCGAGCCTGGCCGAAACCGGCCACACCTTCGGCGACCTCGTGGACATCGTCCTCAACGGGCCGGGCCGATCGGTGCGTTCCGCCGAAGAAATGAGCCGCATGGCGCCATTCGTGGACGGCGCCAAGACGATCGACCGCACCAACTGGAGCAACACGGTCATCTCGTATTACCCGTACGGCGGCGCCATCGCCCTGGCGCTGGATCTCACGCTGCGCGATCGGACCGACAACCGCACCACGCTCGACGATTTCATGCGCGCGATGTGGCGCGTGCACGGCAAGCCCGGCGGCTCGCGCGAGGGGTACGTCGATCGGCCGTATACAACCGATGACGCGCAGGCGCGGCTTGCGGAAGTGAGCGGCGACGCGGCGTTCGCACGGGAGTTCTTCGACCGGTACATCCGCGGCCGCGAGGTGGCCGACTACGCGCGCTTGCTGCAGCGGGCCGGCTTCGCCGTCAAGAAGCGCGACGCCGGCCGCGCCTGGTGGGGCGACGTGCGCCTCGATGGACGAGGCGATGGAGCCCGTGTCGGCGCTGTGGTGCCGGCGAATTCACCGGCGTACGCCGCGGGCATCGACCAGGACGACACCCTGACGCAGATCGCCGGGGAGCGCGTCACCTCGGCCGAAGCGGTCAACACCGTGCTCAGCCGGCATCGGCCGGGCGAACGCGTGACGATCGCGTACATCGATCGCACCGGCGCCTCGCGGACTTCGAGCGTCGTGCTCGCGGAGAACCCCCACGTTGACGTGACCGCCGTCGAAAGCGCCGGCGGATCGTTGTCGCCCGCGCAGCGGGCGTTCCGGGACCGGTGGTTGAAATCACAACAATAGCGACAACGACGTGGAACGCAGAACTCGCAGAGCCCGCAGAGATTCGGATTAATCTGTCACAGTTCTGAATAGGCTCCGCGGTCTCCGCGATTTCTGCGTTCTACGTCGTGTTGTAAGTAGTCACGACGTGCGCGGGAACAGCACGCCCGGCGCGAGTATCCATTCGGGATCGATCGCCTGCTTCACGGCCCGCATCTCGTCGATCCCTTCTTTGCCGTACAGCTGCTCGAGGAGCCGCTGCTTGACGCTGTTGCGGCCCACACCGTGTTCCGCCAGCGGCGCACCGCCCAGGCGGATCGCTTCGCGTCCCAGCTCGAGGATCACCGCCTTGCCCGCGTCGACATCGGCGAGGGATCGCGGGATCACGTTCGGATGCAGGTTGCCGTCCGAGATGTGGCCCCAGATGGCGACGTCGAGCCCGTGCGCGCCGAAGCCAGTCTCGTAGGCCGTGAGCAGCTCCTCCAGGCGATCGAACGGCACCACCATGTCGGCGGCGGTCTTCTCGATCCGCGCGTCGATGGTCTGCTTGGCCCGGCCGACGCGCTGGTTGACGGCTGCCGGCACGGCCTCGCGAACCGCCAGCAGCTGATTCGCCCGCGCGTCATTGCCCGGCACCGCCACTTCCACATCGTCGAGGACACCGGCGGCGTCGAGGAGCCTGCAGAAGCGCCGGAGCGGACCGTCGGGCGCCTCGGGTTCGCGGGCGTTCCCGATGTCCTCGTACGCGCGGGCGCTCGAGGTGCCGGCCGGAAGCTCGAGCGTGACGAGCAGGGCCATCTCCGTGCCCGCCGGAATCGTGACGCCGTGCTGGCGATCGATGCCGTCTTCGCGGAGGAGCTCGAGACAGCGCGCATCGATGTGTTCGATCGCCGACACGTCGATGCCGTTCGGATCGTGGACGCGCCACGTGTCGCGCGCCAGGCCGCGGACCTGGCGGACGAACGCCATCGCGCCGGCCCGGAGCGCGAACGGCACGAACGCCAGGCACATCGCCGGCCTGACCGGCAGGATGCGAAGCGTCGCCGAGGTCACGACGCCAAGGGTGCCCTCGCAGCCGATGAACAGATCGATCAAGTCCATCTCCGGGGCGGCGAAGTAGCCGGCGGACAACTTGGCCGTCTGCGGCATGCGGTAGGTGGGAACCGGCACGCGGGCCCTGCGGCGTCCGGACACGATCTCGAAGTAGCCGTCGGCGTGGGCGCGGACGGCGCCGCGCTCGATGTCGAGCACCCCGCCTCCCGGCAGCACGACGGTGATGGCGTTGACCCAGTCGCGTGTCGTGCCGTACTTGAACGTCGCCGCGCCTGCGGCGTTCGTGGCGATGGTGCCGCCGACCGTGGCGCCCATGAAGGTCGGTGCCGGTGGGTAGTAGCCGCCGGCACGCCGCAGCGCCTGGTCGAGATCGGTGAGCGTGACGCCGGCCTCGACCCGCACCGACTCGGCCTCCATGCCGAGGATCTTGTTCAGACGGCTGGTCGCGAGCACGACCTCGCCCATGGGCGTCGCGCCGCCAGTGAGAGAGGATTGGGCCCCGATGGGAAGCACGGGAGTGCGGCCCGCGAGCGCCTGCGAGACGTCGCCCTCGGACGCGGCGGAAACCAGGCCCTCGGCGTGACCTCCGGGAAAGTGGGCGGCGTCCTCGAGAACGGCTCTGAGCACGTCGGGGTCGCGCTGGATGGCCTCGAGCGCGTTGGCGTTCCTGGGGGCGCCCCGCGGCGCCCTCGAACGAATCGACCAGCCTGACATGCAGCTATATTAGTAAGGATGAAGGCGGCTGTTGTACTCGTCGCGGCCCTGATTGCGGCGCAGGCCCCACCTGCCCCGCGGCATTGGGCCAGAGGTCAGACCATTCGCGTGTGGATCGACACTGTCGATTCGCCGCCGAACGGCGAGACGCTCGTCGAGCGCGCGATGCGGACGTGGACGCGCGCGGCCGAGGGACGCTTCACGCTCGAGAAGATGCCGGCGGGGAAGGACGCCGCGGTCCGGGTGCATTTCATGGCCGCCGACTACCGCTACGGCGTCACGGCGCCGCGCGTGGATCGACAGACGGGCCTCATCGTCCGCGCGGAAGTTGCCGTTGCCGCCGACGCGGGCCGCACGCCGCTCGAGCGCAGCATCATCGTGTACCTCACGGCGCTGCACGAGCTCGGCCACGCGCTCGGCCTCGAGCACACGACCGACATCAGCACGATCATGTATCTGTTTCGGCAGCCCGGCGACGGCGATCGATTCTTCGGCGCTTACGCTCAGCGCGCGCACTCCCTCGACGACATCGGTTCGGAGCGGGCGACAGGCCTGTCACCAGACGATGTCACGGCGTTGAAAAAGCTCTACGACCAGTAGCGCGGGGCTTTCAGCCCCGCGGACGATCGCGGCCCTGAAAGGGCCGCGCCACGAAATCAGGGCAGGCCGAACGCGATGATGTTCGACCCGGCGGCGACAGCGACGTACTGGGCGTTGTCGAACATGTAGGTCATCGGCGATGCCTTCCATACCTGGCTCGTCTGGAAGCTCCACAGCGGCTTGCCGGTTGAGGCGTCGGCAGCCATCAGCGCGCCGCTGTCCTCGCCGAAGATCACGACGCCTCCGGCCGTGCTGAGCACGCCGCCCCACGAGTTCACGGCGCCCTGCTGCGGCAGTTCCCAGACGGCGCGGCCTGTCTGGACGTCGAACGCGCGCAGGATTCGCTGAGCGGGCTCGGGCGCCGGCCGGAACGACCCGCCCATGAATCCCTTGCCGGCCTCCCACTCCATCGGCGTCTTCGTGAAGATGCCGCACTTGTCGTTGGTCTGAACGTAGTAAAGGCTGGTCGTCGGGTTATAGGACGTCGAGTACCAGTTCGACGCGCCGTCGAGCGACGGGCACACGCGGCGGCCTTCGAGCGTCGGTTCCATGTTGGGCACCACGTTGGGCCGGCCCTTCGCGTCGAGGCCCGTGGCCCACGTGACGTTCTTCACGTACTGCTTCCCGGACAGGAACGCGCCGTTGGTGCGATCGAGCACGTAAAGGAAGCCGTTGCGGTTGGCCTGCACGAGCAGTTTTCGCGGCTGTCCCTGCCACGTGCCGTCCACGAGTGCGGGCGTCTCCTGCGCGTCGTAATCCCAGACGTCGTGCGGCGTGAACTGGAAGTGCCACTTGAGCCGTCCCGTCTTCGCCTCGAGCGCGACGATCGAATCCGTGTAGAGATTGTCGCCGAGCCGATCGTCGCCGATCAGATCGGGGCCGGGGTTGCCCACGGGCCAGTAGACCGTATCGAGCTCCGGATCGTAGGTCCCTGTCAGCCACGTCGTTCCGCCGGGATGGTCGATGCCTTTACCCTGCCAGGTTTCCGATCCCGGCTCGCCGCGCTTCGGCACCGTCCAGAAGCGCCACACTTCCTTGCCGGTGGCCTGATCGAACGCCGCCAGGAATCCCCGCACGCCCTCGTCGCCGCCGGACGTGCCGGTGACGACGAGGTTGCCGACCGGCAGGGGAGCGCCGGTCGCGTTGTAGTTCTGGCGCCAGTCGGCCATCTCGGTGTCCCAGCGCAGCGCGCCGGTCATGCGGTCCAGCGCGATCAGGTGCGCGTGATCCGTCACCATGAAGACCTTGTCGCCGGCGACCGACACGCCGCGATTGGCGCCGCCGGCGGCGTTGCCGATGAGGCCCTTCGTGCGCGGACGCTGATACCGCCAGATCTGCCGGCCCGTGCCCGCGTCGAGCGCGTAGCACTCGTTCGCGCTCGTCACGTACATCACGCCGCCTGCGACAACCGGCGTGACTTGCAGCGGCGCCGTGTTCGGCAGGCTGAAGATCCACTTCGCTGTGAGCTTCGCGGCGTTGCCTTTGGAGATTTGCGTGAGCGGACTGTAGCGGCTGCCGCCGGCCTGGCCGTTGTAGCTCGTCCAGTCCGCCTGCGACGTGACCTGCCGGTAGGCGTTGCCGTTCCGGCGAAGCAGATGCAGCACCTGATCGTCGCCGAGCAGCTGCATGTCGTTTGCACTGCGGTTGAGGACGAGCCCCTCGAGCATCCGACCGCCGTCGAGCGTCACCTTCGCGCGCTCCGGCCCCGAGCCGGCGCGTGGCCGCAGCGTGCGCACGAAGCGGACCACGTCCGCTGATTCCAGTTCGGTGAGCGTGCCGAAGGAGGGCATCCCCGCGCCGGGCAGGCCCTGACGGAGCAGCGTCGCCAGATCCGCGTCGCTTCGAAGCGGAACCCGATTCGCGATGCCGGGCCCGAGCTCGCCGCCGTTGCCGTCGCTGCCGTGGCATCCTGCGCAGCGGCTGACAAACACCTGGCGCCCCGCGTCCGGCGTCTGCGCCGCAACGCTCGAAACGGTAATCAGCGTGAGAAGAAAGGAAATCGCGGCTCGACGTACGCTCATGGCTCGCCCTCGCGGGGCCATAGTAGCGCGAGTCAGTCGGCAGTCGGCAGTCAGCAGTCGGCAGTCAGCAGTCGGCAGTCGGCAGTCGGCAGTCGGCAGTCGGCAGTCGGCAGTCGCGCGGGGTTCAGGCGCCAGCCCCAAGCCCGCAGGCGCCAGCCCCAAGCCCGCAGGCCCCAGCCCCAAGCCCCCAGCCCCTGGCCCCAACCTCTAACCTCTAACCTCTAACCTCTAATCCCTGACCCCTACTGAATGATGCTGACGTTGCCGCCCGTCGTGAACGGCTGCGACGGCGCGGCGCCCGTGACGTCCTGCCAGATCGCGCCGCCTTCGTCTGTCGCGAACCCGCGCGCTCCGCTGGTGCCGATGCTCATCGGGACAGCCGTGGCGACGTAGCTGCTGCCCGACGCCGTGCAGCCCGCGCTCGGACTGGGCAGCACCAGGTTGCTGGCGCCCGCGGTCATCGTGATCGTGTAGCCGCTCTTGGAGAGCAGGGGGCCGCCCGTCATGTCGGGCGACAGGAAGCTGCCCGCGGCGCTGAGCTCGGTCAGCACGGGGGCGTAGCCGTTGCACTTGCCCGCGTAGGCGTGCTGCGCGGTGCTGATCGCGCGCATCGAACCAATCGCGCTCGCCTCGTTGCCCGCCATCCGCGCGCGGAGGAGGCCCGGGGCCGCAATCGCGGCGATGATCCCGATGATCGCGACGACCAGCAGGAGCTCGATAAGCGTGAAGCCGTCGTGGTCTCTGTGCGACATCTCCCTGTTCCGAATTGGGGGGCTGCCCAGCTAAGACCAATAACCTTGCCGGTTCTGGCTGCCCGGGGATGCACATCGCTGCGCGCCGATCTGACATTCCTTGTCACCTTAAAGAGCCAACTACTGACACAATAGGACTCATTGGGCGGCGCCGGGGATTAACTCAGGAGACTACAATCCCGTCCGTGAACGGCCTGATGATGGACTTTCCGCTGACGCTGACGGCGATCTTTCGCCACGCCGAGCAGGTCCATCGTCGCCGCGAGATCGTGACGCGGCGGCCCGACGGCTCGCTGCATCGGCACACCTACGCGGATTTCGCGGCACGCGTCAGGCGTCTGGCCGGCGCCCTTCGCCGCCTTGGCATCCGCCCCGGCGATCGTGTCGCCACGCTCGGATGGAACCATTTCCAGCACCTCGAGGCGTACTTCGCCATCCCGCTCGCGGGCGGCGTGCTGCACACGCTGAACCTCAGGCTCCACCCCGACGAAATCGCCTTCATCGTCAACGACGCGGACGATGGCCTCGTGCTGGTGGACGAGTCGTTGCTGCCGCTCTGGGAACAGGTGGCGCCCCGGACCCGTGTCGCGCGCGCGATCGTCGTCGGCGCGACTCGCGACGTCCCGCCGGGGTATCTCGAGTACGAAGCCCTCCTGGGAGACGCCGGCCCGCTCGAGGCGATCGCGGATCCGGACGAGCGTGCGGCGGCAGCGATGTGTTACACGACCGGCACGACGGGACAGCCCAAGGGCGTGCTCTATTCGCACCGCGCGCTCGTGCTGCACGCGTTCGCCGTCGCCCTGCCGTCCGGCATGGGCGTGGCAGAGCCGGACGCGGTGCTGCCCGTCGTCCCGATGTTTCACGCCAACGCCTGGGGAATGCCGTACGCCGGCGTGATGGCCGGCGCCAAGATCGTGATGCCAGGTCCGCGGCTCGATCCCGCGAGCCTCGTCGATCTCTTCGTTCGCGAACGCGTGACGATCACGGCCGGCGTGCCGACCATCTGGATGGGCGTCCTGCAGTATCTCGACGCCAACGCCGGCGCGCACGACCTCTCGTCGATGCGCGCGCTGTTTGTCGGCGGGGCCGCGGTCCCGCAATCGATGATCGAAGCCTTCGAGCAGCGCCACGGTCTGCACGTGATCCACGCCTGGGGCATGACGGAGACGACGCCGCTCGGCACCGTCAGCCACGTGCCCGTCGAACTCGCCGGCGCCGGCGACGCGACGACCTACGAGCAGCGCGCCAGGCAGGGCCGGCCCGCGCCGTTCGTGGAGATCCGCGCGCGCAACGAAATCGGGCTGGTGCCATGGGACGGCCGGACGATGGGCGAGCTCGAGGTGCGCGGGCCGTGGGTGGCGTCCGGCTACTACAATCGCAGCGACTGCCAGGATCGCTTCACCGACGACGGCTGGTTCCGCACGGGCGACATCGTCACGATCGACGCGCGTGCGACGGTGAGCCTTCAGGATCGCGCGAGGGATCTGATCAAGTCGGGCGGCGAGTGGATCAGCTCCGTGGCTCTTGAATCCGCGTTGATGGGTCATCCTGCCGTGGCCGAGGCCGCGGTGATCGCCGTGGCGTCTGAGAAATGGGGGGAGCGGCCGCTGGCTGCCGTCGTGCTGAAGGCGGGCGCATCGGCCGATCCGGACGAACTCCGCGCGTTCCTCGCCGCGAGGTTTCCGAAGTTCTGGCTGCCCGATGCGATTGTCTTCGTCGAAGCGATCCCGCGCACGTCGGCGGGGAAGTTTCAGAAGAGCGAGCTGAGGAAAAGGTTTGGGGGGAAATAAAAGGTTCAGGGTTCAGGGTTCAAGGTTCAGGGTTCGGCTTCAAGGTTCGCGATGGCGACGTGTCCTGGGACGCCGCCGGCCCTCCTTCTTCCATTCAATCGCTGCCTGGTCCAGATAGACGATGAAGTTCGTCGACGCGCCGAGAGCCCGGTGGGCCAGTCGCAGCAGCTCGACATGCTGCTCGTCGCGCAGATAGCCTCTCTCTCGGGCCGCATCGAGATGGTCCTGTGTTTCTAGAAGCGAGCCTCGGGCAGTCCTGACGAACTTCGCAAAATCGCCCGGAAGGAACCGGCCAAAACCTTCGGCGATGTTTCGCGGCCCCGAAGACGCCGAGCCGCGAATCTGTCGGCAGAAATCAACATCCCTTGAAGCCGGTGCCAGTGCAGTAAATGCCATCACCTGTCGCTCGAGTTCGCGCGCGAGCTGCCAGGCATCGAGATCTTGGTAGCGACGGGCGATCATGCTCGGACACCCAGCAGGGCTCGTGCCACCGGAACCCCGAACCCTGAACCCTGAACCTTGAACCTTGAACCCTGAACCCTGAACCCTGAACCTCGATATACTCCCTCTCCGTGACCTCCACCTACGTCCGCGTCCTCTTCCTCGAAGCCGCCATCATCGCGGGGCTCGTGATCCTCGGTCGGATCTTCTCCTAGATCGATGCGTTCGCTCGACTGGGCCGTCGTCATCGTCTACGTCGCGTGGATCGTCTACGACGGCTTGCGCCGCGCGAA
Organism: uncultured Acidobacteriota bacterium; assembly: GCA_963712905.1. Lineage (GTDB taxonomy): Bacteria > Acidobacteriota > Vicinamibacteria > Vicinamibacterales > CAVVIG01 > CAVQJU01. The sequence goes on along the minus strand of CAVQJU010000005.1, from coordinate 148,171 downwards.
GGGCACGGACAAAGTCGAAGGCTATTTTCTCGGGAACCGATCGCTGCCGTGGTGGGCGATCGGGCTGTCCGTGATGGCGACGCAGATGAGCGCCGTGACGCTCGTCGGCACGACGGGCCAGGCGTACCTCACGGGCCTTCGCTTCATCCAGTTCTACTTCGGCCTGCCGCTCGCGATGGTGATTCTCTCGGTCACCCTCGTGCCGTTCTTCCATCGCGCCAGGGTCTACACGGCGTACGAGTATCTCGAGCGCCGGTTCGACGTGCGGACCCGATCGCTCGCGAGCTTCCTGTTCCTGATGGGACGCGCGTTCTCGCTCGGCGTGACGCTCACGGCTCCGGCCGTCGTCATGTCGGCGATCTTAGGCTGGCAGATGCCGGTGACCGTGCTGGTGATCTGCGTCCCGATGATCGTCTACACGACCTACGGCGGCGTGCAGGCGGTGGCGTGGACCGACGTGAAGCAGATGTTCATCATCGTCGCGGGCATGTCGGCGGCCATCGTCGTGTTGCTGCTCGGCATCCCGCACGATGTCAGCTTCGGGCAGGCGCTGCACCTCGCCGGCGCGACGGGCCGGCTGAAGGCCGTGGACTTCACCTTTGATCTGCGGCAGACCTACACGTTCTGGTCGGGGATGATCGGCGGTCTGTTCCTGATGCTGGCGTATTTCGGCTGCGATCAGAGCCAGGTGCAACGGTACCTGACGGCCAAGAATGAAGACGAAGCGCGCAGTTCGCTGTTGATGAGCGCCTACGTCAAGATCCCGCTGCAGCTGCTCATCCTGTCCACCGGCGTCCTCGTGTTCGTCTACTACCTGTTCCAGGCGCCGCCGATGCTGTTCAACCGCGTCTACGACGCCCGCGTCGCGGCGGGCCCGTATGCGTCGGAGTACGCGTCGCTCGAGCAGCAGTTCACCGCGGCGATCGGCGAGCGCCGGCAGGCCGCCGAGCGATCAGACCGGGAGGCGTTTCTCGCGACCGACGCGCGCGTGGTCGCCATCCGCGGCCGCGCATCCGAGATCGTCAAGCAGACAACCGGCGACACGCGGTACACCGACGTCAACTACGTGTTTCCGACCTTCATCACGACGCGGATGCCCATCGGCCTTGTGGGGTTGATGATCGCCGCGATTTTCGCGGCGGCGATGTCGGCCAGCGCCGGCGAGCTCAACTCGCTCGCCTCGGCGACGGTCATCGACTTCTACCGGCGGCACTTCGTCAAAGACGCCACCGACACGCATTACCTGAACGTCTCGAAGCTGGCGACGATCGGCTGGGGACTGTTTGCGTGCGTCGTGGCGATGTACGCCGCGAACCAGGGCTCGCTGATCGAGGTCGTGAACCGGTACGGATCGTTTTTCTACGGTTCGCTGCTCGGCGTGTTCGCGCTGGCGATTCTCGTGAAGCGCGCGACGGCCGCCGGCGCGTTCTGGGGACTCATTGCCGGAATGGTGGTGGTCCTGACGGTGGCGTTCTCACCGTGGACGCGCGACATCGCGTTTCTCTGGCACAACCTGATTGGGGCGGTCGTCGTGGTGGTGGTGGGAACGGCGATCAGTGCGATTACGAAAAGCAAAGGGCAGAGGGCATAGGGCAGGCTCGTCACCCACCCTTTGCCCTCTGCCCTGTGCCCTGTGCCCTACTTCTACTGAACCCGATACGGTCCCGCGAGGTTCGACAGATCGATCGTCTTCAGGAGACCGCCCCACGCCGGCGACATTCCATCGCCTGGAACGACCTGGAAGCAATCCACCGAGCCTGGATTTCTCACGTACGAATACGACCCGAACGGCTGCAACGCCACGGGATTTCCCGCGTAGAACCCGACAGGCTCCGAATCGATGCGCTGCATCGCGCGAATCAGCGGCACGGGACGATCGACGGCATTGTCGGTGACCGCGTATGCCTGACCGCCGCAGGTGCCGTCCTTGTAGAAGATCGGATACGCGCCGGACAGGATGTTCTGGGAGTCCACCAGGATCGCTACCCAGACGCCGTTGTCATTACGAACCGCGGTCGCCGGATCGTACTGGCTGAACTTGGTGACACCGGCCACCGAGCCGAGCACCTGACCGCTGGCAGCCACGACAACCGGAGCGCCCGCGCCCGTGCCGGCAGGCCCCGCGGGACCCTGGTCGCCTTTGTCACCCTTCGGCCCCTGAATACCCTGAGTGCCCTGGAGACCCTGAAGGCCCAGCAGCCCGCGCGGTCCCATGGCGCCAGCCGGTCCGGCAGGGCCCTGCGGACCCTGAGGTCCCTGGGATGCCGTCCCGCCGCCAACCGTTACCACGAAGCGTGAGACCTCGCCGCGTCCCTGGCGAATGGCAAGCCGATACGTGCCTGGCGCGAGCGGAGGCAGGGCCGCCTTGATCTCGTTCGGATTGATCGACAGCACCTTGAGCTCGATCTCGTTGACCGAGACTCCGATGTCCTTCCTGAAGCCGTGGCCTTCAATAAGGAGCACGCCCGCGTTGGGCTTGGCCGCCTTGATGGCCAGAAAGTCCGCCGCCGCGGGAACGGACGTCCCCATGAGCGTCATTACAGAAACGAAACTCAGCCATATTGCGCGAACGAATCCGTTGGATCGAGGTTTCATCTTTTCCTCCTATCCCCTATCTACCGGGCCTGATTTCCTGGGCAAACCCGAGCGCGTTGATGTCGCGGAAGACCGGCGTGAGAGGGGGGAGCTTCGCCGGGTCGAGAAAGTCCGTGTCGAAGTTGTAAGAGCGGTTCGGGGCGGCGTAGACCGTGGTGTTGCCGAACTTATACGTGCCCACAGCCTGGCGGCTGTAGTAGAACGTCGCGATGGCGCCGCGGTAGTTGGTCGTGCCGCCGCCCTGCTCGAGATACTTGAGGAAGTTGTGCGCGCCGCCGTCGGTGCCGAACGTGGTGCCCGGATTCCCCGCGGAGGGCCACGGGAACGCCATGCCCTTCCCGGCGATAATGGCCACGCGGTACCAGCCATTCGCCGCGCGGACGCGGTTGCTGGCGTCGTAGGGGTTCACGAACGAGTTCGAGTCGGTCCAGGCCGTGGACAGCAGCGTCACGGCGTCGGCGATGATCGAGGTGGCGGCGTGCGGATCCGTCACGGCGGCCGTTGCGTTCCAATTCCAGTCGCCGTAGACGTACACCGGGTTCTCCGTCACGATCGTGAGGCCTTTGACATCAGGCGCGGTGAAGCTGGTCAGCGTTCCCTTCGTGAGCCCCAGGGCGCGCCGGAACAGGAAGGCCCGGCTCGTCATTGCGCCCGCCCGTCCTACCACTTTCTCCGGCCGGATGTTCGCATTTGTCAGCGTGGATCCCACCGGCAGCAGCGGCAGATTGTTCCGTACGCCGAGGAAGCTGGGATACTTGCCGTAGACGTCGAGATAGCTGTTGGCGTTGATGTCCTCGCCCACGTCCGGCGTGCCGCCGTTCGGGGCGCCGTCGGCAGCGAGGGGGTTCACGACGTCCTCGTACCCGTACTCGCCGGTCTCCGCGTTGTTCGTCGTACCGCCGTTGCCGTCCGCCCGGTTGTTCCGGCGGTCAGAGAAGTACACGCTGTAGCCTTGGGCGTAATTGGCAAACGTCTGGGGACCGCTGCCGGCGCCGTAAGGCGCCGCGCCCCTGAGCCACTTGTTCAGGTTGGCGACGTCGATGTTGACGTAATGCATGACACCGGCGAGCCTGAGGTCGCTGTCGGGCAGCGCGGTGTCGCGGTTCAGGGCCTCCCGGGCGTCGAAGATGGTGTTGGGCCAGTAATCGTACGAGTTGGTGCTGATGGCCACGCCGTTCGTGCCGTCCTTGGAGTAGTGGCAGTTGTTGGCGTTGTCGCGGAGACGCTGCAGCCTGATGATCGCGTTCGGTGTCGGATCGTCGCAGATCGTCCCGGCTTGGTTCGTGTCGGCGAATCCCCAGTTGAGGATCTCCGCCGTCACGTCCTGCCAGCCGGAGCCGTCCGCTTTCTGAATCTCGATCTTGATGTAGCCGCCGATGTTCCCCACGTTCTGACCGACGAGCGCACCGGTCGAGATCGTGCTGTTTCCGGCGGTTGATGCAGGCACACCGCTGCAGAGCTGGAACTGATTGACTGCGCCGCCGGCTGTCGGCGTCGAGTTGGCAAGACCGGAGCAGGTCACGACAGACCATGTCTGGTCAGTGGCCTGCATCCAGAAGGTGTTCATCGCTATCGTGCTGGTATTGACACCGGCGGCCAGCGAATAGTCATGAGGCCCGGCGCCCGCATAGCCATCAATTGCCAGGTTGAGCTGCTTGGGGAACGCGGAGCCATCCTTGACCTTGATATACCAGGGCTGCGTCACCGTTCCCCCCACGGCGATCAGGCTTCCCACACCATTTTTGACGCATCCCTTGAACTGAGTCGCGGTCACGGTCGTGCACTTGATGGGCTGCTTAAGATTATTCGAGAAGTCGAACATATCGAAGTTCAGCGTCGCCGGCGTCGTGTAGACGCTGCCAGCGACCAGGAGTGGGTTCGCGTTTGTCAGGTCGACGTTGATCGACCCGGCATTGGCCGCCGTATTCGCCGTCGTCTTGATTGTCTGGAGGCCCGGAGACCGCGAGATTGGTGTCATCACGCCACCGCTGCTGGGGATTGCGGTCCCGGCGGTCACGATGCCCGCCGGCGGGACTGCCACCCAATCGTTGGTGAGGCCGGCGTTTTCGTCTCCAAGATGCACGGGCGCGTTCGCTGTCACGGTCGGCAGGCCCGTGATGTCGGTCGGAAGGTCGGACATCAGGATCCGGAGGCTCACTTCGCCGAAATCGCGCTCCTTGAACAGCACGGAGCTCGCTAACTCGGTCGCGGGCGGACGTCTCACCAGGTCGGTGTTCTTGCCTCCAACCGTGATGAGCGCCAGGTTCAACGACTTCGCACCCGTCCCTCGCGCCGGCACCGAGCACCCGGTCACGGGCGGGCAGCCGCCGTTCCGCATGTAGCCGTTGTAGGTGCCGATCGAGATATTCGGCCAGGCGGTGTTCACAATCGAGGGAGTGGCGCCGTTGGCGCTTCCTTCCGTGTTCAGGAAGGTGCGGTACGTGTTCGGGGCGGTCGCCATCTTGAGCGTGCCATCGAAGTTGGCGGTGGCGAGCGTCAGGCCGTTCTGCATGCGCGCCCGGATGATGTCGCCGACGGCCGTCACCTTGTCGGTGATGGTCGTGGTCCCGCCGTCCTGTGCCGTGAGGTACAGGTTGCCGTTGGTGTGCACCCGGCCGGCGAACGTGAACGTGGCGCCGGCGAAGAAGGAGAGGTCCACGTCGGAGAACGTGCCGAACTGAAACACCGGAATCGCCACCGACTCCACCTTGCGGGTCAGGTGCGCTTCGCCGCCGGCCGTCGTGCGGGCCACGGCATCGAGCGTGTACAGCTTCTTCAGCGCGATCAAACCCTGGTACGGGCCGTTGGCGATCGCGGCGCTGCAGGTCGTCATCAACGTTGCCGGGCAGGGAATCAGCGTCGGCGTGACGCCATACGCGGTAACGCCCGACGGCGCGGTGAACGTCACGCCGGGGATCGACGGCGGCGTGTTGGCCAGGTCGGCGATTTCCTGCGTGGTCGGCGCCACCTTGTCCAGGAACAGGTTGCCGAGGTCCGTGCTCAGCTCCTCGAGGCCCGACTGCGCGCCGTAGTAGGCGCGGGTCCTGTCCTTGTCGATGCCGCGGTACTTCTGGTCGCTCATGACCACGGACGTGAAGCCGATCATCAGCGCCGACATCAGCAGCATGATCATCAGCGCCGCGATCAGCGCGATGCCGCGTTCCTGGCCGAGGTCGAGCCGACGGGATGTGTCTTGGGCGCGCATGGCTATCCTCAAAGTCCTACTTGTACCGATCCACGTATGCGAGGCTCCGCAGGCTGACGACGGTCGTCAGGTGGTTGCGGAGGTAGTCCTTCTGCTTGGTCGACATGTATTCCGAGCGCACGCCGATGTGCACGTTGACTTTCCGAATCTGGCTCGCGGTGTAGGTGTTGCCGTTGTACGTGTACGGGAGCGTCTTCACGTCCGTCGGGTTGACCGTGCCGTCGACGACGTCGTAGCTCAGCTCCAGGTCTTCGACGATGCCGGCGAGTGCCTGCGGGGCGAAGAAGTTGAGCTGGCGCATCAGGTGCGGCTGGCCCGCCACCGAGTTGTCGACGTAGTACGTCCACATGATCACGCGCTGAACCGAAATCGCCGGCGAGGTATTGCCGCCTGCCCCGAGAAGCTGCGTGATCGATCCCGCCGGCGCGTTCCGCTGGTTGAAGCCGAACGCGTCGTTGCCGTCCGAGTCGAAGTAGACGGTCGTCGCATCCGTGCGGGTTACGGTCTGCAGGGCGTTCTGACCGTTCGGATCCGTGAACAGCAGGAGATCACCCTTCTTGATGGGCGACTGTCCCTGCGTGGCATCGCCCACGATCCAGGTGCCCGTGGCGCCCGTCCCGAGGCAGGGCACGTTCGTGCCGACACTGAACGACGCGCCGGCCGTCATCATCCTCGGGACGTTGCCGCCCGTGCCGATCGGCGCGAGCGAGAGCGCCCCGTTCCGGCACGCATCGAGAATCGGGTCGATCGTCAGAATCGTCACCATGTCGGTGACCCGGTTGTCGACGACCGGACCGAGGCCCTCTCCCGTCGTGATGGACGTGAGCGTGGTCTGCGTCGTGTTGTTGAAGTAGCGCGGGGTTCCCGGAGCACTCGGCCGCAGAATGGGGTTGGCGCCAACCCCGCTCGGAATGGGAATCCCGCCGGTCGGAATCTGGCGTCCGGTCGATGTCAGGTCCTTGATGAGGAAGTTCGTGCCGCCTCGCAGGTTCTGACTGGCGTCGGCCAGGTTCGTAGCGGTGTCGTTCATCGAGATGGCGTCCTTGAACGTCGCCATCGCCGTCCCGATGACGATGAGGCTGATCGTCGTGGCCGTCATCAGCTCGACGAGCGAGAAACCGGATTCCGAAGTGCGGGTGCGCATATCGCCTCTCATTACGCGAATGTCGAAATCAACGCCGTCAGCGTGTAAGAACGCGTCGCGGCGCCCGCCTTGTACGTGATTGTGACGGTGATCTTTCGCAGGTCCGTCTTGACGTCGGTCAGGACGATCTCGCGCGTGAATCCGGACAGAGTGACCGTGACGTCGTCGCCGCCCACGCCAAGTTGCTGGTCGCGGCCGGGCAGCTGAACGGTCTCCACCGGGCCGTCGTCAGCGGTGCCGATGACGCCATCGGGTCCGTCGGTCGTCAGCGGCTGCGGGCCGACCTTGAAGATGCCGCCGTTGTTGGTGTTCTGCAGCTGCGCCCAGGTGATCGTGTGCGAGTCGCGGGCGCTGAAGACGCTTTCGATGGCCGCGGCGGCCTTCTGCGTCGCCAGCACCTCGCCGGGCGAACTGGCGGTCTTTGCCATCCCTTGCGCGAAGACCCCCGCCATGCCGAGCGCCGCGACGCAGAGCACGCCGATCGCGAACATCGTTTCGATGAGGGAGAAACCCGCCTGAGCTCGTTGATTCATGGCCTTACACCCTGTTCCAGCCGCACACGCTGTTGTTCCAGTTGCACGCCCACTTGTAGCCACGAACGCGCCCCGTGGCGCCGAGCACTGTGACCGCGCGCTGCGATTTCGCGACGTTGATCACCGCGAGGAACACCGTTCCGTTCAACGGATTCCCGGACTGGTCGATCAGCGTGCCGTCCGACGAAAAGAGGATCGATGTGGTGGACGAACCGAAGGCGACCGCGCTCGTCCTGCCGAAGCCGTCGGGCGTATCCACGGTGACCGACGGGACGATCCGATAGGTCACGTTGCCTTCGAAGGCCTGGCTGACCAGCGTCGTGGTGCCCGCCGGAACCTCCTGGCGAACGATCTGCATCCAGTTGGTGCCCACGAACTGGAGCGCCATGTTGCGGCGCTGGGTCACGGCCATCTGGCGGGCGGTGTTGAACTGCGCCATCACGAGGCGCATGGCGCCGTCGCCCTGCATGGAACGGCGCGCCTCGGCAATCTGTGCGGCCCCCATGGCGCCGACGACGCCCATGATGCCCACGACCAGGAGCATCTCGATGAGCGTGACGCCGCGCTCAGACCGGGGACCCAGGAAACTTCTCATGCCCCCCTCAGGGGCAAGCCTCCTGCCACATGCCCAAACAGGGCAATATGTGGTTTATGTCTTTACTGATGAATGACTTAGGTAGGAATTACAGGACTGAATTCAGGACGGGACACTTATTCAAAACAGCACACAAGGACCCGCATTCGTAATCAGATTTGAACTCAGGGTCTGACAGCCGGTCCGAACACATCATCCACTTTCACGATCGTAATCGGCCCGAGGTTCAGGGCGCGGATGCCCGGCTCGATGGCGGCGCGGTCTCCCGCGATGACGACGGCCAGGCGTGTGGGCGGGATGTACTTCTGCGCCACGCGCTGGGCCTCGGCGACCGTGACCGCCTCTATCTTCTGTACATATGTCGCGAAATAGTCGTCCGGGAGGCGGTAGACGAGGGCCTGCTCGAGGCGCGAGGAGATGTCGCCCGTCGTCTCGAACCCCGAGGGGAAGCGGAGCGAGACGTAGTGCTTGGCGCGCGCGAGCTCGTCGGCCGGCACCGGCTGGCCAATCGCCGTCAGCTCGTTGAAGAACTCCTTGAGCGCGTCGGCCGTCTTGTCGGTCTGGACGCCGGCCGCCGCGACGAACGGCCCTGCGGCGAGCCGCATGTCGAAGAGCGACGACGCGCCGTAGGTGTACCCGTTTTTCTCGCGGAGGTTGAGGTTCAGCCGGGAGGAGAACGCTCCGCCGAGCACCGTGTTCATCACCTGGATGGGGAAGAAGTCCGGCGTGGAGCGCGGGACGGCGGCCCAGCCGATGCGAATCTGCGACTGCGCGGCGCCGGGCTTGTCGACGAGGTAGATCTGCCGTGCCGCGGGCATCGGCGGCGTCGCGAGCGTGGCGTGCTGCGGCGCCGTGCCCTGAGGACGCCAGCCGCCGAAGTGTGTTTCGAGCATGGGCACCACGCGGTCGGCCGTCACGTCGCCGACCACGAGGAGCGCGGAGTTGTTGGGCCGGTATACGGACGTATAGAACGTCTTTACGTCGTCCACGGAAAACGACTGGATCGTCTGCGCGGAGCCGGCCTGCGCGGTGCCGTACCGGTGGGTGGTGCCGTAAAGGACGCGTGCGAAGGCCAGCTGGCCGATCGTCTCCGGGTCGTCGCGCGCCTGGATCACGTTGGTGAGGCGCTCGGCGCGGAGGCGCTGCAGCTCGTCGTTCGGGAACGTGGGCCGGAGCGCCACGTCGGCCATGATGGGCAACGCCTCGGCGAGGCGGGCCACCGGCACGTGCAGCCGGACCGCGGAGCTGTCGCTGCCGCTGTTGGCCAGCAGATCCGCTCCCAGGAAGTCTACGGCGTCGGCGATCTCGAGCGCCGATCGTGTGCCGGCGCCCTCGAGGAGCATGGACGCGGTGAGGTTGGCGATGCCGAACTTGCCGGCCGGGTCGTCGCCGCTGCCGCTCAGGACGACGAGATTCGCCTGGACGACCGGGACTTCGTGGAGCTCCACGATCCACACGGGCAGGCCGTTCGAGAGCTGGCGCTTCTGAATGGCCGGGAGCCTCAACGTCGGCGGCGCTCCGGTTTGCGGGGCGCGGCCGCGGTCGGGCGCCTGCGCGCCGACGGTGAGCGTCGTGAGAACGGCGGCGGCGAGGACTGTCAGGGCGTGACGCATGGCTATTTCGCCCCTTCCGGCACAACGGTGAGCTCGACGCGCGCGTCCTTCGGCAGGAACCTCACGGCCGCCGCACGGATGTCAGTGGGCGACAGCGCCCGGTAGCGTCCGAGGTCTTCGTTGAAGTAGTCGGGATCGCCGGTGGCGGTGAAGTACGCGTTGAGCTGATCGGCCTTGCCGCCGAACCCGCCCACGCGCTCCATCCGGTTGTAGAACGACGATTCGATCTGGTTGAGCGACCGCTCGACGTCGTGCGCCGAGGGCGCCGCGGTCTGGAGCTTCGCGATTTCCTCGTCGATGACTTTGAGCAGCTCGTCGGCCGTGTGGCCGGGCCGTGCGGTGGCTTCGATCAGGAAGTACGACGACAGTGCCTGCGACGCCTGGTAGGCCGACACCTCCTGCGCGATCTGCATGTCGTAGACGAGCCGCTTGTACAGGCGCGAGTTCTTGCCGCCCGCGAGCGTGTCGGCCACCATGTCGAGGGCCGCGTCGCCGGGGGCAAAGTGCGGAGGCGTCAGCCACGCGAGGTAGAGCCGCTGGAGCTGCACTTTGTCGGTCAGCGTCTTCTTCTGCACGCCGTTCAGTTTCACGCCGGGGACGGTCATCGGCTCCACGCTGGCGCCGCTCTTCACGTCGCCGAACCACTTTTCGATCTGCGTCCTCGCCGTGGCCGAATCGAAGTCGCCGGCGACCACGAGGCTCGCGTTGGAAGGCGCGTAGTATTTCTTGAAGAACTCCACCACGTCCTCGTACCTCGCCGCGGTGAGGTCGGGCATGTAGCCGATGACGGGCCAGTGATACGGATGGCCCTCCGGGTAGAGCATCTCGCCGAGCGTGAGCTCGGCCTGGCCGTACGGGCGGTTCTCGTAGCTCTGGCGCCGTTCGTTCTTCACGACGTCGCGCTGGGCGTCCACCGTTTTCGGCGTCATCGATTCGAGCAGGTAGCCCATCCGGTCCGATTCGAGAAACAACGCGAGCTCGAGCGCGTTGGACGGGACATTGATCCAGTAGTTCGTGCGGTCGTTTTCCGTGGAGCCGTTGTTCGTCCCGCCGCTGCGTTCGAGCAAGTCGTCGAACTCGCCCGGCTTCACGTGCTGCGAGCCCATGAACATGAGGTGTTCGAACAGGTGCGCAAAGCCCGTGCGACCGGTCTTCTCGCGCGCGGACCCGACGTGGTACCACATGTTCGTCGAGATGACCGGGACGGTGTGGTCCTCGTGAAGGATGACGGTCAGCCCGTTGGGCAGCCTGAACTGCGTGTACGACAACTCCAGCTTCGGCGGCGCCGCCGGCGGCGCGCCCGACTGGGCAAGAGCGGTGGCGCCGAGCGTCGCGAAGAGGAGAAACACGAGGGCAGGCTTCATAAGGCGATTTTACAAGGTTCCAAGGTTCCAGAGTTCCAAGGGTTCCAAAGTTCCGGGGACGGGCGCGCCCTGGAACCCTGCGGCCCTCTTGGACCCCGCGGACCTCTTGGACCCCGCGGACCTCTTGGACCCCGCGACCCCTTGGACCTCTTGGACCTTGGACCTCTCGGACCTCTGTGATGAAATACCCCCCATGTCTACGTCGTCCGAAGCGCCGCTTGTCGGCATCATCATGGGCAGTAAGTCCGATTGGGACGCGATGAAAGGGGCCGCCGAGATGCTGGGCCGTTTCGGCGTCCCGCACGAATACCGGGTCATGTCGGCGCACCGTACCCCGGCCGTGGTGGCCGAGTACGCATCGGGCGCCATAGGACGCGGGATGGAAATCATCATCGCGGGCGCCGGCGGGGCCGCGCACCTGGCCGGCGTCGTCGCGGCCCACACTGTGATACCGGTCATCGGCGTGCCCATGACCAGCGCGCTGCAGGGCCTCGATTCGCTGCTGTCGACGGTTCAGATGCCCAAGGGCATTCCGGTGGCGACTGTCGCGATCGGATCGTCCGGCGCTGCAAACGCCGGCCTGCTGGCCGTCGCCATCCTCGCGACGTCGCGCCCCGATCTGCGCGCGAAGCTTCAGGCGTACCGGGCGGAGATGGCGGAGGACGTTAAGAAGGTCACGCTGCCGTAAATGTAGGGCGGGTCTTTCAGGCCCGCCGCAGACGCGGCCCTGAAAGGGCCGCGCTCCTGGAGGTCGGTGCCATGTCGACTTCTCGATTGACCACAGTGTTCCTCGTCCTCGCGCTTGGCGCGTCGAGCGTTCCCGCATCCGCGCAGATCCAGCTCTCGGGCGTGTGGAACCCGATGCGGTCGCACGAGGACGACCAGGACCGCGGCCCCGGGCCCGATCTCGGCGACTACACCGGCCTTCCCATCAACGACGCCGCCCGCCTGTTTGCGGAGAGCTGGGACGCCTCGCGCCTGACGCTGCAGGAGCATCAGTGCCGCGTCCACGTCGCGCCCTACATCTTTCACGGCCCGCTGCGCCTGCGGATCTGGGAAGAGAAGGATCCCGAAACGCAGCAGGTCGTCGCGATCAAGAACTACATCAGCACCTACGAGCAGACGCGGACGATCTGGATGGACGGCCGTCCGCATCCTTCCGCATTCGCGCCGCACACGTTCATGGGATTCTCGACCGGCGTGTGGGAAGGCGACACGTTGACGGTCACGACCACGCATCTCAAGCAGGGCTGGCTCCGCCGCAACGGCGTCCCCGAGAGCGATCAGACGACGGTGGTCGAGCACTTCATCCGGCACGGCCAGTACTTCACTCACGTTGCCATCATTTCGGATCCGGTGTATCTCGCCGAGCCGATGATCCGGTCGACCGATTTTCAGGCTGTCGTCGAAGACAACGGCCCGTGGCTCTGGCCGTGCGAGTACGTCGAGGAGATCTCGGGCAAGTCGAAGGTCGCCGTGCCGCATCACCTGCCGGGCGAAAACCCGTTCATCAAGGAATACCTGGCCGCCACGCACGTGCCCGCAACGTCGGCGGGTGGCGGCCCCGAGACGATCTACCCCGACTACGTGGCCCAGCTGGCGGGGAAGCGGACACCGCCGCTGAGCGTGGCTGCCGCTCCCCGCGTCAGCCAGGCGCCGAATCCGGACACGGGAGAGCTGCAGCTGCTGCGGGTTCAGGGCAACGTGCACCTGCTGGCCGGCGCGGGCGGCAACGTGGTGGTGCAGGTGGGCGAATCCGGTTCGCTGCTGGTGGACGGCAAGTCGGCGGCCGTCACCAGCCGGATCCTGGATCAGGTCAAGCGTGTGGCCGTTTCGCCCAAGCCGGTGCGCTATCTGCTGAACACGAGCGCGGACGCCGATCACATCGGCGGCAATCAGAACCTCGCCGCGGCGCTGGGATCCGCCGCCAGCTGGGAAATCATCAACACGCCGGGGGCGACCAATTCCGCCGTGCAGATCATCGCGCACGACAACGTCCTCAAGCGCATGACGAAAATGCCCGTCGCCGCGTGGCCGAGCGAGACGTTCGTCGGCCGCGAAAAGGAGTTCTTCTTCAACGGCGAGCCGGTCATGATGTATCACGTCCCGGCCGCTCACACCGACGGCGACAGCATCGTGTTTTTCCGGCGGTCGGATGTGATCGCGACCGGCGACGTGTTTCGCACCGACAGCTACCCGGTGATCGATCTCGGCAACGGCGGCAGCGTCCAGGGCGTCATCGACGCGCTCAACCTGGTGCTCGAGCTCGCGGTGCCCGCGCACCATGAGGAGGGGGGCACGTTCATCGTGCCCGGCCACGGGCGCATCTGTGACGAGTTCGACGTGCTCGAGTACCGCGACATGGTGACAATCGTGCGCGACCGCGTGCAGGTGATGATGAAGACGGGCCTGACGATCGACCAGGTGAAGGCGGCGCGTCCCACGCGCGACTACGATTCGAGGTACGGCGCGACGACGGGCCCGTGGACGACCGACCAGTTCGTGGAAGCCGTCTATCGCGGCGTGAAGAAGTAGTGCAGGCCTTCACCCCTCGACTTGCTCGGGGTGCCCTGAGCCCGTCGAAGGGCAGGCCTGCTGTGGCCGCCTTCCTCGTTCTTGCCTGGCTTGGCGCAGCCGGCGCGCAAAGCCCGGCGCGCACGCCCTGGGGCGATCCGGATCTGCAGGGCCTGTGGACGAACGCCACGCTGACGCCGCTTCAACGTCCGGTCGAACTGGCCGCCAAGCCGTTCTACACCGTCGACGAGGCGGCGGCGTTCGACGCGCAGCGCGTGGCGCAGACCAATGCCGATCGGCCGCTGCGCCCGGGCGAGGTGGGCGCGTACAACGACCTGTTTTTCGAGCGGGGCACGCACGGTGTCAAGACCCGGCGCACCTCGCTCGTGTTCGATCCGCCTGACGGACGCATTCCGGCGCTGACGCCGGAGGCCCAGGAAAGCGTGGCGGCGCGCGAACGCGACGCCGCGCTGCGGCCGGCCGACGGCCCGGAAGACCGCTGGCTGACGGAACGCTGCATCCTGTTCGGCGCAACCGCGCCGATGCTCCCGGAGCCGTACAACAACAATTACCGGATCATGCAGGCGCCAGGATACGTCGTGATCCTCGTCGAGATGAATCACGACGCGCGCATTATCCCCCTCGACGGCCGGCCGCGGCTGCAGTCCGCGGTGCGCCAGTGGACGGGTGATTCGCGAGGCCGGTGGGAGGGCGACACGCTGGTCGTCGAGTCGGCCAACTTCAAATCCAGCGCCCAGAGCCGGTTCGGCGTGGGATACCTGAACGGCATCAGCGACGGGAACCTGCGCATCGTCGAACGCTTCACGCGGACCGATGCGAACACCCTCCTGTACCGCGCGACCGTGGAAGATCCGTCGGTGTTCACGAGCGCGTGGTCGGTCGAACTCCCGATGGAGCGGACTGCCGGACCCATCTTCGAAGTGGCCTGCCACGAAGGTAATTACGGCATGGCGAACATCCTCTCCGGCCATCGAGCCGAAGAACGCGCCGCACGGCCGTAGCGTCCACCTGAAGTAGGGCGGCCCTTTCAGGGCCGCCAGGCGGGGCTGAAAGCCCCGCCCTACGCCCCGGTTACGATCGGTTGTTCCGGATCGATCGTCAGCCAGATCAGCGCGCCTGCCGCGTACACCACCGCCGTGACGTAAAACGGAAACGTCCACGACTGCCAGCGATCCACCGCGTACGCGACGACGAGCGGCGTCAGCACGCCGCCCAGGTTCGAGAACGTGTTCATGCACCCGGTCACGACGCCGGCGTGACCGCGGCCGATGTCGAGGCACACGGCCCAGCAGGCGCTGAGCGCCAGATCGACGGACCCGAGCGCCAGCGCCAGCAGCACCGCTTTCGCGATGGGCTGGGGGACCAGCGTCGACGCAAACGTGAGGAGGCCGCCTGCGAGGAACGATCCGAAGCCGAGCCCGCACCGCGCGACTCGCAAGCCCCGATGGCGCGCCAGGACGTCGGTGAGCCACCCTCCCGCGAGGTTTGCCAGGCCGGCGCAGAGAAACGGCAGCCCGGCCAGCAGCCCGCCGTTCAGCACCGAGAACCCCAGCTCGCGAATGAGATACGTCGGCAGCCATGTGAAGTAGAAGTAGAGGCCGTACCCGTACGTGAAGTACATCGCGCAGATCGCGTACAGATTCCGGCTCCGCAGCAGCGCCCGCCATGGCGTGTCCAGATGTTCCGCCTGCCCTGCCAGTCCCGCCCGCCCGGCGTTGTCTTGTTCGATCCACGCGAGCTCGCTCGCCGAGACTGCCGGGTGCTCGGACGGGCGATCGCGGTACCAGGCGAACCACGCCGCCGCCCACACCAGGCCGACCGCGCCGACGATGACGAAGCTGAGGCGCCAGCCCCAGCGGTCGATCAGCAGCAGCGCGACGGGGACCGAGAGCATCCCCCCGACGCGCGACCCGAAGAACATCACGCCGTTGGCCTTCCCGCGCTCGCTCAGCGGAAACCACTGGGACAGCCCGCGCGACATGCTGGGGAACGCGCCGGCTTCTCCGGCGCCGAACAGGAACCTCGTGGCGACGAGCGAGCGATACCCCACGGCCGCGCCGGTCAGCATCGTGAACGCCGACCACCACAGCACGATGCGCGTCAGCACGCGCCGGGGGCCGATCACGTCGACGAGCCATCCCGACGGGATTTCGAACACCGAGTAGGCGAGCGCGAACGCGCTCAGCACCTGACCCATCTGGATCGTCGTGAGGCCCAGATCGTCGCTGATGAACGGCGCGGCCGCCGAGATGCAGACGCGATCGAGATAGGTGACAACGGCGAGGAGAAAGGCGAAGAGCAGGACGCGGAGCCGCGCCCGCGATCCCGTGGAGGGTTTCAGGTCCACCGCCGGTATAGTAGCGGATCGTGACGTCTCCTTCGCCGCCGCCCGAAGTGGGATCCGCGCTGGCGAAGGCCCGCCGGCGTCTGCTGCCGTTCCTGTTCCTGCTGTACGTCGTCTCGTACCTCGATCGCGTCAACGTCGGGTTCGCGGCGCTGCAGATGAACGCGGCGATCGGCTTGTCCGACGTCACCTACAGCCTCGGCGCGGGGATCTTCTTCCTGAGCTACACGCTGTTCGAGGTGCCGAGCAACATCATCCTCGCGCGCGTCGGCGCGCGGCTCTGGATCGCGCGGATCATGATCACGTGGGGCCTCGTGTCCGCGTCGATGATGTTCGTCAACAGCGCCGCCGCGTTCTACGCGTTGCGCTTCGCGTTGGGTGCGGCCGAAGCCGGCTTCTTCCCCGGCATCATCTATTGCCTCACGCGCTGGTTTCCCTCGGACGAGCGCGCCCGCGCGATTGCCGGTTTCATGACCGCGGTGGTCGTGGCAGGGATGATCGGCGGACCGCTCTCCGGATTCCTGCTCTCGCTTGGCGGTTTCGGCGGCCTGGCCGGATGGCAATGGCTGTTCGTGCTCGAAGGGCTGCCGGCCGTCGTCCTCGGTTTCGTCGTGCTCCGCATCCTGCCGGAGCAGCCGTCGGACGCGTTGTGGCTGACGCCCGCCGAGCGCGCGGCGCTCACGGCGCGCCTCGAGGACGAGAGTGCCGGGGGTGCCGTTGTCGTGCGGAGTTTCGGTGGTGCGGTTGCCAGTGGGCGCGTCTGGCTCCTGGCCATCGTGTACTTCACGATTCCCGTGGCGCTCTACGCCATGGGTTTCTGGTTGCCGCAAATCATCAAGGCCGCCGCCGGCGGCAGCGACACGATGGCCGGCGTGCTCACGGCCATTCCGTACGCCGTGGCCGCTATCGGCATGGTCGTGGTCGGCCGGCATTCGGACCGGACAGGTGAGCGCCGGTGGCACATCGCGGTGTGTGCCGTGGTCGGCGGCCTCGCGTTTGCCGCCTCGGCGTTTGTCGGCGGCATCGTGCCGTCGCTGGCGGCGCTGTCGCTGGCCATGCTCGGCCTGGCGTCGATGCTCGGGCCGTTCTGGACGCTGGCCACCTCGACGATGAGCGGCGTCGGCGCGGCGGCGGGCATTGCGCTCGTCAACTCGGTCGGCAACATCGGCGGGTTCGTCGGGCCGACCATCATCGGGTTCATCCGTGAAGCGACGCACAGCTTCAGCGCCGGGCTGGTGGCGGTCGGCGCCGTGCTGGCGGCGGGCGGCCTGCTCGTGCTGG
Source organism: uncultured Acidobacteriota bacterium (assembly GCA_963712905.1). Classification (GTDB taxonomy): domain Bacteria; phylum Acidobacteriota; class Vicinamibacteria; order Vicinamibacterales; family CAVVIG01; genus CAVQJU01. The sequence continues at coordinate 130,962 of CAVQJU010000005.1, read as the reverse complement.
CCGTGAACCAGCCCGCGAAGCCGTCCGTCTAACTGAGCCATGCTCGAGATCCGGGGCCTTCGCAAGTCGTTCGGCAGCCTGGTGGCTGTCAACGGGCTGGACGCGATGACCTGGCGCGGCGTCGGGTTGTCGGGCGCCGTCGCGCCGACGCTCGTCCTCCTCGGCTTCGCCGCCGTGTTCGGCGCCATTGCCCTTTCACGCTTTCGCTGGGAAGAGGCCTGACGCGCGCGATGCGTCTGCCGCTCTCGCGATGCGAGGTCCGGTCGTGGCGGATGGACGATCTCGCGTCGCTCGTGATGTGCGCGGACAACCGGAAGATCTGGCTGAACCTGCGCGACCGGTTTCCCCATCCGTACACGAAGCGCGCCGGCCGCGAGTTCCTCCACGGCATCGTGACGCAGCGGCCTGAAACCGCGTTCGCCATCGACGTCGGCGGCGAGGCGGTCGGCGGGATCGGCTTCGCGATGCAGCACGATGTGGAACGGGTGTCGGCCGAGATCGGGTACTGGCTCGCCGAGCCCTTCTGGGGCCGGGGCATCGCGACTGAAGCGCTCACGGCCGTGACGAACTACGCGATCGCGACGCACGGGATCACGCGTGTGTTCGCGGTGCCGTTCGCGACGAACGCCGCGTCCTGCCGTGTGCTCGAAAAAGCCGGTTACGTGCTCGAGGGCCGCCTGCGGAGGAGCGCCATCAAGGACGGACAGGTCATCGATCAGCTGCAGTACGCGTTTACTGCGGCGTTTGCGGAGGAGGGGGCGGAGGAGAAGCCGAAGGCGTAGCGTCCGGAGCGGGCGGCGCGATCTCTTCGGTGGCGTTCACTTCAAACCGGCGGAAGCGGCTGTACGTGGCGACGCCGGTGACGCGGCTGTCCGCCAGGTCGTAGTCTTCCCGCATCTCCGACGGCACGTCGATCCCCAGCCGCTCGTCGGCGCGGAACACCGTCGTGAGATTGGCCTTGACGCCTTTCTGCTCGACGCGGACTTCCGCTTTCACCACACGGCCGGTGTCGGCCTCAATCCAGAACCGGCCGAAGGCCGGCATGTCCTGTCCGTTCAGTCCGACAATCAGGGTCGGCCGCATGTCCTCGACGTACTCGACGACGCGGACCGTTTCGCCCATCTTGCGATCCGCCTTGCCCATCGTGAACTTGAAATGTTCGCGGGCGTCGGGCTGCAGGAACATCAGGGCGAACACAGGGTTGTTGATGGTGCGCTGAACAGCGCCCAGGTTGTAGCGGGCGCTCTCGTCCACGATGGCCCTGGCGCGCTGTTGCGACTCGGCATCGACCTTGTCGCCGAGGAACAGCTTGGCGAGCCGTTGTTCGCGGTCGCGTATCGGAATGTGATCGACTTCGAAGACGTCGCGGAAGGGCTGCCACACGGAGCCGATCGACTTGACGATCAGGAAGTCGGCTTTGAGCTCGCGGTGTTTCGACGATCCGCGCGGGCTCGACATGGCCGGGCCGCCGCGGCCGCCCATGCCCGGGATCGCGACGGTCGCCAGCAGGACGTTCGAATCCTGGGTGTAGTGCTCTTCGGAGACGACGCTGGACAGCTTGTCGACGAAGTCGATCGCGGACCAGGTGGCCTTGGTCAGCAGGGCCTCGAGGGCCGGATCCTCCTGCTGGGCTGAGAGCCCGGCGGCCGCCGCGATCGCGATCGCGCAACACAATGTCGTGCGCCCAAGGATCCGCATCAGCTGGAATCTTACCAAGAAAGACGCAGCCACAGAGGCACAGAGAGCACAGAGGATCGCATATTTGCTCAGTGTTCTCCGTGTCTCCGTGGCATCGTGATTTGGCTACAATTTGATCGCAAGAGTCGGATGGCGCCCCGGGCGCCGCGGCGCCAGACTGCTGGCATGACATTCACGAAAAACGCTCACCTGATGCCGGCGCAAGACGACGATTCCATGTGGCGGGCCGTTCTCGCCCGCGACAGCCGGGCCGACACCCTCTTCGTGTATGGGGTCAGCTCGACGCGTATCTACTGCCGGCCGTCCTGTGCGAGCCGGCGCCCGCGGCGCGACCGCGTCGCGTTCTTCGACTCCCCGGAATCTGCCGCGCGCGAGGGATACCGCGCGTGCCGGCGATGCCGCCCCAACGAGGAGGGCGCCGCCGTGCGATCCCTGGGTCGACAAAGTGCGCCGCGCGTGCGTGTACCTGTCCAACGTGGAAGGCCGTGTCTCGCTCGCGCGCCTGGCTGCACGGCTCGGGGGCAGTCCGTATCACCTCCAGCGCAGCTTCAAGCGCCTGGTCGGCGTCACGCCGCGCGAATACGCCGACGCGTGCCGCCTGGAAAAAGTGAAACGCGGGCTCCGGGGCGGCGGGCCGGTGACCTCAGCCATCTACGAGGCCGGCTACGGATCGAGCGGGCGCTTCTACGGAGGCGCGGCGCGCAAGCTCGCGATGTCGCCGGCCGCGTACGGACGCGGCGCGACGGGCATTCCCTTGCGGTACGCGATCGTCGATTCGCCGCTGGGCCGGCTCCTGGTCGCAGCGACGGATCGCGGCGTGTGCGCCGTGTCGATGGGGTCTTCCGATCAGGAGCTCGAACGTGCCCTGTCCCGCGAGTTTCCGAAGGCGGCGCTCCGGCGTGACGGCGGCGGCCTGGCCCGCTGGACGAAGGCGATCCTTGGCCATCTCGCCGGCCGCCAGCCGCGGCTCGATCTGCCGCTCGACGTGCGCGCCACGGCATTTCAATGGCAGGTGTGGACGGCCCTCGCGGCCATCCCGTACGGCCAGACCCGCTCGTATGCCGAGGTGGCCGCGTCGATCGGCCGGCCGTCGGCGGCCCGCGCCGTCGCGCGCGCCTGCGCGGCCAACCCGGTGGCGCTGGCAATCCCGTGTCACCGGGTGGTGCCGTCGGCGGGCGGCCCCGGCGGCTACCGGTGGGGGGCGTCCAGAAAGACGGCCCTTCTGGCCGCTGAGCATAGAATAAAAGGTCGATGATTCACTATGGCCGGCCGCCCTTCCTCGATCGGTTTCCCCGTTCGCGCGTGCCCTCCTACCCGAGGCACTCAGGGCCACTGAACAGCGAAGTCGTCGTGGTCGGCGGCGGGCTGACCGGCTGCGCGGCAGCCTACGCGTTTGCCGCCGCCGGCGTCCAGGTCACGCTCGTCGAGGCCGACCGCCTGGGCGGCGGCGCCACGCAGGCGGTGCCGGGATGGATTTCCGAGGATCCCGGCGTCGGGTTCGTCGACGTGGAAAAACTCATCGGCCTCAAGCCGGCGCGGCACGCGTTCCAGTCCTGGCGGCGCGCGGCGCTCGATTTTTCCGCGCTGCTGCGGCGGCTCGACATCCAGTGCCACTTGGAGGCGCACAACGCGCTGACGGTGGCGTTCACCCCTGACCAGATCGCGCGGCTGAAGAAGGAACACAAGGCGCGCATCGACGCCGGGCTCGAGACGCCGGCCCTGAACGCCCGTGCCGTCAGCGCCGAAGTGGCCCTCAACGCCGCGTTCGGGCTTCGCGGCCGCGATGGCGCGACAATCGATCCGTATCGAGCCTGTCTCGGGCTCGCGAAAGCGGCGGCTGAACGCGGCGCCCGGATCTACGAGCGCTCGCCGATGAAGCGCATCACGTTCAACAGGAAAACCGCCGACGTGCACACGTCCGGCGGCGCCATTCACACGCGGCGTGTCGTGGTCGCTACGGCCATGCCGAGCGGCGTGTTCCAGTCGCTCGCGCGTCACTTCTGGTTCCGCACCGGCTACATGGCCCTGACCGAGCCGGTGCCCGCGAAGATCCGCCGCGAGCTCGGCAAGCGGACGACCGTCGTCCGGGACTCGGCCGATCCCCCGCACCTCGTCCGCTGGCTGGAGGACGAGCGGCTGCTCGTGGCCGGGGCTGACACCGAAACCCCGCCGGAGCGTCTAAACGGGAAGGCCACTGTCCAGCGGACGATGCAGCTGATGTACGAACTTTCGGTCCTGTATCCGGAGATTTCCGGGCTCCAGCCCGCGTACGGGTGGAGCGTGAACTACGCGCGCACCGCGGAGGGCCTGCCGTATATCGGACCGCACCGGAACTTTCCGCATCAGCTCTTTGCATTCGGCGATTCGAGCCAAAGCGTGACCGGCGCGTATCTGGCCAGCCGCATCCTGCTCCGCTACCATCTCGGCGAGACCGATCCGTCGGACCTGGCGTTCGAATTCACGCGCTGATGGCTGTCGACCTGCTCGCGTTCGGGCCGCATCCCGACGATCTCGAGATCGGGCTGGGCGGCACGATCGCTCGCCACGCGGCCCGGGGCCTGCGCGTGGGACTGTGCGACCTGACGGCCGGCGAGATGGGCAGCAACGGCACGGTCGACGAACGGCTGGCGGAGGCCGAGGCCGCCCGCGCAGTGCTCGGCGCGGTCTGGCGCGAGAACCTCCGGTGGCCTGACCGCCAGATCGGCAAGCACCCGACATCTGGATCACGCTGTCGCGTTCATCCGGCGACACCGGCCGCGGGTCGTGGCCGTCCCGTACTGGTCGGATCGCCATCCCGATCACGTCGCGGCGAGCGCCGTGCTCACCGAGGCGGTCTTCAACGCGGGGCTCAAGCGATACAACGCTGGAGAAGCGGGAGGCGAAGCCGCGTGGAAGCCCGAGTGGGTCTGCTACTACTTCATCAACGACGGCGACAAGCCGTCGTTTGTCGTTGACGTGTCGGAGCACTACGAGCAGAAGCGCCGCGCGCTCGACTGTCACGTCACGCAGTTCCGCCGGCCCGGGAGGTGCGAAGGCACCGCGGCCACGCGCCTGAACACGCCGATTTTCCGGCAGCTCATCGAGAGCCGCGACGCGCAGTTCGGCGCGCTCGCCGGCGTCACGTGGGCCGAGGGCGTCGTCGTGCGCGAACCGATCCAGCGCCCAACCCTGCTGAAAACACCGTGAACATCGGCATCGTCTGTTACGCCTCGATCGGAGGCAGCGGCATCGTCGCGACGGAGCTGGGCAAGATGCTCGCGTTTCGCGGTCACCACGTGCACGTGCTGAGCACCGACACGCCGTTTCGCCTGGGCGACTACCAGCCGGGTCTGTCCTTTCACCGCGTCGAAGCGCCGACGTATCCGGTGTTCCGCGAGCCGCAGTACCTGCTGGCGCTGGCGAACAAGATCGTTCAGGTGTCGCGCGAGGAACGCCTCGACATCGTCCACGCGCACTACGCCGTGCCGCACGCGACGGCGGGATATCTGGCCCGCCAGATTCTGGCAGCCTCGAACGGCGGGTCCGTCCCGAAGGTCATCACGACGCTGCACGGCACGGACATCACGCTGCTCGGCGCGGACCGCTCGTACTCGGAAATCATCAGGTTCTCGATCCAGCAGTCGGACGGCGTCACGGCCGTGTCCGAAAGCCTCAAGGCGACCACGCATCGCGAGCTCGGGCAGATCTGCGATATCCGGGTCATCCCGAACTTCGTCGATGGTGAATCGCACCGGCGTCAGGACCGCCCCGAGCTTCGCGCGCAGCTGGCGCCCGCGGGCGAGAAGCTCGTCATTCACGTGTCGAATTTCCGGCCGGTCAAGCGCGTGCCCTCGGTCATCGAAATCTTCCGGCAGATTCGCAAGGCGGTGCCGGCGCGGCTGCTGATGGTCGGCGACGGCCCGGATCTGCCCGAGGCGGTCGCGCCTCACGCGGCAGCACGGCCTGGCCGAGCACGTGCAGTTCCTTGGCGATCAGGAGCAGGTCGTGCCCCTGCTGTCCGCCTCGGACCTGTTCCTGATGCCGTCGGTGCAGGAGAGCTTCGGCCTGGCGGCGCTCGAGGCCATGGCGTGCGAGGTGCCGGTGGTGGCGTCCCGCATCGGCGGGCTGCCCGACCTCATCGAGGAGGGTGTGACCGGATTTCTGTGCGCGCCGGACGATCTTCAGGCTATGGCTCAGGCAGGTATACGCCTGTTGACCGACCAACCACTCCATCAGCGCATGGCCCGGGCCGCCCGCCACGCGGCGGCGACATGCTTCGCCGACACGAGGATTGTGCCGATGTACGAGGCGTATTACGACGAGATCCTCGGCGCCGGCAGGGCGGGCAAGTAGGGGAAGGCGGGCAGGACGTGGCACGGCATAACGAAGAGATCACCGGCCAGGCGGGCCTGCCCAGACGACCTTCCTGCTTGTAGAATCAGCTGTTATGAAACGCGCATTGATCGGGTCGATCGCCCTCGCCGCGCTCCTCGTGACGCTTCCGGGCGCGCAGATGCGGGTCGTACCCGTTGACGAACTCCAGGGGCATGCGGCGCTCGGCCTCGTTCTGCGCCACCTCGCCAACACCGGCATCGTAATGGAAGCCACGGCCCATCCCGACGACGAGGACAACGGGCTGCTGGTGATGCTCAATCGGGGGCAGGGCTTCCGGACGGCGCTCGCGACGGCGACGCGCGGGAACGGCGGCCAGAACGAGATCGGCCCCGAGATCTTCGAAGCGCTCGGCGTGCTGCGGACGCAGGAGCTTGCCGCGCTGCATCGGTTCGACGGCGCTGAGCAGTACTTCACGCGCGCCGTGGACTTCGGCTACTCGTTCAGCATCGACGAGACGTTCGAGAAGTGGGGCAAGGACGAGATCACCGCCGACTACGTGCGCCTGATCCGTATGATCCGCCCGGACGTCGTCTTCGCGATGAGCCCGACCGGCGACAACGGGGGCCAGCACCACAACGCGTCGGCGGTGCTCTCGCACGACGCCTACAAGCTGGCCGGCGACGCGACCAAGTACCCCGAGCAGATCAAGGCCGGGCTGCGGCCCTGGCAGCCGAAGAAGTTTTACTACTCCGCGGGATTCGGCCAGGAGCCCGACGCGTCCACGAAGCTGACGCGGGTCAACTCGTCGGTGTACGACGTCCTTCTCGGCAAGACCTACCTGGACATCGGAACCGAAGCTCGCAGCATGCACAAGTGCCAGGGCATGGCGCAGCTGCTGGCGCTGCCGGGACCGGCGACGCGGAACTACCAGCTCACCGAGTGCACCATCCCCGGCCAGATGCAGCGCGACGAGCGCTCGCTGACCGACGGCCTCGACACGTCGATCGTGGGGCTGGCGCAGTTTGCCGGCGCCAAGCCGCCCAAGGCCCTGGTCGACGGGCTCAACGCGGTGTCCTCAGCGGTTCAGGCGGCGCAGAAGAAGTTCGACACGGACAGCGACGATGTGGCCGTGGTGCAGCCGCTGGTGACCGGCCTTCGCACGGTCCGTGTGGTGCGGAGCCAGCTCCGCAACCTCGCGATCGAGGAGATCGCCCGGTTCGAAATCGAGTTCCGCCTGCGCCAGAAGGAACGCGAGTTCCAGCAGGCGCTGATTGCTGCGAGCGGCGTTCGCGTCGAGGCGCTGGCCAACGACGGGATCGTCGTACCGGGGCAGGACGTGTCGGTGTCGCTCGTGGTGGCGAACCGTGGGGCGACCGAGATCGCCGTCAAGCAGATCAAGTTCGACGGCTTCGCGAATGACGCGGCGTGCACGCTGACGCAGGTCACGGGGCAGAATTTCGGCCGCGGCGGACGCGGAGGGCGCGGGCGCGCGGACGCGCCGCCGCCCCCGCCTCCCGTGGTGCTCACGAGCCTCAAGAAAGACATCGTCGGACGGTGCGATCCCAAGCTCACGATTCCCGGCGATGCGCGCATCACCGAGCCCTACTGGCATCGTCAGGGCGAGGCGGGCCGCTACACCTTTGACGACGACGCGCCGTTCGGACTGCCGTTCCGGCCGACGTCGTTCTACGCTCAGGTGACGCTGGGTTTCCCGGGCACCGGAGGCGGGCAGGCCGTCGAGGAAGTGATTGACGGGCTGCCGGTCCAGTACCGCTACCAGGGCGACATCTTCAGCGGCGAGAAGCGATCGGATCTGCTGGTCGTTCCCGCGTTGTCGGTACGGGTGTCGCCCGAGGTGGCGATCGTACCGTCGGCCTCGCTGCGCCAGGCGGCCCCCGCGCCGGCCGCACCCGCACCGGCTGCGCCGCGCGCCGGAGCAAGGAGAGGCGCCCCTCCGACCGCGCCGCCACCGGCAGCCGTCGTCGCGCCGCCGCCGACGCCGAACGCGTCGCGCGAGGTACGAGTGACCGTCGTGAACGGATCGCCGGCCGCCGCCGAAGGCGTGGTCACGCTCGAGATGCCGAAGGGATGGACCGCGACGCCGCCGGAGCAGCCGCTCAAGCTGTCGCGGCCCGACGAATCCCAGACCGTCCGCTTCGACGTCAGGCCGGCGCCCGGTACGCCGGTCGGCGCGTATCGCGTCCGCGCGATCGTCACGTCCGGGGGCAAGATGTTCGATCGCGGCTATCAGGTGATCGAGTACCCGCACATCAGGCGTCAGCACATTTACGACGCCGCGAGCACGACGCTGAAAGTGATCGACGTCAGGACCGCGCCGAATCTCCTGGTCGGCTACGTCATGGGCGTCGGCGATCAGGTGCCGCCCGCGATCGAACAGCTTGGGGCGAGGCTCGAGCTGATCGGCTCCGAGGACCTCGCGTGGGGCAACCTGTCTCGATTCGACACGATCGTGACGGGAGTACGCGCGTACGAACGTCGGGCGGACCTGCGCGCCAACAACAGCCGGCTGCTCGACTACGTGAACAACGGCGGCACGCTCGTCGTGCAGTACAACAAGTTCGAGTTCAACGAAACGCAATATGGTCCCTATCCGGCGACGGTGAGCAACGATCGCGTGACCGACGAGCACGCACCGGTCACGGTGCTGGCGACCGGCGATCCGCTTCTCAACGCTCCCAACAAGATCACCGACGCCGCATGGAACGGGTGGGTGCAGGAGCGCGGCCTGTACTTTCTCGACGCCGACCACGACTCGCGGTATCAGGAACTGCTCCAGATCGAAGATCCGTTTCAGTCCAACAAGGGAGCCAAGAAGGGCGCCCTGGTCGCGGCCACGTACGGAAAAGGCCGGTGGGTGTACGTCGGCCTCGGGCTCTGGCGCGAACTGCCCGCCGGCGTCGACGGAGCCTATCAGCTCCTCGCGAACATGATCAGCCTGGGCAAGACCGCGACGCCGGTGTCCGCGTCGGCGCCTGCGCGGGCACCCGGGCGCTGAGCCGTGAAGCGCGCCGCGCTGCTTGCCGCCGCGTCGGCGTTTGCCTGCCTCCGCCTGCTCGCGTACGCGGCAGACGATGCGCCCGAAACCGGCGTGTTCACGCTGTTCAAGTTCGAACAGGCGATCGGCGAAGAACGGTACGAGATTCGAGCCGCCCTGGCGGTCCCGGTGACGCCGCCGGGTTCACGCTGACGTCGAAGTTTTCCTTCGAAGACCGCGGATCCACGGTCCCGCTCGAGACCACGCTGCAATTCGATCGGGAGCTGTCTCCGGTTCGCTTCGTCAATCGCGGCGAGACCGCGCGTATTTCGACCATCGACGCCGAGGTGACGCTCGCCGGAGGCATGGCCACGATTCGCGAAGGGACGGCGTCGCGGCGCGAGCCGCTGCCGCCCGGCGTCTTCACCATGGCCGGCTATGCGCCGCCGTCGATGCAGATGGCGCTGATGCGGTTCTGGAACGCGCGCGGTCGTCCTGCCTCCATTCCGCTGCTGCCGCGCGGGACGGCGCGCATCGAACTGCGTGGCCGCGACGAGGTGACGGTCGGCGGCAGCACGGTCGCGCTCGATCGGTACAGCGTGAGCGGCGTGATCTGGGGGCGCGAGACGCTCTGGACCGATGCCGCCGGACGGCTGGCGGCGATCGTCGAGCGTGGACGCCGAATTCGATCACTTCGAAGCCGTCCGGCCGGAGCTCGCGGAGCGCCGTCCCGCAGCTCGTCGCGCGGGCCGCGTCCGACGGCATGGCGGGCATGGCGGACACCGCCGCCGCCGAAAGCCCGGCGCCGAGCCGCCTGGTCGCGATTGTCGGCGCGACGATTCTCGACATGACCGGCCGGAAGCCGATCTCGAACGGCACCGTCGTCATCGTCGACGGCCGCATCGCCGCCGTCGGTCCGTCGAGCCGCGTCGTGATTCCGCCCCAGGCGACGGTCGTGCACGCGGCCGGCAAGACCGTCATGCCCGGCCTGTGGGACATGCACGCCCACTTCGAGCAGGTGGAGTGGGGGCCGATCTACCTGGCGGCGGGCGTCACGACCGATCCGTGACGTCGGCAACGAGATCGAGTTCATCGTCGCCGTCCGCGACGCGGTCGCGTCCGGGCAAGGGCATCGGCCCGCGCATGCTGCTGGCCGGCATCATCGACGGTCCCGGGGCGCGCGGGCTCGGCGTGATTCGCGCGGCGACGCCGGAGGAGGGTCGCGCGTGGGTGAACCGCTATCACGACGCCGGCTTCGATCAGATCAAGATCTACAGCTCGGTCTCGCTCGACGTGCTGCGCGCCATCGCGGCCGAAGCTCACCGGCTCGGCATGACGGTGACGGGCCACGTCCCCGACAGGCATGAGCGCGTTCGCGGCCATCGACGCCGGCCTCGATCAGATCAACCACGCCGCAGTACCTCAGCGACGTCGCGAGTCGGGATCCTCAGAAGCTCATCGCCGAGCTCAAACGGCGCAGGACGGTCCTCGATCCGACGCTGGCGCTGTACGAACTGTTGGCGAGGCCGCTCGACCAGCCGATCGATGCGTTCGAGCCGGGCATCCGGAAGGTGGCGCGCGAGCTCGAGGCGCCGTTCGACGGATTCGGATCGCCCGTCGACTCGGCCGCGCGCCAGCGCGCGCGGCTGAACGACAGCCTGGCGCTGATTGGCCGGCTGCATCGTGCCGGCATCCCCATCGTCGCCGGCACCGACCAGTCGGTGCCCGGACACAGCCTGCACCGCGAGATCGAGCTCTATGTCCAGGCAGGGCTTTTCGCCGTTCGACGCGCTGACAGGCGGCGACGGTCGTGCCTGCGCACGTGATGGAGAAGATCGCCGACAGCGGGACCATCGAAGCCGGAAAACGCGGCGATCTGATCGTCCTCGACGGCAACCCGCTCGACGACATCCGCATGACCCGACGCATCCATCGCGTCGTCACCAACGGGCGCGTGTTCGATCCGGCGCCCCTCTGGCGCAGCGTCGGCTTCCAGCCTTAATCTCGTAGCGGCCGGCTTCAGCCGGCCGGGTCGAAGTCCGCCTGACCTTCGACACGCTCAGGTCACCCCGAGTCACATCGAGGGGTGAAGGCGGACGCTACTTTCGCGTGCGAGGTCGTCCGAGCCAGCGGAAGAACAACAGGACGAGGGCGGCCGGCACCAGCGCGCCCCACCATCCCTTCAGGCCGACGGCGTTCATCGCGTTCGGACCGAGTTTGACGACGACGAGCATGATCGTGCTGGCCCAGGCGAATGCGCTGACCAGATCGAGCGCGGAGAAGCGGAGAGGCCGCATGCCCGCGTAGGCGGACGCGATCGGAATCGCGGTGCGCAGGCCCGGCAGGAAGCGGCAGACCAGCACGATCAGATCCTGATTGGCGTTGACGCGATGGACGACGGCGTCGCGGTGGCGGGCCATCCACTTGTAGCGGTCGAGCCAGTGGATGCGTCCGCGCAGCAGGTAGAACCAGAACTGATCCCCTGCCGATCCCCCCAGCGCGCCCGCGATCAGCACGCCTTCCCATCGCAGCTTGCCGGCGCCGGCCGCCACGCACATGGTGATGTAATAGATCTCGCCCTCGAGAATCGCGGCGATGAAGATGCTGAGGTAGACAAGCACGCGAATCTGATCATCTGGTCATTTGGTCATCTTGTCATCGTTTGTCAATCTGGCAATTGAACAATCGAACAACGATGACGAGATGACCAGATGACCAGATGACCAGATTCACCGTCGCGCCGAGGCGAGCACGTCCTGACGACGCGAGCGACCCGCGCGGCCTGGAGCGTCGGTCAACGTGGAGTACACGGGAAGCTGCATGGCGCCGGCGGCCTTCCGTGCCCCGGGCGCGCCGGCCGGCTCGACCCGCGCCCCGGCAAACAGCTCGAGATCGCTGCAGACGTCCACGTGCAGCGTCTCGATGTCGACGCCCCGCCGCACGCAGCGCACGACCAGCTCGTCACGCTGCGGACCGTAAACGCAGTACTGGTAGTACACGTGGGTGCGATCCGCCGGAACGACAGGGATCGTGATGCCCGGCAGATCGTCGAGCGCGCGGTCCATGACGCGAGCGTGGCGCCGGGTCTGCTCGGTCCAGTCGTCGAGCGCGTCGAACGCGGCCAGGCCGATCGCGGCCTGCACGTTGGGGAACCGCTCGGTGTAGCCATCCGGCAGCGGGTCGAGCGACCGGATCTCTTCCCAGAGATAGACGTCGGGGTTGGCGCCGATGAGCGACGACACCCAGAGAATCGGAAACGCGCTGATGGTGAAGACCCACGGCCTGATGAAGATGCGCTGCAGGCGGCCGACGAGCAGCCGGTTCGTCACGCGCTTTTCGTCGGGCCACGGTTCGGCGTCCGGCGAGCGCGCGAACCCGCGCCGCGACTGCCGCGTCCCGGACGAGCGCCAGCCCGCCGCCGTAGAGGTTCAGCGGCTTCAGCGTCTGGAAGCTGAAGATCCCGGCGTCGCCGAGCGTGCCGACGGGCGGCCCTTCCAGGTTGCGCCGAGCGCGTGCGCGCAGTCCTCGATCACGGGCAGCTTGTGGCGCGGCGGCGATGTCGAGGATGGGCTCCATGTCGCACGGCAGGCCGTAGAGATGTGTCGGCACGACGGCGCGGGTCGCCGGCGTGATGGCGCGCTCGAGCGCTTCGGGATGACAGCGTAAACGTCGCCGGGTCGATGTCGGCGAACACCACCTTCAGGCCCGCGACCCTCGCCAGAGCCGGCACCACCCAGAACGTCAGCGCGGGCAGAATGATCTCCGAGCCCGCCGGCAGGTCGAGGGCCTTCAGGATGTAGTAGAACGCCATCCGGCCGTACGACGCGGCGATTGCGTGCGGCGGATCCATCCCGGCGCGCCGGGCGAACGCCGCTTCGAACTGTGAAATCTGGGGACCCTGGATGAGCTCGCCGCGGGCCTTGCAGCCCGCGACGATCTGTTCGGTGTTCGGCAGGACTCGCGCTCCGTAGCGCGAAATCGCAGTCAGCATGTAACGGAGCGGGAGATATCGGCGATTTCCTCTCGAGTGTACGTCTCCTTGACCCGCTCGTCCAGGCGGCCGATCCACCGCGGACCGACGCGTTCTGAATCTTCAGGAAATTCGCCAGATACGACGGCCTCATGTAGAACCGCTTGTAGGCGGAGCCGAGCAGGTACTGCAGCTCGTGCGCCGTGAGGTTCGGGTGCTTGAACGTCGGAGAGTAGCCGTCGAACTTCTCCCAGTTCGTTTCAGTGAGCAGCGGATCGAGCTGCTTGAACATCGGCGTCCCCGGATACGGCGTCAGGATCTTGAACTGCGCGAACGTCGATCCGAGGTCGATGGAGTAGTCGATGGTCGCCGCGATCGAGTTCCAGTCGTCCTGCAGGAAGCCCGAGCACGTAGAACCCCGCGGTCACGATGCCCAGCTCCCGGCAGTGTCTCGATGATCTCGCGCTGGTGCTCCTGCGGAATCGGCCGGCGGCCCGACTTCTTGAGCGTCGCCGGATCGAGCGATTCGACGCCGAAGCTCATCGCGCGGAACCCGGCCGTGTACAGTCGCCTCGAGCAGCTCGACGTCGAGCCGGTCGAGCCGCGTTTCCGCTTCGAACGTGAACTTCAGGCCGCGCGCCGCCACCTGGTCGCAGAGCTCGAGGCACCGGTCGCGCTGTTCGCTGAACAGCGGATCGCGGAAGATGACATACGGGTTCGGGTGCCGATCGCACAGCCGTTCGATCTCGTCCATGATGCTCGAGATCGACCGGGCCCGGTAGCCGGCGAGAATCCGATGCGGGCAGTAGGTACAGAACTCGGGGCAGCCCCTGCTCGCGAGGAGGGGATACCCTCCGCCCACCGGACGCGACGACCACCGGATGCCCAGGTGCCGCACGCGGTCCTGAGTCACGAGGTCCCAGCGCGGATAGGGCAGCGAGTCGAGATCCTCGATGGGCTCGCTGGCCACGATCCCCGTCGGCACGATGCCCTGGGCCAGGCGCATCACGCCCGCCTCGGGCTCGCCGTCGAAGATGAAGTCGCAGTGATCCGCGAACAGCTCCGGCATCTTCGACGCGGTGATGCCGATGAAGCCCACCTTGACGCCGCTGGCGCGCATCCGGTCCGCCCACGCCGTTTCGCTCTTGTAATCGACGAGCGACGAGAGGACCAGGGCGACGTCGCCGGGCACCAGATCCCCACGAGTCCATTTCACATCGTGGCCGGCCCGCGCCAGGATGGCGGCGAGATAGGCCATGTGCACGCTCGGCACATCGTGAAACTGTCTTTTCAGGTACGTCGCCACGGTCGTCGTCACGCGAAAACGGCTCGAGACGCGAACCGTAGCCGCCGACCACCGTGTCCTTGTTGACGAAGCCGCGGTTCGATTTCAAATCTGCGAGAACGACTCGCATGGGGGATTACCTCAGTGTCACAAGCCCGAAAGCATGGCGGACCGCACTCGCCAGACGAGTGGACGGCAGCCGGTTGTCAGTTGGCTGAAATCAACTGAACGCGGGCGGACCCCGAGGAGAACGGCGGGCGAGACCTTCGTGAGTCTTGAGCTGCGCGTGCTCGGAGACGAGCACGCCGATCGATTCGAGCGCGGGGGAGGCGTGGAGATCGGCCTCGACCGACACCGTCGAGACGTTCTGGATCGCCGCCTCGTCGCTCGGCCCGCGGTGCGTGGTGCGTGCCGTACGGATGAGCGAGGTGACGTGCCGGCGAACCAGCCGATCGGGCCGTCGCGTGGCAATTCGCTTGAAGGCCTGCTTGGGAGAGACGACGCGCCGGCAAACTGCACAGCGGCTGCGCGCGTGGGCCTTGTGCGACCCCGAGGCCGCCTCTGCGTCGGGCGCGACCAGCAGGCAGGACGTCAGGACGCCCAGTGCCGCGATCGCCGTGCGGAATTTCGTCAGTGACCAGACCATCTGTCAGGGTGTCAACGCGAGGATAGGCTAACACTAATCGAGGGACGGGCCTAGGGAGAAACCGTAGAAAAGTTCGTAAGTTATTGTATTTTATGGTCTTTTGACGAGCGTAGCGTTCGAATCTTGCTGCGGAAGCCCGTGACGAACGGTCGAGGCTGACCTTCTCTTAGAACGTGTGCCGCGCGATCCACTCGCGCAGCAGCGAATCCACGACGATATAGCGCGCGCCGTCGCGGGCGGTGACATCGTCGCGCACGAGCGCAGCCAGAGCCGTCTGCACGCTCGACGCGCCGCCCAGGCGGTGGCGTGTCCGCACGTCGGCTGACAGGAGCTCGCGACCGTCGGCCAGTACGACCGCACGCAGGACGGCCCGCTGAGCGAGAGTCAGCCGTTGCCAGATGGCCTCGAACATCATCTCCTGCTCGGCCAGCAGGCGGCGAAGGGCCGCGTGCAGATCGTCGAGCGTGGCGCGTCGTCGCCCGGCCGCGCGCACCTCGTCCCAGGTTTCGTGCGCCAGGCGCTGAACGTCGTAGGGCAGGTTGCCGGCGAGGTCGACAATGGCCGTGCCCAGGCCTTCCTCTGGCTTGAAGCCCGACCGGGTGAATCGTCCGTCGATGAAGGCGGCGAACTCATCCGCGGGAATCTTTTCGAGCCGCATGACCGGCCCGGCCTTGTAGAAGGGCCGACGCGGGCCGAGCATGCGTTCCATCAGCGAGGGCTCCGAGCCCGCGAAGACGTAGCCCACCTCGCGCTGGTGCTGGACCGCGGCGCGCATGGCGTGCTCGACCGAGCCGCCGTTGAAGCCGTTGATGGCCTGGAACTCGTCGAGCGCGACGACGACCTTGCGGCGGCGGGCGGCGGCGAGACGCCCGGGCAGCGCGAACACGTCCTGGGCCAGGCGCGAAACGTCGCGGTCGGATCGGACGCCGGGAAACGAGACGGTCAGCGAGCCGGCCGGCGATGCGCCGGGCGCGTATCGCACTTCGGCGTCGGCGGACTGCACGACCTCCCGCAGCCAGGTCCGCGCGCGATCCCAGCGGGTTTCGGCCGAGATGAGCGCGCGGGCGTAGCCCTCGAGAAACGCCACGTACGAGCTGAAGCTGCTGACGGTGACCTCGATGGTGAGCGTGCCGCGGCGGGCGAGGGCGGTGAGGGCGTGCCGGATGAGCGACGACTTGCCGTACCGCCGGGGAGAGATGAGAAACACCTTCTGGCCGGCCGCCAGGTCGGCGGTCAGGCGGTCGAGCTCGACCACCCGGTTCACGAACGCGGCGGACGGAACCACCTCACCGTACACGAAGGGATTGTCCATTACGTCACTTTACGTAGTGGATACGTTATAGCACGTAATGGAACAACTTAAGGGTTCAAGGTTCAAGGTTCAAGGTTCAGGGTTCCAGGTTCGAGGTTCCACGTTCCCAGTCTGAACCCTGAACCCTGAACGCTGAACCCTGAACCCTGAACCCTGAACTTCTAGTAATACTTCCTTGGCAAATCGACGATGACGCGGCGGCGGACGAGGTCGGCGAGCTCATCGGGGACGCGGCCTTCCGCGATGGCGGCGACGGCGCGGCGGCCGATGGTGACTTCCTCGGGCAGATACTGGCGGCACGCGCCGTACTCCTGCTCGTAGTCGTCCGAGGGAAACCGCAGGCGGAACGTCAGCGTGTCGGCCCCTGGCGATCCGGTCTCGACGTAGAGAGGGTTCAGCCGGAATTCTCCAGCCGCCAGGAACGGCGGTGCCTCGAGCGGATGCCGCGCGAAGACGCCGGGCTGCCGGCTGGCGATCATCGTCAGCGACGGATCAGCCTCGAGTGTGCGCTCGTCGTCTACGCGTGAGAGGTCGAGCGGACCGCCGGCGACCACGTCCGCGAACAGCCCGGACTCGCCGAAGAGCCGGGGCTCGAGCGTTTCGAACAGCTGCCGGTAGCCGCCGGGCGTCAGGGGCTGGCCGTGCGACGGCGTCCACGTGCACTGATTGTGCGTGTGGCTGATCAGCGCGGCGCTCCTGACGTCGCTCTGTTCGACCAGTCGCAGCATGTCCAGCACGAACTGACGCTTCGTCCAGATGTACATGAACGCATCCGAGCACATCGCGAACCTGAACGCCCCCCGCGCGAACGGCATCGGCGAGTTGCCGTCGCAGCAGATCGCCTCGCACCCCGGGGCGGTGAAGCGGCGCGCCAGCCAGATCTTCGCGAAGTAGAGATCCGCGAGCACGGGCGCCGGCGTCGACAGATTCATGAGCGCCCGGGTCAGATGCCCCGATCCGCCGCAGATGTCGACCGCGCGGCCTCCGCCGCGGAGCACCGTGCCCGCCACCGCGCGGACCACCGCGTGCCCCACGACGTACGTGGGATCCGCGAAGCGGTAGAGGAAGTATCCGCCCTCGATGTGCTCGCCGAGCGCTTCGACGATGCTGCGGTACGTGGCGGTGCCGGAGGCCGCGAGCTCGTCGAATCGTTCAGCGTCGCCCTCGTCGTCGAGGCCGAACATCGCGCGCCGCGCACGATCCGGATGGCCCTGCTCGATGAGCTCACGCGCCGCGGTGGCGGCGGGCTGCAGGTGCATGACCGGAATGCCGTCCACGACCGGAAAGACGCAGCACTGGCAGCCGAGGATGCCGTCCTGGATCTCGTCGCCGCTGGTGCGGTGAAACGACGACGTGACGAGGTCGAGCGTCCAGCCGCAGTACGGGCACCGGAGGATGTCGAACGTCGCCCTGTTCATACGCTCGGCACCGGCTCGCCCATCTGTTCGATGATCGATTCCCAGCGGCTTTCGATCGGCGCGCGCCGGAAATGTTCGAGCCCGAGAAGCCGCCTGGCCTCCGCCTCGTCGATCCGGGTGAAGGGATGGTCGGGACCGACCTGCGTGCGGTGGCAACTGAGCGCCGCGAGCTTCCGCGGAACCCATGCGCGGACGTCGATGACGAACGTCGCGGGCTTGGCGGCCTCGCCGAATACGTCAGGCTCGATGCCCCAGAACTTCCCCTCTCCGACGGCCTCGCCCCTCGGCCCGGCCTCGACGACCGCGCGCATCACTCCCTTGGGGATGGTGACGTAGTAGAGCGGGGGCGCGTCCGCGCCGAACGATCGCACGGCGGTGTACGTCCGCTCGTGAACGCCGATGTGATCGAGGTGCCAGTAGAGCCCGTCTTCCGCGAAGGTGATGACGCCGTCCGGATGGTAGCGTCGGATGGCCGCGACGATTTCTTCGTGCAGCTCGGAGACGTCGGCCCAGCGCAGGTCGCCGTCGGGATGATCGCAGATGAGCACGTCGGCGATCCCGAGGGTCCGCGCGGCCTCGAGCAGTTCCTCGGATCGGACGCGCCCGAGGTCGCTCGCCCTCACGAGGGATTCGTCCCTGACGGATCCGCTCTCGCCGCGCGACGCGCACAGCAGCACGACGCGGGCGCCCGAGTCCGCGAGGCGGGCGAGCGTGCCGCCGCAGGCGAGCGACTCGTCGTCGGGATGGGCGAACACGGCCAGGATCGTGCGCCCGGAACCGCCGTGCTGTTCAGTGTGCGCGTCGTCCACGATGCGCCTCCACGATCCGGCGGTATACCGTCACGTATTCATCGGCCATGCGCTCGGCGCCGAAGCGCTCGACGGCGCGATCGCGGACTCGCCGCCGATCGAGCGCGCACACGCGCGGCAGCCCGGCGGCCATCTGATCGAGATCGTCGAACACGATTCCGGTCACCCCATCGTCGACCATCTCGCGCACGGCGCCGCGGTCGAGCGCGGCGACCGGGGTCCCGCACGCCATCGCTTCGGCGAGCACGAGCCCGAACGGCTCGCGCGCCTGGATCGGATAGAGCAGGGCGCGGGCCCCGCCGTACAGCTTCACCTTGGTGGGGAAGTCCGCCTCGCCGTGGTACACGATCCGATCGCCGTCGACAAGCGGCCTGATCGCCTCGCGATAATAGTCGTTTTCAGCGGCCGCCAGTATAAGGCGTACGTTAAGGCGCTTCGCGACGTCTATCGCTTCCACGACCCCCTTGCCTGCCGTAAACCGCCCGAGGAACAGGAGGTAATCGTCCGGCGTCTCCCGGAACGTGAAATTGGGCGTGTCGATCCCGTGCAGCACCGTGGCGACGACGTTGGCCCCGGACAGCAGCTGGGCCTGCTCGTTCGAGATGGCCACGAACGGGGCCTCCGGGTAGCGGGACCACAGCGCCACCTCTTCGGCGCTCGGCGAATGGTGGAGTGTCTGCACGATCGGCGTCGGGGACAGCCGCGTGAAGGCCAGCGACATCGGGTAGTACGCGGCTTCGTAGTGAATGATGTCGAATTCGGCGGCGCGTTCCACCACCGCGGCCAGGTTCAGCATCTCGTACAGCTCCCACGGCCACATGTTCGGGTCGTGCCAGTAGCCGAGTTCGTAGATGGAGACCAGCCGCGCCGACGTCTTCGAGTCGGCCGTCGCGAACAGGGTGACGTCGTGCCCGCGGGCCACCAGCCCCTCGGTCAGCAGAGACGTCATCGTCTCGACCGAGCCGGACTTGGGGGGCGGAATGGATGTCGCCACGGGCGCGACGTGAGCGATGCGGAGCGGCGCGCTCATGCACAAGCCTCGTCGAGGAGCCGCGTGAGCACGCGAGCCGCGTCGAAGTACTCGCGGGAAATCTCGTGCGCGCGCCTGGCGTGGCGGTCGTAATCGCTGTTGATTCGCTCGATGCCGGCGAGCGCGTCGTCGGGATTCGAGAAGGCCAGCAGGCCGTCCCCGTGGGGCAGGTGCGCCGTCCAGCCGGTGTCCTGGACCAGGGCCGGGCGCCCCGACGCCAGGTAGCACTCGGTGCGATCGCTGAACCAGCCGGACCGCGTCGCGACGTAGGTATGTTTGGCGACGCCGAACTCGGCTTTCGACGACTGGATGAATTCCCGATAGTCCCACAGCGAGCGCGAAACGCCCATCGCGTCAACGGTCTGCCATCCGTGCTCGCGCAGCAGGCGCTGCGGTCCGTTGATGGCGAGCTCGAACGGCTGCGCGGTGCGCGACGGCAGATCGATGAACCGCAGAAACTCCTGGTCCTTGTTGCCGCCGACGTCCGTGAAGCTCTCGATCTGCCACGTCATGACCGACGTGAAGCGGTCCCGCGGCGCGAGCGACGTCGCCCAGTCGTCCAGCGTGACCGGCTGCCAGGTCTTGAGCCACGTGAACTCGCCCGTCGGCACCGGTGAGGCTGCCGTGCCGATGTTGGCGCCGAACGTGAACAGGCGATCGAAGCGCTGGAAGAACTCGACGTACCACGGCTCGCGCTTCGCGATGGCGAGCTGCGTGAACGCCGGGTCGGAATCGATGAACGCCTTCCGCGGGATGCGCGCGTACTCGTCACGCCAGAACCACGACCCGCCCGAGAGGTTCAGGAAGAGATCGGCATCGGCGCAGAACGATCGGACGGCCTCCGCGCCGCGGCCGTGATAGGTCCCGTCGTAGTTGACGAACGCCCACCGGTCGCCGAGGCCAAAGGGTTCGAGCGCGGCGTGAATGTACGACGTCCCGTACGAGGGGTCGGTGGATCGTACGTTCTGCACCGGGTCGTACACGCACTCGCCGGTGTCCTCGATGTAGAAAACCTCGTGGCCGAGGGCCCGCAGGCCGAGCAGGTACATCAGCGAGCACCACGTGACGCCACCGAACGGGTAGCGGGCGATGATGCCCGCGAACAGAATCTTCACGGGCGCGATCAGCTCCGGGCCGCCTGGATCAGCTCGTCGACGCTTTCCGGCTCGTCGAGCGACTTGCCGACCGACAGGCGCGCGCACATCCGGCGGTAGAGCTGGCTGCTCGCGAGCAGATCGGCGTGGCGGCCCTTGGCCGCGATCTGGCCGCCGTCGAGCACGAGGATGCAGTCGGCGTCGCGGACGGTGGACAGCCGGTGTGCGATGACGATCGTGGTCCGCCCGGCCCGCAGCCGCCGCAGCGCCGCGAACACGATTTCCTCCGAGATTGCGTCGAGCGACGACGTCGGTTCGTCGAGGATCAGAATCGGCGCGTCCTTGAGAATGGCCCGCGCGACACTGAGGCGCTGACGCTCGCCCCCCGAGAGGCTGCCGCCGGCCTCCGCGATGTCGGTTTCGTAGCCCCTGGCGAGATGTGAGATGAAGTCGTGGGCGTGCGCCGCGCGCGCCGCCTCCTCGATTTCGTCCGCCGTGGCGTCGAGCCGGCCATAGCGCAGGTTCTCGGCAATCGTCCCGGCGAACAGGACCGGATCCTGCAGCACGATCGCGATCCGCTCGCGCAGCGACCGGACGCGGTAGCGCCGGGCGTCCACGCCGTCGATGAGCACGCGGCCCGCCGTCGGTTCGTAGAAGCGCGGGATCAGGCTGACGAGCGTGGTCTTTCCGGCGCCCGTGAGGCCGACGAGCGCGACCATTTCGCCCGGCTTCGCGGTGAACGCGATGTCGTGCAGCACGGCGGTGCCGTCCGGGTAATTGAAGCCGACGTCTTCGAAGCGGATCTCGCCGCGCACGCTGGCGGCGTCGATCGCGTCGGGAGCCTCGACGGTTTCCGGCTGGAGCGCGAACATCGCCCGCACGCGCCGCGCGCCGGCGATCGCGCCCTGGAGCTGCCCGGTCGTGTGGGCGATGGAGGACAGCGGACCGTACACCGCGCCGAGATAGCTGATGACCACCGTGAGCGCGCCGACCGACAGCTGACCGTTCATCACGTGCACGCCGCCCACGACGACCACCAGGCCCGTGCCGAGAATCGTGATGGTGCTCACCATCACGGAGAACAGCGACTGCTGCCACGTGATGGCGATCCGCGCGTTCATCGTCTCATCGCCGGCGCGCGCGAAGCGGGCGGCTTCGTACGGTTCGCGGGCGAAACCTTTGACGAGCCGCATCGCCGAGAACGTTTCGTAGAGGCGCCCGAGGAGCTTCGATTCGAGCTCCTTGACGCGTTCTTCGCGGTTGACCAGCGTCTTTGCGTAGTAGCGCAGGCAGAGATAGAGAAACGGCACGACGGACAGCGACAGCCAGGCAATCGTCGCGTCCTTGTAGGCCAGAATCGAGAACATCACGCCCAGCGTGAGCACCGACGTGGCGAGCGGGAACACGCCGCTCATCACCAGGTTTTCGATCGAGTAGGCGTCGATATCCACGCGGTAGACGGCGTCGCTCGTGCTGGTGGTGATGTGGTGGTGCAGGCCGAGCGCCTGCAGGTGGTTGAACAGGCGATATCGCAGGGTGTAGACCATCCGCTGGCCCGTGTCGATCTGCACCTGCGTGCCGTAGGCCGACACAAATTGATTGACGACCTGGAGCAGGATGCCCGCGAGGACCACGACGACGAGGAACACGAAGCGGTTGCCGCGCGTCATCGCGTCGACGAATGCCTGCACGGCGTCCGGGAAAACGGCGCTCCCCAGCACGTGATCGATGGCGATCGCGAGCGGCCACGGCTGCAGCGCCCCGAGTCCGATCTCGAGCAGCAGCAGCACCGCCAGCAGCGAAACCCTGCCGCGGTGCGGTGTGAGAAACGACAGGACCCAGGGCAGCATCGGCTTCTGGACCGTCGGCTCGGTGACTTCAGCCACTCAGCCGGTCCTCCGGTTGGGGCCGCGCGGGCCCGGGATGGTGCTGCCGCGCGGGGGGGTCACGCCCCGGCCCCGGCTCAGCAGCGCGACGGGGATGTTCAAGGCGACGACCTGATGGTTG
The DNA here is from genome assembly GCA_963712905.1 of uncultured Acidobacteriota bacterium. GTDB lineage: Bacteria > Acidobacteriota > Vicinamibacteria > Vicinamibacterales > CAVVIG01 > CAVQJU01. Next base: position 108,384 of record CAVQJU010000005.1, on the reverse strand, counting down.
CTCGCGTCGGCCACGTAGAGCCAGCCCGTGCCAGGAGCAAAGGCGACGCGCGACGGCGCGCCGAACTTCACGCGCCCTTCGCCGCTCACGTTGCGCAGGATGCCGTTGATGTCGACGGCCCGCACGTTGCCGTTGTAGTAGTCCGCCACGAAGATCGTCAGGCGGCCGAGCGAGTCCTCGACGAGCGCCAGGCCCGCGGGGCCGGCCAGGTTCGCCTGTGCGGCCGGGCCGTTGTCGCCGCCGGACCCGAACGAGCCGGTGCCGGCAACCGTCGTGATGACGTGGGTGGCGGCGTTCACTTTTCTCACGCGGTTGTGGTGCATGTCGGCGATGTAGATATCGCCGTTGTTCGCCACCTGCACGTCGCTCGGCATGAAGAGGTGCGCGCTGGTCGCCGGCCCGCCGTCGCCGATGGGGCCGTCGCCGCCCGTCTCCCCGTCGCCGGCCACGGTGTGGATGAACCCGTTGGCGTGGTCGATCATCCGGACCCGGTTGTTCAACGTGTCCGCGATGTAGATGTCGCCGTTTGGCGCCGTCGCCACGGAGCTCGGCGTGTTCATGGCCGCTTCGATCGCCGGCTTTTCGTCCCCGTCGTACCCGTTCTCTCCCGATCCCGCAATCGTCGTGATGACACGCGTCTGCGAGTCCACGCGACGGATGCGGTCGTTGTGCGAGTCGGCGACGATGAGGTCGCCGTCCGGGGCGATGGCCACGCCGTCCGGCGTGTCCAGCTGGGCGCGGGTGGCCGGACCGTTGTCGCCCGAAAACCCGTTGGTGCGGTTGCCCACAAACGTCGTCACGCCGAGCTTGTGATCGACGCGGTCGATGACGTCGTTGTTCGAGTCCGCGAAGTAGATGTCGCCGTTGGGCGCGATGGCAATGCCGCCGGGCGTGTTGAGCCAGGCCGAGATCGACGGCCCGCTCACCGTGCCACCCTCGCGGGCGCCGATGACCAGCCGGACGGCGCTCGCGGCCTCCTGGAGCATGAAGGTGCCCGTGCCGATCCCGAAGATCATGATGACGAAGATCAGGGCGCTTCGCAGACCGTAGGTACGCAGCCTGGTCGGCGAGATGATCGACGCGTGAGCCCCGCCCGACCGCATCGGCACCATCTGCTGCGCGGCGGTGACGCGGACGACCGCGCGCCGGACAATGGCGGTCGCCTGCGCCGTCCGCCATGCCGTCAACGCGATGACGAGGAGCGTGACGCCCGCGGCCAGGGCGCCCGCCAGCGGCCATTTGAGCGACAGGCCGGCCCCGGCGGCCACGAGGAGCCCGGCGCCGAAGCCGATGGCGGTCACGACGCCGAAGATCGTCGGCCGCAGGTGCGTGCTGACGCGGATCAAGGTCCGGCCGGCCCCGTGTTCCTCGGCCAGCGCCCGGACGTCGAGCCACGCCCAGCGTCCCACGAGGACGCTCACGTCGCGATCGTCCGACCACCCGTCGTCGATCTCGATGGAGTGCACGGCCCGCGATCGACGTAACCAGTCGGTGAGCTGCGACAGCAGGCGATCCGCCGACGTCCAGGTTTCACTCCAGAACAGGTCTTCGGTGACCGTGCCGGAGAGCAGCAGCAGCGCCCCCACCGCCTCGCGGAGCGAAGGCCTCGGGCCGCGGCTCGTCTGCGGTTTGGACGTTGGCAGCGCAACCGCCGACGGCGCGAGGATGCCGCGAATCCGCCCGCGCACCCGGGCCAGGGGCTGAATGAAGTGCAGATAGGCGACCAGCGCGCGGTACCACAGCTTGCCGCCGGGCAGCGACGCGACGTCGGACCGCAGCGCGTAGGCCAGGTTTTTCGCGACGGTGACGGCCAGGCCGACGAGGCCGCTCCCGAGGAGCAGGCCGGCCGCCCACTGGTGTGTACCGGTCGCCACGACGCCGATGCCGGAGAGCGTCAGCGCAAACGAGACGATCTGCCACCAGATCGAGTGCGGCATGAACGCGAACGGATGAACGTCGGCGCGGTACACCGACGGAAACGCGGCAGTTCCCCAGACGCCCGCGTTGACTTTCACACCCCAGAGCGAGCGCACGAACGGCAGCGGGCTGTAGATGCGGCCGCGCCACAGCATGTGCCCGTCGAGGAACTTTTCGGGGTGGTGCGCCATCAGCCAGGTTTCGCCCTCGCCGTAGCCGACCTGCTGGCGCCAGTAGGCGTTGACCGACGTCCGGTGGTGGTGCCAGACGAGCGCCGCCGCCGAGAACCCGATCCGCCATCCGCGCGCCTGCAGCCGCCAGCACACATCGACATCGTCTCCGGCGCGGAGATAGATGGGGTTGAAGCCGCCGATCGCGAGGAGCGCGTCGCGGCGGAAGGCCATGTTGCAGCCCGGCACGTGCTCGGCGATCCGATCGTCGAGCAGCACGTGCGTCGGGCCGCCCGGCGCGCGCGCGACACACTGCGCGATCGGCGAATCGTCGGCCGGCACGACGTTCGGACCGCCCGAGCCGACGACGTCCGAGGTCTGAAACGGCTGGACGAGAAACGTCAACCAGTCCGCGTCGGCGCGGGTGTCCGCATCGGTGTACGCGATGATCTCGCCGCGCGCTTCGGCCAGTCCGACGTTTCGCGCGGCGCTCAGGCCGGCGTTGGGGACGTCGATGACCCGGACGCGCGCGTGGCGCCGCGCGATGTCGCTCGTGGCGTCGCGGGAGCCGTCGTTGACGAGGATGACCTCGTAGTCGGGGTACGTGAGCCGGTCGAGCGAGGCGAGACAGTCTTCGAGCGTGTCGGCCGCGTTGTATGCGCAGACGACCACCGAGACTTTCGGCCATGACGCCCGGACCGCGGCCGGGAACGGCGCGTCGCTGAACGCCTGGGCCACGGCGACCGCCGCCGGTTTCATGCGGCGCTCGCGATCGACGAGGCCGAATGCCCAGTCGTCCACGTCGTGGCCGCCGCGCCACCATTCGTCAGTCCACGAAAACGCCACGGCGCCGCAAGCGCCTTCCTCGAAGGCGGCGCGCACGTGCATCGCCGTGATGGCGGCCTGGCCCTCTTCGCCCTCCCGAATCGAGTCGGCGCCCGCCTCGGCCAGCAGCAGCGGCTTGTAGCCGGCGATATGCTGCAGCCGTGTCAGATACGCACGCAGCTCGGGCTCGCGGTGCAGGTACACGTTGAACGCGCACACGTCGAAGAACGAGAGGTCGAGAAACTCCGTCGGCGGGAAGTTGACGTACGTGAGCAGCGACCCGGGGGAGATGGCCTTGGCGTCCTGATAGAGGTCGCGCAGAAAGCGCTCCACGCGCAGGCTGCCGTGCCAGCGGACGACGCCCGGCGGGATCTCGTTTCCGAGCGCGAACATCAGCGCCGCGGGATGGCCGGCGAGCTCCCGGACCTTGCCGCTGATCTCGCGGCGGATCGTGCGCGTGAGCTGCCGGTCGTCCAGGAACGCGACGTGCTGCGACCACGGCAGGCCGATCATGACGCGCAGCCCGTTTCGGGCCGCTTCGTCCAGGAGCAGCATCGAAGGCGGCGTGTAAGTGCGGACCGTGTTAATGCCGAGGCCCGCCATGAGGCGGAAGTCTTCCGCGATTCGCGCGGGGGGCGGGAACTGGCAGCCCTGTTCGTCGGGAGCGAACGTGCCGTACGCGACGCCCTTGATCAGGAAACGCGCGTCTCCAGCATGTAGAAACTTCCCGCTTGCGACGACTGGGGCATCCGAAAGCGGCACTGCCGGCTGGCCGACATCCGGGATCGCCTGGAGTGCTGTGCTCACGTGCGGTAGGGTGCTCCCCAGAAAATGGCCAACCGCTATTGTATCAAGGATTTGAAAGGAAGCCCTTAAGGTTCGGACGGTCCTGCGACCTGGAGCGCTCCCGTGTAGATGGCCATGCCGACCACGGAATCGACGCCCGCGCGATGGAGCTCGTCGATTTCCTGTTGCGTCGTGATGCCTCTGGCGGCGGTCACGCGGCGCGTGGTGGCCTGCCGGACTGCCAGAACGGATTCAAGATCGGTGCCGTGCATAAGGCCTTTGGCGTCGACAAAGTCCTTACCCGTGGCGTTCGAGTCGGCGGATCTTGACGGCCAATGCCACCACCACCAGCAGGATGGCGCCCAGGGACGCCGCCAGGCCGCGCCGCCGGAATCGAAGCTCGGCCGCGGCCTTGTCGCCCGCAGCATCCACCTCTGCGAGGGCGGTCATCCCTTCGGCGACCACCGGCCTCACATGGGCCGCGTCGAAGGTGTGCATTTCCGTCCGGGCAAGGGTCAGGCGCGTCCGGGCAGTGCCGATGGCCAGCTCCTGCGCGCTCATTTCCATGCCGGCGTTCTTCAAACCATCGACGTTCGCGCTCGACCGTCCGAGACCCGCCTTCAATCGTTCGATGTCGCCTCGCATCTGAGCAGCGGCCTGGGCGCCTTTGTCGTCGGCGCCGCTATGACAGGTACCGCAGAGGCTGCGAGCGTCGGTGCCCAGCATCTGGTCCGACGGCTGGAGCACGGCGTGGTTGCTGTGGCACTCGACGCAGCCACGGTCGAAGATCTGGCTGTGGACGCTGGTGGCGAACTTCTGCGCGAAAACGGCGTGGCACGAGCCGCAGACATTGACCACGGATCCGGCGCCGGGTGGCGCCGCGCCGTGATTGCCGTGGCAGTCGTTGCAGGTCGGCGCCGACAGATCGTTGCCCTTCGTCAGCGCCGCGTAGTGCACGCTCTGCTGATACAGTGCGAGCTGGTTGGTCGGTAGCGGCTTGCCTGCCAGAGTGTAGCCGCTCATGTGCGCCACGTCGGCGTGGCACGTGCCGCAGGTTGCCGCCACATTGGTCGGGAACACCGCCGAACCGGCGTCGTTGACGCGGCGGACGCCATGGGCGCCGTGGCAGCTGGCGCACGTGGCCACACGAGCATCGCCGGATGCCAGCTGCTTGCCGTGGACGCTCTCCGCGTACTCGGCAGCCTGATCGATGCGCTGTCGGGGGGAGAAGCGCCGCATGAAGGCGGCGTCGCTGTGGCACCGGGCGCAGGTGGTAATCACCGCCTGTCCCGCGGGCTTTCCTCTGAATCCGCGCGCGGTGTCGTGCGCGCGCCGTTTGTCCGCCGCCGAGCCGTCGCCGCCGTGGCAGTCAGTGCAGGCAAAGCCGTTCTCACGGTGCACGTCCTGTTGCGCGAAGGCCGCCGCAGGCTTTGCGAGGCGCGCATCGGACAGGCCAGCATGGCAGGACACGCACGTGCCGGCCGGCGCGGGTGCAGCCTGGGCGGCGTACGCGCGCCCCCCGTACGGCATCAGCGCCAGCGCCGCGACGGTGAGCAGAGCGCGGAAGAACATTAGCGGCACCGTCTACTTTGCGATGTGTCCCAGAATCGTGAAGACGATGAGATAGACGATGCCGGCAACGGCCAGCGCCGTATAAAGGGGACTGTTTCTTCCGGCGTTGGAACGCCGATCGACGAACGGGACGACGACGAGGAACAGCGCGATCAACCCGAGTGCGATCACACCCAGCCGCTCCCCTTCGAATCCCAGCACATGGCTCGGAATCAGCTTGAGCGTGTGGAACATCGCCAGGAAGTACCACTCGGGCCTGATCCCGGCGGGTACGGCGGCAAACGGATCCGCCTTCTTCCCGAGCTCCCATGGATAGAACGCAGCGAGCGCGGCGAGCACGCCAAGCGCCACGTACCACGCGAGCACGTCACGCAGGATGTAGTTCGGAAAGAACGGCATCTGCCTGACGCGCTCACCCGGTTTGAGCTGCCGCTCGACGCGCAGCGGTACGCTCATCCCCTGGCGCTGGACGAGCAGCAGGTGGGCGGCCACGAGCGCGGTGGAGAGGGCGGGAAGCACGGCGACGTGCAGTCCGAAGAACCTCGACAGCGTCGCGCCGGTCACATCGTCGCCTCCCCTGAGGAGGCGCAGCAGGAAGTGGCCGACGAAAGGCACCGCCCCGGCGATGCCCGTGCCGACCTTTGTGGCGAAGAACGACAGCTCGTTCCAGGGGAGCAGATAGCCGCTGAAGCCGAAGCCGAGCATGAGGAACAACAGCAGGATGCCGGACACCCAGGTCAGTTCGCGCGGCTTGCGGTACGACTTGAGCAGGAAGACGCTGAAGAAGTGCGCGAACGCGGCGGCGATCAGGAGGTTGGCCGACCAGCTGTGGATGTTGCGAATCAGCCACCCGAAGGGAACACGCGTCACGATGAACTGGACGCTTTCGTACGCCTCGGTCGCGGCCGGCCGGTAGTAGAGGAGCAGCAGGATGCCGGTGGCAACCTGGACGGCGAACAGAAACAGCGTGAGGCCGCCGAGGTAGTACCAGACTTCCTGCGCGTGGATCGGCACGCCCTTCTCGGCGACGAAGTGCCTCAGCCCGCTGAGGTCGATCCGCTCATCCAGCCAGTTGACGACCTGCTGAACCAATGGGTTTCTCCGCTACGCCCGGCGCGAGATGACGATCTCTTCCGCGCCCGGCTCGCCGCGCACGTTGACCGTGAACGATTCCAGGCCGCGCGGCGGCGGCCCCGAGACGACGTTGCCGGCGAGATCGTACAAGCCGTTGTGACACGCACACCAGATTTGCGACGTGTCCGCCTTGAACTGCACGGTGCACTCGAGGTGGGTGCACACGGCGTTGAACGCGCGCAGATCGCCTTCGGTCGTGCGGACGACGATGGCCGGTTTGCTCCCGAAAGGGAAGAGCAAACCGGAATTCGGCTTGAGCGATGCCGACTTTCCGGCAACGACGCTGTTCGTGGCTGCTTCGGCGGCTTCGGGCGGTACGAGGTAACTTGCCACCGGGTATGCGATGGCCGCGGCAGTCGAGACGAAGCCGACCGCGAGCAGCGCGTCGAGAAACCTGCGCCGGTCGAACCCGGTCTGCCCGCGTCCGGCGTGAACGTCAGCGAGGGGTTTCAGCTGCACCGTCTGATGAAGCGCGATGCTATCATGCCTTCTCTGCGGAGGACCTCATGTACCGACGCGCGACTGCGCTGACCGCTCTCATCCTGCTGGTCTCTCTGCCGGCGGGCGCTCAGGATCTCAAGGCGAAGGGCGAACAGCTCTTCACGGACCAGAAGTGCTCGCTGTGCCACTCGGTGGCGGGGAAGGGCAACGTCAAGGGCCCGCTCGATGATGTGGGTACGAAGCTCCAGGCTGCCGACATCCGCTCGTGGATCACAGACGCAAAGGCCATGACCGCAAAAACGGGCGCCACGCGGAAGCCTGAAATGAAACAGTTTGCGCTCGAAAAGGACGACGTTGACGCGCTGGTCGCGTACCTGACGACGCTCAAGAAGAAATAGAAAGCTTCCCCGTATAGATTGCCATTCCGACCACTGAATCGACGCCGTGGGCGTCCAGACGGTCGATCTCTTCCTGGGTGGTGATGCCTCCCGCAGCCGTTACCCGGCGGGTGGTGGCACGACGGACGGCGAGGATGGCTTGGATGTCGGTGCCCTTCATCAGGCCTTCCGCGTCCACGTGGGTGTAAAGGAACTCGCCGCAGAACGGTTCCAGGGCGCGGACGGCGTCCACGGCACGGACGGGGAGGACCGTCTTCCAGCCGTGAATGGTGACCTGGCCGCCCCGGCTGTCCACTGCCGCAATGACCTGCTCGGGACCGACCGCGTCCGCGAGCTGCTTCGCAAACTCGAGATCGGGCTGGCCGTTCTTGAAGAGCGACGACCCGGCGATGATCTGCCGCGCGCCGGCGGCCAACACGTCGCGTGCGCGCTCGACCGTGCGGATGCCGCCCCCGACGCGGCACGACAGGGCGCCCGCGATCTGCCTGACGATGTCGAGGTTGTCGCCCTTGCCCATGGCGGCGTCCAGGTCGATCACCTGCACCTTCGGGAATCGCTCGAATCGCCGCACCCAGTGAAAGACGTCCTCGTCCCTGATCGCCAGGCGCTCGCCCTGGACGAGCTGAACCACGGCGCCGCCTTGCAAATCGATGGAAGGAATCAGCATCTATGTGTCTTCGTGATTCACAGGCGAACGGGTATTCCGTGCTGTTTCAAGTGCTGCTTCAGCCCGCGCACACTGGTTTCCGCGTAGTGAAAGATCGACGCGGCGAGGGCGGCGTCGGCGCGGCCGCTCGTGAAGACCTCGGAGAAGTGGTCGAGCGTGCCGGCGCCGCCGGAGGCGATGACGGGGATCGACACGGCGCTCGACACGGCCGCGGTCAGCCGGCAGTCGAAGCCGACCTTGGTGCCGTCGCGGTCGATCGAAGTCAGCAGGATTTCGCCGGCGCCGCGGTCTTCGGCTTCCTTCGCCCAGCTCACGGCGTCGCGATCGCCGGGCGTCTTGCCGCTGCGTACGTAGACGGCGGCGCGATCGCCCTCCCACTTCGAGTCGATGGCGACGAGAACCGCCTGGCTGCCGTAGCGTTCGGCCAGCGTGGTGATGAGCGAGGGGTTCGAAAGCGCCGCGGTGTTCAGGCTCACCTTGTCCGCGCCGGCCTCCACGGCCGCGGCGGCGTCCTCCTCCGTGCGGATGCCGCCGCCGACCGCGAGCGGGATGAACAGCTCGCGCGCGACGGCCCGGATGGTGTCGGCCAGCGCGCGGCGGCGCTCGATCGTCGCCGTGATGTCGAGGATGACGAGCTCGTCGACGCCTTCGGCGTTGTACCGGCGCGCGAGCTCGGCGGGATCGCCCGCCGTGCGCAGCCCTTCGAAGTTGATGCCTTTGACGACCTGGCCGTCGCGGACGTCGAGGCAGGCGATGATGCGCTTGGACAGCACGACGGTCTACCCCACCAGGCTCAGAAAATTACGAAGGATCTGCAGGCCCACGTCCCCCGATTTCTCGGGGTGAAACTGGACGCCGGCGACGTGTCCGCGCTGGACGACGGCCGCGAACGGTTCGCCGTGCCGCGTGACGGCCACCGTGTCGCCCGTGACGGGCGCGACGAAGCTGTGCGTGAAGTACACCTGCGCACCCGTGTCCACGGCGTCCACGATCGACGCGTCCCGCTGCATCTCGAGCGCGTTCCAGCCCACGTGCGGGATCTTGATCCCCTCCGTCGACGGCAGCCGATAGCACTGGCCCCCGAGAAGGCCAAGGCCGGGAAGCTCTGGCGCTTCCTCGCTCCCCTCGAACAGCCACTGCATGCCGAGGCAGATGCCGAGCAGCGGGCGGCCCTCGCCGACGCGCGCGAGAATGGCCTCCATCCAGTCGGGCCCCAACGCGCGCGTGGCGCCGAAGTGTCCGACGCCCGGCACGACGATCGCCGCCGCTTCATCGAGCTCGGCCGGACTGGCGGGCGTGTAGAGGTCGGCGCCGAGGGCGCCAAACGCCTTGCGCACCGACGTCAGGTTGCCGGCGCGGTAGTCGATGAGCGCGATCACAACAGGCCCTTGGTGCTCGGGAGCACTTTCGCGAGGCGCTTGTCCTTCGAGCAGGCGACCCGGAGCGCGCGCGCAAACGCCTTGAAGACCGCCTCGACGTGATGGTGGCTCGACCGGCCATACAGCACTTTGACGTGCACGTTGGCGCGCGCGCCGATGGCGAACCCCTCGAAGAAGTCGTGCACGAGCTCCGTCTGCAAGTCGCCGACGCGCGCCGTTTTGACTTTCAGATCCACGACGGCGTGAGGCCGTCCGCTCAGGTCGATGGCCGCGACCGCCAGCGTCTCGTCCATCGGCATCACGAAGTAGCCGGCCCGGTTGATGCCGCGCCGCGTCCCGAGCGCGGCGGAAACCGCCTCGCCGAGCGCGATGCCGAGATCTTCGACGGTGTGATGCTGATCGACGTCGAGGTCGCCTTTCGCGTCGATGGTCAGGTCGAACGCGCCGTGGCGAGCGAACAGCTCGAGCATGTGATCGAGGAAACGGATGCCCGTGCGGACCTGGTACTTGCCTTTGCCGTCCAGGTCGATCTTCATCGCGATCGACGTCTCGGTCGTCCGCCGATCGATTACCGCGCGCCGCACAGGACCTCCTCGATCGCCGAGATGCCGCGCTGCGTGTGGTCGACGTAGCCGGTGCCCATCCGGAAGCAGCCTTCGCAGCCCGGCTCGGACGAACGGCCGCGGAGGTAAATCCCCCTCGCGCGCGCGCCTTCGATCACCTCATCGACGCGATCGCCGATGCGGACGAGCACGAAATTGGCGTCGCTCGGCCAGTACTTCAGCCCGAGGCGATCGCAGGCGGCATACAGCAGCGACTTCGACTCCTGCACCTGCCGCACGTACTCCCGGACGTAGGCGAGATCGCCGAGCGCCGCCTGCAGCGCCACGACCGCGGCGATGTTCAGGCTGTACACCGGGATCGCGAACCGGGCCGGATCGACGGTGTCGGGGGCGCCGACGAGCGCGCCGATCCGCAGGCCCGCCAGCCCGAACGCCTTCGAGAACGTGCGGCCCACGATCACGTTCGGGTACTGCGGCAGCTCCGGGATGAACGAGCGCCCGGCGAACTCGGCGTACGCCTCGTCCACGAAAACGACCGCCTCCCTCGGCACGCGCCGGGCCACGTTCCTGATCGCCTCGAACGGCACGGGCACGCCCGTCGGGTTGTTCGGGTTCGTCAGGAAGACGACGCGGGTCTGCGGCGTGATGGCCGCGAGCACGGCCTCCTCGGCGAAACGGAAATCGGCGTTCGGCATCACCCGGACGACGCGGCCGCCGGCCACAGCCGTGTCGAAACCGAAAATCTCGAACGCCGGCTCCGGAACGATCGCTTCGGGGACCAGGCCGCTTCCTGCCGTGGGCCGCAGGTACGCGATGGCGACGGCCATGATGCCTTCGTCGAGGCCGTTCACGAGCGTCACCTGGCCGGTCGGGACGCCGAGATACTGCGCGGCGCTTTCCGTGACGGCGGTGTACGGCGGGTAGAAGCCGATCTGCTCGGGCCGCAACCGCGCGAGCGCCTCGATGACCCTGGGGGAGCAGCCGCGCGTGTTCTCGTTCTGGTGCAGGCGCAGTCCGTCGTACAGCTCCGGCGGCTTTTCGTACTGGGCCTTCACTGAAGGCTGAGGGCTCATTGCTTCCGGCCGGGTTTTGGATGTCACAGGCGCACCTCGACGGATTCAGCGTGGGCCGTCAACCCCTCCGCGCGCGCCAGGGGCAGGACAGTCGGCGCCAGCTTCGCCAGCCCGGCGCGCGTCACGCGCTGCACGTTCATGACGCGCACGAAATCGGCCGCGCTCAGGCCGCCGCGGAATCGCGCCGCTCCCGCCGTCGGCAGCACGTGGTTCGACCCGGTGGCGTAGTCGCCGGCGGCCTGCGCGGTGAACGGCCCGACAAACACCGCGCCTGCCGTCAGCGGCTGCCGCGTCAGCGACTCCCGGTCGACGACGAGATGTTCGGGCGCCATCCGGTTGGCCAGCGCGATGGCCTCATCCGCTGTCCGCGTGACGACGACGGCGCCGTGCGCGTCGAGCGAGCGCGTCACGATGTCGCGTCCCTGTGCGCCGGCGGTCACCGCCCGGGCGACGCGCGCGGCCAGCGTGCGGCTCCACGTGATCAGGATCGATCGCGCGTCCGGATCGTGCTCGGCCTGCGCGATGAGATCCGCGGCGATCCACTCCGCGCGCCCGGAACCCGCCACGATCACGATCTCGGTCGGGCCCGCGTAGAAGTCGATCGCGCACGCGCCGGCGACGTACGCCTTGGCCGCGGCGACGAATCGGTTGCCGGGGCCGACGATCTTGTCCACGCGCGGGACGGTTTCGGTTCCGAATGCCAGCGCCGCGACGGCGTGCGCGCCGCCGATCCGGAACAGCCGGGTGACGCCGGCCTCGAGCGCCGCGGCCATCACGGCCGGCTCCGGCTTCGGGCACACGGCGATCACCTCGCGGACGCCCGCGACGCGGGCCGGCACGGCCGTCATCAGCAGGGAAGAGGGCAGTGGAAATCGTCCGCCAGGCACGTAGCAGCCGACCCGCGCGAGGGGTTCGACGCGCTGCTCGATCGAGACGCCCGGCGCGACGGCGAGGTCCCAGTGCTTCGGAATCTGCCGGAACGCCACGCGCGCGATATGACGGGCGGCCTGGCGAATGGCACGGCGGACGTCGGGGGCGACGCTGGCGGCACCCGCGCGGATTTCCTCGGCGGACACCTCGAGCGCGCCGCGCGTGCCGTCGAACCGCCGCGCAAAGCCCGTCAACGCGTGGTCGCCGCCCTTGCGCACGCGATCCACGATGCCGTGGACGGTGCGCTCGAACGCGCGATCGGATCGCACGTCGCGCCTGAACAATCCCGCCAGCTGCCGCTCGTTCCGCGCGTCGATGATTTTCACCCGCCGTCTCCCGCCTGCAGGCGATCACGTACGGGCCACAGAGGCGCAGAGGTCACAGAGGATCTGGTATTGCAGGTGAGCCTCCGTGGTCTCTGCGCCTTTGTGGCTGCGTACGTCGATCGTGAATTCAGCGTCATCAGCGTGATCTGCTCTTACAAGACAATCTTGTTCAGTGGGTATTCGACGATGCCCTGCGCGCCGGCCGCCTTCAGCTTCGGAATCAGGTCGCGGACCGTGCGCTCTTCGATGATGGTGTTCACGGCGACCCAGTCGCTGTCGCTCAGCGCCGAGATGGTCGGCCGCTGGAGCGCGGGCAGCAGCGCCAGCACGGCCTGCTGGTCCGTCTGCCGCACGTTCAGCATCAGGCCCACGCGGCCCTGCGCCTCGATGGCCGCCTTCAGCAGGAGCGCGATGTTCTCGAGCTTGGTGCGCTTCCACGCGTCGGTCAGCGCCGTCTTGTTGGCGATGAGCTGCGTGTTCGACTCCATGATGGTGTCGATGATGCGCAGGCGGTTGGCGCGGAGCGTCGAGCCGGTCTCCGTGGCTTCGACGATCGCGTCGGCCAGATCCGGCGGCTTCACTTCCGTCGCGCCCCAGGAGAACTCGACGTTGACGTTGACGTTCTGCGCCGCGAAGTACTGGCGCGTCACACGCACGAGCTCGGTGGCGATCGTCTTGCCGTCGAGATCCTTCGCCGACCGGATCGCCGAATCTTCCGGCGCCGCCAGCACCCAGCGGACCTTGCCGAAGCTCTGCTTGGCATAAATCAGATCCGCGACGCTCGTGAGGACGCCGGTCTTGCCGTCGCCCAGCTCGTGCTCGGCGATCCAGTCCTGGCCCGTCAGCCCGGCGTCGAGCACGCCGCCCGAGACGTAGCGCGCCATTTCCTGCGCGCGGATCAGCATGCACTCGATGTCGGGGTCGTCAATCGACGGGAAATACGATCGCGAGCTCACGTAAATGTTGAACCCGGCCCGCGCGAACAGCTGCACGGTCGCGTCCTGGAGCGACCCCTTGGGGATCCCGAGTCTGAGTTTCATCGCGCGTCCAACTTCCGATAGAAACACGTGCGCTCGCCCGTGTGGCACACGTTGCCGTCGCCCAGCCGTTTCACCTTCACGAGCACGGTGTCATCGTCGCAGTCCACGAGCAGATCCGTGACCTGCAGGCGGTTGCCTGAGGTTTCGCCCTTCATCCACAGCGTGTTGCGCGTGCGGCTGAAGAACGTGGCGAACCCGGTGGCCCGGGTCCGCGCGAGCGCTTCGTCGTTCATGAAGCCGACCATCAGGACCTCGGAGGTGTCGGCGTCCTGGATGACGGCAGGTATCAAGCCGTTCAATTTTGAGTAGTCCATAAAACAAAAAGCCCCGCCGGTCGGGCGGGGCTGCTGTGTGCTGGTTTCGAGAAAGTCGACCCTAAATCACGCGCAACTCCGCCGGCGCCGGCCGCGGTGGCTATGAGGATGCACGTGATGGTGGCGGGCGAACATCGGAAGAAAAGCCTACCCGACGCAATCGGCGCTGTCAAATTGGGCGGCTCGCGAACGCGATTGAAACCGCGTCGCGATGTTGCGGCGTTGGACGCGGACGACCGGCCAGTTGCATTGTACTAATGAACTAGTATAATAGTTCAATGGTCGTTTCGATCGACCCGAAGGATCCGACCCCGATCTACGCGCAGCTCGAACGCAGCTTCCGCGCCGCGATCGCCGCCGGCCGGCTGCGGCCCGGCGATCAGTTGCCCACGGTCCGCGAGTTGGCGGTACAACTCAGGGTCAACGCCAACACGGTCGCCCGCGTCTATGCCGGGCTCGAACGAAGCGGCGTGCTCGAGACACGACGGGGCGTCGGGTCGTTCGTTCGCATGAGCGCACAGGCGGCCAGGCCGCCGGACGAACACGCGCGCCGGCTGCGCGCCTTCGTCACACGCATGCTGTCAGACGCGGATGCCCACGGGTTCACTGCCGCCGATGTCGCCGCGGCGCTGCAGGAGCAGCGCAACGCGAGGTAACGCAGGCCGGAAAGCCGGTTGAAGAAGGAGATTGCCGTGCCGAACGTCAACGTCGTTTCGATCCTCGTGCTCCTGGGTCCGATCGTCGTGGGTCTGCTGACGACGATCGCCACGAGGAGTCCGGCGCCCGTCATCGTGTCTGTCGTGGTCGGTCTCATCGCCATGCAATCTCCGAGGATCGCCAGGCAATGGGAGCGCGGGATCGTGCTGCGCCTGGGCCGCTTCCACGCGATGCGCGGCCCGGGCCTGTTCTGGGTCGTGCCGTTCGTCGACGTCCTGGCGTCGTGGATCGATCAGCGCACCATCACGACGAGTTTCGCGGCGGAGCAGACGCTCACCTCCGATACGGTGCCCGTCAACGTCGACGCCGTGCTGTTCTGGATGGTGCACGACCCGGAGAAGGCGGCCCTCGAAGTGCAGAACTATGGCCGGGCGGTCAGCTGGGCCGCGCAGACGGCGCTGCGCGACATCATCGGCCGCACGCCGCTCATCGACCTCCTGCGGGGCCGCGAGCGAATCGAGACCGAGCTGCAGCTGCTCATCGATCAGCGGTCGAATCCATGGGGCGTGACGGTGCAGTCGGTGGAAATGCGGGACGTGGTCATCCCGGTGGCGCTCCAGGATGCGATGTCGCGCGAGGCGCAGGCGGCGCGCGAAAAACAGGCCCGCGTGATTCTCGCCGGGGCCGAGGTCGAGATCGCCCAGTCGTTCGAGGTCGCATCACGATCGTACCGCGACAACCCGACGGCGCTCCACCTGCGCGCGATGAACATGCTCTACGAAGGCCTGAAGGAAAAAGGCGCGCTGATGCTCGTGCCGAGCAGCGCAGTCGAAAGCATGGGGCTCGGGGGTATGCTGGGCGCCGCCGCGCTGCGGCAGGATCGCCTGGTGGGTGGCGACGGCGCGCAGACGGAGGGCAAGTAGGGGGTTAGAGGTTAGAGGTTAGAGGTTGGGGCTGGGGGCTGGGGACTGGGGGAGGACTTGATGAAGCTGCGGACGCTCGGCGTCGCTCTGCTCCTGGTGACGGCGGTCGCCAGGCCGGCAGTTGCCCAGCGCTACTCGGCTCGCCGCACGGGCGATGTGGTTCGGCTCGAAGACGCGACCAGCGGGATCGTCGTGTCGATGGCGCCGGGCGTCGGCAACCTGGCGTTCGAAATGAACGTCAGGGGCACGAACGTGCTGTGGTGGCCCTTCTCGTCGGTGGAGGACTTCAAGGCCAGGCCGGCCATGAGCGGGATCCCGTTCCTCGGGCCGTGGGCGAATCGCCTCGACGAGCAGGCGTTCTACGCCAACGGCGTGCGCTATCCCTTCGACATGACACTCGGCAACGTCCGCGGCGCGATTCCGATCCACGGATTTCTCACGACCAATCCCCACTGGCAGCTGATTGAGGCCCGGGCCGACGCGGCGTCGGCGTGGGCCACCAGCCGGCTCGAGTTCTACAGGCAGCCGGCGTGGATGAAGCAGTTTCCGTTCGCACACACGATCGACATGACCTACCGGCTGCAGAACGGCGTGCTCGAGGTGGTCACGCTCATCCGGAACATGGCGGCGGAGCCGATGCCGGTCGCCATCGGGTTTCATCCCTACTTCAGGCTGGCCGATTCGCTGCGCGACGAGTGGACCGTGTCCGTCGGCGCCCGCACGCGCTGGCTGCTCGCGCCGAACAAGGTCCCGACGGGCGCCACGCAGCCGATCGAGCAGCTGTTTCCGGATCCGCAGGCGGTCGTGCTGCGCGACTACGATCTCGACGACGTGTTTTCAGATCTGGTTCGGGATGCGTCCGGCCGCGCGGTGATGTCGGTCAAAGGAAAGACGCAGAGGCTCGACGTCCTGTTTGGCGAACGCTGGCGATCGGCCGTCGTCTGGGCGCCCAAACCCACCGCCCCGGGCCAGGATCGAAACTTCATCTGCTTCGAGCCGATGGCGGGGATCACCAACGCGATGAACATGGCCCCGAAGGGCCTCTACCGCGAACTTCAGAGCATCCCGCCCGGCGGGACCTGGCAGGAAAGCTTTTGGGTGCGCCCCACGGGATTCTGAGGGGCACGAAAAGGGCAGAGGGCAAAGGGCAAAGGGCAAAGGGCAAAAGGCAAAGGGTCAGGGCAGAGTGTTGCTCTCTCTGCCCTTTGCCCTCTGCCCTTTGCTCTAGCTTGTTCTTAGTAGCGGTAGTGCTCGGGCTTGTACGGTCCTTCGACCGGCACGCCGAGGTATTCCGCCTGTTCCGTCGTCAGCTTCGTCAGCTTGACGCCGAGGTGATCGAGGTGCAGCCGCGCCACCTTCTCGTCGAGGTGCTTCGGCAGGATGTACACCTTCTTTTCGTACTTGCTGCGGTTGGCGTACAGCTCCAGCTGCGCAATCGTCTGGTTGCTGAACGACGCCGACATCACGAAGCTCGGGTGTCCCGTCGCGCAGCCCAGGTTGAGCAGGCGTCCCTCGGCGAGCACCATCACGCTGTGGCCGTCGGGGAACTTCCACTCGTCGTACTGCGGCTTGATCTGGTTCCGCACGACGCCCTTGACCTTCGCCAGGCCGGCCATGTCGATCTCGTTGTCGAAGTGGCCGATGTTGCCGACGATGGCCTTGTCCTTCATCTTCGCCATGTGCGCGGCGGTGATGATGTTGAAGTTGCCGGTCGTCGTGATGAAGATGTCGGCCTTGTCGACGACGTTCTCGAGCGTGTTGACTTCGTAGCCTTCCATCGCCGCCTGCAGCGCGCAGATCGGGTCGATTTCCGTGACGATGACGCGGCAGCCCTGGCCGCGCAGCGCCTGCGCCGAGCCCTTGCCGACTTCACCGAATCCGAACACCACCGCGACCTTGCCGCCCATCATCACGTCGCTGGCGCGGCAGATGCCGTCGGTGAGGGAGTGGCGGCAGCCGTAGATGTTGTCGAACTTGCTCTTGGTGACCGAGTCGTTGACGTTGATCGCCGGGAACATCAGCTGTCCCTTGTCCTGCATCTGATACAGGCGGTGCACGCCGGTCGTCGTCTCTTCGCTGACGCCGATCATGTCCTTCGAGAGCTTCGACCACCGGCTCTTGTCCTTGGCCGTGGTGGTGCGCAGCAACTCGAGGATGACGCCCCACTCTTCGGGCTCGCTCTCGGGCTTGAACGCCGGGATCTTGCCGGCCTTCTCGAACTCCACGCCCTTGTGCAGGATCAGCGTCGCGTCGCCGCCGTCGTCGACGATCGACGTCGGGCCGCTGCCGTCGGGCCACTCGAGCGCTTCGTTCGTGCACCACCAGTATTCCTCGAGCGTCTCACCCTTCCAGGCGAACACCGGGATGCCCGTCGGGTTCTGCGGCGTGCCCTTGCCGACGACGACCGCGGCGGCGGCGTGATCCTGCGTCGAGAAGATGTTGCACGATACCCAGCGGACATCCGCCCCGAGCTCGGCCAGCGTCTCGATGAGGACGGCCGTCTGAATGGTCATGTGCAGGCTGCCCATGATCCGGGTGCCGGCGAGCGGCTTGCTCGCCGCGTACTCCTTGCGGATGGACATCAGGCCGGGCATTTCCTGCTCGGCGAGGTTCATCTCCTTGCGGCCGAACTCGGCCTGGCCGAGATCGGCGACCTTGTACGGAACCCGGCCGGCCGCCTTGGCCGCCTCGAACACGTGCTGTTTCTTCTCGATTACGGTTGCCATGCTTACTCTCCTTTTTGACTTCTTTCACCGGTCGCAACAAACAAGCCGGGCCCCTTCGCGCGCGCGTCGGGGGCCAGCGGAACGATACGCGTCTTGCCGAATCCTGCCTCGGTCAACAGCCGACTGATTTGATCCTCCGCGAAGCCGAGCCACACGTGCCCCATCTGCTGACGGTAGCTGTCGCGATCGTGCGGCAGCATGTCGACGACGATGAGCCGGCCGCCGGGCTTGAGGACGCGCGCCACCTCGGCGAGGGCGCGCAGGGGTTCCACCACGTAATGGAGCACGAGCATCAGCGTTGCCGCGTCGAGCCGCGCATCGTCGATCGGCAGCGCTTCGAGCTCGCCGCGGCGCAGCTCGACGTTGTCGAACGGCTGGAGCCGCTTGCGCGCCGCCTGGAGCATCGGCGCCGAGGCGTCCACCGCGATCACGTGCTGCACGAACGGCGCGAGCGTCGCGCTGGTCTCGCCGGTGCCGCAGCCCAGATCGCCCAGCACCCAGTCGGCTTCGGCCAGCGCCGCGAGAGCGCCCAGGTGAAAGCGCTCCCCGTACAGTTCATCGCGCAGCCTATCCCACTGGCCGGCCGACGACGAGAAGAATTCCTGCGACTTCGTGCGCCGGTCGGCGAGCGCAGCCTGCAGGCGGCGCTGATCCTGGGAGGCCGCCGGCGACGGCCCGACCTGATCGCGGACGAGCGACCACAGGCGCCGCGCCCCCCCGTCGAGCTCGTCCCTCGTCATCGTGTAGAGGTGGCTCGTGCCGTCGGCCCTCGACGACACCCAGCCGCTGTCGGCCAGGGCCTTCAGGTGCCGGCTGACCGTCGATTGCGGAAGCTGCATGATGCCGCAGAGCTCCGACACGGTCAGCTCGTGCCGGTCGAGCAGCAGCAGCAGCCGGCTTCTGGTCGTGTCGGCCAGCGAGGCGAGATGGTCGAGGATGGCGGGCGCCCGGGTGCTCATCTGTTACATCCGTCAATCCGGATGCAAGGATTAAACGATACCGGGGCCGGATTGTCAAGCGCGCGGCGCCGGAAGCGGCCGCGCCTAGTCGAGACGGCCGAAATCGACAGCGACGCGGGCGATTTCGCGGCCTTCGAGCACCACACCCAGGGGCCGGCTGACCGGGCCGATCCGCACCGACGGAATGTCCGCCTGCAACGTCGCGCCAAGCAGCGCGACAACTCTTTTCCCGGCGCTGTCTTTGAACGGCTGCGAGGATTCCCCGCTGGCCAGGGTGTCGATCGGTGTCAGTGGTGACGTTGCGGCCGTTGACGCGGCGGGCCCGAGGGCGATCTTGAATGGTGGAACGTCTGCGTAGGTATTGAGCGGGTGGAAGCGCAGCCTCGACTTGAACGTCACGAGCCCGCGCGTCGGGGCCATGGCCGCTTCCGCTTCGCGCACGCCGCGGGAGAACATCTGGTCGCCGAGTCGCAGATGTTCTTCGGTCGTCAGCACGAGGCGCCGGAACTCCGTGATGACTTCGATCTGGGTGACGGTGTCGCCCTTCAGATCGAAGACGTAACGGCGATGGAACTGCGCGCGCTCGCTCTCGCGGCTCCTGGCCACCTGCTGGGCGCGTTCGATCTCCGCGCCGCCCATGGCGGCCACGAGCGCGATGGCGATAACGGCGCGCATCAGTTCTTCGGAGACGTGCCGGGATACGCCAACTTGAACGCGGCGAGCGAGCGCGCCACCTCTTCCCGCGCTTCGCGTTCGGCCTGCGCGCGGAGCATGCCGCCGAAGATCCGCGACATCTTCTCAGCCACCAGCTTTACGACCAGGGCTTCGGCGGCGAGCGTCAGGATTTGGCCGGTGTTGAACGCGGCGTACGGCTGAACGAGGGGGTTGTCGACCGGAGGGAACAGCAGCCGCTGCATCTCGTAGTTGGCCCGGCCGCCGGCGACTTCCGGGCCGCCGCCGCCGTCGAACTTGATCGAGTCCATCAACTGATTGATCTTCTGCCGTTCCTGAATCTGCAGGCGAAACGTCGGTTGTTCGTTCAACCCCTTGAGCGGCTCGGCCGGCGGCGCCTGGGCCAGCGCCTCACGGATCCGATCGAGCGAGACGGCGACGGCGGGCGCGGCGGCCGACGCGCTGTCGGTTTCCGGCGCGGGTTGCTGGGCGCCTGCGGGACTGCCCATCAGGAGCAGCCCGACCAACGGCGCGACCAGCTGCCGAACAAGCACCCGCATACTGGATTAGACGTCCACGATACTCCTTCGGCTCCCCCCGCTCAAATCATGCAGCGTCGCATCGGCGCGGCGAGCCCGCCCGGACGTAGAATGCCGGCCAGTGCCGGAACTTCCAGACATCGTGGTCTACGTGGAAGCCCTGCGGTCGAAGGTCGCAGGCCAGATGCTCGAACAGGTGGCGCTCACGAGCCCTTTCGTCCTGCGCTCCGTGACGCCGTCCATCGATGCGATCGCCGGCCAGGTGGTCCAGGGCGTGCGGCGCATCGGCAAACGCATCGTGCTCGCGTTCGACGGGGATCTCTTCCTTGTGATCCACCTGATGATTGCGGGCCGCCTGCGGTGGCGTGACCCGGGCCGTCCGACGGGCCTCGGTCCCCGCATGGTTCAGGCCTCGTTCCGTTTCGCGAACGGTACGCTGCTGCTGACGGAAGCGGGCTCGAAGAAGCGCGCATCGATTCGGATGGCGTCCGGCGAGCCTGCGCTCGCCGCGATCGATCCCGGCGGCGTCGAACCGCTCGAGATCAGCGCGGACGAGTTCCACGCTGCGCTCACGCGCGAGAACCACACGCTCAAGCGCGCGCTGACGGATCCCCACATCTTCAGCGGCATCGGCAACGCGTACTCGGACGAGATCCTGCACGCGGCGCGGCTGTCGCCGCTCAAGCTCACGAGCGCGATCAGCAGGGAGGAGTCTGCGCGGCTGCACGACGCGACCCGCGCGACGCTGCTCGTGTGGATCGATCACCTGCGGCGGGAATCGAAAGGCGGCTTTCCCGAGAAGGTCACCGCCTTTCACGCGGCCATGGCGGTCCACGGCCGGTTCAAGCAGCCGTGCCCCGTTTGCGGCGCGCCCGTGCAGCGAATCGTGTACGCCACCAACGAGTGCAATTACTGCGCGGTCTGCCAGACCAGCGGCCGGCGCCTCGCCGACCGGGCGATGTCCAGGCTCCTTAAAGAGGACTGGCCGAGGACGCTCGACGACCACTGAAGGGCCAGAACGGTACTATTTCCCATATCAGCATGACAGTGCACGACTTACGGTACTGTCGAGTGCCCAAATCTGAATATCGTGGTCCGAACCGGAACACAATCCCCCGATCAGCCCGCGAATCAACGAGTTGTGGCTATATTTGCAATCTCGAAAGACCACGCTGTTCACATCTGTGACATACAGTCCTACCGATTCGCGCGGGTATCATTCGGAAAGAGGCTGCTAACTACTTGATTCAAAAGCCTCTTAGATACCGCATGTTCCGGCCTGGCCCACTGGCCACCGAATTGCTCTTCTATTCCCCATGACACTGCGCTCTCTGACTGTCGCTCCCGTTCGCCGAAAGGCCGTTTGGGGTCCCAAACGTACGGTGGCGGCTCTTCTGATCGCGGGTTTTGGACTCGGGTTGGCGACCACCGCTTCGGCGGCGGGCCAGCGCGGGCCCAAGAACTCCGGCAAGGAAAGCCGTCATCACCGTCAGGCCCCCCATAAACGTCCAGGCGCCCCCGGCTTCAACGTCAAGAACTACAAGATGGACGATGAGGTCACCAAGCGTTCAGCTCGTGGGAATCCGCTCAGCACGACCAGCGTCATCGTGACGCTCGTGCCCGGCGCGACCCTCCCGCCGGAGTTCAAGCGTTTCGCTCGAGCCGGCAAGCTGGACATCATCAACGGCCAGGTCCTCGATCTGCCTGAGAACATTCTCAAGCAGCTTGCGAAGTACCCGGACGTCTTCCGCATCCACGAAAACCGGTCGACGGCGTCGTCGAACTACCGGACGTCCATCACGACGGGCGCCGACGTGGTTAACGACTATCTCGGTTATACCGGCAACGGCATCGGCGTCGCGATTATCGACTCCGGCGTCGCCTCGTGGCACGACGACCTGACGCGCGGTGGGGTCACCAAGACCTTCCCGTACGGCGATCAGCGCGTCGCCAAGTTCGTGGACTTCGTCGGCACGAAGACCACGCCCTACGACGACAACGGCCACGGCACGCACGTCGCCGGCATCATCGCCGGCAACGGCTACGACTCGAACGGCGAAAAGGCCGGCATCGCGCCGAAGGCGTCGATCATCTCGCTGAAGGTGCTCGACGCGAACGGCCAGGGAACGATCGGCAACATCATCGCCGCGCTGAACTGGGTCGTCGCGAACCGCGTGACCTACAACATCCGCGTCGTGAACATGTCGGTCGGCGCCAGCATCAAAGAGTCGTATCTGACCGACCCGTTGACGCTCGCCACGAAGAAAGTGACCGACCTCGGCATCACCGTCGTGACGGCGGCGGGCAATCGTGGGACGAACGCGCTCGGCCTCAAGCAGTACGGCGGCATCATGGCGCCCGGCAACGCGCCCTGGGTGCTGACGGTTGGCGCGACGAGCACGATGGGCACGCTGACCCGCACCGACGATACGATGGCGAGCTTCAGCTCGCGTGGTCCGACGCCGAAGGACTACATCGCCAAGCCCGACCTGGTCGCTCCCGGAACCGGGACGATCTCTCTGGCGGCGCCGGGCAGCCTGTTCTACAACACCAAGCTGACCTCGCTCGTCTCGGGCAAACTGCTGCTGGGTTCGAAGCCGTATCTCAGCCTCAGCGGCACGAGCATGGCGGCGCCGGTCGTCAGCGGCACGATCGCCCTGATGCTGCAGGCGAATCCGAACCTGACGCCGAACCTCATCAAGGGCATCCTGCAGTACACGGCGCAGAACTATCACGGGTACAAGCCGCTCGAGGAGGGCGCCGGCTTCCTGAACTCGTATGGAGCCGTGAAGCTCGCGAAGTTCTACTACTCGCACCAGGTGGGCGATCGCCTGCCCCTGCAGAAAGTGTGGAGCCGCCACATCCTCTGGGGCAACCACATGATCAAGGGCGGCTACATCAACCCCAAGGCGAACGCCTGGAAGAACTCCACGGTCTGGGGCGTTGCCAAGACTCTGGACGATACGGGCGACAACATCGTCTGGGGCACGATGAGCGGCGACGACAACATCGTGTGGGGCACCGCCGATGAGAACGGCGACAACATCGTGTGGGGCACCTCCGACGACGACAACATCGTCTGGGGCACGATGTTCAGCGACGACAACATCGTGTGGGGCACCTCGGACGACGACAACATCGTCTGGGGCACCGACTGCGGTGGCGCCGACTGCGACAACATCGTGTGGGGCACCTCCGACGACGACAACATCGTCTGGGGCACGGCTTCCCTGGACGACAACATCGTGTGGGGCACGGCCTCGCTGCTCGACAACATCGTGTGGGGCACGTCCGACGACGACAACATCGTGTGGGGCACCTCGGGCGACGATGGGCCTGTGTTCCCTGCCGATGAAACCGAGACGCTGCCGAACGTCGATGCTGAATTTGGCGACCTGGTGGTCACCGTTGATGGCGGGGTGAACTAACCATGGAAAACATGCCTTATCGCGAAAGTCTGACGACCGAGCTGCGCGCGGTCGAGACTGCTGAAGTCACGAGTAGCGATTGGCGGAGCGGGCTCCCGGTGTTGACCGGTGGTTGGGTCACGCTGCGGGAACTGCGCACCGAAGATGCTGCTTCACTCTTCACACTGCTGACCACCGAGGAAGTCGCGCGGTTCATTTCGCCGCCGCCCTCGTCGGTGGAAGGTTTCGAGAAGTTCATCGAGTGGACCATTCGGCAGCGGACGGTGGGCGCCTACGCGTGCTTCGCCGTGACGCTCAAGGGCTTCGATACGGCGATCGGGATCTTCCAGGTTCGCGCGAGCGACGCTGGATTCGAGACCGCCGAATGGGGCTTCGCCATCGGGTCGGCGTTCTGGGGCACGGGCGTGTTCCAGGAAGGCGCCGGAATGCTGCTCGAGTTCGCGTTCGACACGCTGAACGTCCGCCGGCTCGAAGCGCGGGCGGCGGTGCAGAACGGCCGCGGCAACGGCGCGCTCATCAAGATGGGAGCCGTCCAGGAGGCCATCCTGCGCAAGTCGTTCGTCAAGAACGGCCGGACGTACGACCAGGTGTTGTTCTCGATTCTCGAATCGGATTGGCGTGAGGGCCGCCGGGCGGATGTCCGGAGCTATCGCGCTCTCGTGCACTAACTCACTCGCTCGATCGGCGTCACGTGACGGGCCGGCCACAATCACATGGCCGGCCCGTTTTTTTGTACCCTCAGGTCCGGGGTTCGACCGGCCTCGACGGATCGCTCGACCACTCGCTCCACGATCCCGCGTAAAGCCTGGCGCCGGGAAGGCCGGCCAGTTCGAGCGCGAGCAGGCTATGGCACGCCGTCACGCCAGACCCGCAGTATAAAACGGCGTCGTCCGGCCTTCCGCCCGCCAGGGCGGCGGTCAGCCGCGCGCGGAGGGCATCCGGCGAGCGGAACATCCCGCGTTCGTCGACGTTCTGCATGAAGTGGTCGTTGATCGCACCGGGGATGTGGCCCGGAACACGGTCAATCGGCTCGATTTCGCCGCGATAACGTTCGGGCGCCCGCGCATCGACGAGCCGGGCCGATCCGTCTGCCGACAGGCGCGCGATTTCTTCGACGTTAGCGACCATGTCCGCGCGCGGCGAACCGGCGAACGTTCGCGCGGGTCGCGTTTCGCGGCCCGCGGCGGTCGGCCTCTGCTCGGCGACCCATCGGGCGAACCCGCCGTCGAGCACGGCCACCTCGTCGTGGCCCATCCAGCGGAGCAGCCACCACAGCCGGCTCGCGAACATGCCGTTGTCCTGATCGTAGGCCACGACCTGAACGCCGCCGGTGATACCGAATCCGCCAAGCGTCCGGACGAGCGCCGCCGGATCCGGCAACGGATGGCGGCCGTTGTGCCCCGACACCGGGCCGGAAAGGTCGGACTCGAGGTGGGCGTACACGGCCCCCGGGATGTGCCGTGCGACGTACTCGCGCGCTCCCCAGCCGGCGTCCGTCAACATGAACCGGCAGTCCACGACCGCCCAGCGCGGGTCCCCCGGGTGGGCGGCAAGCGTCGCAGGGTCAACCAGGGTCGTGTGCGCCATGCTGTTGCTAAGAATACGTCGCCTGCACACAACCATATCTCGGCTTTTGGCGTCTAACCTGCCGTGTTCGTGAAGGTTGCCGCGCTCGTTGGCATTCTGGCGTGTGCGGCTCCCGTCCTGGCCGCAGATTCGAGCACCGGCGCAGTTCGCGTCCCGGCCGCGGGCGCCGGGCGAAACCTGGCGGAAGCCGTCTGGCAGACCGTGCCCGCGGTCCGGGGGTTCGTCGAACGCGAGCCGCAAGAGGGCGCCGAACCTGCGCAGGCGACCGAATTCCGCGTCGCTTTTGACGACACCACGTTGTTCGTCCAGGTGCGCGCGTTCGACACCGAACCGGACAAGATCGTCACCTACCTCACGCGCCGGGACGACGAGTCGCCGTGCGACTGGATCCGCGATTCTCGTGGATTCGTACCACGACCGCCGCACGGCCTACGAGTTTGCCGTCAACCCGGACGGTGTGAAGCAGGATCGGTACTGGTTCAACGACACGAACAGCGACATCAGCTGGGACGCGGTCTGGGACGTCACCGTGTCGCGCGACCAGCAGGGCTGGCTGGCGGAGTTCAAGATTCCGTTTTCGCAGCTGCGCTTCACGCCGTCGGACACGAACACGTTCGGCTTCGCCGTCGCGCGCGACGTCGGCCGTCTGCGGGCGACATCGACATGGCCCCTCCTCGCGCGAAGCGCGAACGGCTACGTGTCGTCGTTCGGCGAGCTGGCCGGGGTGACGACGGGCCGGGCGGCGAAGCGCCTGGAGTTCACGCCGTACACCGTGGCCAGCCTGACGCGGCGGCCGGTGAGCGGCAACCCGCTCGTCGATTCGTCGTCGGCCGGGACCTCGTTTGGCGTGGACATGAAGTACGCGCTGACGCCCGGGCTGACGCTGACGGCGAGCATCAACCCGGATTTCGGCCAGGTCGAGGCCAATCCCGCGACGGTCAACCTGTCGGCCTTCGAGACGTTCTTCAACGAACGGCGTCCGTTCTTCGTGGAGGGGTCCGGCAATTTCCGGTTCGACGCGGACTGTTACGACGGCTGCAACAACCTGTTCTACTCGCGGCGCATCGGCCGCTCGCCGCACGGTTCCGGCACGCTGCCCACGGGTACCGAGATCTACACCGACGCCCCGCTGCAGACCACGATCCTCGGCGCGGCGAAGCTGACCGGGCGCATCGGGCGCTACTCGATCGGCGTCGTGCATGCCGTGACGCAGGAGGAATTCGCCGATGTCCTCACTCTTGGAGCTCCCTCGCGCCTGGCGGTGGAGCCGCCCACCAACTACTCGGTCGCGCGCGTGCGGCGCGAGTTCGCGAACCAGTCGTACGTGGGCGTCATTGCCACCGCGGTCAACCGGGGTGAGAGCAGCCAGGCGCCGGTGCCCGACCACGCGTTTGTCGGCGGCGCCGACTTCGACTGGCGGCTGGCCGGCCGCTACAGCGTCAACGGCTTTTTCGAAGGCAGCCGCGTCAGCGGGACGCCGGGCGCGCTGACGCTCATCCAGACCGACAGCCGCCACCTGTTTCAGCGGCCCGACCTGGTCAGCTCGAGCCTCGACGTCACGCGCACGTCGCTCGCCGGGTACGCGGCCGCGATTGCCTTCAACAAGATCGGCGGCGAGTTCGTGCGCTCGAACTCGTACTTCTACGCCCGGTCGCCCGGCTTCGAAACCAACGACCTCGGGTTCCTGCGGCGAGCGGATTTCCGCCGGTTCGGCAACTGGCTGCAGCTTCGCAACAACCGGCCGTCGCGGTGGTTCCGCAACCGCGCGATCAACTTCAACCAGTGGGCGGCCTGGAACTACGACGGCGACCGGCTGTTCGGCGGTTTCAACGTCAACGGCAACCTGACGTGGCGCAGCAACTGGGCGGTCGGCGGCGGCTTCAACGCGAACGGCCTCGGCTTCGACGACCGCGCGTCGCGCGGCGGGCCGGGCGCCTACGCCAACCCCACGCACGAGGCCTGGGCCTGGATGAACTCGGACAACCGGCGGAAGGTCGCGGCGAACCTGAGCGGCGATGTCGGCGGCGACGCGCAGGGAAGCTCGTGGGCCGAGTTCACGCCCGAGGTGATCGTCCGCCCCGTGCCGGCCGTCCTGTTTTCGGTCGGCGCGCGGATCAACCGCAGCGTCGCGGATTCCCAGTGGGTGAAGAATCTCATCGCCCCGGATACGCACTACGTCTTCGCCCACCTCGATCAGACGACCGCGTCATTGACCGGGCGCTTGAACTACACGATGTCGCCGACGCTGTCGCTGCAGCTGTACGGCGAGCCGTTCGTGTCCGGAGGGGACTACCGCGCGTTCCACGAGCTGGTCGACGGCCGGAACCTCGACTACGCGAGCCGGTATGCGCCGTTCGACTACACCTACGCCGCCAACGGCATCCCCGACTTCAACGTGAAATCGTTCAGGACGACGAACGTCCTCCGGTGGGAATACCGGCCCGGCTCCACGCTGTTCGTCGTCTGGCAGCAGGCGCGCGAGAACTACCTCGGCGCCGGCGGGTTCCGCCTCGGCCGGGACGCCCGCGCCATCTTCGGCGTCCCTCCGCACAACGTGTTCCTCGTCAAGCTCGCCTACTGGCTGAACGCCTGATCTCCAGAGCCCGTTCGGCCGGCCAGGCCTCCGAATTCATCTAAATGGGCCGGTTCTTATAGAATGTTGTGCCTGCCCTAGATGACGACCGAGGATACAGAACAGAACACAACGGCCTCGCCGGCGGCACCGGCCGATTTCATCCGCACGATCGTGGCCGAAGACCGCGCCGCCGGGAAGCACGGCGGGCGGGTGGCGACGCGCTTTCCGCCCGAGCCGAACGGCTACCTGCACATCGGCCACGCCAAGTCGATCTGCCTGAACTTCGGCATCGCCGAGGAGAACGGCGGGACCTGCAACCTCCGCTTCGACGACACGAACCCCACCAAGGAAGACGTCGAGTACGTGGACGCCATCCGCGAGGACGTGGAGTGGCTCGGGTTCAAGTGGGACGCGCTGTTCTTTGCCTCCGACTACTTCGAGCAGCTGTATCAGTTCGCCGTCCAGCTGATCCGGCGAGGGCAGGCGTACGTGGACAGCCTGAACGCCGACGAGATTCGCGCCTATCGCGGTACGCTCACCGAGCCGGGCCGCAACAGCCCGTATCGCGATCGGCCGGTCGAGGAGAACCTCGACCTGTTTGCGCGGATGCGGGCCGGCGAGTTCGAGGACGGGACGCACGTGCTGCGCGCCAAGATCGACATGGCGTCGCCGAACTTCAACATGCGCGACCCGACGCTCTACCGGATCCGGCACGCGGCTCACCATCGGACCGGGCGACGCGTGGTGCATCTACCCGATGTACGACTTCGCGCATCCGCTGTCGGACGCGATCGAGCGCATCACGCACTCGCTCTGCACGCTCGAATTCGAGGATCACCGCCCGCTCTACGACTGGCTCGTGTCGAGCCTCAGCGACGCGTTCGACGGCGACCTGCCGCAGCAGATCGAGTTCGCGCGGCTGAATCTCAACTACACGGTGATGAGCAAGCGGAAGCTCCTGCAGCTCGTGCAGCTCGGCCACGTGTCGGGCTGGGACGATCCGCGGATGCCGACCATCAGCGGCCTGAGGCGGCGCGGGTACACGCCCGAATCCATCCGCGATTTCTGCACGCGGATCGGCATCGCCAAGAAGGAAAACGTCATCGACATGGCGCAGCTCGAGCACTGCATCCGCGAGGACCTCAATCGCCACGCGCAGCGCGTCATGGCCGTGCTGCGTCCGCTCAAGGTGGTCATCACGAACTACCCGGAGGGGCAGGTCGAGGAGGTCGACGTCATCAACAACCCCGAGGATCCGTCGGCCGGGACGCGCAAGGTGCCGTTCTCGCGCGTGCTGTACATCGAGCAGGACGACTTCATGGAAGAGCCGCCGAAGAAGTTCTTCCGGCTGTCGCCCGGCCGGGAAGTGCGGCTGCGCTGCGCCTACTTCATCACGTGCACCGAGGTGGTGAAGAGCGCCAGCGGAGAGATCCTCGAGCTGCGCTGCACCTACGACCCGGCGACACGCGGCGGAGATTCGCCGGACGGCCGGAAGGTCAAGGCCACGCTCCACTGGGTGTCGGCGGCGCACGCGGGCGCAGCCGAGGTCCGGCTCTACGATCGCCTCTTTCTCGGCGGAGGATCCCGAGCGGGACGCGCCCGGGGGCACGTTCCTCGACAACCTCAACCCGCAGTCGCTCGAAGTGCTCAGCGAGTGCGTGATCGAGCCGAGCCTCGCCGGCGCGACGCCCGGCTCCCGGTTCCAGTTCGAGCGCCTGGGCTACTTCTCGGTCGACGCCGGGTCGCGTCCCGGCGCGCTCACGTTCAACCGCATCGTGTCGCTGCGCGACGCGTGGGCCAGGCTCGCCCAGAAATCCGGCAACTGATGGAATACCACATCACCCAGTACGACCTCGAGCAGGGCGCCCTCGAAATCCAGTACATCGAAGAGTTCTTCGGCGAGTTCCCTCGCAAGAAGACCGCCGCGGAGATCGTGCGCCGCCTGTCCGGCCGCGCCCACCTCATCCTGCTCGCGAACGCGCCCCTCGGCGACGACAGCGGGACCGTGGTGCCGGTCTCGTTCAAGGTGGCCCACGAAATCCAGTCGCCCGAGACCGAGCCCAAGCTCAACGACCTCGTCGACCGGCTGCGCGATCACGTCGCAGTTCGACGGCCGGAAGGTGCTCTACACGTGGATCGGCGGCACCAGGCGCGACTGGCGCGGGCCAGGGCCACTTCCGCGCGCTCACCGAGCAGCAGGAAGTCTGGGCGGTCGAGCAGGGTTTCGACGAGATCGTCGTCAAGACGAAGAACCGGTTCTACGAGATGCGCGGCACGCTCGATCACCTGCGCTTCGAAGTCGTCAAATACGAACGCAACGCGTCGGACAACGCCGAGTCGAAGGTGTATCTCAGCAAGAAGCTGCACTCCGAAGTGCTGGGCACCCACCGCAGCGCGAAGACAGTCGTGCAGATGACGACGTAGGAAGGTTCAGGGTTCAGGGTTCAGCGGTTCTCGAAGACGCCCGTCTCGCGGTTCTTGCGCACGCGGTCCCATGAGAAATAGCGGCCGTTCATGGCGATGTACACGCCGGCTGGAAGCACCTGCGCGAAGCTGAGCGCGCTGCCCAGGTTGAACAGCCCGTCCGAGCTGCCGAAGGCGTACGGCACCATCGCGCCGGTGAGGACGACGGTCTTCGCGAGCGCGGACGGAAGGGCTTCGGCCAGCGCTCGTGCGGTCTCGACCATCGTGTCCGTTCCGTGCGTGATCACGAGTCGGGCCTCCCCCGTCTGACGGCATGCCGAGACGATCCGCGCGCGATCGGCATCTGTCATGTCGAGGCTGTCGATCATCATCAACGTCTGGATCGACACGTCGAGCCGGCAGCGCCCGAGCCGCAGCATCTCGACGAGGTGCGTTTCACCGAACGAGAGCGCGCCGGTCAGCTCGTTGTACCGCTTGTCGAACGTGCCGCCGGTCACGAGGAGGCGAATGGGTTCCATCTTTAACCCTCGAGCCATAGAATAGTCACGATTCACACCATGCAGAACAGCGTTCGTTCCGTGACGCGGATGGACGGCGTTCAGGCGCCGATTATTCCCGTGGTCGGCGACATCATCCGGCAGGTGCCTGGCACGATCTCGCTGGGGCAGGGCATCGTCCATTACGGCCCGCCGCCAGAGGCGGCCGAGGCGGTACGGCAGGCCCTGACCGATCCGACCACGCACGAGTACTCCGGCGGCACCGGACGGCCCGATCTCGTCAAACGGATCGCGGCGAAGCTGGCCGCCGAGAA
The DNA here is from genome assembly GCA_963712905.1 of uncultured Acidobacteriota bacterium. Taxonomy (GTDB): domain Bacteria; phylum Acidobacteriota; class Vicinamibacteria; order Vicinamibacterales; family CAVVIG01; genus CAVQJU01. The sequence continues at coordinate 77,548 of CAVQJU010000005.1, read as the reverse complement.
TGATATCAACGGGATCGAAGCCGCGGGCGCCAGCGCCATCATGGTCACCGCCGGCGCGAACATGGCGTTCATGCACGCCGTGCTCGCGATTTCCGAACCCGGCGACGAGATCATCCTGCCCGTGCCGTTCTACTTCAATCACGAGATGGCGATTCAGATGGCCGGCTGCCGGGCCGTCGCCGTCCGGACCGACGCCAACTACTGCCCGGACCTCGACGCGATTGGCCGCGCCATCACGAACCGCACGCGCGCCATCGTCACGATCTCGCCGAACAACCCGACCGGCGCGGTGTTCCCCCCGGCGCTGCTGCGCGAGGTGAACAACCTGTGCCGCGATCGCGGGCTGTACCACATCTCCGACGAAACCTACGAGTACTTCACCTACGGATCGGCGCGGCATCTGTCGCCCGCATCGCTCCCTGGCGCCGCCGCTCACACCGTGTCGATCTACTCGCTGTCGAAGGCGTACGGCATGGCCGGGTGGCGAATCGGATACGCCGTTTACCCCGATGACCTGACGCCGGCGATGTTGAAGATTCAGGACACGATCCTGATCTGCCCGACCGTGGTGGCCGAGCGCGCGGCCCTGGCGGCGCTTCAAGTCGGACGGCCGTACTGCGATCCGCACGTCCGCGAACTGGCCACGATCCGGCAGATCGTGCTGGACGCGCTGGGCACGCTCGGCCCCGTGTGCGACGTGCCACCGGCCGAAGGCGCGATGTACTGCTTTCCCCGCATCGCCACGGACCTCGACGCGATGACGCTCACCGAACGGCTGATCCGCGAGCACAAGGTCGCCGTGACGCCGGGGTCGGCGTTCGGCATGACGGACGGCTGTTATTTCAGGGTGGCGTTCGGGGCGCTGCAGCGCGAGACGGTCGCCGAGGGCATCGGCCGTCTCGTGGCCGGCCTGCGCGCGATTTGCGGGTGACGTCCGGCTGAAGCCGGACGCTACGATCAGACGTCGAGCTCTTCCGCCTCGTCCGCACGTTCCATGATGAACCGGAAGCGGGCCGACGCGTCCTTGCCCATCAGCTCGTTGATGACGCGATCGGTCACGATCTGATCGGACACGTCCACGCGCAGCAGCCGCCGGGTCCGCGGGTTGAGCGTCGTCTCCCACAGCACCTTCGGCATCATCTCGCCCAGGCCCTTGAAGCGCGTGATCTCCGGCGTCCCGCGGCCGTTCTTCGCGTGCTGCTTCAGGATCGCGTCCCGCTGCGCATCGTCCAGGGCCCAGTGCGTGTCCTTGCCGATGTCGATGCGATAGAGCGGCGGCTGGGCCAGGAAGACGTGGCCGCTGGTGATGAGCTGCGGCAGATGGCGGTAGATGAACGTCAGGAGCAGCGTGGCGATGTGGTTGCCGTCGGAGTCGGCGTCCGCGAGGATGATGATCTTGCCGTACCGCAGGCGCGGCAGCTCGAAGTTCTTGCCGAGGCCGCAACCGAGCGCCGTCACCAGGTCGGTGAGCTCCTTGTTCTCGAGCACCTTCGCGAGCGACGCGCTCTCCGTGTTGAGCACCTTGCCGCGGAGCGGGAGGATGGCCTGCCGCGCGCGATCGCGGCCCTGCTTCGCCGACCCGCCGGCCGAATCGCCCTCGACGATGAAGATCTCGCTGCCCTCGCTCGTGGAGTTCGTGCAGTCGCTGAGTTTTCCCGGCAGGTTCAGGCGCGTTGACGTGGCGCTCTTGCGCGATACCTCGGCTTGAGCCGCTCTGCTCGCCTCGCGGGCGCGGGCGGCGAGGATGATGCGGGCGACGATCGCTTCGGCGAGGCTGATGTTGTGGTTCAGCCAGTGTTCGAGCGCAGGCCGGACGACGCCGTCGACGGCCGAGACCAGCTCGGGGTTGTTCAGCCGATCCTTCGTCTGACCCTGGAACTGCGGCTCCTGGATGAACACGCTGAGGACGCCGGTCAGGCCTTCCCGGATGTCCTCGGCGACCAGCGTGACGCCCTTCGGCGAGAGGTTGTGCGTCTCGATGAAGTTCCGGACCGCCTTGCCGATGCCGGCCCTCAGTCCGTTTTCGTGCGTGCCGCCGGAGCCGGTCGGGATGCCGTTGACGTAGGACCGGATGTGCTCGTCGGTGGCCTCGGTCCACTGCAGCACGAGGTCCAGGCGGAGGCCTTCATCCTTGTTCAGGATGAACGGCGCTTCGTGCACGGCTTTCGCGCTGCGTTCGACGACGATCTTCTTCAGGTAGTCGACGATGCCTTCGTCGTGCTCGAAGATCGTACTTCTGCTTCGAGGCTTCGTCCTCGAACACGACCTTCACGCCCTTGTGCAGGTAGCTTGCGACCTCGAGACGGTCCTTGATGACTGCCGGATCGAACTCGATTTTCGGGAAGATCGTGGCGTCGGGGTGAAAGTACACCGACGTTCCCGTCCCTCTGGCCGGTCCGATCTTCTTGAGCGCTCCCAGGGGCTTGCCCTGCTTGAAGCGCATCTCCCACTGCGCGCCGTCGCGTTTGACGGTGGCGACGAGCTCCTTCGACAGCGCGTTGACCACGCTGGCGCCGACGCCGTGAAGGCCTCCGGCGGTCTTGTAGCTGCCATGCTCGAACTTGCCGCCGGCGTGGAGGACCGTGAAGATCGTTTCGAGCGCGCTGCGCTTGGTCTTCGGGTGCTTGTCGATCGGCGCGCCGCGCCCGTCGTCTTCCACGGTGACCGACGCGCCGTCTTCGTGGAGCACCACGCGGATGTTCGAGGCGAAGCCGTTCATGGCTTCGTCGATCGCGTTGTCGAGGATTTCCCAGACGAGGTGGTGCAGCCCGGTCGAGCCGACGCCGCCGATGTACATCCCCGGCCGTTTTCGAACGGGCTCCAGGCCTTCGAGAACGGTGATGTCTTTGGCGGTGTAGTCGGCGGATGCCATCAGCTGTTGTCGTCGCCCGAGTCGGCCGCGGCTTTCTTCGACCGCGTCCGGCGCGCAGCGGGTTTGCGCGGGCCCGCCGTTCCGGCACTGCGGCTGGCCTTTCGCGTCGTGATGGGCGCCGGCGCCTTGGCGCGCGGCCTCCGCGGCTTCGCGCGGCCGAGCAGTTCGGCGGTCGTGTCGATGACGTTGCCGTTGATCTCGACGGGCTCGGTTTCGATAAGTTCGATCGGCGCGAACGGCTGACCGCTGCCCTCGTCCATATCGGCGTCTGCCGCCTCGTCACGCTGAGGCAGGCCGCTGACCTGTGGAGCCTGGGCGTCGGCGGGACGCTGCAGAGCCGCGCCCGGGAAGACGCGCAGGCCGCCACGGCGGTCGCGTTCGAGCCGCATGAGGCTCTCGCGCTGGCACGCGCGCAGCAGGTCCATCAACCCGCCGAACCCGTACCGGCGCTCGTCGAAGCTGCTGTCAGCCGCGCGCAGCAGCTGCTTCACGTTGCGGATGTACATCGGCCATCGCGCGCTGGTGGCCTTCTGGAGCACGTCGCTGACGAACCGGACGCCGTCGGCGTTGGACTCGGTCGCGGCTGGCGGTGGCGTCTGCTGGCTGCCGCCCGGCTGGAACTCCGCCGGCGCCGCCTGGGGTGCCTGAGGGACGGCCGCGGCTTCTTCTCCGGGGACGACCGCGGGCCGCGCCTCGCCCTCTTCGAACTGCGGGTTCAGTTCGACCATCACGCTGCGGCCCGAGGTCTTGAGATGCACCAGGCCCGCGTTGGCGAGCTTCTCGGCGAAATCCAGAAACGACGACGCGCCGTAGTTGCGCTCGGAGAACGTGGAGTCGAGCTGCAGCAGCGTGCTCTTCAGCAGGCCGGTCTGTGGCGAGACCTCGCGGTCGGCAAGGATCTTGAGGGCCCGCCGCACGATCGGGTACGCCTGCGCCAGGGGCGACACCGCGATCGGCGTGGCCGGCCGGCCGCCCTTGTTGGCTGTCCCGGTCGCAGCGGCGCTGGCGGCGCGGCGCACGCCCGAGAGATTCTCGTAGGCGATGAACTCGTGGCAGTTCTTCTGCAGGATGATGCTCGTGAACGCGCGGCCGCCGACGACGAACACCTTCTTGTCGTATTGCTTCAGCTTCTCGACGAGCGACAGGAAGTCGCTGTCGCCGCCGACGATGACGTAGGCGTTGATGTGCTGGTGGGTGAACGCCATTTCGAGCGCGTCGAGCGCCATGTTGATGTCGGCGCCGTTCTTGTCGCCGCCCGGCGTCAGGTTGCGCTGGACCAGGCGGATGGCGTGCTGCGTCAGGTGGCGGCTGTAGTCGCCGGCGCGGGTCCAGTCCGAGTACGCGATCTTGCTGACGATCTCGCCGCGCTCCTTGATGGCTTCGAGCACCGTGCCGACGTCGAATTGCTGGTTGAGGGTGGTTCTGACGCCGATTTCGATATTGTCGAAGTCGATGAAGACGGCGATGTTCAGGCGTTCGTGGTGGGAAGACAAATCGGTTCCTTGTTGGTGATGTACTCGACCGCAGCCACCGGAGAAGTCCGGCGAATTGTTTCGCAGCAGTCGACTTCGAATCTTATCGAAGAGGCGGCGTTCATTGTCCTCCATGTGCCCGCCGGCGCTAGTCGTCGGCGCCGGCGAACATCGCGGGGGCGTCCGGCGTGGGCCACAGCACGCGCGTGAACTGGCCGCGCTGCAGGAGCTCCCGCCCCTTGCCGCCCCGGCCCGTGACCTCGTATTTGGCCGTGCTGATGGTCTGTTCGGCGCCGCGCGAGGTTTCGACCGTCAGCAGGTCGCGGTCGCCGCTCGACGCGATGAAGCCGAGGACGCGGTCCTCGTCACCGAGCTTGATCAGGATAACCCCGCGGCCGGGTCCCGCCAGATAATTCACCTCGCCTACCTTGCAGAGCAGCCCGCGGCCCTCCGCTGTGGCGGCAATCAGGATTTCCTGGCCCGTGACCCTGGCCACGCCGACCACTTCCGATTCTCCGGCAGGGCGGGCGTAGCGGCGTCCGGCCCGCGTGCTGGGCTCGACCAGCGGCTCGAGGCTGAACCGCAGCGCGTAGCCGTCGCTCGTCACCGCCACCGCGTGCACCGGAGCGGCGTCGCCCTCTTTCTTCGGCTTGATGGTGCCCGTGGCCCTCGGATCCAGGCTGAGCGCGGCCACGACCTTCTCGCCGTCCTTCAGCTTGAAGAGCCGCTGAATCGGCTCGCCGTAGCCGGTGGACGCCGGCACGTCGATGATACGGCACGTGTACGCCGCGCCGAAGTTGCTGAAGAACGTGCACGTCGCCCGCGTGCTGCCCGCGAACGCCGCGAGCACCGCGTCACCCTCGCGCAGCCGCGTGGTCGACAGGTCCTTCACGTCCTTCTGCCGCTTGATCCACCCGTCGCGCGACACGATCACGACGTTGTCTTCCTCGACGATGAAGTCGTCGGCTGAATATTCGGGCTCGCCGCTGTCGCTGACGATGGACGTGCGGCGCTTGTCGCCGTATTTCGTGCTGATCTCTTCGAGCTCGTTGCGCACCATCTTCCAGCGGCTGGCTTCGTCCTTGAGGAGCGCGGCGATCTGCCTCGATCGCCGGCGCTTGTCTTCGAGCTCCTGGCGGATGACGAGGATTTCGAGCCGCGCCAGGCGGTAGATCTTCAGCTCGAGGATCGCGTCGGTCTGCTCGGCGTCGAGGCCGAACCGCTTCATGATCTTCTCGGCCGAATCGGCCTTGCCGTCCGATTTCCTGATGATCTTGATGATCTCGTCGAGCGCGTCGAAGACGGTCTCGAATCCTTCGAGGATGTGGACGCGCTTCTTGAGCGCCGCCAGCTCGTGTTCGAGCCGCTTGGTGACGACCTCGAGCCGGAAGTGCAGGAAGTGCCAGAGAATCTGCTTGAGATCGAGCCGCTCGGGCCGCCCGACCTCGACGTTCTCCGTCGGGATCAGGCACGTGAGGTTCACCGCGAAGTTGATCTGAAGCGGCGTGTGCTTGAAGAGATACGCCATGATCATCTTCTCGTCGGCGTCCTTCTTCAGCTCGAGCGCGATGCGCACGTCTTCCGTCGACAGGTCCCGCACGTCGAGCAGCTGGGGGAGCTTGCGGCTGAGGACGACCTCGGCGATCCGCTCCACAAGCTGCGACTTGTTCACCATGTACGGCACGCTGTCGATGAAGATCGTCTTCGTCGATCGCGTGTCCGGGCCGATGTCCCACGTGCCGCGCAGCCGGATCGATCCCGACCCGGTCTTGTACACCTGCCTCAGCTCTTCGGCGGAATTCAGGATCTGCCCGCCGGTGGGGAAGTCCGGACCTTTGATGTAGCGGCACAGCTGGGCGACGCCGATGTCCTCGTTGTCGAGCAGCTTGATCAGCGCGGTGCACACCTCGCCGAGGTTGTGGGGCGGGATGTTGGTCGCCATGCCGACGGCGATCCCCGTCGTGCCGTTGACCAGCAGGTTCGGCAGCCTTGCCGGCAGGACGACGGGCTCGGTCTTGGTGCCGTCGTAGTTCGGCCGGAACGGAACGGTGGCCTGCTCGATCTCGGTGAGCATCTCGTCGCTCAGCCGCGCGAGCCGGCACTCCGTGTAGCGCATCGCGGCGGCGCTGTCGCCGTCGAGGGATCCGAAGTTACCCGAGCCGTCCACCAGCGGATACCGCAGCGAGAACGACTGCGCCATCCGGACGAGCGTTTCGTACAGCGCCGAGTCGCCGTGCGGATGGTAGCTGCCCATCACGTCGCCGACCACCTTCGCGCACTTCCGGTGCTTGACGTCGGCGGTCAGGTTCTGCTGCCACATCGTGTACAGGATGCGGCGCTGCACCGGCTTGAGGCCGTCGCGGACGTCCGGCAGTGCGCGCGACGTGATGACGGAGAGCGCGTAGTTGAGGTAGCGCGCCTGGGCGGCTTCGTGAAGGGCGACGGCGCTCGTGCCGTTGCCGCCGCCGCCCGAGAGGATGGAGGTACGGATCGCCGCGTCGCGGCCCCCTTCCGAACCGCCGTCAGCGTCGATGTTGTCGAAAAGGGATTGCTCGGAGGGCTTCTTCCGTTTTGCCAAGGCGTTGGTATCTTACCGAAAAACCAGAGGGCGCGGCGATTGCTCAGCGCCGCGCCCCTGATCCCTAACCTCTAACCTCTAACCTCTGTCCCGTTACTTGATGAACAGCATTTCCCGATACGTGGCGAGCGGCCACGTTTCGTGCGGCATGATGTCTCTCGAGCTCGTCGCCGAGCTCGCGCAGCGCCGCCATGTTCGGCACGACCTTGTCGCGGAAGTGCTTGGCGTGCTTCTCGGACGATCCCGCGCCTTCGTGCGCGAGCTCCTTCTCGAGCTTGTCGGCGGACTGCTTGAACTTGTCGACCAGCTTGGTGAGCTTGTCGAGCGTCTTCTTGCCCTCGACCGACTTCGCGCCCGCCGACTTCACGGCGGCGACGCTGGCCGCGACCTGGCGCTGATACTCGAGCGCCGCCGGCAGGATGTACCGGTTGGCGATGAGCACCATCAACTGGCCTTCGATGTTGACGACCTTGTTGTAGGTCTCGAGCATGATCTCGTAGCGCGCATGCAGCTCGCGGCCGTTGAGGACCTTGTACTTCTCGAACAGCCCGATGACCTCCTTCGAGACCATCTGCGGCAGCGCGTCGACGGTGTTCTTCAGGTTGAGGAGGCCGCGCTTGCCGGCTTCCTTCTCCCACTCGGCCGAGTAGTTGTTGCCGTTGAAGATGATCCGCTTGTTTTCCTTGATCACCTTCGGCAGGAGCTCCGTGACGGCCTGCGCGAGCGTCTTGCCGCCCTTCATGGCCTTCTCGAGCTCGCTCGCCATGAAGTCGAGCGACTCGGTCACGGCCATGTTGAGCGCGATGTTCGGGTACGCGATGCTCTGGTTCGACGAGACGGCGCGGAACTCGAACTTGTTGCCCGTGAACGCGAACGGGCTGGTGCGGTTCCGGTCGCCGGCGTCGCGCGGGAGCTTCGGCAGCACCATCACGCCCGTGTCGAGCTCGCCGCCGCTCTTGGTCGTCTTGGCGCCGCCCTTTTCGATCTGCTCGAAGATGTCGGTGAGCATGTCGCCGAGGAAGATGGACAGGATGGCCGGCGGGGCCTCGTTCGCGCCCAGGCGATGGTCGTTGCCGGCGCTGGCGATGCTCGCGCGCAGCAGGCCCTGCCACTTGTTGACGGCGCGCAGCACGGCGCTGCAGAACACCAGGAACTGCATGTTCTCGTGCGTGTTCTTGCCCGGGCTGAGCAGGTTGTTCCCCTCGTCGTCGCTCATCGACCAGTTGAGGTGCTTGCCCGATCCGTTGACGCCGGCGAACGGCTTCTCGTGCAGCAGGCAGGCGAGGCCGAACTTCGGCGCGATGCGGCGCATCGTCTCCATGACGATCATCTGGTGATCGGTGGCGACGTTGGCGTTCTCGAACACCGGCGCGATCTCGTACTGGCTCGGCGCGACCTCGTTGTGGCGCGTCTTGACCGGCACGCCGACCTTGAACAGCTCGCTCTCGGACTCGTTCATGAACGCCATCACGCGTTCCGGGATCGCGCCGAAGTACTGATCCTCGAGCTCCTGTCCCTTGGGCGGCTTCGCGCCGAAGAGCGTGCGGCCGGCGTTGATCAGATCCGGGCGCGACAGGTAGAAGTGCGAATCGATCAGGAAGTATTCCTGCTCGGGCCCGCACGTCGTGACGACGCGCTCGGCGTTCGAGCCGAACAGCTTGAGCACGCGGATCGCCTGCTTCGAGAGGGCTTGCATCGAACGCAGCAGCGGCGTCTTCTTGTCGAGCGTCTCACCCGTCCAGCTCACGAACGCGGTCGGGATGACGAGCGTCACGGCGCCGCCGGAATAGAGCAGCCACGGCGGGCTCGTGGGGTCCCACGCCGTGTAGCCGCGCGCCTCGAAGGTGGAGCGCATGCCGCCCGACGGGAAACTCGACGCGTCGGGTTCGCCCCTGATCAGTTCCTTGCCGCTGAATTCGTTCACGGCCTTGCCGTTGCCGTTCGGGCTGAGAAACGAGTCGTGCTTTTCGGCGGTGATGCCGGTCAGCGGCTGGAACCAGTGCGTGTAATGCGTCGCACCGTGTTCGACGGCCCACTCCTTCATCGCCTTGGCGACGGCGTCCGCGCCCGCGGCGTCCAGCGGATCGCCGTGCGTGATCGTCCGCCGCAGCGCCTGATACACCGTCTTCGGCAGACGCGCCTGCTGCACGCTGTCGTTGAACACCAGGCTGCCGAACGTCTCGGCCGCTTGCGGTCCGCCTGTCGCGCCCCTCTGCGCCTTCCCTGACCAGTCGCGGATCGCGCTGATCGCCTCACCGAGCACTGCAGAGCCCATGACCTCGCCCCCCTTTGCCTTTCGTCGCGGCTATTTTGTTGCGCGAATTAGTGGATTGCGCATGATATCGCGCGATGGCTAAAACGTGCATTATTTGCAGATTTCGGTTGATTGTGCAACGAAAACGAAGGCCTCTTGAGACGACTGAAATCCGGTCTGTCGAGTTGTCAGCGCGGGATTTGCTGGCTCGAAACGCGGCGGCTCGAGCCCGGCCGCTTCAATCCGACGGACCGGTCCATCCGAGCATGACCAGGAACTCCGCCAGGACCATGGCCGTCGCGCCCCAGATCTCATCGTCCCCGACGCGAAACGCGGGCACGGTGATGCGGCTGCCCTCGCGTTCGCGTTCCGTCATGATCACCGACCCCCTGGCCATCAGCGCGTCGACCGGCACTTCGAGGATCCGCGCGACCTCGCCGTCGGCCGCGACGAGCACCGGCGCCCGATCGCTCGCGCCGACCACCGGGTGCAGCCGGAACCCGCTCACGGGGATGTCAATCGGCGAGAGCGCGCCGAGGACCTGGATATCCGCGCCGGGCAGTGAGATCTCCTCGTGCGCCTCGCGCAACGCCGCCTGCTCGAACGCCTCGCCCGGCTCGATGACGCCGCCCGGGAGCGACACCTGCCCGCTGTGACGGCCGAGCGTCTCGGCCCGGACGGTCAGCACGACGTGGGCGCTCCCCGCGCGGGGGAACAGGAACAGCAGCCCGGCGGCGTGGCGGACCCGGCCCCCGGCCGGCCAGGCGCGACGCGGCGTCGGCGCCATCAGGACGTGGGCGGCGGCCGCGGGCAGGGGTCTTGCGAGCGCTGAAGACAGGTCGGCGATCAGGGCGGAAAAGGAACGCGGCAACTGGAAGCGCTGAACGGAAACCGTAAACGCTAACGTCCGGCGTAATGTCGGGTTGTGCTCATTCTACGTCGTGCCCGTCCGGCGGCCCGCTCTAGGGAACCGCGCTCATGGCCGGACAGTTGCTCTGGGGCCCGGGATACGACGGTGACGTGATGGCGTTCACCACCTCCGAGCTGATGAACGCATAGCCGGCGTCGTTGGGATGGAAGTCGGCCGAGTAGTTCGAGGGCAGGTACGACCGCGCATCACACATCAGATCGACCACGGTGACACCTTGCGACGTGAGCACATTGACCGCGGCCGTCGTGAACCCCACCGACAGCTGCTGTTGCGCCCGACGCTGATCGCGCGACCCGCCGACGAAATAGGGGAGCGCCCCGACGTTCGGCAGGTTGAGCGCGACAATGCGCGAGCCCGGCGCCCGCGCCCGGATGCCGGAAACGAGCGAGGCGTACGAGCTGGTGAAGGCGCGCACCTGCGCGTCGATATATGCCTGCGCGTTGCCGCCGCCCGCGCCCTGCCCGAGCGCCGAAACGACCGTGATCACGTCGTTCACGCCGCCGAAGACGGTCGTGACCGTCGAGTCCGTCAACACGAACGGCACTTCGTTGTCGACGAAGTTGCCGAGGATCGTCCGGCCGTACTGCGTGCCGAGGATCTGAACGTCCCGGCCGACAACGGCCGTCGGAATGCCGAGGTTCAGCAAGCGCACGGAGTACGATCGTGCCTGCAGCGCCCGGACCGTGACAGGAACGTAACCCATGCCGCCGGGGCAGTCGGTGAACGGCACGCAGACCACGCTCGAACCGACGCCCGCGGCATCACTGGCGCCAACGGCCGTGTAAACGATGCTGGAACCTGCTGTCGGAGGTCCACTTGGACCCGCCGGAGTCTGATTGTTCGAGAGCTTGCTGCATGCAGCGGTAGCCGCACCGATACCCGCGACGAGCACCGCGATCCGCAAAATTGGAGAAGGTCGGCTCACGAAGGAAAAAGTTGCGCCCAAGATCACTCACAGACGGGGGAACCGTCATTAGAATGACACGGATCGAGGTCGACGCGCGCGTGAAACATGCTTGGCACTTTCGAACGCTCGCCGCAACGGCCCGGGCCGCCGCGGAGGGCCTGACCAACGTCGCGCTGGGACGCATCGAGCCGTCGGGCGTGGAACTCCGGCCGGGCGACCTCGCGCCGGACTTCACACTGCCCGCGTCGGACGGTCGCGTGTACAAGCTCAGCGATTTCCAGGGCCGGCAGGCGGTGGTGATCGCGTGGTTCCCAAGAGCCTTCACGCCTGGATGTACCGCGGAGTGCCGATCGCTTGGCGCGAGCGACCACGCGTTGCGCGGCCTGGACGTGCAGTACTTCGCGGCGAGCGTAGACTCGCCGGACACGAACGCCGACTTCGCGCGGTCCCTGAGCCTCCCGTACCCGATTCTGTCCGATACGACGCGCGAGACGGCTCGCGCATACGGCGTGTTGACCTCGAGCGGTTTCCCGTCCCGCTGGACGTTCTACATCGGCCTTGACGGCCGCATCCTCGACATCGACCGCCAGGTGCACGTGTCCGCGCACGGCCCCGACGTGGTGGCCCGCCTGAGGGATCTCGGCCGCCCATGACGCTGCTCGATCGCTTTCGCACGCCGTCGCGCCAGAAGCACCCGGATCCGGCCGTGCGGCTCGCCTATGTCGCCGAGCTCCCGCTGAGCGAGCGCGAGCTGATCATCGCCGCCGCGCGCGAAGACGAGGACGTCCGCGTGCGCCGCGCCGCTGTCGCGAAGCTGCTCGACCCCGCGGCGCTGTCGGCGATCGCCCGCGACGATGCGGACGCCGGAGTGCGGGCCGATGCGCTGAACATGCTGCGCGATATCGCGCTCGACGTGTTCGAGGGCGTCAGCGAAGCCGAGAGCGTGGCGGCGGTGGACGCCCTCGCCCTCGCCGGCGCCGACAGGACGCTGGCGCAGATCGCGAAAACATCGGCGCGGGAGGCCATCGGCCTCCGCGCGCTCGGGCTGCATCGATCCAGCCACGCACGCGCAGCTGCTGGGATCGATTGCCAGGCACGCGCCCGTCGAACCGGTCCGCCAGGCGGCGTTCGCGGGCGTGCACGAGCGAGCCGACATCCTTGCCGTGGCCATCAACGGCGAGTTCAAGGAAATCGTGGTGGCCGCTGTCGATCGACTCGCGGAGCGGGCCGATCTCGAACAGGTGGCCGCCCGCGCGAAAAACAAGGCCGCCGCCAAGCGGGCAAGCGCCGTGCTGCGCGAGCTCGATGAGCGCGCCGCACGCGACGCCGCGCCCGCGGTTGCCGCCACACACACTGAGGAGCAGGTCATGTCGCTTGAGATGCCGGTAGAGACGCCCGTGGCTGAGACGCCCGTCATAGAAATCAACGAGCGCGATCACGCCGAGCGCGAAGCCGAAGCGGCTCGGGCGCTCGAGGAAACAGCAGCCGCGCTGGCCGCCGCACGCGAGCAAGCCGCGCTCGAGGCCGAACGCGCCGACAGCAGGCCCAGGCCGCTGCCGAACAACGTGCGCGGGACGAGGCAGAGGCCGCCCGCGAGGCAGAGCGCCGCAAGCAGGCCAGCGAGGCCGAAGCGCGGGATCGCCGCGACGGCCTGAACCGCCTCAACCAGCTTCTCGGGCGCGCCGACGCGCTCGCCCAGAAGCCCGACCTCTCGCTGAAAACCGCCACGCGCGTGCTTCGAGACCTGAAAGCCGCGCTCGCCGACGTCCCGCCGCTGCCGTCGAGGCACGACTACGAAGAGGTCGTGCAGCGGCTGAAGGCCGCGCAAGCGGCGCTGACGCCCAAGGTGCAGGACCTGCGCGAGGTCGCCGAGTGGCAGCAGTGGGCCAACATCGGCATCCAGGAACAGCTCTGCGAGAAGATGGAGGCGCTGAGGGCGGTCGAGGATTCCGAAGCCGTGGCGCGCCGCATCCGCGAGCTCCAGGAGCAATGGCGCCAGGCCGCCGATGTACCTCGCGCGCAAGGCGAGGCGCTGTGGCGCCGCTTCAAGACCATCCACGACGAGTTGTGGGCGCGGTGCGAGGCGCACTTTGCGGCGCAGGCCGGCGTGCGCCACGAGAACCTCGCGAAGAAGGTGGTCCTGTGCGAGCGTGCCGAGGCGCTCGCCGACTCGACCAACTGGCTCGCGACCGCGGACGCGATCAAGGGACTGCAGGCCGAGTGGAAGAACATCGGCGCGGTCACGCGGGGGCAGGAGAAAGCCGTCTGGGAACGGTTCCGCGCCGCCTGCGACAGATTCTTCACCAGGCGCCAGGAGGATCTCGCCAAGCGCAAGACGCTCTGGAACGAGAACTTCGCGAAGAAAGAAGCGCTGTGCCTGGCCGTCGAGGCGCTCTCGACGTCGACCGACTGGGACCGCACCGCGGCCGAAATCCGGCGGCTGCAGAACGAGTGGAAAACCATCGGTCCTGTGAAGAAGAGCAGGTCCGAGGCCATCTGGCAGCGCTTCCGCGCCGGGTGCGACGCGTTCTTCGTCCGGCACGCCCAGCGCCACGACGTCGCGCGCGCCGAACGTGTCGCGGCCCGCGAGGCCATCTGCGCCGAGCTCGAAGCGCTGGTGCCGTCGCCGGTCGCGATCGACCCGGATTCAACGGCACAGACGCCTGAGGCCGATCAGGCGCCGGACGGTCTCGCCGCGACGGTTCGAGGTCTTCGCGGCCGCTGGCAGCAGGAGCTCGCCGCGCGCGGCGTCGAACGGGAACAGGCGATCGCGCTCGATCGGCGATTCGCCGAGGCCTTTGCCCGCGTCATCGCGCGATGGCCCGCGGCGTTTGCCGGCACGGAGATGGACCCGGACGCCAACCGCAAGCAGCTCGAGAACCTGGTGAAGCGAGTGGAAGATCTCGCGGCATCTCTGAAGGGCAGTTCAGCCGACGCCGCAGCTGTCGCCGACGACGAAGCTCGCGGCCATGCTGAAGGAAGCCCTTGCGGCCAACACGATCGGCGGAAAGGTGGACATCGAGAGCCGGCGCCGCGCCGCGCAGGAGGACATCCGCCAGGCACAGGCCAGCTGGTCGCGCATCGGCCCGGTGTCCGAAGAGGCGAAGCGTCCCCTCGCCGACCGTTTTCAGCGCGCGATCAAGCGTATTTCCGAGGCGGGGTAAGAGGCGTGTAGGGCGGCCCTTTCAGGGGCGCTCGGGCGGGGCTGAAAGCCCCGCCCTACTGACTGCCGACTGCCGACTGCCGACTGTTCTAGTTGATCTTGATCAGCTCGACGTCGAAGACGAGCATGCCGAACGGCGCGCTGCGTGCCCTGATACGCGAGCGCTTCCGGAATCCAGAAGCGCGTCTTCTCGCCCTCGACCATCAGCTGCACGCCCTCGGTCCATCCCTTGATGACGCCGTCGAGCGGGAACGAGGCCGGCTGACCCCGTGTGACCGAGCTGTCGAACAGCTTTCCGTCGGTCGTCCAGCCCGAGTAATGCACCGTGACCATGCTGCTGGCGCTCGGGTGCCGCGCGCCCGTGCCCGGACGCTGCACCTTGTACGCGAGGCCGCTGGCGGTGCGCTTGGCGTCGGGGGGCACTGCCTTGACGTCGGGCGGCGGTTCACTCGGCGACGGCATGAACGAGATCAGCTCCACGTCGAACACGAGCACGCCTTTCGGCTCGCGCTGCCCCTTGTAGGCGAGTGCTTCCGGAATCCAGAAGCGGCGCTTCTCGCCCTCGACCATGAGCTGCACGCCCTCGGTCCATCCGGCGATAACCCTGTCGAGCGGGAACGTGGCGGGCTTGCCGCGCAGCACGGAGCTGTCGAACATCGAGCCGTCGGTCTTCCAGCCGGTGTAATGGACGGTCACTAGATCGGCTTTCCCGGGATGGGTCTTGCCGGTTCCGGCCTTGACCACTTTCGACGCCAGTCCCGAGGCCGTCTTCGCAGCGTCTGCGGGCGGCGCCTTCACGTCGGGCGGCGGCGTGGCCACGGACTGCTGAGGTGGCGTCTGCGCCATGAGCGGCGCGATTGTCAGCAGCGTAAGCGCGAGCATCGTCAATATGCGCATGCAGGTGAGTCCTTTCAGCGGCAGCATTGTACCTAAATAGCGGCCGGCCTATCGCCGCTCCCGCTGCAGCTGCTCGAGCTTCTGCTTCAGCCCCTCGAGCCGTTGTCCCGCTTCGCCCAGCTTGCCCTCGGCGGTCAGGCGCTGGTATTCGGAGAGGTCGCGGGCGGCGTCGCGGATGAGCGACGTGAGATCGGCGGCGGGCTGCTCCGGCGCCGGCGCAGTCTGCGGCCGCGCGGCGGCCGGCGTGGGTCCCCCTTGCGGCAGCGATGCGCCGAACAGCCCGGCAAGCGCGGCTTCGAATGTCGTGCCGTAGGCGAGCCGATCCTGCAGGGCGAGCACCACCAGCCGCAGTTCGGGCATCGGGCTGCGTTCCGCCTGCAGGTAAATCGGCTCCGCGTAGAGCAGCCCCTTGCCGACCGGGATGACGAGCAGGCCGCCGCGCACGACGCGTGAACCCTGCTGGTTCCACAGCGAGAACTGGCCCGACAGCTGCGAATTCTGATCGATGCGCGCCTCGACCTGCAGCGGCCCGTCCACGAGCTTGTTCTTCGGGAAGTTGTAGGCGACCAGGGTGCCGTAGTGCTCGCCGTCGCTCCGGCCGGCGATCCATCCGATGAGGTTGTTGCGGTTCGCGGGCGTGAAGGGAAGGATCTCGACGAACTCGACGCCGGTTTCTCCCGGCAGCGTCATGAGCACGAAGTTCGGCTCGACCGGCTGGGCGGCCTGGTCCCGGTTGTTCCCGCGGACTTCGCTCGCGACGGTCCAGAGATCCTCGCGGTTGTAGAACGCATCGGGATTAGTCATGTGATACAGGCCGTAGACCGCGGCCTGCAATTCGAGGAGCAGTTCGGGGTAACGCACGTGCCGGCGGAGATCGGCGGGCATGGCCGACGCATCCTTGAAGAGCGTCGGAAAGATCGTCCGATAGGCCGCGATCATCGGATCGGCCTCGTCGAAGACGTAGAACGACGTGGATCCGTCGTACGCGTTGACGACCACCTTGACGCTGTTCCGGATGTAGTTCACCTCGGTCCGTCCGAGGCGATAGTGGCGCGAATAGGGGTAGTTGTCCGACGTGGTGAACGCGTCCATCATCCACCACAGCCGTCCGTCGTCGCCGACGACGATGTACGGATCGGGGTCGAAGGTCAGGAATGGCGCCAGCGTCGAGACACGTTCGCGGAGGTTGCGCCGCATCAGCAGCCGGCTGTCGGCCTGGACATCGTCGCTGAAGGGAAGCTTGGCGACGTCGCCGCGCTCGAGCGCGATGAAGAAGCGCCGCAGGAATCCGCCGACGGCGATGCCGCCGTCGCCCTCGTACGAGGTGAGGTTGTTGGTCTCGCCCTGCGGGTAGTTGAATTCCTTCTGGCGCGTCTTGACGTAGACGTCCGTGTTGGTGAGCTCGCCGAAGTAGATTTCCGGGCGCGTGACGGCCGGCGCCGGCGGCGTGCTCTGGACGGGCATGTTGCTGATGAGCAGCGTCGGCAGCCCTTCGGACGTGAACCCGTTCGACGGGTTCATCGTCACGCCGTAGCCGTGTGTGTAGATCAGCTTTTCGTTGATCCAGTTGCGGCTGCTCTGCGGCAGCTTCTCGATGCTGAGCTCGCGCGTGGCGAGCATCACCTGGCGGACCGTGCCGCCGAGGTCGTACCGGTCGATGTCGATGTCGGGAAAATCGTAGTACGTGCGGATTTCCTGGATCTGCCGCAGCGTATCCTGCAGCGCACGCCAGTCCCACAGCCTGAGGTTTTCGAGCGTCGCGCGGTTGGCGGCGGCGTCGATCGCCTCGAGGCCGGACTCGGCCGGGAACGGCCGGAGCGTGATCCGATCCAGGCCGTATGCCTGCCGAGTCATCTCGATGTTGTGCGAGATGTACGGGCGCTCGCGAACCAGCTCGTTCGGCTTCACGATGAAGCTGTTCACGTACCAGCCCACGAGCGAGACGAGGATGTAGCAGACGGCTGCCGGGATGACCGACGCCACCAGCCATCGGACGCGGGGGCCGATGATGGCGTTCGCGAGCGCGATGACGCCGCCCGCCGCGAGCGCCAGCGCGACGATCAGCAATCCGGCGAGCGTGATGTGGTCGTCGGTGTAGGTGACCCCGGTGAAAATCGTCGCGTCGCTGACGAGTCGATCGAATCGGCCGAGGAACACGCGGATGGCCACCGCGAACAGCAGCGCGGCGACGGCGTACGAGAGCCCGCGCAGCGGGTTCCCGGCGCGGGCCGACTGCGAGCGCCCGTAATCCAGCACGCGCATGCCGCCGCCGATGACCACGAAGAAGATCGCAATCCCGCAGGCGACGACGGCGAGCGTCGTCAGCCAGCCGGAGAGGATATCGAGCGCCGGCAGAGAGAAGAGGTAGAAAGCGATCGGCCGGCCGAAGATCGGATCGACGGCCGTCGAAGCGGCGGCGCCGCGTCCGTACCAGTAGAGCGCGAGGGTCGGCCATTCGGACATCATCCCGAAGCCCGTCACCACGCCGATGAAGATCGCGGCGGCGAGCGCGATCAGCCGCAGGACCGGTTCGACCGGCAGGATCAGCGGCTGGCCGTTGATGACGATGTGGCGGCCGGTGGTCAGCCCGATGTTGTCGGGCTTGAGCGCCCGGAACGTTCCGTAGAGCGCTGCGAAGGTGACGAGCGCGGCGCCGAGGAAGACCCGGCTTTGCAGGTTCAGCGTCGTCCAGAAGACGTCGCCGTAGCCGAGGGACGAAAACCAGAGCGCCTCGACGTAGTAGGACAGCGTCGTGCCGGCGCTCAGGAAGATGGCGCCGAGGAGCAGCGCCGCGACCAGGCGGCCCCGCCGCCGCTGAGGACGCCGCGGCGGCCAATCGACTGTTTCGGCCATGTCCAGCCCCGCTCAGGGAACGAGGACGATTTTTCCGTGCGCGCCCGCCGCCATGACGGCGTCGTGCGCCTTGGCGGCATCGGCGAGCGGGAACTCGCGGCCGACGACCGGTTTCAGCGTGCCGTTGGCGAGGCCCGCCACCATGTAGGCGTTGATCGAGGCCATGTCGGGATCGCTGATGTTGAAGAGCGTCATGCCGAGAATCGTGGCGTCTTTCCCCATCGCCTGGCGCGCGTCGATCTCGACGCGGCCGCGGTTGCCGATGACGACGATTCGGCCGCGGTTCGCGATCAGCCCGAGGTCCTTGTCGAGGTTGACGTGCGCGGCCATTTCCAGGATCACGTCGACGCCGCGTCCGCCGGTGGCGCGCATGATCTCGTCGAGGTAGCCGGGCGCCGAGTGGTTGAACACGTGATCCGCGCCGTTCTCGCGCACCGTCGTCAGCCCGCGGTCGGAGCCGCCGGTGCCGATGACCGTGATGCCGTGCGCGCGGGCGATCTGCACGGCCGCGAGGCCGACGCCGCCGGTGGCCCCGTGCACCAGCACGGTTTCTCCGGGCCGCGTGGCGGCGCGGTGGAACAGCGCGCGGTATGCCGTCGCATAGGGCACACCCATCGCCGCGCCCTGCCCGAACGAGAGCGACGCCGGCAGACGGTAAATGTGATCGAGGCGGCACACGGCCTTCTCGGCGTACGCGCCGCCGTAGTGGCCGTGCGTGTGCTCCGCCGCCGTGCCGTGGATGAACACGCGATCGCCGGCGGCGACGGTCGTCACGTTTGCGCCCACCGCTTCGATCTCGCCGGCGGCGTCCGAGCCCGGGATGAAGGGCAGCGCGGGCTTGCGCGCGTACGCGCCGCTGCGGATGTAGACGTCGACGGGATTCACGCCGACCGCACGCAGGCGCACGAGCACCTGATCGGGACCGGCAACCGGATCAGGAACATCTTCGAGCTTCATGACCTCGGTGCCGCCGTGCTCTCGAACGACGATAGCCTTCATGGCGCGATGCTATCATGAGAAGTTCCGGCGTGACATGAACACAGCATGAACGAAATCAGGCTCCACAAGACCGTCGGTGTACGAGTCGGCGGCCCGCGCGGCGTGCAGGTCGGCGGGGGCGCGCCGATCGTCGTCCAGTCGATGACGTTGACCGACACGGCCGACGCGCGCGGCACGGCGGCGCAGTGCGTCGAGCTGGCCGAGGCCGGATCGGAGATGGTCCGCGTCACCGTCAACCTGCCGGAGGCCGCGGCGCGCGTGGCCGAGATCAAGCAGCGCATGCTCGACGCGGGCTGCACGGCGCCCCTCATCGGCGACTTCCACTACAACGGCCACCTGCTGCTCACGCAGTACCCCGATTGTGCGTCGGCGCTCGACAAGTACCGGATCAACCCCGGCAACGTCGGGACCGGACAGCGGCGGGACGAACAGTTCGCGACGATCTGCCGCGTCGCCGCCGATCACGGCAAGCCGGTGCGCATCGGCGTCAACGGCGGCTCGCTCAATCAGGAGCTCGTGGTCGCGAAGATGCAGGAGAACACCGACCGCAGCCTCGGGAAGAGCTCCGAGGCCATCATCAACGAGTGCATGGTGCTGTCGGCGATCGAATCGACGGCGCTCGCCCTCGAATCGGGGCTTCGCAAGGACCAGATCATCATCTCGTGCAAGACGTCGCGGCCGCGCGATCTCGATCGGCGTCTACCGGGCGCTGGCGCGCCAGACCGATCAGCCGCTGCACCTCGGCCTCACCGAAGCCGGCATGGGGATGAAGGGGCTGGTGTGGTCGGCGTCCGCGATGGGCGTGCTGCTGTCGGAAGGCATCGGCGACACGATCCGCATTTCGCTCACGCCGCAGGCCGGGCGGCGATCGGCGCGAGGAAGTGTACGCGGCGTGCGAACTGCTCCAGGCGCTGGGCCTGCGCGCGTTCTCGCCGAGCGTCACGGCGTGCCCGGGATGCGGACGGACGACGAGCACGACGTTCCAGGAGCTCGCCGAGCGCGTGCAGGATTACGTGCGGGAGAAGATGCCGGAGTGGAAGACGCAGTACGAAGGCGTCGAGTCCATGACGCTCGCGGTGATGGGTTGCGTGGTGAACGGCCCCGGCGAGTCGAAAGCCGCCAACATCGGGATCAGCCTGCCGGGGACCGGCGAAGCGCCGACCTGCCCCGTGTTCATCGACGGCCGCCACGTCACGACGCTGCGCGGCACCTACGACGAGCTGGCCGCGGCGTTCCAGCAGCTGGTGGACGATTACGTCGCCGCGAAATACCGGAAGCTAACTGTTCACGCCTCGTGACGACTGCCGGTCCAGACGAATTTCGATCGCGGCTGCGACATCTGTACGCTCCCCTGCACTGAGACAGATAGGTGGACGTGCTGGGGATGTATCGGAACCAGTCAGCTGGCCGACTACCCCTGAGTGACGAACCGTGCAGTTGTGGCTAGTGGACCGTGTAGGGCTCGTGGAGCGAGAAGGGCGCGATTTCCACGTCGAAGTGCTCGCCGTCCTCCGTCACCATCTGGTAGGTGCCGCGCATGACGCCCGTCGACGTGTTGAGCTCGCAGCTCGAGGAATACTGAAACGACTCGCCCGGCTGCAGGACCGGCTGCGCGCCGACGACGCCCGGCCGGCGGATTTCCTCGGTGTGGCCGGCGGCGTCGGTGATGATCCAGTGCCGCCCGAGCAACTGCACCGTGTCGTCGCCTTCGTTCGTGATGCGCACCGTGTAGATGAAGACCCACTCGCTCTCGAACGTCTGCGACCAATCGGGCGCGAACCGGGCCTCGACTTCGACGCGAACGTTGTTCGTGATGGCTTCCGACGCCGAGGCGTGCAGCGATTGAACCTTGAATTCCGTCATGGGCCCCCAGTCGGCTTCCCTCATGATATCAATTGATTTCCCGTCTGCACACAATCGCACCGGCGGGGGGAGAAAACGAGATGTGGAGCAAGGAACGGGAAATCGCCGCGACCATCGGCGTGCCGGTCGCACGGCGTCATATCTTCCTGTGCGCCGACCAGACGACGCCGAAATGCTGTGACAAGGCCGCAGGCATCGCGGCCTGGGACTACCTGAAGAGGCGCCTGAAGGAGCTCGGGCTTTCGGACCAGGGCGGCATCCTGCGGACCAAGACGAACTGCCTGCGCATCTGCGAAGGCGGGCCGATCGCCGTGGTCTACCCCGAGGGTGCGTGGTACGGGCGCTGCGACCCGCAGGCCCTCGAGCGCATCATCCAGGAACACCTGATCGGCGGACGCCCGGTCGAGGAGCTGCTCATCACCGCCCACCCGCTCGAGCAGCCGTAAGAGCGATCCAGTCGACCATCGCGCGTTGAATCTCGTCATACAACGCCGCCTGCCGGGCGGCGGCATCGCGTCCGCCCAGCTTGAACGAGTGATCGCCGCCGGCGACCTCGTGCAGGGTGGGCGTGGGTGAAACGCGGCCGAGAATCGGCGCCAGCTCAGCCGGCGTCCCGAACGCGTCGCGTGTTCCCTGGACAAAAAGCATCGGCCGCGCCACGCCCGGCAGGTGGGCGTCGCGGAGGCGGTCGGGCTGGCCCGGCGGGTGCAGCGGGTAGCCGAGCAGGACGAGGCCCGCGAGCGGCAGGTCAGCGTCGGCGGCCGCGACCTGTGTCGCGATGCGTCCGCCCATGGATTTTCCGCCGATGAAGAGCGCGCGGCGCGCGCTGTCGAGACGATCCCGCACCGCCTCGATGACGGCCCGGTAGCAGCTCTCGAGCACGGGTGCTCGATCGGGCAGCTTCCGTTTTCGCTCCGTGTAGAGGAAGTTGAAGGTGATGAGGTCGGCTCCGCGCGCGGACAGCGCCTGCGCGAAGGCGATCATGAAGGGACTGTGCTGACCTGCGCCGGCGCCGTGCCCGAGGATGAGCGCGGCGCCGACACGTGGCTCGTCGGCGGCGTAGACGAGCGCGGTGGTCTGCTCGTCCGCGCCGACGTGCACCTGAAGCTCAGAAGGTTTTTTCAAGCGCGTCTTTAACCTCCGCGTCGGTCTTCAGGTTGTTGACCACCGACATCACGCCGAACTGGCTGCCGGCAATCGACCGCGCCACCATCCGCTCGACGTCGCTCTGGACCACGCCCGTCAGCGTCACGCGGCTGTGCTCGACGACGATGTGGACGGGCGGATCGGCCATGATCGCGTAGTTCCAGAAGTTCGGGTTGCTGTAAATCGCGCGGGCGATCCGGTAACGGAGCTGGTCGTCGAACTGCGAAACGGGCAGCACGGCAATCTGGTCGTGTACCTGCTTCACGCCGTCGATCCTGGACACGCGCTTTTCGATCTCGTCCTTCTTGTACGGCATCGTGACACGGCCCGTGAGCGTGACCACGCCGTCCTTCACGCTTGCGTCCACGCTGTCGAAAATCGAGAACTGCGCGTATCGCGTCACGGCCTTCGAGATGTCGTTGAACACCTGCAGATCTTTGCGGTCTTCAGCGTATCCGGCCGACATCGTCGCCGTCAGCGCAAGCGCCGCCCCGAACGTCGTCAGTATCTTCCTCATCTTGCCCTCCGAGTCTTTTTCTGGCTCCGCCAATCGGAAGAGGCAAGCAAAGTGCCAGACGGATGAGCGTGAAACCGGTGCGAATCCGCGTTTTCTGCGGACGCGCTCTGCCGCTGTCACCGGCGGAGGACGTTCTTGTCAAACGTGCGCGAACGCGACGCCGACGCCGTAGGTGACGGCGGCCTCGATGATCCCGACGACCGTCATCTCGATTCCCGTCGCCCACCACGGCCGTGAGGTCACCAGCGCCTTCGACGCGCCGACGGCGAAGTGCGCGGCGGTGCTGATGATGAAGGAGGCGACGACCGCGGGCATGCCGACAGCGAAAAAGAAAGGAATGATCGGAATGAACCCTCCGATCGCCGTCGAGATGCTCGCGGAGACGGTGGAGCGCCAGGGGTTGGGGAAGTGCTCCTCCGAGAGGCCCAGCTCTTCCTGCACCAGCGCGCGAAGAAACTGTTTGGGCTCCTTGTGAATGCGCTCGGCCATGGCGCGCGACTCTTCGACCGAGAACCCCTTCAGCTGATAGAACAGCTCGAGCTCGAGCATTTCTTCGTGCGGATCCTCCTGGATCTCGGCCCGTTCGCGCGCCACTTCGGATTCGTAAACCTCGCGCTCGGACTTCGAGGCGAGGTAGGCGCCGGCGCCCATCGAAAGCGCGCTCGCCAGCGTGCCGGCGAGGCCGGCGGCGAGCACGACCTCGCTTCCGCCGGTGTAGCCCGCCATGCCGGACACGATGCCGAACACGGCGCCGAGGCCGTCGTTGACACCGTAGATGGCGTCGCCAATCCATCCCGTGCCGCGGACGTGCCATCGCTCGCGGCGAAGAATGGTGTCCAGCGTGGACCGGGGACTCGGGATGTTCCCGCCGGCCAGCGTGCGAAGCACGACGGCGTGATCGCGTTCTTCGAGCATCGCTTCCTCGGCGATGCGCCGATCCGTCGGATCGCTCAACCGGGTCAGGAGGTCGTCGTACTCGGCTTCCGCCTTGCTCTCTTCCTGCTCGAGGCGGTGCAGCACGACGCTGGAATCGCCGATGCGCTGAAACCAGGTGAGGCCGCGCTCGACCTCCTTCGGGTCGGGGACGCGCCCGGTGGCGGCCACGATGCGCTCGGACCACCGCCCCGCGTGCTTGTCTTCCTGCTCGGCCAGCCGGAGCAGGATATTCCGGCGTTTGGGGTCGCTTTCGCGCGCGGCGAGCAGCTTGTAGGTGTGCGCGGCCTCGACTTCCCGCCGCCACATCCGCTCGATCGTGGCCAGATTGATCTGGTCCATGTCACCCCAGCAGGTGTTCGAAGCCGACGATCGTGAAGATGCCGGCGGCGATGAGCACGACCTGCCGCACCGCACTGGCGTCGAGCTGTCCGCGATGCAGATCCGGAATGAGATCGGACATCGCGATGTAGAGCAGGCTGGCCGAGGAAAACGCGAGGATGAACGGGCGGATTCCCGGGACGACGCCCACGGCGGCGTAGGCCAGCAGGGCGCCGAGCAGCCCCGATGCGCCCGAGACGAGGTTCAGCAGCAGCGCGCCGCCGCGGCTGTAGCCCGCGGCCAGCAGGATGGCGACGTCGCCGACCTCCTGCGGGATCTCATGCGCGGCGACGGCAATCGCCGTGTTGACGCCGAGCGGCACCGACGTGAGCACGGCGGCGCAGATGATCGCGCCGTCGATGAAGTTGTGGAACGCGTCGCCGATGAGGACGAGCGGCACGGTCGCTCCGTGCACCTGGCACGCATCGGTGTGGCAATGGCGAAGCAGCACCAGCTTCTCGAGGACGAAGAACGTCAGGATGCCGGCGAGCAGCGTGCCGAACACGGCAGGCGGCGACAGCGTCTCGAGGGCTTCGGGCAGCAGCGCGAGCAGCGCGACGCCGAGCAGCGCACCGACGGCGTAGCTGACCAGCCACGGCACGAGGCGCGTCCGGATGCGTTGGGTGAAGAGGAGCAGCGAGCTGGCGACGAGCAGCCCGCCGCAGCTGCCGAGCAGGCTCAGTCCCAACGCGGTCGCGAGCAGGGGCACGGAACATCTTAATCCACGAGGTTCAGGGTTCAGGGTTCAGGGTTCAAGGTTCCAGGTTCGCCGTCGGAACCCTGAACCCTGAACCTTGAACCTTGAACCTCGAACCCCGTCCGTCTAACTCGCGATGTATCCGTTCCGTGAGCGAACGCGATACGCGCGGTTCTTCACCTCCACGCGGATCGAATGCCAGCGGCCGTCTTTCTTCCCCGGCGAGGTGTAGGCGAGGGAGGTACTGCTTGCTCAGCTCGTCGGCGATGCCGGCCGTCGCCGGATCGAGATCCCGCGGGTCGCGGACGATCTCGGTGCGCCCGCCGCTTTCATCCGTCATCTCGCGCAGCGCGGCGGCGTTGACGCGGTCGTCGAGCCGGCGGTACCGCTGATTGCCGCCCGATCCGCCGATCGGCGGGGGCTGAGGCCAGCTGCGGCCGCGGGGCATTCCCGGGAATGGAAACGGGACCGGCATCGGGATGCGCGGCTGCGGCTGAACGGGCCCGCGGCGCATCGTGGGCTCGCCTTCGCCATCGATCCCGACCGCGTACACCAGGACCTCGCTCTGGCGAATCTGTTGCTTGAGGTCGCGGATGTCCACGTGGCTGGCCGTATCGTTGCCGTCCGAGATCACGACGAGCGCCCGCTTGCGGTTCCGGCCCTGCTGCGCCAGGGGAATCGCATCCTCCACGGCGTCGTACATCGCCGTGCCCCCGTAGGGCGTCATGCGGTCGAGCGCGTAGAGGATCCGCCGCCGATCGTTGGTCCACCCTTGCGCCAGGCCGGGGTAGTTGCTGAACCGGTAGAGAAACAGTTCATCCGCCCGGTCGAGCAGTTCCTCGGTGAAGCGCGTCAGCGCGGCCCGGGCCGCCTCCATCTTGTGGCCTGCCATGCTGGCGCTCGTGTCGAGCACCATTCCGAGGCTGACCGGTACCCGCTCCGCGCTGAACTCCACGATTTCGACCGGGTTGTTGTCCTGGTACACGAGGAAATCGTCCCGCTGCAGCCCCGGCACGAAGCGGCCCAGCGAGTCCGACACTGTGGCCGTCACGTTGACCAGCTCGACGCCGCTCTTGAACCGGACGCCGGCCTCGCCCTGGGGCTCTGCGTTCTGCGCGCGGACGGCCGCCATGGCCAGCACGAGCGCGGCGGCAGCGAACGCAAGACGCGGGGCGGTTCTGACGGTTTTCATGACAGCCCGGCCAGCACACCGCGGGCCCGTCGGTCGAGGTGCGGCACGATGCCGCCGGCCGCGCGGAAGCTCAGATGATAGCGCTCCCCGCCACCTGCTCCGGCGACGATGACGACAAACGGCGTTTCGGCGCCTGCAGCCAGCCTCTGCGCTTCGACCGAGGCGTGTCCGCTGCCGATGAGTTCTCCGTCCTGATCGAAGACGGATACGGCCGCCACCAGCCCGTCCACCACGGCTGTTGCCGGGTTTCTGACCATGCCTCGCACGATGAAGCGATCACCGTCGCGGTCGTGTTCGAGCGAGACGAGTTCGAGCGGCGCCCGTTCCGGATGGCTTACGCCTGCCGTTCCGTGGGGCACAGCGCGCCGGACCGCTGCGCCGGTGACCACGAACGCCACGGCCGCACCCAGGCTGAACACGATGAACGCGCCTGCGGCCGTCCTGCCCGCGGAAGACATGCCCGGCTCAGCGCAAAAGCCTTGCCGTTCGCGCACGGAAAGGACTGCGGATTTTCAAGGGATTTGGAGGTGTCGCGCTCCAGCGGCGGGGCAGAGCTGCCCAGAAAAAAGGGCACAGTGCCCTCTGCTCTATGCCCTGGGCTTGATCCCTTCGACAAATACCAGGCCCTCGCGCTCGGCCAGCGTCCGCACGATGGAGAAGCCGTTGGCGGCAAGCGCCGCGTTGACGTCGCCCGACGCCGTGAGCGACGCCGCGGCCGGGGCGCGTGTCACCAACCGCGCGAGGCCGGACACCGCCCCGGCGCCGACGGCGACGACGCGCCCGCCCGGCCGAAGGACCCTCACCAGCTCGCGAATGGCCGCAACCCGATCGGCCGGCGGAATCGTGGCAAGAAGGCCCGCCGTGTCATCGACCACCGCGAGGTCGATCGCGTTGTTTTCGATGGGCAGGGCGGTCGGGGCGGCGACTTCGATTTCGACGAGCACGCCCAGTTGTTCGGCGCCTTTCCGCGTCAGCGCCGCCGCGCGGTCGTCAGGGACGACCGCCACGGCCCGTCCGGACAAGCCGACTTTCGAGGCGATGGCCGCCAGCCGTCCCCCGTGGGCGCAGCCGACAAACGCGACGCGGTCGCCCATTTTCACGCCCGTCATGCTGACGGCCAGCAGGTGCGACTCGGCGCGGCGCGAGAACGGATTCATCATGGCCGGACAGTTTACTCAGTCTACAGTCCGCAGTCCGCAGTCGCCGGTCTGCAGTCCAGTCAATTGGACCCCGTTTGAGCGTTCCCGGGTCTGCCGACTGCGGACTGGTGACTGCGGACTGGTGACTGCCGACTGGTGACTGCCGACTGGTGACTGCCGACTGGTGACTGCCGACTGCGGACTGCTGACTGCCGACTGCGGACTGCTGACTGTCGACTGGTGACTGCCGACTGCCGCCTGCGATATAGTTCTCGTTTGTGCCTACTCCTGTTGACATTGCTCCCGCGCGCGGCAAACTCGGCGTGCTTCTGGTCGGCCTCGGGGCCGTCAGCACGACCTTCATCGCCGGCGTCATCGCCATTCGCAAAGGAATTGCCAAGCCCATCGGCTCGCTGACCCAGATGGGGCATATCCGTCTGGGAAAACGGACGGAAGGCCGTTCGCC
The DNA here is from genome assembly GCA_963712905.1 of uncultured Acidobacteriota bacterium. GTDB lineage: Bacteria > Acidobacteriota > Vicinamibacteria > Vicinamibacterales > CAVVIG01 > CAVQJU01. The sequence continues at coordinate 50,288 of CAVQJU010000005.1, read as the reverse complement.
CATGATCAACGAGGTTGTGCCGCTGGCGGCCCTCGAGGATCTCGTATTCGGTGGCTGGGACATCTTCGCGGAGGACTGCTACAGCGCGGCGAAAACGGCCGGTGTTCTCGAGCCGGCCCTGCTCGAGCAGGTGCGGCCCGAGCTCGAGAAGATTCGCCCGTGGCCGGCGGTCTTCGACCAGCACTACGTCAAGCGGCTCGACGGTCCCAACGTCAAGAAGGGCAAGACCAAGCGTGACCTGGCGGAACAGGTCATGGCAGACATCCAGAAATTCAAGAAGGACAACGATCTCGACCGGCTGGTCATGATTTGGGCCGGCAGCACCGAGATCTACATGACCGAGAGCGAAGTGCACCAGTCGATGGCGAGCTTCGAGCGCGGCCTCGAGGCGAACGATCCGGCGATTCCGCCGAGCATGGTGTACGCCTACGCTGCCATCCGCGAGGGCATTCCGTACGCCAACGCCGCCCCGAACCTGTCCGCCGACATTCCCGCGCTGGTCGAGCTGGCGTCGCATACCAAGTCGCCGATCGCCGGCAAGGACATGAAGACGGGCCAGACGCTGATCAAAACGATCATCGCGCCGGGGCTGAAGGCGCGGCTGCTCGGCGTCAACGGCTGGTACTCCACCAACATCCTGGGCAACCGCGACGGGGAAGTGCTGGACGATCCGGAGTCGTTCAAGACGAAGGAAGAGACGAAGAAGTCGGCGCTCGATTACATCTTCCAGCCGCATCTGTACCCGGATCTCTACAAGGACCTCACGCACGTCGTGCGGATCAACTACTACCCCCCGCGCGGCGACAACAAGGAGGGCTGGGACAACATCGATCTGTTCGGCTGGCTCGGCTACCCGATGCAGCTGAAGATCAACTTCCTGTGCCGCGACAGCATTCTCGCGGCCCCGATCGTGCTCGATGTGGCGCTGTTTCTCGACCTGGCCAAGCGCGCCGGCATGAGCGGCATCCAGGAGTGGCTGTCCTTCTACTTCAAGGCGCCCGTGCACGCGCCGAACATCTACCCCGAGCACGATCTGTTCATCCAGCTGATGAAGCTGAAGAACACGCTGCGGTATTTCAAGGGCGAAGATCTCATCACGCACCTTGGCCGTGAATACTACGATTAAGGCCCAGCCTGTTCTCGCAGGCGCCCTGGTCATGGGCGTGCTGTCGGCGCTCCCCATCATCGCGGTGGGCAACACCTGCTGCTGCCTCTGGGTGATCGGTGGCGGGTTCGTCGCCGCCTATCTCCAGCAGCAGGCGCAGGACGTGCCGATTTCGCCGGCCACCGGCGCGCTGGTCGGCCTGCTGGCCGGTCTCGCCGGGGCGGTCGTGCACCTGATCATCTCGGTGCCGATCAACCTGGTGCTCGGGCCGCTCGAACGCGAGATGATGCGCCGCATTGTCGAGAACATGGCCGGCGCCGAAGGCTTCAGGGATTACGCGGACCGTGCCGACATGATCTCCGGCCCCGTGCGGGCGATCATCGGCTTCGTGTTCATGCTGTTCCTCGGCGCCATCTTCTCGACCGTCGGCGGCCTGATCGGCGCGATGGTCTTCCGCAAAACGGCCCCCGCTCCGCTCGACGCCCCGCCGCTCTGAGCGACCGCTGCACGGCGCTGCACACGCGTGCGTGCTGCGTCCGCAGCCCGCACATCTATTGCCAGTCCTGCGTAACACCGAAAAACTAGACCGTGCACTGGGTGTCGATTGTTGTGACGCTGGCCCTTGCAGGGGTGTCAGCCCGCGCCGGCGCGCAGGCGCCTCGGCCCACGCCGATGCCGCCGCTGCCGCTGACGCAGCTCGACAACCGCGCCCAGTCGCCGGATCTCGACAACCGCGCGTTCTCGCTGACCTTCGCACAGCCGGTGGCGATCAACGACGTGCTGCTGTTGCTCGTCCGCGGCACGAACCTGAGCGTCGTCCCCGATCCGTCGATCGGCGGATCGTTCATCGGCGACCTCAAGTCGGTCACCATCCGCCAGGCGCTCGGCCTGATCCTGCGGCCCCTCGGCCTTGACTTCAAGGTCGAGGGCGGGGTGATCCACGTCTTCCGGCGCGAGCCGGAGACGCGCCTGTTCGCCGCGGACTACCTGGCCGCCGAACGCACGGGCGACGCCAGCATCGGCATCGATCCCGCGACGCGCGCGAACGGCAGCTACGCCCGGGTGACGACGAGCGTCAAGGGCGACGTGTTCGCCGACATCGCGAAGGGCGTCCAGGGTCTGCTGTCCAACCGGGGCACGTTCAACGTGGATCGGAAAGCCGGGCTGGTCCAGGTCACGGATTTTCCGGAGCGGCTCGACCGCGTCGGCGCGTATCTGGAGGCGGTCTCGGACCGCGTGCTGCGCCAGGTCCAGATCGAGGCGCGGGTCATCGAGGTGGAACTGGCGGGAAGCAAGGCTGCGACGCTCGACTGGACGGGGCTGAGGCAGACGAGGGACAGGGATCAGGTGATGGCGGCCCTCGCCGCGCAGGGCACCGTGACCATCATCGCCGCGCCGCGGCTCGTGGTCCTGAACAACGAGCCCGCGATCGTCCGGACCGAAGGGTTGACGATCGCCGTCACGCCGCACATCGCCGAGGACGCCGTCGTTACGTTGAGCCTGAGCCCGCTCGTGGGGGCGCCGCAGGCCCTGCAGGCCGACATGATCGCGCGCGTGAGCGACGGCGAGACCATCGTCGTGGCCGGCTTCGGGCGCGATCAGGAGAGCCGCGAGAAGAAGTCCTCCACGACCTCGGGCGGCTGGTTCGGCCACTCCACGGTCGTCACGAAGAAACACATCGAGCTCGTCGTCCTCCTGACGCCGAGAATCGTGCCGCTGCCGTAGCCATGTACGAGAGCTACTACGGATTCGTCGAGAAGCCGTTCAGCCTGACACCGGATCCGAAGTTTCTCTATCGAAGCCCGTCGCATGCCGGAGCGTTCGAGCTCCTGCAGTACGCCATCCGCCGCCGCGAGGGATTCGTCGTCATCACGGGCGATATCGGCACCGGCAAGACCACGCTGTGCCGCGCGCTGCTGGAGCAAATCGACCGGACGACGTTCACGGCGCTCGTGCTGAACCCGTTCCTGTCGGAAGAGGACCTGATCAAACGGATTCTCCAGGACTTCGGCGTGGTGACGCGCGACGAGGCCAGGAGCGGCGCGTTCAGCCGCGCGAGCAAGCAGGAGCTGATCGACACGCTGTACGACTTCCTGCTCGGCCTGGTTCCGCTCAAGGCCAGCGCCGTGCTGATCATCGATGAAGCCCAGAACCTGCCGCTGTCGGTGCTCGAGCAGATCCGGATCCTGTCGAATCTGGAGACCGACAAGGAAAAGTTGCTGCAGATCATCCTGGTCGGGCAGCTGAACCTCCAGGCGCTGCTGCGAGAGCCCGAGCTGCGCCAGCTCGACCAGCGCGTGTCGATTCGGTATCAGCTCGAGCCGCTCGACCGGGACGGCGTGGCCGGGTACGTCGCGCATCGGCTGGCGATCGCCGGCGGATCGGGATCGGTCGGGTTCACGTCCCGCGCGCTCGAGGCGGTGCACCGGCTGACGAGCGGCATCCCGCGGCTGATCAACCTGATATGCGATCGGGCGCTGTTGTCAGGATTCTCGGAACGCACGAACCGGATCACGCCTGAAATGGTGGTCCACGCGGCGTCAAGCCTCGACGTCCAGCCCTCGCCTCGCCGGCGGTTTGCGTGGCCCGCGGCGCAGGTGTCGCTGCTCGCGGGGGCGGCCGTGGTGCTCGCCGCGTCGGCGCTGGCCGTCGGCGCGAGCGCGCTCGCCTACAGGGCATATGCGTCGGAAGTTGTCGTTGCACATGAAGACGGGCGGCGTCTGCCCGGTACCGCGTCGCTGACGATCCTTGTTGGCGCGTACCCGATGTCCGCAGCCCGTTCCGCCGCAGACATCCGATCGATGACCGAGTGGCTCGAGGCGTCGGGCTTCCGGGTCTACTACTCCGAGATCGATTCGGCCGGCCAGCGGTGGCAGCGGATCCTGGCAGGTGCGTACACCGACGAGCGGTCGGCCCGAGCCGATGCCGAACGCCTCGAACACGCGGCGCCTTCAGTGGATGGGCGCGTCTTCGCCGTCGCGGCGGCGGGCCGCGCTGCCGACAACTCCGAGGCCGTGCCGGAGATCCGGCGCGCAGGAATCGAGCCATGAGCGCGATTCTCGACGCGCTCAAACGCAAGAAGCCGATCGCGTTTCCGGTCGGGGCCGAGACGGCGCAGCAGGGCCGCGACGACGCGCACGCCGATACGGTCCTCTCGACGCTCAGCTACCGCTCGGCTCGAACCCGCCGCTCGGGCCTCTCGGTCCGAATGCTGCTGCTCTACGGAGCGGCGGCGATGGCCATCGGGTTCGTGGGGCTGTCGCTCCTGATTCTGCTGTTCGCGCCGCCCGAGCGCCCGCAAGCGGTGCCTGTTGCGACGTCGGCGATGTCGTCGACGTCGTCGACGTTGTCTCCAGGGGGCGAGCGTCCAGCGCCGCGTCCGCCCGCGACGCCGGTGCCGGCGGCGGCGCCACCGCCTGTATCCTCGTCACCGCCGGTGTCCTCGCCGCCGTCGTCGAACGCGTCGGTGGCGGCCGAGCGGCCCGTGCAGATTCCGTCCGCGCAGGTTCCGCCACCGCCAAGAACGCCCGAGCCCCGGCCCGCACCGCCGCCCGCTACCCCGCGACCAGTGGCCGCGCCTGCGGTGTCCGCGCCAGCCCGCGCGGCTGTCCAGCCTCCGGCCGGCGCGGCCGCTCCGCCGCGTCCAGCGACGCGCGCGCCGGCGCCGCCGCCTCGCGACGGGTCGCCTGCCCTGACTTCAGCGCCGCTTGCGCCGCCCGTGTCGACGCCCGTGCCGCCGAATCATTTCGGCCAGGCGTTGTACTACCAGCGCATCGCGGACTACGACAACGCGGTCACGCACTACCGTGCGCTCCTCGAACAGAACGACGCGAGCGCCGAGGCGCACAACAACCTGGGGCTGTTGTATTTGGATCGCGGGCAGCTCGACGATGCGGTGCGGCAGTTCGAGCGGGCCATCGCCATCGACGCGAGGCACGTGACGGCCCACAACAACCTCGGCGTCGCCTTCATGCGGCTCAATCGTCCCGACAGTGCGGCTGCCGAATTCCGCGTGGCGCTGACGGTCGAGCCCCGTAACGTCGAGTCGATGGTGAACCTGGCGCTCGTGCACAAGGGCGCGGGTCGAACAGCGGACGCACGTGATTTGCTTCGGCGCGCCGTGGCCACCGATCCGCGCAGCGCCGGGTCGCACTACAACCTCGCGGTGCTCGCGGACGAAGGCGGCGAACAAGCGGTCGCCGTCGAGCACTACCGCGCGTTTCTGCGGTACGGCTCTGTCACCCACAACGATCTCGCCGCGAGGGTCCGCGCGCGGCTGGCCGCGCTGGCCGGCTGACCGTCCAAGTCGCCACCGGGCGAAGCCGAGGGGTGAAGTAACATTCCGGCATGCCCGATTCGAAGCATGCCGAGTTCGACGACCTCCTTCGGGAAGGCCGAACCTTCGCTCCTCCCAAGGCATTTCAGGACCAGGCCGTTGCGGCCGACGAGGGCGTGTACGCGGAGGCCGCGCGAGATCCTGAAAAGTTCTGGGCGGGCCTGGCCAGCGAGCTCGAGTGGTCTCGTCCCTGGACGACCGTGCTCGACTGGCGTCCGCCGCACGCGAAGTGGTTCGTCGGCGGCCAGCTGAACGTCAGCGTCAACTGCCTGGACCGGCATGTGCGCGGCGCGCGTCGCAACAAGGCCGCGATCATCTGGGAAGGCGAGCCCGGAGATCGACGGACGCTGACGTACTTCGACCTCCACCGGCAGGTCTCGACATTTGCCAACGTCCTGAAATCGCTCGGCACGAAGAAGGGCGATCGCGTCGCGCTGTATATGCCGCTGGTGCCCGAGCTGGCGATTGCCATGCTCGCGTGCGCCCGCATCGGCGCCGTGCACAGCGTGGTGTTCGGCGGCTTCAGCGCGGAATCGCTGCGCGACCGCATCAACGACGCGCAGGCGCGGCTGCTCGTCACGGCTGACGGCGGCTACCGCCGCGGCAACATCGTCGGCCTCAAGGCGATCGCCGACGAGGCCGTGGCCGGGACCGAATCGATCGAACACGTCGTGGTGCTCCGGCGCGGCGGCGACAAGCCGATCCCCGTCACGATGAAGGAAGGCCGCGATCACTGGTACCACGAGCTGATGGCCACCGCGTCCGCGCGCTGCGACGCCGAACCGATGGACGCCGAGGACATGCTCTACATCCTCTACACCTCGGGCACCACCGGGAAGCCCAAGGGCATCGTCCACACGACCGGCGGGTATCTCGTCGGCACTTACGCGACGACCAAGATGGTGTTCGATCTCCGCGAGGACGACGTGTACTGGTGCACGGCCGATCTCGGCTGGGTGACCGGACACAGCTACGTCGTCTACGGGCCGCTCGCGAACGGCGCGACCGTGGTGATGTACGAGGGCGCGCCCGACTGGCCGCAGAAGGATCGCTTCTGGGCGCTGATCGAACAATACGGCGTCACGGTGCTCTACACGGCGCCGACGGCGATTCGCGCGTTCATGCGCTGGGGCACCGAGTGGCCCGCGCGCCGCGACCTGTCGTCCCTGCGGCTGCTGGGATCGGTCGGCGAACCGATCAACCCCGAGGCGTGGGTGTGGTACCACGAGGTCATCGGCGGCGGACGCTGTCCGGTCGTCGACACGTGGTGGCAAACGGAAACCGGCGCCATCATGATCACGCCGCTGCCGGGCCTCACGACGCTCAAGCCCGGCTCCGCGACGCGGACGTTCCCCGGCATCAGCGCCGAGATCCGAAACGAGCGCGGGGACACCGTGGAGGTCGGCGGCGGGTTGCTCGCGCTCACGCGACCGTGGCCCTCGATGCTCCGCGGCATCTACGGCGACCCTGAGCGCTACGAGCGCCAGTACTGGAACAAGTGGGGCCCCGGCGTGTACGTGACGGGCGACGGTGCCAAGCGCGACAGCGACGGCTACTACTGGCTGCTCGGCCGGGTCGACGACGTGATCAACGTCGCGGGGCATCGGATCGGCACGATGGAGGTCGAAAGCGCGCTGGTCGATCATCCGAGTGTCGCCGAAGCCGCCGTCGTGGGCCGCACGCACGAAATCAAGGGACAGGCGGTGGCCGCGTTCGTCACGCTCAAGGACGGCACGCCCGGCACTCCCCGGCTGGTTGACGAGCTCAAGGAGCACGTGGTGAAGAAGATCGGCGCCATCGCCAGGCCCGACGACGTCCTGTTCACCGCCGATTTGCCGAAAACCCGCTCCGGCAAGATCATGCGGCGTCTCCTGCGCGACATCGCCGAAGGCAAAGCGCTCGGAGACACGACGACGCTGGCCGATCCGGCCGTCGTCGCGAAGTTGAAGGCAAACTACGACGAGGAACACGGCTAGGCGAAGCAATGCCCGTCCGCCTCGGAATCGAACTATCGCCCGTTGCCTGCCGCGTCGTCGAGATCGATTCGGGTCAGCCGATCGGTCACGGCACATCCGCGACGCAGGTCCGGTCGTTTGCGCGCCTGGCGCGTGAACGGCCCGATGCGCATCAGCTGCTGGCGAGGTTCCGGGGCCTGCCGGCTGCCGCCGTCGTGTGGGGCCTGCACGCCGACCATCGCCAGGTTGTCGTCGAGCCGCGTTCGTTCGGGCGGATGCGTCGCGAGGCGGTGGCCGCCATGCAGGCCGCCGGCGCGGAAACGCGTGGCCGGGTGGCCGACATCTTCGCGGCGCCGGGCGCGAGGGGCGTGCCGGCGCGTTCGGTGGTCGTCGCGCTCGCGTCGACTCCGGGCCTCGTCGCCGCGCTGCGGTGGCTGACGGGCGAAGGCGTGCGCCTGCAGTCGATCGTGACGCCGGCGCTTGCGCTGATGTCGCTTGCGAGGCTGCGCCGGACGCTCTCGTCCCCCGATCGAATCGAAGCCTACGTCGCGCTCGAGGCGACCGCGACAGCGGTGGCGCTGGTGCGGAACGGCCTGTTGATGGCTGCCGGCGAGCTGGACTGGGGCTACGAGGACGAGAACGGATTTCCGTGGCAGCGCGAGGAGATCGCGCGCCGCCTCGCGAAGGGGATCGACGGGTTCCTCGCGGGGCAGGGCGCGCGGCGTGGCGCGCTGGCCCAGGTCTGCATCTGCGGCGGGTTGCCCGAGCTGCGAAGCATGGCCGCTGGATTGACCGAAGCGCTCGACGTCGAGGTCGAGCCGCTCGACTCGTTGTTCGGGATCGACACGGCCCGCTTGCCGGAGCCGGCCCACGAATTCCGCGAGCACGCGGCGGATTACCGGCTGGCGCTTGCCGCCGCGGTCGACTGGCCCGCTCCCGTCAACCTGCTCCGCGAGCGCAATCGGCGCCGGACGAAGGCATTCCTGGCGCGGGCGGCGGTGGCCGCCGGCGTGATCACGGGGGTGGGCGTCGCCTGGCAGCTGCAGCGCAGCGACTGGTGGCGCTCCTCACCCTCGAGCGCGGGGCCGGCGCGCGTCGCGTCGGCGCCTTCGCCGCGGCAGGTTCGACCGCTGCCACCGCCACAGGTCGTGCGGCCCCAGGCACCGCAGGTGGCTCGGATCGAACCGATTCCGGCGTCCGCGCCGGTCGTCGAGTCACGCGCGGCGCCGCCGCCGGCCGCTCAGCCGCCGCCACCATCGCCGCCGCCCCCTCCGGTCGTGACCCAGACGCGAGTGATGCCGCCGCCGGCGGAGCCGCAAGTAGATCCGCCGCTGGCAGAGCCGAGGCGCGAAGAGCGGCCGCGGGCACTGCGTCAGGTAGCTGCCCCTCCTCTGCGCGTGACGCCCCCGGAAGTTCCTCTGCCGTTTGAAGCGGCGCTCGGAACGATCTTGTACGGCCCCGAACGCCGGCTCGCCATCATCGATGGCCGCATCGTGCAGATTGGCGACCAGGTCAACGGCGCGCGGGTGGTCGACATCACGTCGACAGACGTGTTTCTTCGCGATGGACAGGGGCGGCTGCGGCAGTTGCCCCTCGGGCTGCCGGGACGCTGAACCAGCTGCGAGCTCGAGCCGGGAACCTCAGGGCCGCGGCGGCCGTATCTGTCATACTGAAACCCATGGCGCTTATCGAGACCATCGACCTGTGGAAAACCTACGTGATGGGATCGGAAGAGATTCACGCCCTGCGAGGCGTGAATCTCTCGATCGAGCGCGGCGAATACGTCGCCATCATGGGGCCGTCGGGGTCCGGCAAGTCCACGCTGATGAACCTGATCGGCTGCCTCGACACGCCGTCGAAGGGGTCGTACCTCCTCAACGGCAAGCAGGTCAGCCAGATGAACGACAACGAGCTGGCCCGCATCCGTAACGAAGAAATCGGATTCGTGTTCCAGACGTTCAACCTGCTGCCGCGCGCCACCGCCCTGCACAACGTCGAGCTCCCGCTCGTGTACGCCGGCGTTCAGGCAAAGGACCGGCTCGAGCGCGCGAAGAAGGCTCTCACGCAGGTGGAGCTCGTCGACCGCATGACCCATCGCCCCAACGAGCTGTCGGGAGGCCAGCGGCAGCGCGTGGCGATTGCGCGCGCGCTGGTGAACAACCCGTCCATCCTGCTGGCCGACGAGCCCACAGGCAACCTCGACTCGAAGACCGGCGTCGAGATCATGGCCCTGTTCGAGCGCCTGCACAAAGCCGGCAACACCATCGTGCTCGTGACGCACGAAGCCGACGTGGCGGCCTACGCCTATCGGACCATCCACATCCGCGACGGACAGGTCGAGAACGACGTTCGCCGCGCCGCGTAATCAGACTCAGCAGTCAGCAGTCAGCAGTCAGCAGTCGGCAGTCCGTCAGTTGTTAGACTCTGCGAGCCCGGCGTGCTCTGCGGTCAACGTCGTCGCCACTAGATCGCGGCGAAGTGTCCCGCGGTGATTTCGCGCAGCGCGGCGTCGCGGTTGACGAGCGACGCATCGAGGACGATCCGCTGGCGTGGAGCGTCCGGATCGGGCACGGGGATCGCCGACAGCAGCGCGCGCGTGTAGGGGTGCTGCGGCGCGGCGAAGAGCGACGCCGTCGGCCCCATCTCGACGATCTTTCCCAGATACATCACCGCCACGCGCGCGCAGATGTGTTCCACCAGGCGCAGATCGTGGGCGATGAAGAGATAGGTCAGCTTGAACTGCGCCTGGAGGTCGACGAGCAGGTTGACGACCTGCGCCTGCACCGAGACGTCGAGCGCCGACACCGGCTCGTCCAGCACGAGAAACGACGGGTTCAACGCGAGCGCCCGTGCGAGGCCGATGCGCTGGCGCTGGCCGCCGCTGAACTCGTGCGGGTACCGCGACAGGTGCGCGGCGTCGAGGCCGACGAGCTGGAACAGCTCCGCGACACGCGCCCGCCGGGCGGCGGCGTCGCCAAGACCGTGGATGATCAGCGGCTCTTCGACAATCTGCCGCGCCCGCATGCGGGGGTTGAGCGAGGAATACGGATCCTGGAAGACGATCTGCATGTCGCGCCTCGCCTCCCGCATCCGGCGGCGGGAGAAGCCGACCACGTCTTCGCCGCGGAACCGCACGCTGCCCGACGTCGGCTCGACGAGCCGCAGGACGCAGCGTCCGGTCGTCGTCTTCCCGCTGCCGGATTCGCCCACCAGCCCGAACGTCTCGCCCGCTTCGATCGCGAAGCTCACATCGTCCACGGCCTTGACGAGCGTGCCCTCGCGCAGGAAGCCCGCGTTGCGGACGAAGTGCTTCACGAGGCGCGACACTTCAACGAGAGGCATCGTGAAGAAAGCACTTCGCGGTGTGGCCCGCGCCGACGCCGTAATCGGGTGGCGGCATCGACGTGCAGCGATCGAATCGATCCGGGCATCTCGGGTTGAACGCGCAGCCCGGCGGAAGGGCGCCGAGCAGCGGAACCGTGCCCTCGATGGCGCGCAGCCGCCGGCCGGGAGCGCCTCCGGGCATCGAGGCGAGCAGCCCGCGCGTGTAGGGGTGCTGAGGCCGGTGGAACACGTCGCGCACCAGACCGGTCTCCACAATGCGTCCCGCGTACATGACGGCGACGCGGTCGGCCGTGTCGGCGATGACCCCGAGATCGTGGGTGATGAGCAGCAGCGACAGTCCGAGCGCCGCCTTCTTCTCGCGGAGCAGATCGAGGATCTCAGCCTGTATCGTGACGTCGAGCGCCGTCGTCGGCTCATCCGCGATCACCAGGGAGGGACGACACGCCAGCGCCATCGCGATCAGCACGCGCTGGCGCATGCCGCCGGACAGCTGGTGGGGATAGTCGCGCACGCGTGATGCGGCGTCGGGAATTCTCACGGCCTCGAGCAGCGCGATCGCCTGCGCGTGGGCGTCGCGTCTGGTGGCGCGGCCGTGGACGAGCAGCGTTTCGCGAATCTGGTCCCCGATCGTGAACACGGGGTTCAGGGCCGTCATCGGCTCCTGGAAGATGAGCGCGATCTCCGCGCCGCGAACCTGGCGCATGTCACGTTCGCTCAGTTCGAGCAGGTCGCGGCCGTTGAAGCGAAGGCGTCCCGAGCGGATGCGGCCCGGCGGCTGGACCAGGCGCATGATCGAAAACGCCGTCACCGACTTGCCGCTGCCCGATTCGCCCACCAGCCCGAGCGTCTCCCCGGAGAGAATTTCGAAGCTGACGTCGTCGACGGCCGGCACGGAGCCGGACGGCGTGTCGAAGACCGTGGTCAGGCCCTCGACGCTCAGCAGCGGGGCAGTGGTCACAGCGTGGCCGTCTCTTGATATACGCCGAACACCGCTCGCATCGCGTCCGAGATTTCGCCAACCGTCGCCCGGGCCTCGACCGCCGCGAGAATCGACGGCACCAGGTTGCTGCCGTCCGTGGCTGCCCTTGTCACGCCCTCGAGCGCGGCGCTCCAGGCCGCCGCGCTGCGGCCGGCCCGCACGGCCCGCAGCCGCTCGATCTGGCTCCGCTCCGCTTCCGCATCGGCCTGGAACAGCGGCACGCCGCCGGGCCTCGAGTCCGCGAACTTGTTCACGCCGACGACGACGGACTCGCCCGAGTCGATGGACTGTTGCGTCCTGTACGCCGATTCCTGGATCTCGCGCTGGATGAACCCGGCTTCGATCGCGGCCAGCGTTCCACCCCGTTGCTCGATGCGCGCGAGCAGCGCGGCAGCCTCGCGCTCGATCTCGTTGGTCATCGCCTCGATGGCGTACGAGCCGCCGACGGGATCGACGGTATTGGTCACGCCGCTTTCTGCCGCGATGATCTGCTGCGTGCGAAGCGCGATGCCCGCGGCTTCCTCCGTGGGAAGCGCCAGCGCTTCGTCGCGGCTGTTGCAATGCAGCGACTGCGTGCCGCCGAGCACGGCGGCCAGCGCCTGCAGCGCGACGCGCACGATGTTGTTGTCGGGCTGCTGCGCGGTCAGCGTGCTGCCCGCCGTCTGCGTGTGAAAGCGCAGCTGCTGCGCGCGGGGGTTGGCCGCGCCGAACCGGTCGCGCATGATCGTCGCCCACAGGCGCCGGGCCGCCCGGAACTTGGCGATTTCTTCCAGAAAATTGTTGTGGGCGTTGAAGAAGAACGAGAGCCGCTGCCCGAACTGGTTGACGTCGAGGCCCGCGTCAATCGCCGACTGCACGTACGCGATCGCATGAGCGAAGGTGAACGCCACTTCCTGCACCGCCGTCGAGCCCGCTTCCCGGATGTGATAGCCGCTGATCGAGATCGAGTTCCAGGCGGGCAGCTCGCGATCGCAGTAGGCGACGATGTCGGTGACGATGCGAAGCGAGGGGCGAGGCGGATAGATGTAGGTGCCCCGCGCGACGTACTCCTTGAGGATGTCGTTCTGAATCGTGCCGGACAGGCCCGTCAGCGCCGATCCGGTGAGCCCCTGCCGTCGCGCGACGGCGATGTACAGCGCGAGCAGCACGATCGCGGTGGCGTTGATCGTCATCGACGTCGAGACGCGATCGAGCGGGATGCCGTCGAACAAAGCGGCCATGTCGTCCACCGAATCGATCGCGACGCCGACCTTGCCGACTTCGCCGGCCGCGAGCGCGTGGTCGGAGTCGTAACCCATCTGCGTCGGCAGATCGAACGCCACGCTCAGCCCGTTGACGCCGTGCTCGAGGAGATACCGGTAGCGCCGGTTGGATTCCGCGGCACTTCCGAACCCCGCGTACTGGCGCATCGTCCACACGCGGCCGCGGTACATCGTCGGATGGATGCCGCGGGTGAACGGGAACTGTCCGGGTTCGCCGAGCGCGGTGGCCGCGTCCCAACCGGCGAGGCTGTCCGGCGTGTAGGTGCTCATCGGCGTGACCTGCCCGAATTGTAGCCCGAGTCGCCGGCAACATCGCCCGTAAGTGCTTGACAGACAGGCGACTCGCGCTTTAGACTCATGCAACCTCAGAACTTTTCCGATACACATGTACACGTCTGGCGCCCGGTCCCTGTCCATCGCCCTGGTGTAGGCAGGTTCGGATCGGGAGGCGCCCGGTACCCGGCCCGGCGCGCGTAGGGAGGGCAGTGAGGATGGACGACGTCGTCAACCGGTTCGCGCGGGAGCTGGCCGACGCAATTGCCGCCGCGGTCGCCGAGAATCCTCAAGTGGAGGCGTGCCGCGAGAAGGCCCGGGCGGCGGGCTTCGAAATGCGGCTCACCCTCGAAGCCGTCGTCGGCTTCGTGAGCAGATCGCAGAACACGGCGCTGACCAAAGTGACCACGCCTTCGCGGGCCGTGGCGCAACAGCCACGCCGGGCTCTTGAAGTGACAGCGAACGATCGCCGCTTTCTCCGCTCGCTGCGGATTGCTGCGGACGAGACCACGGAGCCGGTCGAATAAGAAAAACGTAAATGTAGAACGCTGAACGTAGAAGTCAGGAAACAGCAAAAGGCCGGCCGCCGCAGGGCGCGCCGGCCTTTTCGTTTTCTACGTTCGCCGTTCTGCGTTCTACGTTTTTTTCATTGCCTGGGCGGCCACGCGCGCCGCCGCAGCGGCGGCGGCCGCAGGATCACCCAGGTAGTAGTGGCGGATGGGCTTCAGGTTGTCGTCCAGCTCGTACACAAGCGGGATGCCCGTCGGAATGTTCAGCTCGACGATTTCCGACTCCGGCACATCGTCCAGGTACTTGACCAGCGCGCGGAGGCTGTTGCCGTGCGCCGCGATGATTACCCGCTGGCCCGCCTGGATGGCTGGCGCGATCGTCTGGTGCCAGTAAGGAAGGAAGCGCGCGACCGTGTCCTTGAGCGACTCGGTCAGCGGCAACTCGGCTGCGGTGAGCCCGGCGTAGCGCGGGTCGTCGGCCGCGTGGCGCGGATCGTCTGGCGTCAGCGCCGGAGGCGGAATGTCGTAGCTGCGCCGCCAGATCTTGACCTGCGCGTCGCCGTGTTTCGCCGCGGTCTCGGCCTTGTTCAATCCCTGGAGCGCGCCGTAGTGGCGCTCGTTCAGGCGCCAGCTCTTGATCACCGGAATCCAGAGGAGATCCAGCGCGTCGAGCGCAGCCCACAGCGTCCTGATGGCGCGCTTGAGCACCGAGGTGTAGGCGACGTCGAACGTGAATCCCGCCTCGCGAAGCAGCCGCCCGGCCTCTTCGGCTTCGGCGCGGCCCCGCTCCGAGAGGTCGACGTCGTACCAGCCGGTGAACCGGTTTTCCTTGTTCCAGAGACTTTCGCCGTGCCGCAGCAATACGAGCTTGATCATGCGCCCAGGTTCTTGATGGCGCTCCGTCCCGCGTACTTCGCGGCGGAGCCGAGTTCTTCTTCGATGCGGAGGAGCTGGTTGTATTTGCAGACGCGATCGGTCCGGCTGGCCGAACCGGTCTTGATCTGTCCTGCGGCCGTGCCTACCGAGAGATCGGCGATGGTCGAATCCTCGGTTTCACCGGACCGGTGGGAGACGATCGAGACGTAACCCGCCGCGCTCGCCATGTGCATGGCGTCGAGCGTTTCGGTCACCGTGCCGATCTGATTGAGTTTGACCAGCAGCGCGTTGCCGATGCCTTCGGCGATTCCCCGCTCGAGAATCGACGGGTTCGTGACGAAGACATCGTCGCCCACCAGCTGGACGCGCCCGCCTATTGCGGTCGTCAGGGACTTCCATCCGTCCCAGTCGCCCTCGGCGAGGCCGTCTTCGATCGACACGATCGGATACTGGCGCAGCCAGTCTTCGTAGAGCCGGATCATCTGATCGGATGTGCGGTCGGGCTCGCCGGATTTCTTGAACACATACCGGCCGCCGCCCCCTGACCCGAGCGAAGTCGAGGGGGCCCAGAGCTCGCTCGACGCGACGTCGAGCGCCAGGCACACGTCGCGGCCGGCCGTCAGTCCTGTCTTCGCGACGGCCTCGAGCACGACGTCGATGGCCTCTTTGTTCGACTTCAGATTGGGCGCGAACCCGCCTTCGTCGCCGACGCCCGTCGACTGGCCGCGCCCCTTCAGGATGCCGCGAAGCGCGTGAAAGACGCCGGCGCCCATGCGGAGCGCTTCGGCGAACGACCCGGCGCCGACCGGCACGACCATGAATTCCTGGAAGTCGACGCTGCTGTCGGCGTGCGCGCCGCCGTTGAGGATGTTCATCATCGGGACGGGCAGCGTGAACCGATCGCCGCCGTACAGCGCGCCGAAGTGGCGGTAGAGCGGGACGCCCGCGGCCGCGGCCGACGCGCGCGCGGCCGCCATCGACACGCCCAGGATGGCGTTGGCGCCCAGCTCGCTCTTGGTGGGCGTTCCGTCCAGGGCGATCATCGCCTCGTCCAGGCCGCGCTGGTCGAGCTCGCGGTTCACCAGCGCCTTCGAGATCGTCCTGTTGATGTGGCCGACGGCCTTGCGGACGCCCTTGCCGCCGTACCGGGACGCGTCGCCATCGCGCAGCTCGAGCGCTTCGCGCTCGCCGGTCGAGGCGCCGGACGGAACGGCAGCCCGCCCGAAGGCGCCGCCCTCGAGCGTCACGTCCACTTCGACGGTCGGATTCCCTCTCGAGTCCAGGATTTCCCGTCCGACAACTCGTGTGATCTTCACCCTAGCCTCCACCGCCACGGCGGTCCGCTTCCGCTTCGAACTTCAGCACGTCGTCGCTGAGCGGTCCGATGAACGGTTCATCATTGATGGTGACGACGACGACGCCGTTGTCGGTGACGGTGTGGCGGCGCCGGTCTTCCTCGAGGTTGTAGCCGATGAGCGCGCCGCGCGGGACGAGCACGTCGCGATCGATGATCGCCCGGCGGATGCGGGCATGGCGCCCGACTCGCACGCCCGGCATCAGGATGCACTGCTCCACGTGGCAGAAGCTGTGGACGCGGACGTTGGGACAGAGCACGCTCCCGAGGATGGTGCTGCCCGACACGATGCATCCGAGGGAGATCAGCGAGTCGAGCGCCTGGCCGCACCGGACGCCGGCCTCGGCGAAGACGAACTTCGCCGGCGGCGCCTGCGGCTGATACGTCCGCAGCGGCCATTCGGGATCGTAGAGGTTGAACTCGGGGTTCACGTGGCACAGATCCATGTTGGCGTCGAAGTACGCGTCGAGTGTGCCGATGTCGCGCCAGTACTTCGAGGCCTTCTTGTTCTCGTCGTAGAAGCGGTACGCGTACACCGGCGCGCGGTGGATCAGCGCCGGGATGATGTTCTTGCCGAAGTCGTGTGCCGTGGGCTGCTGCGCATCCGCTTCCAGCTCGCGCACGAGGATGTCCGTGTCGAAGATGTACACGCCCATCGACGCCAGTGCGATGCCCGGCGCGTGGGGAACCGGCGTCGGTGTTTTCGGCTTTTCCTGGAACCCCGTGATGCGGTCCTGTTCGTCCACCGCCACGACGCCGAAGCGCGACGCCTCGGCCACCGGCACTTCGATGGCCGCGACCGTGACCGCCGCCCCGGTCTCCTGATGAAACCGCATCATCTTCGAGTAGTCCATCTTGTACACGTGATCGCCGGCGAGCACGATCAGGCGCCGGGGATTCTCGTTCATGATGGAGTAGAGATTCTGGTACACCGCGTCGGCCGTGCCCTGATACCAGTGCTCGCTGACGCGTTTCTGCGGCGGCAGGATCTCGACGAACTCGCCGAGCTCTTCCGAGACGATGTTCCACCCCATCCGGATGTGGCGGTTGAGCGAGAGCGACTTGTACTGCGTCGCGATGAACACGCGGCGCAGGCCGGAGTTGATGCAGTTGCTCAGCGCGAAGTCGATGATGCGGTACGGGCCGCCAAAAAACACCGCGGGTTTGGCGCGCTCCTTCGTCAGCGGGTGCAGGCGCTCACCGGCGCCGCCCGCGAGCACGATGGCGACGGTGTCGTCCAGGAGCGCGGCCATAGGTGGAGTGGTCGGGCGAGCGTCGCGCGCGCCAGAATCGGATAATAGCATGGGCCAAAACGGGGGGTCCGGGCCGGACGGCCCCGGTACCAAGTCTCATGCACAGAAGGGTTTGACTTGATTTGGGGCCGCGCCTATGATGAGCTGTTGCTCGGAACTTCCTCGTGGAGATGAGTCGTATGGTGAATTGGCGTAGCATCACGGCGCTGTCGACTGTGGTGGCCTTGGCGTTCTCTGTCGCGCTGGTCGCGCAGAAAAAGGACGACAAGAAGCAGAGCGATGCGCAGAAAAAGGAAATTCAGGACGTCGTCCGTTTCGTGGACGGCGTGGCGGCGGGCCAGCCCGCGCCGAACGACCTCGGGCTGTCGTGGGTGCACGAGGACTTCCTGAAGGCGACCGGCAACAAACAGTACATCCCGTTCACGGTGACGTACGACCCGTCGAAGGCCACCGGCCAGACGGTGTCGCTGTACTGGCGGGTCGTCTCGAAGGACGCGGCCGCCGCCGCACCGGCTGCTGTGCCGGCAGGTAAGGACGAGAAAAAGGACGACAAGAAGCCGGCAGCCCCGCGCTTCGCGTACGAAGACCTGAACACCATCCCCGTAACGGCCGGCCAGACCGGGCCCGCGAAGATCAGCCGGTCGTTCACCGTCGCCGGCGGGAGCTACGACGTCTACGTCGTGGTCAAGGAAGCCGCCTCGCAGCAGAAGAACGCGCCGGCGCCCAAGATGTCGCTGATCAAGCAGACGGTGACGGTGCCGGACTTCTGGAACGCCGACCTCACGACCAGCTCCGTCATCATCGCCCAGAAGATCGAGCCGCTGAACGCGCCGCTGTCTCCGAACGAACAGGCCGAGCGGCCGTATGCGTTGGGGATGATGGAAATCACCCCGGCTTTCGACATGAAGTTCAGCAAGAAGGCCGAGCTGTCGACCTTCATGCTCATCTACAACCCGAAGACCGACGCGATGAACAAGCCGGACGTCACGGTCGAATACAACTTCTACCAGAAGCCCGCAGGCGCGGCCGAGAAGTTCTTCAACAAGACGAACCCGCAGGCCCTGAACGCGACGACGCTGCCTCCGCAGTTCGATATGACGCAGGGACACCAGCTGCAGACCGGTCAGGCTGTCCCACTCGCCTCGTTCCCGGATGGTGACTACCGGCTCGAGATCAAAGTCACCGACAAGCTCGCGAACAAGTCGCTGACACGGGACATTAACTTCACCGTCACCGCCGGGTAACCGCGCGGCCCGCGGCCGCCGGGGGGCACATGAGACACGCATCCGGATTGATCGCTCTCGCGGTCGGCGTCGGGATGGTGTGTGCTCCGCTCCCTGTCCTGGCGCAGACAGCGCAGGCGGCGGCGCGGGCGGTGTCTTCCTCGTCCGGCACGATTGAGAGCCTGGTCCAGGACGAATCCGGCGTGCCGGTGGCGGGGGCGGTCGTCTCGGCGACGGGAGCCGGCACCGTGTTCGGCGTCACTGACTCGTTGGGACGCGTGACGCTGCGTTCGCTCGCGCCGGGGCCGTATCTGGTCAGGGCGCATATTTCCGGGTTCAGCGCGCCCCGTGGGCAGACAGTGCAGGTGCTGGCCAGTACCCGCGCGTCTTCCATCATTGCCCTCCGCCGCGCGACTCCAGCCGCGGCTGCGTCGACACCGCCAATCGTGCCGGCCTCCGTCGGCGGGCTGGGCGAGGCCGTCGAGCCGGTGTCCCGCGAGGCCGAACCGCCCGTCGCCGCATCAGCTGACACCGGAGACAAGCCAAAGGACAGCGAGATCGAATGGCGCCTTCGCCACGCCCGCCGCAGCATCCTGAACGAGGCGGTGGATCAGGTGATGGTGGCCGAGGCGGCCTCCGTACCAGGCGTCGCGGGCAACGGCGGATACGTGGATGGCGGCCGGTCCGCGGGTGCTTCGAGCGGCGCGGCCCACATCGCCTCGAGCTTCTTCGCAGACACCCCGTTCTTCGGCCAGGTCAACCTGCTCACGACCAGTTCGTTCGAGGCGCCGCTCGATCTGTTCACCACCAAGGCGCTCGCCAGCCGCAGCGTCGCCAACATCCTGCTGGGCGCCCCGGTCGGCGACCGCGCGGACTGGACGGTTCGCGGCGCGTTGACGCAGGGTGATATCGCGTCGTGGGTGGTCTTCGGCGACTACGTGACGCGCGCGCAGGCGCGGCATCGCTACGACATCGGCCTCTCGTACAGCACGCAGCGGTACGACGGCGGCAACTTCGCGGCCCTGCGCAACGTCACCGACGGCAGCCGCAACGTGGGCACGATGCACGGCTTCGATACCTTCACGGTGACGCGCGCCGTCTCGGTGACCTACGGCACCAGGTTCGCCCACTACGATTATCTCGAGGGCAAGAGCCTGCTGAGCCCGCGCGTCGCCCTCGTGCTGACGCCCGCGCCTCACACGCGCGTCAACACGCTGGTCTCGCTGCGCGCGCTGGCGCCGGGCGCGGAGGAGTTCCTGCCGCCGGCGGACACCGGCATCTGGCTGCCGCCGCAGCGGACGTTCTCCGCGGCGATCGACGGCACCCCGCTCGTGGCCGAGCGCACGCTGCACCTGGAGGCGGGAATCGAGCGCGACCTCACCCCCGCGACCACCGTGTCCGTGCGGGCGTTCAGCCAGCAGGTCGACAACCAGATCGTCACGCTGTTCACGCCCGCCACGCTGGGGCACTACTTCGTCGCGAACAGCGGTGGCGTCGTGGCCCACGGCTACGCCGCCAGCGTGAAGACCGTCATTGCCGAGCGGGTGCACGGTTCGGTGGAGTACTCGTTCGCGCGTACCGAACGAAGCCCGCTCGAGACGCGCACGTATTTCGTGCTGTTCGCGCCGACGCTGGCCGGACCGGTCCACGATCGCGTCCACGACCTCACGACGTCCATCGAAGCCGAGGTGCCCGAAACGTCGACACGCGTGACGTTCCTCTGCCGGTTGAGCGACGGCTTCGTCCGGGGCGATGCGATGGGTGGCTCCGCCGTCGACGCCCGATTCGACGTCCAGGTGCGTCAGGCGCTCCCGTTCATGGACTTCAGCTCGGCCAAATGGGAGATGCTCGTGGCCGTCCGCAACTTCTTCCACGATGCGGGGCTGGATCAGTCGCTCTACGACGAGTTGCTCGTCGTGCGGGCCCCCAAACGTGTCGTGGGCGGGCTGACGCTCAGGTTCTGAACTCTCTCTCGATCCACAATTTTGGATGACGGTCTATTTATTTTGGATCCGAGGTGTCTCTGCCGCGCAGGCAAGCATATAAGATGTAGTGTTTTCAATTACTTAGGCTATGTCCATTCCGCTGGATCAGGGAACGGCGTTTGCTTCTCGTCTAATGGCTTTGTGCCCGACAACCTGTCTGCGCCCGATCCATGCCTGAGTCGCTGACCCCGCATCGCCGTGTGCTCGCCTGGGGGCGATCGCTGTTCGCGCTGGCCGTTGTGGCGGTCCTGCTCGTCCTGGGTCTCGCCAACATCGCCATGCGTGCGCAGTGGCGCCAGGTCGAGGACGGGGTCCTGTGGCAGGCGCGTCCTGAAGGCGTGACGGCTGCGGAGGTCGCGGAGAATTCGCCCGCGGGATCAGCCGGCATCGCGCGCGGCGACGTGTTGATTGCCATCAACGGGTCGCCCATCGAACGCCCGGCGGACGTCCTCGCCCTCGAGTATCGCAGCACTGCCGGGACGCGGCTCTCCTACACGATCGTCCGCCTCGGGGCGCAGCAGGCCCTCGACATCGCCCTGGCGCCGCTGCCGCGCAGCAGCCCCATGTATTTCGTGCTGGCTGCCGTCGGGCTCTTCACGCTGCTCGTCGGCGCGTCGGTGCGGCTGCGCCGACCGGACGATCAGGCGACGCTCCATTTCTTCTGGCTCTGCGTCGCGTTCTTCGGCGTGTTCACCTTCTCGTTCAACGGGCCGTTCGATCGGCTGGACTGGGTCTTCTATTGGGGCGACGCGGTCGCCATGGTCCTGCTGCCGCCGCTGCTGCTCGACTTCACGGCCGAATTTCCGCAGCGTCCGCCCCGATCGCGGTCCGGCTGGTCGCGGTTCGTCCCGCTGGTCTACATTCCGGCCCTTGCGCTCGGCGCGGCGCGCGTGATGGTCGTGACCCGTGGGGCCGCCGATGGACAGGCGTTCTCCCGCGCGATCGACGCGCTGGACCGGGCCGACCACATCTACCTCTTCTCGTGCGCCATGGCCGCGCTCGCGGTGCTCATGCGCGCCTTCGGGCAGATCACGTCCGAAACCGGCCAGCGGCAGCTGCGGTGGATCGCCTGGGGCACGGCTCTTGGCGTCGGCCCGTTCGCGCTGTTCTACGCGCTGCCCTGGGCGCTCGGCATGGATCCGCCGCTGATGCAGTTGACGGCCATTCCGCTCTGCGTCGTGCCGCTGACCTTCGCCAGCGCCATCGTCCGGTACCGCCTCCGCGACGTCGAAGTGATCATCAAGCGAGGGCTGGCGTACACGGCGTTCCTGTCCGCGAGCGCGGTTCTCTATTTCGCGATGCTGCGGCTCGCCGGCTATCTGTTCGCGAACGACGCCGACCAGCACAACTGGATCGTCGCCCTGCTGGCGACCTTCGTCGTCGTGCTCGTCGCGCAGCCGGTGAAGCAGTCGGTCCGCAATGCCCTCGACCGCGTGTTTTATCGCGACCGCTACGACTACCGCCGGGCGCTGCTCGGCTTCGCGCGCGATCTCAACAGCGACCTCGATGTCATGCGGCTCAGCCAGCGCCTGGTGACGCGCATCGTCGAGACGCTCGGCGTCGACCGGATGGCCCTGATGCTGGCCGACGAGCGGGCAGGCGGCTTCGTGGCCATCGGCGATTTCGGATTCGACGAACCGGTGCCACCTCTTGCCCGCGACTCGTCGCTTCTGCCGCGGCTGGACGCGGGTTACACCGCCGCGCTCGACGACCCGACCGCGGCCGCCCTGTTTCTCGCCGAGGAAATCGAGTTCTGGCGCGACAACGCGATCGACTACTTCGTGCCGTGCGTGTTCGAGGGCGGCGCGATCGCCGTTCTGGCGCTCGGGCGGAAGGACAACGACGAGCCGTTCAACAGCGAGGATCTGGCCCTGCTGACATCCGTGGCCGGCCAGGTCGCGACCGCTATCGAGAACGGGCGGCTGTACCGGCAGCTGCACCTGAAGGCCGAAGAACTTGGCCGCATGCGCGAGTTCAACGAGAACATCCTCGAATCGCTCGACGATGGCCTCGTGGTGTGCGACGTGGACGAGCGGATCGTCAGGTGGAACCGGGCGCTCGAGGGCTTCTACGGCGTCTCGCGCTCGAGCGCGATCGGCCGGCGGCTGCCCGACGTGTTCGACCAGCCCTTCGTGGACGCGCTTCGCGCGGCCTGGCGGGAGAATCCCTATGGCGCGACGCTGTTCCGCGTGCCGCTGACGCGTCGCTCGCGGTCCGGCGACCCGCCAACCGACGCCTCGTCGAAGCTGCTGATCAACGCCACGGCGGTTCCGCTGCAGGGGCAGACCGCGGATGCCGACGTGTCCGGAATGATTCTCCTGCTCGAGGACATCACGGATCGCGTGCGCCTCGAGGAGCAGCTGCAGATCTCGGAGAAGATGGCCTCGATCGGCCTGCTGGCGGCGGGCGTCGCGCACGAGGTGAACACGCCGCTGACCGGGATCTCGAGCTTTACGCAGATGTTGCTGGACGGGGCCGACCCCGACGATCCAAGAACAGTCCTGCTGGAGAAGATCGAGAAGCAGACGTTCCGCGCTGCGAAGATCGTCAACGGCCTGCTGACGCTCTCCCGGCCTGGCGCGGGGGACGCGGAACGGACATCCGTGGATCTCAACGCCGTGGTGAGCGACGTGTTCTCGCTGCTCGAGCACCAGTTCGAAGTGGGCAGCATCAAGATCCGGCGCGAACTGTCGGCGGCGCCGGTGATCGTCCCCGGCGTCGAGCACCAGCTCCAGCAGGTGTTCCTCAACCTGTTCCTGAACGCGCGCGATGCGATGCCCAGGGGTGGCTGGCTGTCGGTTTCGACGCGGATGGACGGCGACGCCGCCGTCGCCGAGGTCGCCGACACGGGTTCGGGCATCCCGTCAGAACAGCTGGCGCGCATCTACGATCCGTTTTTCACCACGAAAGCCATCGGCCGCGGCACGGGGCTCGGCCTGTCGATCATCTACGGGATCGTGCACGAGCATCAGGGGTCGATTCGCTGCGACAGCGCGGTGGGCCAGGGCACCCGGTTCACCCTGACGCTGCCGCTCGAACAGGTCGAGGCGCGGAGCGCGACGAACTAGCATGGCTGCTTCCCACAAAGGTACGGTCCTCGTCGTGGACGACGAGGAGATCATGCGCGAGATTCTCGAGACGCTGCTGACTCGGGAAGGCTACGACGTCCGGCTCGCGACCTCGGGCGCCGAGGGCCTCGAGCTGGCGCGCGCGCTGCCCTTCGACGCGGCCATCGTGGACATCATGATGCCCGGCGTCGACGGCATCGCCACGCTCGACGAGCTGCGTCGGATCGACGAGGACCTCGCCGTCATCATCATCACGGCCTACGCGTCGGTCGAGAGCGCCATCTCCGCGATGAAGAGCGGCGCGTTCGACTACATCACCAAGCCGTTCAAGAACGACGAAGTGCTGGTCGTCGTCAGGAACGCGATGGAGCGGCGACGTCTCGTCCACGAAAACCGGTCGCTCCGCCAGAACATCCAGGAGCGGTATCACAAGTTCGCGAACATCATCGGCCGCAGCCCGAGGATGCGCCAGGTGTTCGACCTGATCATCCAGGCCGCGCCGAGCCGGTCGACGATCCTGATTCAGGGCGAAAGCGGCACCGGCAAGGAACTGGTGGCCCGCGCGATTCACGCCAACTCCTCGCGCTCGGACCGTTCGTTCGTGACCGTCAACTCTGGGAATCTCCCGCCTGACCTCCTGGAATCGACGCTCTTCGGCCACGTGAAGGGCGCGTTCACGGGCGCCGTCTACCCGAAGAAGGGCCTCTTCGACCTCGCGGACAAGGGCAGCATCTTCTTCGACGAAATCGGGAACGTGCCGCTCGAAACACAAGCCAAGCTGCTGCGCGTGATTCAGGAGCGCGACTTCATGCGGCTGGGCGGCATGGAAACCATCAAAGTCGACGTGCGCATCATCGCGGCCACCAACGTCGACCTCCGGCAGATGATGGACGAAGGGAAGTTCCGCGAGGATCTCTTCTACCGGCTCCACGTGATTTCCATCCAGCTGCCGCCGCTGCGCGAGCGGAAGGACGACATCCCGCTCCTGACGCAGTGCTTCCTGAACAAGTACGGCGAGGAGAACCACAAGACCGGGCTCGAGCTGATGCCCGATGCGCTCGATTTGATCAGCGACTACGACTGGCCGGGCAACGTGCGCGAGCTCGAAAACGTCATCGAGCGGGCGGTGGTGCTGACGTCATCGCCGCGGATTGGCGTCGAGCTCATCCCCGATCACGTGAGGAAGACGCCGAGCCTGCAACTGCCGCCGCAGTTTGTCGTCCCGCCGGAAGGCATCTCGTTCAAGGACGTGATCACCGACTTCGAGAAACGGCTCATCGAGACGACGCTCGAGGCGGCGGGCGGCGTGCAGAAGCGCGCGGCAGAGCTGCTGCACATCAAGCCGACCACGCTGAACGAGATGATCAAGCGCCACGACATCCGGCCGAGGCGCAAGCGCAACGGCCATGAAAGCGGAAGCGCCGCCGACCCGTCGGCCGAGCCCGTCACGCCCGTTGAGCCGGCCCGCCCGGCCGCCCCAGTCGACCCGCTGACGCCGGCCGTGGCCGGCGCCTTCGAGGACAAGTAGGCCTACCGCGCGTTCCGGACCTTGGCGAAAATCCGTTCGTACTTGCCGAGCACGATGTCCCAGCGGTAGTTCCGCCGGATGTAGTCGCGTCCGTTCTGGCCGAGCGCGGTTCGCAGGCGCGTGTCGCGGACCAGCAGGGTGAGGCACTCCGCAAATTCATCGCCGTCGGCGTAGTACAGGCCGCCGTTGCTTCTGACACAGTGCTCCACCAGGACGGCGCTTCGGGCGTTCACGAGCACCGGTGTGCCGACGGCCAGCGCCTCGAGCGCCAGGAGCGACAGGCTTTCGTAAGGCGACGGACAGATCACCACCGTCGCGGCTTCGAGGGCTTCCAGGCGTTCGCGGTCGGAAAGAAGGCCCGCGAACCTCACGTAGGGCTCCTCTGGCAGCGACATGAGCTTGGCGCCCATGAGCGCCAGCGTGGCCTCTCCGCCGTCGCCGACGTACGCGCCGAAGTAGTCGAGCAATTCCTCGCAGCCCTTGCCCGGATCGATTCGTCCCCCGTACAGCGCAACCGGACCGTACAGCCTGTGACGGCGGCGGAAGACGACGCCCCGTTCGATGAGGTGCGCGGGGAT
This sequence comes from uncultured Acidobacteriota bacterium, assembly GCA_963712905.1. Taxonomy (GTDB): domain Bacteria; phylum Acidobacteriota; class Vicinamibacteria; order Vicinamibacterales; family CAVVIG01; genus CAVQJU01. The sequence continues at coordinate 24,659 of CAVQJU010000005.1, read as the reverse complement.
GCCTGAAGGCGCGTCCTCGTCCGCTTCGGAAGGGCCGTTCTCGGCGTCGTCTCCGTCGCCGGCCTCGACGCGCGCCGGCATCCGGGGATACTGGTTGTGCTGCCCCATGTCGATGCCGACACCTGTCACTTCTTCGAGCAGCGGGCGCTCCCGGAACTCCTCCTGCACGAACCGTCGTTCGCTTTCGGTCAGGTAGCAGAGTGCCGCCGGCTTGCTGAAGACGTCCTTGAAGATGCCGAGACGGATCGCGGGCTCGTCGTGGGCCGTCGACACGAGCACGCTTCGCGAGGGGACCACGTCAAGACCGAGTACCGTTGTCGCGTACAGGTACGTGAAGAAGACCAGGACGTCGTACTGTCCCTGGTGCCGCTTCAGGTGTTCGATGAGCGCCGGGCACCACGGCCCCTGCTGCTTCAGCCATTCGAGCTCGTCGGCCCGGCTGTGCGGGTTGTTGTAGATCCACTCGGACAGCTTGTTGAACGACTCGATGTCGCGCTCGGCGGCGCTGGCGAAGCGCCGCACCGTCACGCCCCGGATGCGGTCCACGCCCTCCGGATATTCGTTCTTCCAGGTCACGTAGTCTTGGGCGCAGGTGGTCAGGACCTCCACGTCGTGCTGGAGGGCGAGCCGTTCGGCGAGCAGCCGGCACAGCTGTTCGGATCCGCCCAGGACTTCGGCGCCGTAGCGTTGGATGATGAAGGCGAGTTTCACGAGGCTTGATGGATGATCGACGTGAGCTCGCGCGAAACCCGCGCGTCGCCGAAATCCTCCAGGCGCCGGCGCTGGCCGGCGATGACCGACGCCCGCAGGTCGTCGTTGAACGCCAGCTCGCCGAGAAGCTCCGCGGCGAACTCGAGATCCTTCGGGGCGAACTGCACGCCCGCGCCGCCGAGCGTATCCGGCACCGCGGCGGCCGAGTACGCGAGCACGGGGACGTCAGCCGCCATGGCTTCGACCAGCGGCACGCAGAAGCCTTCGTGTTCGCTGAGCGACGTGTAGACGGCGGCGTGCTGGTAGTACACGGCCAGTTCCTCGTCCGGAACCGGACCCGTGAAAATGAAGCGATCGTGCAGCAGCCGGTACTCCGCCATCAGCGCGCGAATCATCGAATAATACCGTGGCACGACGTCGAACCGTCCGACGAAGATGAAACGGTAGTACGCGTCGACATAGCGCTTGTAGTGCTCGGCCAGGCGGATGTGGTCTTCGATCTTTTTGTTGGGCGCGATCCGGCCGACGAACAGAAAATTCACGAGCCCGTCGTCCAGGATGCCTTCGAGCGACGGCCGGTTGACGCGCCGGGTGACGCGGCTCGTGTCGACGGCAATGGGGAAGACGCCGGTCGGCTGGAATCCGAGCTGCTCGAGCTCCTGACGGTTGTACTCCGAGTCGCCGAGCGCCAGATCCACGCGTCCCGCCAGCGTGGCGAGCTCGCTCCGGCCGAGCGCGGCCAGCCGGAACAGGTTGGCATCGTAGGGAGCGAAGAACGCGGCGGGCGTCACGTTGTGATACTGCAGGATGCGCCCGGAGTCCAGCGACGCGAACGCCTCGGTCATCGGCGACGGGAGGGCGTAGTGAAAGATGGTCAGGTCGCCCCGCCGCGCGTCCGGGTCGCTGAACGGCCGCACGTCGCCGGTCAGCTCGTCGTCGATGGACAGGGCGTACAAGTCGGACGAGTGGCCGAGCTGCCGGAGCAGGTCGCGGACCCGCCGTGCGCTGTCGCCGATCGCGTCGCCGCGGTGGGCGGCAGGCACCCACTGGTTGACGATCACGGCGCCTCCGGGAGCGCTTTGTAGATGGACGGCCGGTACAGCCGGAGCTCCTCGAGCGCCTGCGCGGCGTCGAACTGATGCCAGAAGTCGTAGGTGACGTGCGGCGCCGGCGCCCTGGGCCCGCCCACGATCTCGTCGACGAACCCGAGCAGCGTTCCCGCAAAATCCCTGGAACGCAGACGGTCCACGGCGGCCGCCTGGCCTTCGACGATCGCATCCTGGAGCCCGGTGTTCGAGATGATCGCGTCCATCAGGGCGGCCACGTGAAGGGGATCCTTCGTCTCGTACAGTACGCCCGCACCGTCCATCGTTGCCGGGATCGCGGTGGCGGCGAAGGCCAGCACCGGGATCTGCATGTAGAAGGCCTCCACGATCGGAACGCAGAAGCCCTCGTGCTCGCTGGCGCACAGGAACAGGTCGGCCACCTCGTAGAAGCCCACGAGCTCTTCGTCGGACACGTGACCCGTGAAGTGAACGTGGGACAGCCCGAGCTCGGCGATCAGCTGGTGAAGCGACGCCAGATACCGCTCGAACCCGCTCTGGGCGCCGACGATCAGCAGCCGCGAGCGGGGATTGAACATCGAGTGATAGGCGTGAAAGAAGCGGATGACGTCCTCGATCTTCTTGTTCGCGATCACCCGGCCCACGAACATGACGTTCGTCCAGTCGTCGTCGAACTGGGCGGAGAGCACGTGGTTCGCCGGCCGGTCGAGATGGGAGAAGTCCGGGACGACCGGCAGGACCGCCGTACGCGGAAAACCGAGAGAGGCCAGGTCCTGGCGGTTGAACTCCGAGTCGCCCATCGCGAGATCGCAGCGATCCGAGTAGGCGCGAAGCTCGCGGCGGCCGCGGAAACACTGCCGCGCCAGGGTGCGGTGCACCCCGATGAAGTACTCGGGCGGTGTGATGTTGTGATAGATGAGCGCCATCCGATCGGGCAGCGCGTAGGCGGTGCGCGACGCCTTCGACCCGAGGGAGAAATGGTGGAGCAGGAGGTTATCGGGATCGCTGAAGTCCACCAGCTCGCGGTAGTCGCGCGTCAGCGCCTCGAGACGCGAGTCGGCCGTCTCGACGAAAATCTCCGATTCGTGGCCGGCCGCGCGCAGCACACGCTGGATGCCGAGCACCTCGTGGCCGATCGCGTCGCCGTATCCGAGCGTCGCGAGCACCTGGTGGATGCGCACTACGCGCGCCTCCGGTCCTGACCGGACGCGCCCGGCAGGCGATCGAGCACGTCCTGGGCCGCCGCGAGGTCGTCGCGCCGCCGTTCGGCACGGCCGGGCAGGGGATCCATGGTGTGCCGCGCCGGGTTGGCCTGCAGCTCCGCGAGCATGTCCAGGTACTTCCGCTCGATCACACGCCAGTCGTAGTTGTTCTGAAAGTACTGGCGCCCGTTCCGGCCGAGCGACCCGCTCAGCCAGCGATTGTGCTCGATGGCGTGAAGCGTCTCGGCGAACTCGGCGTAGCGCTCGTAGTACAGCCCCGCGTTGCTGCGCACGCACTGGCCCTTGAGCACCTCGCACTTCGCGTTGGCGAGGACCGGCTTGCCGAGCGCCCACGCTTCGAGCGCCACCATCGAGAGGCTCTCGAAATAGGACGGCATGAGCAGGAGATCCGCTGCGGCCATGCCGTCGAACTTGTCGGCGTCGTCCAGGAAGCCCAGATGGCGGATGCGGGGGTGCTGGGGAATCGGCAGGAGCGAGTGTCCCACAAGCACGAGGGACAGGCGGCCCGTCGGCTCTTTCGCATATCGCTGAAAGAAATCGAACAGCTCGGGGCAGCCCTTGTTCTGATCGATCCGGCCCACGTAGATGGCGAACGGGCCACGGATGTTGTGTTTCTGCCGGAACCGGGCGGCCTGCGGATTCTGCGGCACGTCCGATCCCACGCCGACGACGATCCCGGGCACGTGCTCGTTGCCGGATACGGCCTGGATCATCGCGCGCTCTTCGTGCGAGTTGTACATCAGCGCGCGAACGCCGCGGAAGACCGGATGGAACATGTGGAGGCCGACGGCCGCGTCCCGTTCCGCTGTCGGCACCAGAATCGCGCGTGCCGGCACCGCGCGCGCGCCGTGGTAGGCGTGGTAGTACCGGTAGCTGAAGAACACGCAGTAGTCGTACGAACCGCCGTGTTTGCTCAGGTAGTCGACCAGCGCCGGGCTGGTCGGCCCTTCGGCATCGAGCCAGTCGAGCTCGTCGGCCAGCGAGTGCCGCTCATCGAAGACGCGGTCGGACAGTTTTCCGAACAGCCGCGGATCGCGCTGGTGCTTGACGCGGAACCGCCGCACGGACACGCCGTTGACGGTTTCCACGCCCGGCGCCAGCTCGTTCCGCCACGTCACGTAATCGGTCGCGCACGTGGTCAACACCTCCACGTCGGCGTGACGGGCCAGATGTTCGGCGATGTAGCGGGCGTGGAGCTCGGCGCCGCCGTTGATGGCGGGGCCGTAGCGCTGAACGACGATCGCCAGCTTCACTGCGCGTCGTCGGGCTCAGGATCGCCGGGGCCGCCGGGGGCCCCGGGGACGAAGTCCGCCGCATCCGGTGGATCGTCCGAAGGCGACGGCTCGACCTCGTGATCAGACTCGTGGTCAGGCTCGTGGGCGGCGCCGGGGTGGCCGTCTGCCTGCTGAACGGGAGCACCTCCGCCCGGCACAGGCTCGGCCCCCATGACGTTCGCTGCTGGTGCCCCGCCCCGGCGGCCGCGGCGGCGGCGACGGCGCCGGCTGCGCTGGCCCGGGCCTTCCGGCGCGCCGGGCTGGGCGCCTGGTGCGCCCGGTGCGGCAGGCGTTGGCGCGGATGGCGCCCGGCGTTCCTGAGCGGCCTCCGGACGCGGCCGGTAGTCGGGCTGCGACCGCGGCTCGGATTGCCGGCTCTCGACATCGGGACGGCCCGTCCCGGCGGGCTGCTGGAACCCGCGGTCGGCCGGCTGTTCCGGCGCCTTGTAGACCACCGCGCTCTCGAGCACGCGGGCCCGACGCTCGTTGAACTCGAGGCGGCTGGACAGCGACTCGACACGCATCTTGAGGTTCTTCACCTCGATCCCCATGCGTGTGGCTTCGAGAACGAGGTTGTGCATCACCTCGAACGTCAGCTGGTCGCGGGCCGGCCCGCGCGCGAGCTGCTCGGCCTCGGCCTGCGCCTGCATCGTGTTGAGCTGGGACTGAATGTGCAGGGCCTGAATCAGCGGGTTCGGGTTGAAGAACAGCTTCAGGATCGGCTGGAGAAGCCGGCGGATCCAGCGGATCGGCGCGCGGTGCGTGTCGAACAGCGTGGTCTCGTCGAACACGTAGTTCGGCCGTACGGGCGCGTCGACCGGGGGCCGCATCCGGCGGAATTCCTCGAGCAGGTCCGACCGGACGCCGCGCGCGTCGAGGAACTTCTCCATCTTGACGGCGGCCAGCTCGCTGATCTGCTGTTCGGTGTAGTCAACGCCGCGCTTCTCGCGGATCCGCGCGCGGATCTGCTCCATGATTTGCTCGACGTTGACCGAATCGGATCGAATGTTGAAGTCGGCCATAGTGTTGGGGCCGGGACTGCCGTCCCGCCTACCGATAGATGATGAACGCCACCGATGCCGCCCACAGCGCGACGCAGGCCAGCAGCGGGCGGTCCGTGAGCAGCAGCTCGGCCGGACTGCCGCCGCCCTCGCGGCGGTGCACCAGGTAGAGATACCGGAAGATTCCGTAGATCGGAAACGGAATCGTCAGCTCGAGCAATGTCGTCCCGAACTTCTCCTGCGTCTCGGGACTGATCGTGTAAAAGATGTAGGCGACGAGCGTCGATGCCGTGACCACCGCGATCATCTGGTCCAGCAGGTACGCGCTGTACTCGCCCAGAATCGGACGGTGCCCCGTGGCCCCGTCGGCCAGCAGCACCAGTTCGTGCCGCCGTTTGGCCAGCGCGATGAACAGCGCCAGCAGGATCGTGCAGACGAGCAGCCACTGGCTGATCTCGACGTCGATCGCGAACGCGCCGCCCACGGCGCGCAGCACGAACCCGATCGCGATCGTGAGCACGTCGAGAATGACGATGTGCTTGAGCTTCGCCGAGTAGAGCACCTGCAGGGCGAGGTAGCCGAGCGCCACCCACCCGAACTTGTTGTTGATGACGAAGGCCCCGGCGAGACCACCGCCGGTGAGCGCCGCGGCTGACGAAGCGGCGACCGCGACCGGGAGCGCGCCCGACGCGATGGGGCGCCGCGCCTTGGTCGGGTGCCGCCGATCAATCTCGCGATCCGCGATGTCGTTCACCAGGTACACCGCGCCCGACAGCGCGCAGAAAATCGTGAACGCCGCCATCGCGTCGGCGACCGCCGCCGCGTCGAACAGGCGCTTGGCGAACAGCAGGCCGGCGAAGACCAGTAGATTTTTCGTCCACTGGCCCGGCCGCAGCGAGATGAGGAGGTTGAAGGCAAGCGAGCGCCCCGGTACCGCGGTCACTGGAGGACCGGACGCCGCCATGGAAGATGAAGCCGTACGCGCCACCAGCGCGGCTGACGGTTAGACCTGGGCCGATGCCGAAAAACTCCGGACCGCGTCGCTCTCGGCGTCGAACGTTTCGAACACGGTGAGAAGCTTCGTGATCGCCAGCAGATCGGTGATGCGCTTGGTGAGGTTGAGCAGCTTCAGGCTGCCACCGTTCTTGCTGACGGTCGTATAGGTGCGGACGATTTCACCGAGACCGGCGCTGTCCACGTAGGGCACATCGGCCAGGTTCAGGATGATCTTCCGATGTCCCTGATTGACCAGGCTGTTGACTTTGTCCTTGAGCAGCTCGTCGCCCGCCCCCAGCGTGACCTTGCCTTTGAGGTCGAGCACGACCACGTCGCCTACGTTTCGTTCCTCGATCTGCATGGAAAACGCTCCAGAATGTATGCGCCGCCGTGAGCTTAACACACCCCGCACGCGAGGCGGCCAGAGGCCGCCAGCGCGTACGGGGTTGATCGTTGTCTGTGAAATAGGCCGGTGAAAGCTAGACGCCCCCGGCCCCGGCGAATTTCCGGGACTGGAAGCATTCCTTGCAGAAGACCGGGCGTCCCTGCGTCGGCTTGAAAGGGACCGTTGTCTCCTTTCCGCAGGCCGAACACTGGGTAACGGTTTCTACCCGCTCCCTGGCAACAGCGCCCGCCGGACGGCTGGCGCGCTTGCCCTTGCATGCCTTGCAGCGCTTCGGTTCGTTCTTGAAGTTCTTGTCGGCGAAGAACTGCTGTTCCCCCGCCGTCCAGACGAACTCCGCACCGCAGTCCACGCACGAAAGGATCCGGTCTTGGAACTCCATCGGTCGCTACCTCGTCGGTCGGTCGTCGTCGCTCCGCTCGAACTTACTCGACTTCGCGTCGGAGCTTCTTACGGTTGCGCTTCCGGGCCAGCGCTTGTTTGGCCCGGCGCTTATCGCCGGGCTTCAAATAGAAGGAATGCTTTTTGATATCTTTGATGATGTCTTCCTGCTGTACCTTCCGCTTGAACCGGCGGAGGGCGCTTTCAATTGATTCGCCCTCCTGGATTTTCACTTCAGCCACGTCACTCACACCCCTTTCGGGTGGCTTCACTCAAATGTGCTAGGCTATCACGTAACGGCGGATTCTAGGCGCAAACACCTTCAACGTCAACGAAATAGTCCCGATCCCGGCCTTGCCGCTCCGACGCGCGGTCACACGCCATAACTCGTTCAAACAATGAAGGTTCTGGTCATCGGGAGTGGCGCGCGCGAGCACGCCCTTGTCCGCCGCCTCGCGGCCGATCCCGGCCTCGACGACCTTACGTGCGCCCCGGGGAATCCCGGCATCGGGCGCATCGTGCCAATCACCGCCGTCGACTTGAACTCGCCCGACGCCATGCTCGCCCTCGCGGAGCGGGAGCGCGCCGATTTGACGGTTGTCGGGCCCGAGTTACCGCTGAGCCTGGGTGTGTCGGACCGCTTCATGGCGGCCGGGCGGCACATTTGCGGTCCGACGGCCGCGGCCGCCCGACTGGAATCGAGCAAGGGGTTCGCGAAGGCGTTCATGGCGCGCCACGGGATCCCGACCGCGCGTTTTCACGTCGCCGCATCGCTCGACGATGCGCTTCGTGTCGTGCGATCGGGGGAGTTCGGCATGCCGGTCGTCCTGAAGGCTGATGGCCTGGCCGCAGGGAAAGGCGTCGTGATTGCTGCGGACCTGGCGACCGCGGAAGAAGCGCTCGTCGCCGCGATGCGCGACCGCCGCTTCGGCGCGGCCGGCGACACCGTCGTGATCGAAGAGTGTCTGGCCGGGCCTGAAGTCTCGTTCTTCGTGCTGAGCGACGGGACGCGCGCGCTGCCGATCGGCTCGGCCCAGGACCACAAACGGATTTTTGACGAGGACCTCGGGCCCAACACGGGCGGGATGGGCGCCTTCGCGGCGAGCCCGTTGTGTGACGCGGCGCTGTCGAAGCGGGTCATGCGAGAGGTGGTCGACCCGGTCATCGCCGGGATGGCCGGTGAAGGCCATCCGTTCCGCGGCTTTCTCTACGTCGGCCTCATGCTGACGGCCGATGGCCCGAAAGTGATCGAATTCAACGTCAGGCTCGGCGATCCCGAGACGCAAGTGATCCTGCCGCTCATCGACGAACCCGTCGCGCCGCTGCTGCTGGCCGCTGCGAAGGGGCAGCTGCGTGATGCGGCATGCCGGCTCGGAAGCGATCGAGTGGTTGGCGTGGTCCTCGCGTCGCGCGGCTATCCAGACCCGTCGGAATCGGGGCAGCCGATCACCGGCATCGAGCAGGCGGAGGCGATTCCCGGCGTCGCCGTCTATCACGCGGGGACCGCGATCCGTGACGGACAACTGGTCACCGCCGGCGGGCGTGTGCTGACGGTCGTCGGCCGCGGCCGCGATTTCTCCGAAGCGATCTCGCGCGCGTACGCCGGCGTGGCACCCATTCATTTCGACGGCATGCAGCTCCGGCGGGACATCGGTCGGAAGGCGCTGTGAAATACTCCGTCGTCACCTTTGGCTGCCGGGTCAACCAGGCCGATTCACTCGGCTTCGAAGAGGACCTCCTCGCCCGGGGCGCCGTTCCGGCGGCGCCGGATCAGGCCGACCTGGTCCTCGTCAACACATGCTCGGTGACGGCCACCGCGGATCAGGGGGCGAGGCAGACAATCCGCCGGATCGCGCGCGACAACCCTGCGGCCAGGATCGTGGTGACAGGTTGTTACGCGACGCGGCGGCCGGATGAGGTGGGCGAGCTGCGGAACGTCGTCCGCGTAATCCGGAACGACGACAAGCCGCGGCTGATCACGCTCATTGCCGACGATCTCGGTTTGACGACCGCCGCGCGGTTTGGCGCTGGCGACGGCGCCTGCGGCGCCACGATCGAGCCCGGCGTGGCCGGCCGTACCAGCTTCACACTGCGCGTTCAGACCGGGTGCGCCCAACAGTGCTCGGTACTGCATCATCCCGGTCACGCGTGGCCAGCCGCGGAGCGTGTCGTTGGCGGCGATACTCGACGAGGTCCAGCGAGTTTCGGCGGCTGGATTCAAAGAGATCGCGCTGACAGGTGTTCACCTGGGGTCGGTACAGGCCGCGACCTGTCGCCTGCCTCGTCACTCCTCGGACTGTTGCGCGCACTTCAAGGGCTGGCTACTGGCGTTCTGTTCCGGATCAGCTCGCTCGAACCAATGGACTGTTCGCGCGCGATCGTCGAGCTCGTCGGAGACGGCTGCTTCGCCCCGCATTTTCATCTTCCGTTGCAGCACGCGAGCGACAGCATGCTTGCGGCCATGTGCCGCCCCTACACGATCGAGTATTACAACGCTCTCGTGGACTTCATCCGCGAGCGGATACCGCACGCGTCAATCGGCTCGGATGTCATCGTCGGGTTTCCGGGAGAGACGGAGGACGACTTCGCCCAGCTCGCGGCGTGTCTCGAACGCTCGCCGTTGACGCACGTCCACGTGTTCCCGTACTCGGATCGGCCCGGGACCGCCGCCACGTCGATGAGCGGCAAGGTGCCGGGCGCGGTGGTTCGTGAACGCGGCCGGCGCGTTCGCGAGGTCGCGGCGCGGTTGGCAGAGCGGTTCAGGCTGTCGCAGATCGACAGTGTTCGCCCGGCCCTGACGATCGACGACGGGTCCACGGTCGTGACCGACAACTACTTGAAGCTTCGGATTCCCGCCGGCCGTCCGCGCAACGAACGCGTCCGCGTGCTGATCCGGTCGCCCCACGAGGGCGAACTGGTGGCGTGACCGGCGCTCAGTTGTCCGTTGGTGTCCGGAGGATTTGATCGACGATCAGCAGATCGACCGGCGCTTTGCGCGATTCGAGCTTCAGTCCCAGCTGGGACAGCGCGTCACCCAGTGGATCCCCGCCGTTGTCGAGCACGCGCAGGGCCTGTGGCGGAAGAAACACTCCCGAATTCACCGCAGCACGAATCAGAAGCGTCTGGTAATCCTCGGGCGTGACGGCGAACGAGAAGTCGTAGGTCCCGTTCAGGCCCGTCGCGTCGATGACTGGCCGATCGGTGTAGCGTTCCAGCACGTCGGCCAGCACGCGTCCGGCAATCTTCTTCCCTTCGAATTTGCCGCCGGCAAACGTGTAGGACGATCCGTTGCCCAGGTTGACCGCCACGCCCGCGGCGCCGCCCGTCGCCGAGATGTTCACGGCGGCCGTCGGAGCGGGGGCATCCGGATCGACCGGGCTCTCTCTGAGTTTCAGCGGCGGCTTGCCAACGAGAAGCATGTAGACCGGCTGCTCCCTCGGCTCGCGATGAAACTTCAGAGCAAATCGCTCCGAAAGCAGCGACTGCATCATCGCCGGGATCTGATCGACGCTGGAGCCTTCGGGCAGCTTGGCATTCACGTCGAACCGATCGGTCGAGATCCACTCGGCTCCCATCACCTGGTAGGACTTCATGCGGTAGGCCATCGCAATGTAGTCGCGGAGCGTCAGGGCTCCGATCCGGGCCTGCAATCCGTCCAGGCGAAGACCAAGCGCCACGGGAGCGGTGTCGCCCATGCTTTTCGACGAGGGACGGACGGAGGCGACTTCGAACGCGAGCCCGGGGGCCGGCGTTTGCGCCAGGACGGGTGCCCCGAGGAGCATGACCAGGACGAACAAGGCACCAGCCGCGCGCGTAAGGGTCATGCTTCGACGTTACGAGAACTGGCGGCCGGAGTTTCTCGGCCGAGCACGTTTGCGAGCGTCTGTCCCGGCGAGCGCTTCTGGCCGTCCACGATGAGTTGTCCGCACGCGGCCCGGATGTCCCGGCCGCGGCTCTTGCGAACCGACACGAGCAGCCCGCGCTCCGCGAGGATTCGCGCGAACCGATCGATTGTGCGGTCGTCGGGACGCTCGAACGGGATGCCGGGGGCCGCGTTGAGCGGGATGAGGTTGACCTTCGACTTGACGCCCGACAACAGCTTCGCCAGCCGGCGCGCCGCGTCGGGCGAGTCGTTGACGCCGGCGAGCAACACGTACTCAAACGTGATGCGGCGGCGCCGGGCGAGCGGAAACCGCTCGCATGCGTCGATAATCTCCTTCACGCCGTATTTCTTGTTGAGGGGCACGAGCTCGCCGCGTACGGCGTCGGTCGGCGCGTGCAGCGAGATCGCCAGGTTGGGCATCAACGGCTCCTGCGCCAGCCGTTCGAGCGCCGGCAGCAGCCCGACCGTTGACAGCGTCACGCGGCGGGGCGGAAGGGCGAGGCCGTGCTCATCGTTCAGGATGCGCAGCGCGCGCATTGTCTCATCGTAGTTGTGCAGCGGCTCGCCCATGCCCATGAGGACGATGTTGAATGGCTTGTCGTGCATCGCCAGGGCGCCGGCGAGGACACGCACCTGTCCGGCGATTTCGCCGGCCGTCAAGTTGCGGACGAGGCCCATCTTGCCGGTCAGGCAGAACGCGCAGGCCATGGCGCAGCCGACCTGGGTCGAGATGCAGAACGTCATCGCCGGCGTGTCCGGGATGAACACCGATTCGATTTGCCGGCCATCCGCAAGGCGCAGCAGGAACTTCTCGGTGCCGTCCACGGAACGCTCGCGGGTCACGAGCTCAGGCGTCGTGAGCTCGAAATCCGTGGCGAGCGCTTCGCGGAGCTCGCGCGACAGGTTTGTCATCGCGGCGACGTTGGTGACGCCGCGGCGGTAAATCCAGCCGAAGATCTGCCGGGCGCGGAAGCGCGGGATTCCGCGTTCGGCGAGGACGGCTTCGAGGGCCGGCCGGTCCAGATTGCCGAGGTCGGGGCGGATGAGCGTCACGATATCTGTCCCGTTTCTAACTACTTGGCGGATCAGGAAATTGTATCTCCGATGCGCCGCGAGTCTCGGGCCGCGTTGGATCTTGATGGATTCATCCTGCCATGCTAGAATGGCCGCGGGTCGGTAAATTACTCTCTCTAAAGGCTTTGCGGCGCATTTCTGGCCCAGTCGATCCGGTCAACGCGTTCCTGCTGCGAGTCCAACACCTTGTCGAATCCGCCGATCGTCAGAGACGTTCTCGGTAACGGTCTTCGTCTTCTCACTGAGAGGATGACGGCGGTCCGCTCGATCAGCATCGGCGTCTGGCTGACGCGCGGCTCGCGCCATGAAGCTGCCGAGCGCGGCGGCATCGCGCACTTCGTCGAGCACATGCTCTTCAAGGGCACCACGACCCGATCCGCGGAGGACATCGCCCAGGCGATCGATTCGATCGGCGGACAGCTCGACGCGTTCACGGCGAAGGAATACGCGAGCTACTACATCAAGGTGCTCGACGAGCATCTGCCGCTCGCCATCGACATCCTGTCGGATATCGTCCGCAACCCGGCCTTCACGGTCGATGATCTCGAGCGGGAAAAGAAGGTCGTCGTCGAAGAGATCAAGATGGTCGAGGACACGCCGGACGACCTCGTCCACGAGCTCTTCACCCAGGGGTTCTGGGAGAATCACGCGCTCGGCCGTCCGATTCTGGGTACGCGCGAGACGGTCGAGTCGTTCAACGCCGATCTCCTCCGGACCTACTTCACGAACGCGTACACGGCTCCGAACCTCATCGTGTCGGCGGCAGGCAACCTGGAGCACGCGCACGTCCGCGATCTCATCGAGGACAAGTTCGGGTCGCTCGTGCAGGTCGGCCAGCCCCAGACCGAGGATGCGCCGACGGTGGTGCCGAAGACGCTCATCAGGAACAAGGAGCTCGAGCAGAGCCACGTCTGTCTCGGCGTCAGCAGCTATCCGCAGAAGCACGACGACCGGTATTCGAGCTACGTCCTCAACACGCTGCTCGGGGGCTCGATGAGCTCGCGCCTGTTCCAGAACGTCCGGGAGAAGCGCGGCCTCGCCTACGCCGTCTTCAGCGGCCTGAGCGCGTATCGCGACGCGGGTTCTTTTACGATCTATGCGGGTTGTTCGAACGAGGCGGTCGGGGAAGTGATCGATCTCTGCGTCGAGGAGCTGCGCACGATCAAGCAGATGCCGGTGCCGGACGCCGAGCTGCAGCGCTCGAAGGACCACCTCAAGGGCAGCCTGATGCTGAGCCTGGAGAACACGGCGAGCCGGATGTCGCATCTGGCGCGGCAGGAAATCTACTTCGACCGGCATTTCGGACTCGACGAGACGCTGCAGGGCATCGAGCGGGTGACGGCCGCGGACGTCCAGCGCGTGGCGGTGGATCTTTTCAGGAACGGCTCACTGGCAGCGACCGTCCTGGGCAACGTCAACGGATTGCAGCTGCCGCAGGAACGGCTCGATCTCAACTAGGAATGATTGCACGCTACACGCACCCTGAAATGGGGCGCATCTGGAGCGACCAGCGCCGGTACGAAACCTGGCTGCTCGTCGAAGCCGCCGCCGCCGAGGCCATGGCGGCCGCAGGCATCGTACCGGCCGACGCCGCCCGCGACATCCGGGAACGGGGCGGGTTCGACATCGCGCGGATCGAAGAGATCGAACAGCGCACCCAGCACGACGTCATCGCGTTCACAGAGGCCGTGGCCGAGAAAGTCGGGCCGTCGGCCCGCTGGCTGCATTTCGGCATGACCTCGTCCGACGTCATCGACACGGCACAGGCGCTGCAGATGCGTGAGGCCTGCGATGTCATCCTGAAGGGTCTTCAGGGGTTGAACACCGCCGTCCGCCACCGGGCGTTCGAACATCGGCGGACGCCGATGATCGGCCGAACGCACGGCGTACACGCCGAGCCGACGACCTTCGGGCTGAAGCTGGCGTTGTGGCACGCCGAGATCGATCGCGATATCGAGCGGGTCCGCCGCGCGCGGACCACGATCAGCGTCGGCAAGATTTCCGGCGCGGTTGGCACCTTCGCCCATCTGCCGCCGTCGGTCGAAGCCGAGGTCTGCCGGCGGCTCGAGCTCGAGCCGGCGCCTGTCGCCTCACAGGTCATTCAGCGCGATCGGCACGCCGAGCTGATGTCGGCGCTCGCCATTACGGCCGCCTCGCTCGAGAAGTTCGCGCTGGAAATCCGAGGCCTGCAGAAGACGGAGATCGGCGAGGTCGAGGAGCCGTTCGCGAAGGGACAGAAGGGCTCGTCGGCGATGCCGCACAAGCGCAACCCGATCGGGTGCGAGCAGATTGTCGGCCTCGCGCGCCTTGTCCGCGCCAATTGCCACGCGGCTTTCGAAAACATCGCACTCTGGCACGAGCGCGACATTTCGCATTCCTCGGTCGAGCGCGTGATCCTGCCCGACAGCTTCATCGCCCTCGATCACATGCTGCGCCGATTCACGCGCATCGTCACCGGGATGGTCGTGCACATGGATCGGATGCGCGAGAACCTGAACCGCTCGCGTGGTGTCGTCTTCTCCGGGACCGTCCTGCTGGAGCTGGCGCAGAAGGGCGTTTCCCGCGAGCAGGCGTACGAATGGGTGCAGCGGAACGCGATGCTGTCGTACGCCGAGCAGCGCGATTTCAAGTCGCTCCTCGAGTCTGACACCGACGTGTCCGGCGTGCTGACGAAGGCGGAGATCGAACGCGCGTTCGATCTGGACGAGCAGTACCGGCACGTGGATGCGGTTCTCGAACGCGTTTTCCCGTCCGTTCCGGCAGGGGTGTAGGTCATGCGCGCACGTGTGTTCGTCACGCTCAAAACGTCCGTTTTCGATCCGCAGGGAAAGACCATTGCCGACGCGCTGCACTCGCTCGGCTACAAGGGCGTCGAGGACGTCCGCCAGGGGAAGTACTTCGAGCTGGACCTGGCGACATCGGAGGCCGCGCAGGCGCGAGCCATGGCCTCCGAAGTGGCCGACAAGCTGCTCGCCAACCCGGTGATTGAGAGCTATCGCATCGAGGTGGACTGACATGACATTCGGCATCGTCGTGTTTCCGGGAAGCAACTGCGATCACGACGCCTACCACGCCGCGAAGCACGTCCTCGGCCAGGACGCCGAGTTCATCTGGCACAAGGACGAGGACCTCAAAGGCGCCGACGTTCTGATCCTTCCCGGCGGATTTTCCTACGGCGACTATTTGCGGACCGGGGCCATCGCGCGCTTCTCGCCGATCATGCACGCCGTGCGCGCCTTCGCCGGCCGCGGGGGGCCCGTGCTCGGCATCTGCAACGGGTTCCAGATTCTGCTCGAGGCGGGGCTGATTCCAGGCGCGATGCTGCGCAACCGCAGCGTCAAGTTCCAGTGCGAGCACGTCCACGTCCGCGTCGAGCAGCTCGACACGCCGTTCACGGCCGCGTGCCGCCCGGGCCAGGTGCTGCGGCTGCCGATTGCTCACGGCGAAGGCAACTACTTCGCGCCCCCCGACGTGATCGCGCGGCTCGAGGCGAACCGGCAGATCATCTTCAGATACACGAACGCCGCGGGCCAGGTGACAGACGAGGCGAACCCGAACGGATCGGCCGCGGCGATCGCGGGCCTGTGCAACGAGGCGCGCAACGTCGTGGGTCTCATGCCGCATCCCGAGCGGGCGTGCGAGTCGGCGCTCGGCAGCGCCGACGGCCTGCGCGTCTTCGAGTCGGCTGTCGAGTCCATCAAGACCGGAGCCCTGGTGGCGCGGGCATGATCGACCCGAAGGTGCTCGAACGGCACGGCCTGAAACCCGACGAGTACGATCGCATCGTCGGTTTCATGGGCCGGGAGCCGAACCTGACCGAGCTCGGCATCTTCTCGGTCATGTGGTCGGAGCACTGCAGCTACAAGAGCTCGCGCGTACATTTGAAGACGCTTCCCACCGGCGGGCCCCAGGTGCTGCAGGGGCCCGGCGAGAACGCCGGGGCGGTGGACATCGGCGACGGCCTGGCCGCCGTGTTCAAGATCGAATCGCACAATCACCCGTCGTTCATCGAGCCCTACCAGGGCGCGGCCACCGGCGTCGGCGGGATTATTCGCGACATCTTCACCATGGGGGCGCGCCCGATCGCGCTGCTGAACTCCCTGCGGTTTGGCTCGCTCGACGATGCCGCGACGCGCCGTATTCTCGAGGGCGTGGTGGCGGGGATTGCGGGATACGGCAACAGCATCGGGATTCCGACCGTCGGCGGCGAGATCGCGTTCGAGCCGTCCTATGCGGGCAACCCGCTGGTCAATGTGTTCTGCCTGGGCATCGCGAAGGCGACCGACATCATCAAGGGCGTCGCCTCCGGCGTCGGCAACGCCGTGTACTACGTCGGCGCGA
Organism: uncultured Acidobacteriota bacterium; assembly: GCA_963712905.1. Taxonomy (GTDB): domain Bacteria; phylum Acidobacteriota; class Vicinamibacteria; order Vicinamibacterales; family CAVVIG01; genus CAVQJU01. The sequence goes on along the minus strand of CAVQJU010000005.1, from coordinate 8,308 downwards.
AGACGGGGCGCGACGGCATCCACGGCGCGACCATGGCCTCGGCCGAGTTCGACGACAAGTCGGCCGAGAAGCGGCCGGCCGTGCAGGTCGGCGACCCGTTCATGGAAAAGCTGCTGCTCGAGGCGTGCCTCGAGGTCATGAAGACCGATGCGCTGATCGGCATCCAGGACATGGGCGCGGCCGGCCTGACGTGTTCGACGACCGAGATGGGATCCCGCGGCGGCGCGGGCGTCGAGATCGATGTGTCCCTCGTGCCTCAGCGCGAGACGGGGATGACCCCGTACGAAATCATGCTGTCGGAGTCGCAGGAGCGCATGCTGCTCGTCGTGAAGCGCGGGCGGGAAACCGAGGTCGAGCGCATCTTCGACAAGTGGGACCTGCATGCGTCGCACATCGGCCAGGTGACCGGCGACGGCATGCTGCGAGTGAAGGAACGCGGCACCGTCGTCGCCGAGATTCCAAACGGCGCGTTGACGAACGAGGCGCCGCTCTATCGTCGTCCAATGGCCACGCCTGAGTATCTCGCCGACGTCCGGAAGCTGGATCTCGACGAGCTGGCAGCCGCGGCGCCTGAAACGGGCGCGGGAGTCACGCTCCTGACGCTGCTTGGATCGCCGGCGATCGGCAGCAAGCGGTGGGTGTACCGTCAGTACGACCACATGGTGCGCACCAACACGGTCAACCTGCCCGGCATGGGCGCAGGTGTCGTGCGGATCAAGGAAACCGGCCGTGCGCTGGCGATGTCGGTCGACGGCAACGGCCGGTACTGTTACCTCGACCCACGGCACGGTGCGATGCTGGCGGTGGCGGAGGCGGCGAGAAACGTCGCGTGTGCCGGCGGCAAGCCGCTCGCGGCGACCAACTGCCTCAACTTCGGCAACCCGGAACGGCCGGCGATCATGTGGCAGCTGGCTCAGGCCATCGAGGGCATTGGCGAAGCCTGCCGCGCACTGGATACGCCAATCACCGGCGGGAACGTCAGCTTGTACAACGAGACGGACGGGCGCGCGATCTACCCGACGCCCGTCATCGGCATCGTCGGCGTGCTCGAGCATGCCGATCGCGTGGTCACGCGACGGTTTCAGGCTGCCGGCGACGTCATCGTGCTGCTCGGCGAGGGCCGCGGCGAGCTCGGGGGCAGCGAGTATCTGAAGATGGTGCACGGCGTTGTGCGCGGCGTGCCGCCGGCGCTGGATCTCGGCGCCGAGCGCGCGCTGCAGATGCTGCTCGTCGAACTGGCGGCCGAACGGCTCATGCGGTCGGCCCACGATTGTTCGGATGGCGGCCTGGCCGTGACGCTCGCGGAATGCTGCTTCGACACGGACGGTATCGGCGCGGACGTCTCGATTGATCGCCTCGCCGTGGCGCGCACGGAGTCTGTCAACAGGGCGGCCGCGCTCTTCGGCGAGTCTGCGTCGCGCGTGGTCGTGTCCGCGGCGCCAGAGGCTGTCTCCGAGGTGGTTCGCAGAGCGACCGCGGCAGGGGTTCCATCGCGGATCATCGGAAGGACGGGCGGCCGCTCGCTGCGGATCGCCGTCGGCGGCGACGTCGCGGTCGATGTGACGCTCGTGGACGCCGAGCGCGCCTGGGCGGACGCGGTTGAGCGGTACTTCGCGAAGCGGGTGGCGTGAGCGGTGAACGTCGGGGCCGTAGCGGCGGGTTGCAACCCGCCGGGAGACTTATGTTCGACAAATTCCGCGAGGAGTGCGGCGTCTTCGGCATCTTCGGCCACCCCGAAGCGGCCAACATGACGTATCTGGGGTTATACGCACTGCAGCACCGCGGCCAGGAGAGCGCCGGGATTGCCGCGTCCGACGGTCACCTGATCCGTCTGTCGCGGGCCATGGGCTACGTGGCCGACGTGTTCGACAGCCGGAGCCTGTCGGAGCTGTCGGGGTCGATGGCGATCGGCCACGTGCGGTATTCGACCGCGGGCGAGAGCCGGGTCGCGAATGCCCAGCCGTTTCTCATCGACTGCGCGCACGGCCAGATGGCCATCTGCCACAACGGCAACCTCGTGAACGCCACCGAGCTCAAGGATGCGCTCGTGCGCGAGGGGTCCATCTTCCAGTCGACCACGGACACCGAGGTCGTACTGCACTTGTATGCGCGATCGAAGAAGGCGACCGTCGAAGACGCCGTCATCGACGCCGTGTCACAGGTGCAGGGCGCTTTTTCGTTCGCGATGATGACGCGCGACCGGCTGATCGCCGTGCGCGATCCCCACGGCTTCCGCCCGCTGGCGCTCGGGCGCCTGGGCGACGCGTACGTCGTCTGCTCCGAGACGTGCGCGATGGATTTGATCGGCGCGACCTTCGTGCGCGACGTCGAGCCGGGCGAGATCCTCATCATCAGCGCCGAGGGGATGCGGTCGATCAAGCCGTTTGCTCCGGCGCATCTCGCGCAGTGCGTGTTCGAACACGTCTACTTTTCCCGGCCGGACAGCTACGTCTTCGGCAAAAGCGTCAACGAAGTGCGGACCACGTTCGGCCGCGTGCTCGCCCGCGAGCAGGGTGTTGCAGCCGACGTCGTGGTCCCCGTGCCCGACTCGGGAGTGTGCGCGGCGATGGGCTACGCGGACGAGTCGAAGATCCCGCTTCGGATGGGCCTCATCCGCAATCACTACGTCGGCCGCACGTTCATTCAGCCGCAGTCGTCCATCCGTCATTTCGGCGTCAAGGTGAAGCTCAACCCGGTGCGGAGCATCCTCGAGGGCAAGCGCGTGGTGCTCGTCGACGATTCGATTGTGCGCGGCACGACCAGCCGGAAGATCGTCAAGATGGTCAGGGCGGCGGGAGCGACCGAGGTGCACGTGCGAATCAGCTGCCCGCCGACGATCTCCCCGTGTTTCTACGGCGTGGACACGCCAAACCGGTCCGAGCTCATCGCCGCGACGCACACGCTCGAGGAGATCACGACGTACCTGAACGCCGACAGCGTCGGGTATTTGAGCCACGAAGGGATGCTCGGCGTCCTGGGATCCGAACGGGGTCAGTACTGCAGCTCGTGCTACACGGGACACTACCCCGTGAGCTTCCCGCGCGACGAAGCCAGCTACCTCCAGCTCGCGCTGAAGCTCGACAAGACCGAACGATCGGATACCGCCGAGCACGTCGAGACCGTCGCCAAATGAACATGCGCTGCGTGCTTGCCTTCGCACTGTGCGGGGTGGCGCTGGCCCCCGGCGTGCTGCTGCGCGCACAGCAGGAACCGACGCGGCCGCAGGAGGTTTCCGCAGCCGAACTCCGCGAGGCCATCGACTCGCTTGGCAAGCTCGATTACGACACCCGCACGAAGGCCTCGCGGACGATTCGCCGCACGCTGGCCGCGCAGGCGGTGCCCGCGCTCATGCAGGCAGTGTCGGACCATGCCGACGGGTATGTGCGATACCGCGCGCTGGTGTTGCTCACCGGCTTCAACGATCCGCGCGCGCGGGACGTCCTCCGTGACGTGTTGACGAGCCCGAATGACCGCCTCCGCAGCGTCGGGTACAGCTTCCTGGAGCACAATCCCGACCGGGCCCTCGTGCCGAACCTGTTGTCGGCCATGGACAAGGAGAGCGGGGAGTTCGTCCGTCCGTCGCTGGTCCGGGCGCTCGCGGCGCAGGCCTCGAGTCCTGGAGTCGAGGGCGCCCGGGTCCGGTCCGCGCTGGTGCGCGAGGCGGGCCGGGGCCAGGATTTTTTCCGGACCGCCGTGATTGAGGCGCTGGGAGACTTCAAGGCGAAATACGCCTACGATTCCCTCGCCGCGATTGCCGCGCTCGACGGTCCGCTGCGCAACGACACCGCGATTGCTCTTGGCAAGATTGGTGATCCTCGTGCGCTGAACGTGCTGGCCACCCTCCAACGTTCGGCGCCAGAGCCATCGCAGCCGTACGTGGCCGCGGCGATCTGTCTGCTCGGCGTGAACTGCGAAACGCACGAAAAGTTTCTCGTCGACACCTTGAACTTCGCCAGCACCACGACCGGCTTCCAGCCGAATCTCCGCGCGGCGGCGGCGGGCCTGGCCGCGCTCGCGGTCGCCGGCCGGACGCAGGCCGCCGAAGCCCTGTTTACCGTCGGGATTCCTTCCAAGGATCCGACCCGCGCTCCGGTGTCTCTGGCGATCGCCACGGTCGCGCTGCGCCGGACGCCGTTGATGATGACGATCCTTCAGGCACACCCGAAGCGCGACGCCGCAATCGAGCTCATGGCCGAGGGGTTCGACATCCTCGAGGAAGACTACGAGAAGGAACGGTTCTTTGCGTTCGTTCGCCGCACCTACTGGGACTCACCCGAGAATTCGCCCGCGCGCGAGCTCACCCGCACGCTGATCGGCAAGCTCGACTTCTGATGGACTACCGCGACTCCGGCGTCGACATCGCGGCGGGCAACGAGACCGTACGCCGGATCAAGTCGCTCGCGAAAGCTACGTTCACCTCGGGCGTGCTGTCGGATATCGGGTCGTTCGGCGGGCTGTTCCAGCTTGACCGCGACCGATTCCGCGAGCCCGTGCTGGTGTCGAGCGCCGACGGCGTCGGCACCAAGCTCAAGGTGGCGTTCATGACGGGCCGGCACGACACGGTCGGCGCCGATCTCGTGAACCACTGCGTGAACGACATCCTCGTCCAGGGCGCCGAGCCGATGTTCTTCCTCGACTATGTCGCGACGGGGCGTCTGTCGCCGGACGTCACGGAGCAGGTCGTCGCCGGTGTCGCGCGTGGATGCCGCGAGAACGGATGCGCGCTGCTCGGCGGCGAAACCGCGGAGATGCCGGGTTTCTACGCCGACGGCGAGTACGACATCGCCGGTTTCATCGTCGGCATCGTCGAGAAGTCCCGCGTGATCGACGGTCGATCGATTGTCCCCGGCGACTCGCTGATAGGCCTGCCGTCCGCGGGCCTGCACACCAACGGCTACTCGCTGGCCCGGAAGGTGCTGTTCGATGCCGCCGGCCTTCGCCACGACACATTCGTCCCGGAAATCGGCGCCACCGTTGGGGACGCGCTGCTGGCTCCCCACCGGTCCTATCTGAACGCGATCAGGCCGCTGCTCGAGCGCGGGCTGGTGAAGGGCATGGCCCACATCACCGGCGGAGGCATCACGGAAAATCTTCCACGCGTGTTGCCCGAAGGCACGGCGGCCGCTGTCAATCCGAGGGCCTGGGACACGCCCCCGATCTTCTCCTTCCTTCAGCAGCGGGGCGGGATCGCGACCGATGAAATGCTGCGCGCCTTCAACATGGGCATCGGGCTGATTGTCGTGTGCGCCCCATCGGATACCGGGCCGGCGGTCGAGGCGCTGCGGCAATCAGGGTCGTCGCCCGTTCTCATCGGTCGCGTGACGACCGGTCAGCGCGAAGTCCGCTACACGGACGCACCGTGAATCGGCGGATCGCCGTCCTCATCTCCGGCCGGGGCAGCAACCTTCAGGCAATCCTCGACGCCATCGCCCGTGGGCAGCTCGACGCCATGGTGACGGTCGTCATCTCGAATCGGGCCGGGGCCCAAGGCCTGGTACGGGCCCGCGAGGCTGGCATCGACGCCGTTCTTCTGGCTCCGGCAGATTACGCCGACCGTGATTTGTACGAGCGCGCGATCGTCGAGGAGTTTCGCAGACGTGACGTTGGCCTCGTGTGCCTTGCAGGGTACATGCGGCTGGTCGGGCCGGTGCTCCTGGAGGCCTACCCAGATCGGATCGTGAACATCCACCCGTCTCTGCTTCCGTCCTTCCCCGGTTTGCATGCGCAACAACAGGCGCTCGAGCATGGTGTCCGGGTGTCCGGAGCCACGGTGCATCTGGTCGATAGTGCCCTCGATGCGGGGCCGATTGTTCTCCAGGCGGCCGTTCCCGTTCTGGACCGCGACACGGTCGACACGTTGTCGGAGCGGATTCTGATCGAAGAGCATCGGATCTATCCCGAGGCCCTGAGGATTTTGCTCGACGGGCGCTGGAAGATCAGCGGTCGGCGCGTGATTACGCAGCGGCCGGACGAAGGCTGAGCACCGCCACTTCCGGCGGACAGTTGATCCGCAACGGAACGTACACCGTCCCCAGGCCGCGGCTCACGAACATCGTCGTCTGGCCCCGTCGGCCGATCCCTTCGATGACTGGAAATTTCTGGGCGGCGACCGCACCGGCGACCGGCAGCACCACCTGTCCGCCGTGTGTGTGCCCGGAGAGGACGAGCGGTATCTTCAGGGCGGCCGCCTCGGTGAGCCGCCGCGGATCGTGCGCCAGCAGGACGACAAAGCCTGTCGCGCCGCGTGCGACGGTGGCGATGTCGCTGCCCCGCTTGGTCCAGAAACGGATTCCGACCAGATCGATGGCTTCGCCCTTGACGGTGACGCGCGTCCGCGCGTCCTTCAACACCTGGATGCCGCGGCTCGTCAGCGCCGCCGGCATGTCGTGGTCGTCATCGTGGTTCCCGAGAATCCCGTACACGCCGTTCGGCGCCGAGAGCGAGCCCAGCGCCTCGGCTGATTGTTGGACGTACTCGCGATCTCCCCAGGTCACGTAATCGCCGCCGAGGACGATGAGATCCGGTTGCTCGGCCATCAGGAGGGTCGTGGCCTGTGCGACGTCCTCGTGGGACACCCAGAGGCTGCGATGAACGTCGGTGAGCATGCCGATGCGCAGACCGGTCAGTGCGGGCGGCAGGCCGGCGACGGCTACGTCGGCTCGCGTTACAGACACCCGGTGACGCTCGTAGAGATAGCCGTACGCGCCGAGTCCCGTCACGGCTCCAGCCGCGGTTGTCGCGAAGGTCTTGAGGACCGCGCGCCGTGTCATCACCATCGGCTGATATAGTAGCGTTCGGCTTCGACGTGACCAACCTTTACCACGAATTGTCCTGGCGCGGCATGGTATCCGAGGCCACGGAAGAACTGGCCGACCTGCTGGAACGGGAGGCGGTCACGGCCTACATCGGTTTCGATCCCACCGCGTCGAGCCTCCATGTCGGCTCGCTGCTGACGGTGATGGGGCTGGCGCGCCTGCAGCGCTTCGGGCACCATCCGATCGCCATCGTCGGCGGCGGCACCGGCATGATTGGCGATCCCAGCGGCAAGTCGCAGGAGCGCAAGTTGCTCGCGCGAGAGCAGCTGGACGAGAACGTCGCCGGCATCAGGAAGCAGCTGGAGCGTTTTCTCGATTTCGACGCCGGACCCAACCCCGCCCGCATCGTCAACAACGCCGACTGGCTGGCCTCGTTCAATCTGCTGGGATTTCTTCGCGACACCGGCAAGTACTTCACCGTGAACTACATGCTGCAGAAGGAATCCGTGAGCCGGCGCCTCGAGAGCGAGGACGGTATCTCGTACACGGAGTTCAGCTATCTGCTGCTGCAGGCGCGCGATTTCCTCGAGCTCTTCGATCGGTTCGGCTGCACGCTGCAAATGGGCGGCAGCGATCAATGGGGCAACATCACGGCCGGCATCGATCTGATCCGGCGGCTCCGCTCGAAGAAGGCGCACGGGCTCGTCTGGCCGCTGATGACGACGGCGTCGGGCGGCAAGTTCGGAAAAACGGAATCGGGGACGATCTGGCTCGATCCCGAGCGGACCTCGCCGTTCCAGCTATATCAATTCTGGTTGAACACGGAAGACCGTGATGTTGTGAGTTACCTGAAGCTTTTCACGTTCCTCGATCAGGCCGCGATCGCGGAGCTCGAGGCCGTCACCAGGAGCGCGCCCGAGAAGCGCGAGGCGCAGCGGGTCCTGGCGCGTGAAGTCACAACGCTCGTGCACGGATCGGGAGAAGTCGAGAAGGCGATTCGTGGGTCGGAACAGTTGTTTAACAAGAATCCATGGGCGCTCTCAGTCGAAGATCGTTTGAATTCTCTCGCCGACGTTCCTTCATCCAATGTGACGATGCAGCAGCTTGAAGAGAAGCCATTGGTGCAGTGGCTCGTGGACACGAACCTCGCGAGCTCGCGCAGTGAGGCCACGCGGCTCATTCTCGGTGGTGGGATCTACGTGAATGATGTGGCGGAGAAAGATCCCAAACGAAAGCTCACGGCTGTCGACGTGTGGGAGAAGGTACTGGTCGTGCTCGGAAAAGGGCGGCGTCAGAAGCACGTGCTCAAAGTTCAGCCGTGAGGTCTTGACGCGGCGGTTTGGTACTGAGATACTCTCTGGACGGTCGGTCCTCGGAAATCTCTGCAAGGAACTACTCCAGCAGGCGTTTCAACTCGGGCGACAGGCAACCCCTTCGGAAGTTCAGCAGTATCTGCCGTGGGCAGGGGTTGACAGGGTTAGCTTGTTCTAGTAACCTCAGAAGGTTCCCCTGAACGCGGTCGGCGCACGGGCGGCGGCAGCGTAGAAGCGGGG